>NZ_JCAUAW010000021.1:0-117436 GCF_059692155.1 Paenibacillus sp. JT22N1
TGTTAGTAACAGTGGGTAGTATCATAAAATCCGATGATATCATCCTTCAAAATCTTACTTTTTTTGTTTTTTATTGTTTTGTACTTGTGACTTGTTCCTGGAGTGCGCTTTACATTATCGAGGCAATGAAAGATAACGTAAAGATGAGAGATGAAATTCATCGCTCTGAGAAGCTAAATGTCTTAGGGGAGTTGGCTGCTACAATTGCTCATGAGATACGTAATCCATTGACAGTTTCCAAAGGATTCATTCAATTGATAAAGTCGCGTTCGAATAATGACACTGATCTAAAATATTCAACACTAGCTCTAGAAGAAATAGATAGAGCTGAATCCATTATTTCTGAATACCTTATGTATGCGAAGCCGCAGGCCGACAGATACGAGAAAGTTAATGTGAAAGAACACCTAAATACCGTCTTGAAAATTATCGAGCCGTATATAACTTCGCAAGGTCACATCCTAAATTATAATATTGAAGATTCTTTATGCATAAACGCAGATGCAAAGAAATTTACACAAGTAATGATCAATTTAGTGAAAAATGCTGTGGAAGCCATGGAACAAGATGGTCAACTAACGATAAATGTGTATGCCAATAGTAATGATGTTGTGATCGAAATTATTGATACTGGAGTCGGCATGACGGAAGATCAATTATCTCGGTTGGGTGTTCCTTTTTATTCAACTAAGGATAAAGGGACTGGGCTGGGCTTGATGGTGTGCTATCGAATTATTGAGGCCCTAGATGGGGAAATTCATGTTAAAAGTACTAAGGGGATTGGCACTAAGTTTAGTGTAGTTATTCCTAAAGCTCTAGAAAATTTATAAACGGAACTAGACGGAGCATTGGTATCCAAGGCTCTGTTTTTTTTGAATAGTAACAATTGTTAGCACGTTTTGGAGGAACAATATGAACATATTTAAAGAGCCGATTCATTATGATGATCCTCTTCTTCGTATTCAAGTGCTTAGCTTTAACAGCATGAAAATATGTCAAGATGGATGGCATTTCCATCCTCAAATAGAGATTATAGCTGTTCGGTCCGGAAGAATGGAAATTCACACACCTGTTGAGGTATACCACTTGCAAGCGGGAGATGTGCTGATATTGGGTTCTTGCCAACCCCATCTCGATCTGAGAAAACAAAACGAGGTCGTTGATTATGTAGCACTTCAATTTGAGCTGGAAGCCTTCTTTGATTCCAACATGCTTCCATACTTGTATCTGTTTCAGGAGTCAATGCTACCTTTAGTCGAACTAAACACATTGTTTAAAGATTCGGAACTGCGTCAACAATTCTACAGCACGGTCATTGAATTGCAGCAAGAACATCAGCAGAGGCAGAGGGGCTATGAGCTCGCAATGAACTATTTGGTAAAGAAATGTATTTTTTTATTATTACGTCATGACAACATAGGATTGTTAGGACCAAACCGATCGATAAACGACTCCAACCTAAAGCCAGTGTTCGATTACGTGGAAGCCCATTTATCTAATAAAATAACCGCCCAGCAAGCATGCGATCTCGTCAATTTCAGCTATACCTATTTCCTTAAATATTTCAAACAAATCTTGGGCATTTCCTTCACGGACTATGTGATTCACCGCAGAATCAAATATGCCGAACGTCTCCTTTTGACCGAAGATCTTAGCATTGCTCAGATTGCTGAACAGGTTGGCTTACCGAACATATCCCATTTCTACAAGTTATTTAAAAGACTCCATCAATGTTCCCCTAAAAGCTTTAAAGAGACTATGATAGCCCGAACTCATGAAACTACTGGCATGGGCTCAATGATCACAACAGAATAGCATCATAATGGAGTGGATTCGGATATGGGCAGCCTTTTTCTTTACTGCTACTATAGGAGAAGAGATTAATATGAAGGAGCTCATACAATGTCACCTGACTTTCCAACAAAAGGAACAAATGGCGTACGGTTTGTTTATTACACAGAGATTGAAGTTGATAGTGTCGCCTTAGCAGGGACCTTTAATAACTGGAATGGCGATAGAAACTATATGAACAAAAGGGAAGATGCGAAAGGTTGGGAGATTGAGTTAGCAATACCTAAGGGTAGACATCTTTATAAGTTTGTAGTGAATGGAGAGGCATGGATTTTGGACCCATTGAATCCGAGTGTGTCGGAAGATGGGCAAAATAACTCCGCTATTACGGTTACTGAACAGGGAGAAGTACTGATCCGAACCCATGATATTTCAAAAGAACAACCTGGATATATGTATGAAAACTTTATGGCTATCCAAAGTCCCGACTGGATTAAAAAATCGGTGATTTATGAACTTCATCTCAGGGCGTTTACCGAAAATGGTTTTAATGGACTAACAGACAGAATCGACTATTTTAAAAAAATCGGAATAAATACACTTTGGCTGATGCCTTTCAACGAAGTTGGACATGAGGGAAGGTTAGGTAAGTATGGCGATCCCTATGCGGTAAAAGATTTTTATTCCATTGATCCCAGCTTCGGAACCAAAGAGGATCTACGCTCATTTATTCGAAAAGCTCATGACAACGGGATCAAAGTCATTATGGATTGGGTGTTGAACCGTACAAGTGTGGATCACATTATGACAAGAAGCCATCCGGAATATTTTACTCGAAATGAACAAGATGAGATCTATTATGATGTTCCCAATCGGGCGTATTTCGCTGGGCTAGAATTTAGTAACCGCGAGATGAGGAAATATGTCATTGAGGCTATGAAATATTGGATAGTTCAGTTTGATTTTGATGGTATTCGATTAGACGATTCGGACATAACTCCCTTTGATTTTCTCTCTGAAATTAAGCATGCGCTGCAAGAAGTGAAAGCTGATCTCATCCTGATCTCACAGTCCTACGATGAGTATCATCATATTGAATCTTGTGACTTGACCTACGACGGCAGTCCCCGCATTCTGATAAGCGATATGGTTGACGGTACAATCACACAGAGCGATTTTATAGCGATTTATAACTCTTATAAGTACAGCTTCCCTAGGAATGCGCTAAGAATGAGTTGGCTGGAGGAAAAAGAACGGTCAAGAGCATGTAACTATTTTGGGGAAAAGCTTGCAAAAGCTGCTGCTTCTATCTTGCTGACGCTTGAAGGTGTTCCATGCATGATGATGGGGCAGGAATTTAATGAGAGTACGTTGGAAACATGGACATCCTTATTCGATGAATATAAGCTGAACTGGGATCAATTCGATATGGATATGTTCGAGCACTATCAATTTCTGATTCATCTTCGGACCAACAATCCGGCATTTTGGATGGGAGAATTAACGTTCATTCGCAACTCTGATGAGCAGGTTTTATCTTACTTGAGGCAGTACGAGGATTGTAAGTATTTAATCATAGTTAACTTGTCAAAAGATGTTTTGTTTGTTCAATTTGACAGTGATGCGTTAGCAGGCGATGTTATCAAGGACCGTAAAAATATGATCTATCGAACCGGAAGAGACGACCGCCGCTCTGAAAATGATTCATCCAGTCTATGGATCGATAGCTATGAAACAATAATATATAAAATATAAAACTAAATTTCATAATCACTGAAAAGCCCTCTTTGAACACCTACAGAGAGGGCTTTAATCATAGGTGGAAAACTATTGGTCTTTAGCAATTTCTTTTCTGTTTGGTGCAATTGGAGGTTGCTCCAACCATTTATTTTTTATCATGAGATCAAACCAATTTTTTGCCACAGTTAGATCTTTGAGAATGATTCGCTCATAATCAAGAATTAGATCAGACCTCATGGAACCCGCTAGTCCTAATCCATGATAGGATTGAGAAGTTAGAAACAAAAAACCAGTGTGATACATGATAAGTTTGTCTGAAAACGGTGAATCTGTAGATTCCGTTATTTCCGTTTCCCATGACATCGGAACAGGTAAATTATCATCTTTTAGTTTTTTACTTAGCAATTGAATGTGGTCATTTGACGTTTGAACGGCATCTGTTAGAAATTTTCTTATTTCTTTGGTTCCGGCAATTTGACTAAATGCAATTCCAAGTGTTTTTGCCATAATACTTTTCTTTAAGTTAAGGGAAATATTACCTATTTCTATGGCTGAAAGAGGACGTTTATCTCCCCAAAAACCATCAAGATATTTTTTGCTATCAATAAACTCTGGGTTTGCACGGGGGAAAAAATACGGGTCTCTTTGAAAGTGCCCCTTTTCAAGTAATAAATCAACGGTACGTTGGTACATATTTTTTCCATCCGTCAAACAGGAATCAAAAAAATCCCTTAAATCTCTTCTAACTGATGTAGTAAGCGAATATACGTGACCATTTAAACCATGTATGGTCATGAGATACAAATAATCCAAACAGAAAATATCGGAAAATAACCTTCCAATATTGGGATTGGAATCTGCTTCTGAAAACCCAATGGGTAATGGAAATCCATCATTAAGAATAAAAGTCGAAATCTGCTGCAATTGATTTTCTGATATTTTTATTGCATCGGCAAAAATCTCTCTAATGGACGTATCTTCTATAATGGAAAGCATATATTTATTTACTTGATTTACCATAGTTTCATTTACATATTGCCCCCACAAAGCTCCGATTTCAGTCGAAGTTAGTTTTAATTGAGTTTCGTTCATATCTATATCACCTCTAAAAATTAGATTGTCCAATTAAAAAAGGATTTATCATTTATCTCCATAGGAAGCTGGCACAGGTGCTGTCAGCTTGTACCAAAGCAACATGCCCAGAGAACTCAGACCTATCAAAAATAGAAGGCCATAGACGTGCTTAAATGAATAAGGAAGTGACGTATTCTTTTGAATTTCGAGTAGTATGCCACAAATCGCAACAGAAATTGAACCTCCAAAAAATTGGATAAGCTGCATGAGCCCCATGCCCGATCCTATTAATGATTTTGGAAGAATACGTGAGGTCTCGTTGTTCAAAGACGCTATCGTTGCTGAAAAAGCAGGAGAAAAACAAAGATATCCAAGAAGTATAACAAGTGGTGAAGCGCCGAGAGTCAAATAAAAAGCGATCATCACGAAAGATAAAATACAATGCCCTATAAACATAAAGCGTAGATTACCGTATCGATCAATCCATCGTCCGACGAAACGTGTTAAGAAGGCCGATAAAATAGCCCCTGGCGCAATGGTTAAGCCAATCATCATAGCCGATTGATCAAAGACCTTGGCTAACACCAACGGCATTAGAAATAAATTGCCAAGGTTCAATACTAAGATACAAAACCCAATCGTAACAAGTTTACGATAAGCTGGATTGCCTAATAGTTCAGGGTTAATGAACGTATTGTTCGCTCGTTTCAAGTGCCAAGTATGTACAAGCAATGAAAGACAACTCGCGACAAGCCAGGAGACAGAAAGTTGTGTCACAGCTAAAAGCAGCGTAGTAGCATTGACGATCGTTAAGAGAGCACCCAGAATATCGAACCGAAAGGCTGTCGCATTTTCTTTGGGAAGCAAACGCACGAGAATCGGAAGTATGACCAGAACTAGACATGTAACTGCAAATAACCCGTTCCAACCAAAGTATTCGCTAATCAAGCCGCCAACGATCGGACCGAGCCCGAAAGCCATAGCACTCCCTGCGGAAATCATGGCGATGGCTGACCCCCGTCTTTCGATCGGAATATATCGACTAGCCAGAACCAAACCAAGTCCGGCCATCGCCCCTGCACCTGCGGACTGAAGAATTCGAGCCATAAGCAAGGCATTGAAATCCCGGGCAAATAATCCAAAAACCGATGAAGATCCAAGCACCAAGAGCCCCACGGTCAGCAGCTTGCGAATCGGTAGGACATCTGAGAGCCTGCTGTAAATAACTGTCGATAAGGCATACCCGATGGAGTAGCTTGAAATTACCCACGATCCGAGATCTGCGGTGATGCCAAGATCTTGAATAATACTAGGGATAGAAACATTAAACATCGTCGTATTCATGACCACAATGAACAAGCCAATTGTCCATACCGGCATTACAATTTTATCGTTCATCTAATACCATCCTGTCTAACTAGAGATGTGTTTTATCTATCCCCTTATTATACAAATGTCAGTCAAACATAAAAAGAGCTGCCCGCGGCAGCGCTTTTTGGTTTCTTTGGTTAGCTGACTATTCCTTATATGCATAATAGAATGTTCTTTTATCCACACTAGAAGGTATGAAGCAAAAGTAAAAAAGCGAGGGGGAAGATCTATATGGAAAAGATATTATTGCGGATTTTATTTGCCTCATCATTAGCAGCTGCCCCATTCATCTTGAAACGTAAAAACCTGCTCATGTATCTGACTGTATTCTTTTCGAAATGCGTTTTATCAAGTTCGATAGATTCCTTCTTTATTAAAAAAGGGAAGATATCGTACCCCGTTCGTCCTTTCGCCAAAGTATTTGACACGAATATTTTGTACGATTTGTTATTCTATCCGCTTTTAAGTGTTATCTGGGTAAGATCGACTTATCAAAGCAAACCGCTTGAACTCATTACGAGAAGTCTATTTTTTAGTGTACCAATGACTTTGCTTCAATGGTTTTTAGAGAGGAAAACCGATTTGTTTAGATGGAAATCCTGGTCTGTTCTTCATACATTTGCATCACTTAATTTTACTTTGTTTATAATAAGAGGTTTTGTGAGTTTATTAAAAAGGATTACGCCTGAAGTAAGAGGAGAAAATTTTGTAGAGGAACGATCCCATAGCAAGATGCCTTCACCTGAATTCATAGCAAGTACGGCAAATTACCGACTGCCAAATGACAACTATGCACAAATCCAATAAAATCGAGAAATTATTATGGGCCATCGCACTCCCTGGGTTTGGTCAGTTTTTAAACGGGAAATATGTCAAAGGAATCACGTTGATCATATTAGAATTTATCGTGAATTACATGTCCGATCTCAATCAAATTATAATCGACAGCTTCAAAGGAAACATTCAAGAGGCCATCCAGCAAACCGATTATCATTGGCTAATGTTTTACCCCTGTCTCTATATGTTTGGTATTTGGGATGCTTATAAAGACGGGGGAGATACGGCAGAGTATGCGTATGTTCCTTTTGTATTAGGCGCTTTTCTGGGGACGGTAGGAATCATCTATTCGGATGTGTTTCAACCTTTCGGCATTCTCTTGGGTCCAGTTTGGCTGCCTATGTTCTTTTCATTTGTTGGTATTGCTATAGGCGTTGTTATCTTTCTTTTTTTAAAACGACGCCAGTCGATATTATAAAGGGTCTCTCTGTCAGATATATAAGACAGTTGGAGATTCTTTTTTTTATAAAATCAACCTATGTCAGTGGCAAATCGTCGCGAAAAAGGATTGCCAGTTAAACTGTAACATGTTATTATACACTTTATTAGAATATGAACCTTCGGGGCAGGGTGAAATTCCCTACCGGCGGTGATGGATACGTAAGTGTCTAAAGCCCGCGACTCCCAGTCTGTATAGATTGGGACTGACTTGGTGAAATTCCAAGGCCGACGGTATAGTCCGGATGAGAGAAGGTGAAGGACAACTTGTTAAAAATTCAATTTTTAATAGGTCTGTTTGTCAATGCCCCTGTTGATTGTAAACAGGGGCATTGTCTCTTTCAGAAGGTTCAATTCAAAACATCATCTAGGGATCTTTGAGTTAATCTCTTAAAGTTTCTCCTATTGGGAGGTTTTTGAATTGGAAAATGTATTTAAGCTAGGAAGTAAGCGCGCAAGTTTGTATTCATCAAGTACCAGGGGCATCAATGGGATCTGGTATGTGGCACTCGGAGCCACACTTTGGGGGTTGGACCCTCTCTTTCGAATCTTATTGTTGAAAAGTTTTACCTCTGCACAAATAGTGTTCATTGAGCATTTGCTGCTGGTCTGCTATGCGCTTCCGGTGCTGATGAAGTACCGCAAGTCCTTAGCTGGCAAACTAACTCTAGCAGTTATTGGCGCTCTTCTATTTATTTCTTGGGGTGGATCGGCCATAGCCACCATACTCTTTACTTCAGCTTTCGCTCACGGCAGTGCAAACTCCGTTCTGCTTTTGCAGAAATTGCAGCCCTTGTTCGCCATCGTATTGGCTCGAGTACTACTCAAAGAGACACTGCCTTCCAAATTTTCTGCCTATATCGTAATGGCGCTGCTAGGCACGTACTTGCTGACGTTTGGTTTTGCTTCCCCGGAGATGGGCTTGAAGGATTTAGGCACATTAAGCTGCTTATTTTCAATTCTAGCAGCTGTCTTATGGGGCGGATCGACCGTCATGGGTAAGTTCCTGCTTCAAAAAAACTTGGATTTCCCTGTTGTAACATCGCTGCGATTTCTGATGGCGATCCCGCTGCTAACGGTTGTTCTTTTGGTAAGTGGCGACGCTTGGCATGTTGGCGGTTCTACTACAGTTCTAACTCTTATCGCAGTCAACCTGCTGTTCCAGGCCTTTTTCCCAGGGTTGATCAGCATGCTCCTCTATTATAAGGGGCTGTCATCGACAAAGGCATTCTTTGCAACGCTTGCTGAGCTTGCTTTCCCAGCCGTAGGCGTGTGCATAAACTGGGTTGTATTTGGTCAAAAGCTGACCGTAGGACAACTGGTAGGCTTTGTATTTATTTGGTTAACCCTCTGGTTAATGAGCCGCAGTAAAGGAAATGTTTCTGTATAAATATGGACTGATTACAAGAATTAAAATCATTGAACGTAAAAAGAACCCGCTAGATTTAGCGGGTTCTTACTATTTTCTTAGAAACTAGCTGCAACTTCTTTTGCTTGAGCAATTGCTTTTTCTTTAATGGATTGAGCTTTATCCGGCGTTACAGCCATGCCTTCAACAAAAATGGCTTCGAAGGAAGGGATACCGTAGAATTGCGAGATTTTTTTCAGGTAGCTGAAGCCACTTTCAAATGCTGCAGCAGGGCCTTCGGAATAAATGCCGCCACTCGCTTGAATATGTAGCCCTTTTTTGTTGGTCAACAAACCAACTGGACCACTTTCCGTATATTTGAAAGTTTTACCTGCAACGGAAATTGCATCAATGTAAGCTTTCAATACTGGAGGGAATGAGAAGTTCCACATTGGAGAAACAAAAACATATTTATCAGCAGCCACGAATTGGTCAACGATTGCGCCTAAACGTGCTACTTTTGCTTTTTCTGCATCAGACAGCTGGTCAAAAGCTGTTCCTGATTGAAGTTTTCCCCAACCGCTGAATACATCAGCATCAATTTGAGGAATATCTTGTTTGAACAGATCAACATGAATAACCTCATCTGATGGATTTGCTTCACGATATGCGTCGACAAATTCTTTACCTACCGCAAGGCTGAAAGATGTTTGGTGATCGTGCGGGTGTGCAGTGATATAAAGTACTGTTGCCATAATTAATAACTTCCCTTCTATACATAAAATAATTACAGTTCTCATTATAACTTATTTCGAGTAAATATCAAACAATAAATTAGTTACTTATAATATGTGTTGAAAAAAACCGCCAAGGGAGCATGTTTAGCTCGCAATGAGGCGGTCTTTTTTTATGAAAAGAAGCATAAGAAAGTAATCAAGGTATTTGATTGTTTTGAAGATTTACAATTTATTATCTTGTGGTTGACACAGGAAAAACAAAAATACGTTATTTTTGATATGTGGGAACGGTCTCACACGAAGAAATGAGGTTGCAGCATGGAGCTTACGATTAAGGAAATTGCCCTACGTGCCGGTGTATCCAAATCAACCGTGTCGCGGGTGATTTCTGGCAAGGGCTATACCAGCTTGGAGGTACGCGATAGGGTGCTCCAGCTGATTGAAGAATTGCAATATAAGCCCAACGCGGTTGCAAGGGCTATGGTTTCACAGAGAACGCATAACATTGGCGTACTGATTTATCGCCAGCATCATCCCATTGCGTCACATCCGTTTTACGGCAAAATTCTTGATGCTATTTTGATGACAGCCGCAAGCTTGAATTATTCCGTTTTCGTTACAACAGATCATGATATGTCGCTGCGCTCTGCTGATTTTATGATGGAAAAAAGGGTGGACGGACTGATCCTGATCAGCCGCTTGCAGCGGAACGTCATTGATTACATCACTAATTTCGGAGTTCCTTACGTGATGGTCAATGGCTCGACGGATGTCGACGGGGTCATGCATATTGTTAATCAAGACGAGGAAGGCGGACGGATGGTCGCTGAGTATCTAACGGATTTAGGGCATCGTCAGATTTTCGTGATTGCCGGACCGCAGACGCATCGCAGCCACAATTTGAGGCTGAAAGGTTTTAAGAATTACATGGCAGGAATGGGGGCTCCGATCCCAACATCATCGATCTTACAGGCATCAACCTCCACCTTCGGGGAAGGGTATGAGTTAATGCGCAACCACTGGGAGCAGTTTCGTGCTGGCGGGTTTACATCGCTATTTGCCACCAACGATATGATAGCGCTGGGTGCCATGAAGTTTATGTTGGAGCAATCGATCCGCATTCCAGAACAGGTAGCGGTTGTAGGCTTTGATGATATCGATTTTGCCGCAATGTTCTCACCCTCATTAACAACTATTAGGGTCAATACAGAGGAGATGGGGACTCAGGCCTTTAGCTTGTTAGACAAGCTTATCCGTCAGGAAAAGAACATTGAGAATCCTAAGCAGCTTGTACCCAAATTGATTGTCCGGCAATCAACCCAATAATTTTCATAGGAGAGGAGTGGTTAGTCCGTATGCGTTGGTATTTAAAAGCGATAGGGCCACGTAAAATCGTGGAATTTATCATACTTGTTGTGTTCGTCATCTTTTTCTTGGGCCCGCTGCTCAACCTAGCTATACTGGCTTTTACCGGCAAATGGACCTACCCAGATATCTTGCCGCACGAATGGTCATTGAAGTGGTGGACATTTGTGTTAAAGCAGGAGGATATCGCCAAATCGATCGGCTTGTCGTTTATGATCGCATCCATCGTGACCGCTCTATCCATTGTGCTTTGTATTCCAGCAGCCTATGCGTTTGCTCGCATACGTTTTCCGCTTAGCCGTTTTTTCTTGTTCTCGTTTCTACTGACACATGCTTTTCCGAAAATGGGACTTTATGTTTCGATCGCTGTGCTCTTTTATAAACTTGGACTGATGAACACTTTGATAGGCGTTGTTTTGATCCATATGATTAATGTACTCATGTTCATGACCTGGATTCCAACGGCTGCTTTCCGCAATGTGCATACAGCTCAGGAGGAGTCAGCCAGGGATGTGGGGGCGAGCCCATTCCGCGTATTCCGCAGTATTACACTACCGATGGCGATGCCAGGTATTATCGTGGCTTCGATCTTTACATTCCTTAACTCGCTTGATGAGGCCCAGGGCACCTTTCTGGTGGGCATCCCCAATTATAAAACGATGCCGATCGTCATGTACTCTATCATCAGTGATTATCCAGCCTACGCAGGCGCTGTATTTTCTATTATTCTGACGGCGCCTACGATCATCCTACTGCTGGCAGCGCAGCGCTTCGTGAGTGCAGATATTATGTCCAGCGGCTTCCAACTCAAATGACGATAGACCAATTCGCCAATATAGGGGGTATATATGAATATTCAGCTTTCTGTTCAGCATTTGACGAAACGTTATAAAACAGGAGAAGGCGTAACAGGCATCTCCCTCGATGTTCGCAAAGGCGAGTTAATCACACTGTTGGGCCCTTCAGGCTGCGGTAAAACAACGGTGCTTCGCAGCATCGGCGGGTTTCTCGACCCAGATTCAGGCGACATACTCATTGAAGGTAAAAGCGTTCTGAAATCACCTCCGGAAAAACGTCCGACTTCCATGGTGTTTCAAGGTTACAATCTATGGCCGCATATGACGGTGTTTGACAACCTGGCATTCGGTCTCAAAATACGCAAGATGAAAAAGGCTGACATCGAAAAAGCTGTTAACGAAGTGCTTCAGCTGGTTCGCTTACCTGGAGCTGAGCTCAAATATCCGGGTGAACTTTCCGGGGGTCAGCAACAGCGCATAGCGGTTGGGAGATCCTTGCTCCTTAACCCAGCCGTTCTTTTGCTGGATGAACCTTTTTCCGCACTTGATGCGAAGCTTCGTCACGAGATGAGAGAAGAGCTGCGAGAAATTCAATCCAAGACAGGCCTTACGATGGTATTTGTCACTCATGATCAAGAAGAAGCGCTATCGATTTCTGATCGCATTGTCGTTATGAACCAAGGCAATATTGAGCAAATTGCTACTCCACAAGAAATTTACGATGAACCGAGTACGTTGTTTGTTTCCCAATTTATTGGAAAAATGAACTTTTTGAAAGGGGTGATCACGGCCGGCGGGTTGACCGTAGGGCATCTAAGTTTTCCAAATACAAAAAATCTGTCCGGGCAAGTAAATGTGGCAGTTCGACCTGAAGACGTGATTATAGAGGGTGAAGAGGGACAAGGTCTTTCCGGTGTGATCAAACAGGTTATGGTACTTGGGCATTATGCCGAAGTGTCTATCGATTTGCCAGCGTACGGCACAATTCGGGCGTTTCAACCACGGGATTTCGTCAAGGATCTTCATACAGGGCAACGAGTAAAAGCAAGCTTTGCAAAAGTTTTAGCCTATCCGGAAAATTAGACCCATATCCCAAGGAGGAATTATCTATGTTTCGCAAGAAATCCGCTGTTATGTTAGTGACGTTAATGACCGCTACCGCTGTTTTTGTATCCGGGTGCGGCAGCTCTGCAACTCAAAGCACCAGTCCGGCCAAAGAAACAGCTGGCACTAAACAGCCTGTCGAGTTTAACTTCTATTTTACCGGCTCACAAAATGTAAAAGATCTGTGGGATACGCTGATTCCTATGTTCGAGAAACAAAATGCGGATGTTAAAGTGAAACCAGTCTACATTCCTTCAGGAACAGGCGCACAACCAACCTATGACCGTATTACAGCTGCAAAGCAAGCTAACAAAGGCTCAGGCGATATCGATTTATATGAAGATGGCTTGTCTTATGTAACTCGCGGCCAAAAAGATGGCCTCTGGGACACTTTACCAGGCGACAAAATTAAAAACTTGGCAAATGTAGATGAGAAAACGTTAAAAGATATCTCTAATCTCGCTATTCCTTATCGTTCATCTGCGGTCGTATTGGCTTATAACAGTGATAAAGTAAAGACGCCTCCAACTAATTTGGATGAGCTGTATGATTGGATCAAGAAAAATCCGGCGAAATTCGCCTACAATGATCCATCCACAGGGGGTTCCGGTAATTCTTTTGTAGCGACAACTCTATATAAATTCCTGCCAGAAGAAGCTATCCATAATTCCGATCCAAGTGTTGAAAAAGGTTGGGATCCAGGCTTTGCGCTGCTCAAGGAACTGGGGAAATCCGTATACGGCAAAGGTATTTATCCAAAGAAAAATCAAGGGACTTTAGATTTACTGACGAGCGGTGAAGTGGATATGATACCGGCATGGTCGGATATGGTTCTTGAGCAATTGGCAAAAGGTCAGCTTCCAAAAACAACAAAAATGGCGCAAATCAAGCCAGGATTTAACGGTGGACCAACCTACTTAATGGTACCTAAGCTTTCGGAAAAGAAGGATGCGGTCTACAAATTCCTGAACTTCGTTCTTTCTTCTGAGGCACAAGCTGTGGTTGTAGACAAAATGCATGGTTTCCCAGGGATCAAGCTTTCAAATATGTCTAAAGAAATTCAAGACTCATTCAAGGGTGCATCCGAAGGATTCCGCTCCTTCAATATCGGCGAACTGGACAAAGATATGACCAAACGCTGGCAAAGTGATGTTGCTGCCCAATGAGTAAACAAATGAAAATGGGGATACTGGGATTGCTTCTGGTCATCCCCTCTTTTTTATTGCTCTTTGTCACTGTCGTCATTCCGATCATCATTTCGTTCAAAGAAAGCCTGACCAACAAGGCGGGTGGTTACGATTTATCCAATTATACGTATTTATTTACGGATAAGCTGATGCGCTCCAACATCATATTTACGCTGGAAGTGACGATTATTTCGGTCATTCTCGTACTAATTATTAGCTACGCCCTGGCAGCTTATATGAGGTTCAATAACGGTACGATGGTGAAATGGATTCGCAACATGTACATGATTCCAATCTTTATCCCATCCGTCATCGCTACCTACGGTTTAATTCAATTGCTTGGCAATCACGGTTGGGTATCCCGAATGTTACTTCTGGTCAATGGAGGAGAAATGCCGCGTATTATTTTCGACATGAAGGGGATTATTATCGCTAATTTGTGGTTTAACATTCCGTTTACAACGATGCTTCTTGGATCAGCCTTATCTGCTGTCCCCAATTCAGTCATTGAAAGCGCGAAGGATGTTGGGGCACGTAGATTACAAATCTTCGTCCGTTTCATTTTGCCGCTTACGTATAAGACTTTGCTCGTTGCTGTTACTTTTGTATTCATGGGCGTGATCGGTTCGTTTACGGCACCATTTCTGATTGGACCCAATGCTCCACAAATGTTAGGGGTATCCATGGAACAAGTTTTCGGCGTTTTCCAAGAAAAACAACTAGCTGCGGCTATCGCATTCTTTACGTTCCTGCTATGTTCAGTAATGGGATACTTTTATATCCGCAGTATGATCACGGAGGAGAGTGCGAGGTCACGATGAGTCAACTTATTCTGGATGTACAAGGAATTGTACATCCCAATTCCTCCAAAACACATATTTCGTATCGGTTTCACTTAGGAACGCAGGCTGGAAAGCTAAGGATTCATTTTGCTTATGAACCCAAAAATCTAGAAGATCGGGAACAATCGAAAACAATGATTTTCGAGAGTATAAACAAGTATACGGAACCTGATCAGCGTGAACGGATTCAGGCGAAATGGGAAACCTTCCTACCGCTGAAAAACTTAATAACCGTATCGGTCGACGACCCTGAAAGGCACCGCGGTGCAGGGCATCGGCATGATCCTGAGCAGCAGTTAGTTATAAGTGAGCTGGAAGCCTCCCCAGGCTTTGTCAGTGGTAAAATGCTAGCAGGCATGTGGCACGTTACGTTAAGTTTGCATGCGATTGTTACAGAAAGCTGCCGTTACACATTGCAAATTCATCAAGAGGAGGAATAGCGGCATGCCCTGGATTGCTTGCGAATTACACAGTCATACGTTCCACAGCGACGGAAGACAAACGCTCATGGAGCTGGCTAATGGCGCAAAGGCGCTTGGTTTCGAGTGCATTGCGTTGACCGACCACAATACCATGACGGGTTTGCATGATAAAGCAGCCGTGGAGCAAGAAACCGGAATTTCGATCATTTCCGGGATGGAATGGACGACCTTTTATGGGCATATGGTGACGATAGGATTGACCAATTTTGTTGATTGGCGTCCGGCGGGCCCAGACGATATCCATAAAGGAATTGCCGATGTTCATAGGAGCGGAGGGATTGTCGGAATGGCACATCCTTATCGCATTGGAAGTCCAATTTGTACAGGTTGTTTCTGGGAATTCAACATCGAGGATTGGAACGATATTGATTATATCGAGGTTTGGTCAGGCACGTTTCCTTCGATTAAAACGGACAATGACCGCGCCTACCGTTTGTGGACCGATAAGCTTAATGAAGGCTTACGGATTGCGGCTACGTCAGGGCGAGATTGGCACGCCCAAGAGCAAACGGATGAACCGGTATCGGTGACGTATCTCGACATCGATGACGGAGAAGGGACGGTGACGAACCGAGCGGTGCGTGCACTCGCGGCTGGTAAAGTATCGGTAACCATGGGACCTTTGGTAACGCTAGAAATTCGGACAGATACTGCGTGCTACGGTGTCGGCGCCGTCGTTTCTCGGCAGGATCACTCCCACAGTTATAAGGTCCATGTAAACATTGATTTTCATGTGCGGGAAGAGATTTGGGATTTTCAGGAACCCCATTATACGCTAAACTTGATAGGGAATTCCGGTGTTCTAAGCGAGCAATTCGTTACTATGGATCAGCCGAATTATGAGATCGAAATTCCTGGCGATGAACTTCTATGGATTCGGGCTGAGCTAAAAGGTATCGTTCGTGGAGTTCGCACATTAATCGCCTTTACGAATGCTATATATGTGGATCGATGAAAGGGAGTGTTTTGTAGCATGGGTTATCGATTTCCGCTCATAACTGCTCACTGCGGCAGCATGAACACGATTGATCATACGCTCGATTCCGTGCAAACGGGGCTTAGGCTCGGAGCTGACGTGGTCGAGGAAGACGTTAGAGTTACGAAGGACGGCATCCCAGTTTTGGCTCATGATGATGAATGGGTTACCGTTGATGGCTTGAAATTGTCCATTTCGCAAATGACCTTTGAAGATTTAAGAGAGCTTCAGTTCGAGGTCACTCATGGGGAACAACGTGAAACGATTCAAATTTGCAGACTGGAAGACATGCTGCCGCTTATCCAAGCTTCGGGTAAAGTTGTGAATTTGGATTTGAAAGTGGACGAGAGTATCGAACCTGTCTCTGCTTTGGTGAAGCAATATGATATGTTGGAGCAAGCTTTTCTATCTGGCTGTGAGTTGGATCGTGCGATGCTAGCAGAGAGATTGGCCGCAGAAATGCGCAAACTGCTGAATACCGACCACGACCTTTTTAAAACACTTCCATATCGAGATGCTATGGTAAAAACCTGCGAGGATGCACTTGCAGCCTCCTGTTTCGGCATCAACATCCATTACAGTGTCGTGAGCCAAGAGCTAATGGACTATACCGCATCCCTAGGGCTGCCGGTTTATGTATGGACTGTGAATGAAGAAGATTTAATGATGCAGGTTGCCGATCTTGGCGTAGCCTCCATAACCACTCGAAATGTTACAGCTTTGGTGCAATTGAAGCAAAAGATGCGTGGTGAGCGTTCATGATTGAAATCTACGCCCATGAATTCAAGCTTGCTAGTGAGACACTTGCGGCCAAAATGCTGAGTGGTGAAGTTAAAGCGGGAAGCGCCTATTATCAAGCTGTCCTTCCTTTATTGGAGCTGCTCCAGCAAGTTTGCCCAGAGCAATCCGAATACTCCGCCTGGCGGGCGGAATATTTCCATCTCGATGGAAATTTACGACGCGCGGGCGAGCAGTATAAGCGTACGCTGGAGTTGGCTCCGCCGCAGCCGCTGGAAGAGCGCGATATTCGTTTTATTCGCAAATTTTGCCCGATGTTACTTACAACGCCGCTCGAGTGTTTTCCTCTAAAGGATGTGGTGGCTGTTCATCATCCAACACTTCCACTTATTGGCTACCATTTGTTTTGGGAAGACGATTACGATTTCCCTGACGATTATGAGCCATGTGACCATGAAGAGATTTGGGTTGCGTACGATCCACACACGGAAGTCGTTACGAATGTGCTGACCTTTTTTCATAGTAGTGTCATCGAATCACAGGCCGCCGTACAGGAGGCGCATGAAAATGACGGGCGCCCAATCGTGCGCATTGAGTGGGGGAAGCACGGTTCCCTTCTCAAAGGTTGGGAGAACTTAGTGATCCCGATTAAGGAAGTCACTGCCATGGAGTGGCTGCAGGAGACTTTTGCGCAGGTAAAGGCTGGCGGGCGTGTTCCCGATCATCCCTTGAAGCGGCATTGGCCGAAAGGGTTCGAAGGTGACTTTGAAGCCTTTACTAACTTTCGGTTCCGGTCGATCCGCTGCAATTTCTCGATCAAAAGCCTCTGATTTTCAAATCACTATGGGTAAATGCTATTATATATACAGAGGGGCTGCTGTACAATTTCCATCCGAAGATGGAATGGCCGCAACGCTTTCAGCGCATTTAAATCAGATCTCTCTGGGGGATACGATGAGAATTCAACTTGAAACAGACCTTTGTAAAATTTTTAATATTCGTTATCCGATCTTCCTCGCGGGAATGGCGGGAGGCCCTGGAACTGTTGAGTTGGTGGCAGCTGTCTCTAACGCAGGCGGACTTGGGACGCTAGGGGCTGCCTATATGACGCCTAGTGCAATCCGCAAAGCAATTCAGGAGATTCGTCAGCTAACGGATGCACCATTTGGGGTAAATTTATTTTCAATTCAAATGACTGACAAGAATGAAAGAACGAAGGAAGTTCAGCGACAGCTTAATCAGGTAAGAGACCAACTTGGAATAACGCAAGCAACAGAGGAGCTCGTGGTAACTCCGGATCATTTTGAAGAACAGTTTGCGGTCGTGTTGGAAGAAAAAGTGCCTGTCATTAGTACGGCATTTGGTGTTCTTCCGGAACCCCTAGTGCGACAAGCTAAATCGGCTGGCATGCGAATTGTCACCATGGTGACAACGGTTAATGAAGCTATCTTGGCTGAGCAGTCCGGTTGTGATGCCATAGTTGCACAAGGAAGCGAAGCGGGGGGACACCGGGGAACATTCGACATTTCGAATCATCCTATGGGTGCAAACATCGGAACGTTTGCGTTGGTACCGCAAATAGTTGATTGTGTTCAGATTCCTGTCGTTGCCGCTGGAGGCATAATGGATGGTCGTGGGCTTGTCGCCGCCCTCGTACTCGGAGCGCAAGGTGTACAGATGGGAACACGTTTTTTGACTGCGATTGAATCAGGTGCTCATGTCTCCTACCAGGAGGCACTATTAAAAAGTACCGAAGAGAGTACAGTCATTACCAAGGTGTTCTCTGGTCGACCAGCAAGAGGGGTTCTAAACCAATTCATGAGACAATGGGATGCGAGCGGTGTAGAGCCACTTCCTTTTCCTACGCAAAATACCGCTACACGGGATATTAGGAATGCTGCCGCTAGTCAAAGCAATGCTGACTACATGTCCTTATGGGCAGGACAAGGTACAAGAATGCTTACGTCTGGACAAAATGCGGGGCATATTGTGGCTGAAACGATCCAACAGGCCATGTCTATATTGTCGATGGAAAGTTAAGGGGATACGAAATAAAGCGGGCTCTCCCGAAAGTTAAGGGGCACAGAAAAACAAAAAAAATGAGGCGGCAAGGTCAATCTTACCGCCTCATTTTTTTTGTTTTTCTGTCCATTGCAAGGGTAAGTAACCCGATCTCTATTTGGCGGAACGTCGATTCGCTATTTTGGGAAATCTGCGCTTGAAAACGAATGAGAGGAACGAGGGGACGCTATTTGATCAAAAAAGCATGATCCAAAGGCAAATACCGCGAAATAACGCCTCTACGTTCCGCATCCTCCTAATTTCGGTGTTTTTCGCCCGAATAACGCCTCTACGTTCCGCATCCTCATGATTTTGAAGGGGCTCGACGAAATAGCAGATCGACGCTCCCCTCAGCAAATTCTGGTTACCGTAACATTAGTAAGATTACTTATGAATCCAAACTAATCCAGCAGAATTATCTTTAGCTTCACCGACAACTCGGAATTTCAATCCATAACTTGGAACAAGGCGTCCGGCGTCTGGAATTAATGAGTTCATATAGCTTTTGGAATCTGAGAATTCCTCTACACCTTGCAAGGATTTATAATTGTATTCGCCTCTAGTTGGGTTGTTGATGTACCATGAAGGCGTCTTGTCCAAGGAAAAGGCCGCATCCGCAACTTGATAACGTGTCGTTTGCGCGACGGAATCCTGTCCATCTTTTTTGAATATTAAAGCGTCAGAATGAGAATCGACAACGCCAAGGAATCCTTGACCTGGATGGATACCCACCCAGTTGTCTAGATAACTGTCATCTGCATACCAAACGACAAGTCCGGTATTATATTTGACACCACGGCTGTAAGCAAGAGCTTTATCGGCTCCAGCGTAGTTTCTCCATTCCAGATAGTAATAGTGCTTCTTAAGTTCCATACCATTCGATACAACAAAGCCGTCTAAGTTAAATTTAGCAGCGCTTTCGGCATCGTCTGAGAATACGACTTGACCATTTACGGTTAATTTCGCATTATCCATTGCAAAACCATTCAATGCGAGTCCACCATCCGTGACGTAGTCAAAGTGAAGGGTAACTTTTTTGCCGACGAATTGGCTTAAATCGTAGGACTTATCTACCCAAGCTCCGTTTGTAGTTTCCGCACGTGCGTCGCCGTTCGTATCATTGTCACCAATGACATCAAGGGTAACTTGTTCATTATAAGTTGATGCTGTAACCGTTAAGTAGTCATACTCAAACTCGACATCATATAAGGTTTTAAAATCAAAAGTAGCGGTTTGTGCTTGGGTTAAATCAAACTCAGGAGTCGAAAGTGTGGTATGAAGGTTATCGCCTTTTGTACTGTAATAATAGCGTGCACCGAATGCAGGTTGAATACCTGGAACGGCTTTATCCGGCAAATTGACTTTAACAATACCAGGGTTTTTCGACTTCGTTACACTTTGATCAATGATGGCAGCTGTACCCAAATTCGTAATGTCTGCGGCATCAATCTCACTCACATTTGCCCAGTTTCCGCCCATTGTTTTTTGGAAAAAGTCTTTATTTTGTGGTGAAAAAGAGCTAGGTGTTGTGCCGGCAATTTTACCATTCCAACTACCGCCGCTCATGATGGACCAAGAAGCAACAGGCTCACCTTGTCCGGTATACTGGGTATCATACTCATCTGGCAGTCCTAAGTCATGACCGAATTCATGAGCAAAAACACCTACTGCACCATCTTCAGGTTGAATGGTATAGTCATATGCAGCCATACGGCCGCCCCAATAGTCGACCCCCGCTGGTGCTGTTGTGCCAGCAATAGGATAAACACCATTTAATGTCCAACGGTGAGACCAAATGGCATTATCGCCTAATTGTCCGCCGCCAGCTTCTTGGCCCGTTCCTGCATGAATAATCATCAAGTGGTCAACTAAACCATCGGGTTCGTTTTGGTTGCCATCCCCATCCAAATCGTATAAGTCAAACTTGTCATAATCAGCTAGATTAAGGCCGGTTGCTACTGCAGCATTTAGAGCATCTTTCACTAGATCACGAGGCCCCTTAGGGTTTAAGTTATCGTGACCGCCAGCAGGGTTATCATCTCCGTATTGGGCAGCTTGACCAGGAACGGTTAACCAATCGGATACGTAACCATTTACGGTATAACTGCCACCGGACTGTTCTTCATAGTACTGTTTAAAGGTTTGGATCTTAGAACCATCAAATAAGGTGAAATCAGTATTCCCAAACATGAGCTTCTGATAATGATCACGATTGAAATCGTTTGCATACATGTACCCAGGCTCTTGTGTTACATTGTTATGTTTAAAGTCAGAGAATTCAGTCAAAAGAACGAGTACTTTATCTTCACGAACAGGACCGTTGTATGAATCTTGTATTGCCGAGGGTACGGGTATGCCATTTGGATTTCCTTTTTTAAAGTTCTCTTGGCCTTTGTTCAGTTGGGAAAACAGCTTGGTTTTCTGCTTAGCTATAAAATCCTTTGACTTTTTATCTATTTCATCCTGATTTGTGTCTTCTTTTGATTTAACAATTTTATTGTTTTTAGCTGATACGTATGATTTGACGGCTTTGGCAATCTGTTCAGGCGTAGCACTTTTGCTTAACAGCCCTCTGTCCATTAACCCTTTTGCCAAACGCTCATCGTCTAAAATATTAAAATCTACCGGCGGTGCTTCAATTGCCTCTTGATAGTCGGATCCTGCTGCGAATGCAGATGATGTTGTGAAAAGCCCTGCTGTTAAACTCGTTGCTAGTAATAGTCTAGTGATTTTCAAGGTGCTTTTTTTCAAAATGAAACCTCCCATAATAGAGTATGAAACCAACCTATTAATTTAACCATTGGTATATTAAAATTTATAATAGTTTGACTATTCTAGTAAGTGCTTTTAGTCCTGCGTATTTGGACCCATATATTTCCTATTTCGACTATTTTATTGATTTTCCGCGGGAATATTTGCTAGACTTTCCTCCTAAATCTGAGAAACTATCTTCATATCATTTCTCTCATTTATGGATGAAAGTTTGAAAGGGGAAGAAACGTAAAACATAGCTTAGTGATAGCTATAAAAGCACGCATGTTATCCCAGCAATCCGGGTGATTCTTGCGTTTGCGGATACCATAGATACATTTTCGTTTCGTTCGGGACTAATTAGCGGTAAATATAATAACCGTATACAAAACTTAAAACAAAAAAAGGGAAGGCCCGACTGCATACATGAGCAGCGGGCTTTCCCTTTTTTTTTTTTTTTTTACCGGAATTGATGCAAAAAATAGATATCCACCTAGAAATTGGCCATAATACGTGGGGGGATTGTATACTATCTACGTGATGTTGTAATATGCAACATGACTATTCACTATTTTCTTGGAAAGGAAACACTTTATGCAAATTAGAGTACTGGCAATAGCCCCATATCAGGGTTTAAAGGGTTTACTTGAGAGTATGGCTAACGAAGATACGCGTATTCACATAGATGTCGAGGTAGCCGATCTGCACAACGCGATTCCGATCGTTCAATCGGCCAAAGATCGTTACGACGTGATTTTAAGCCGCGGCGGAACCTCGACGCTAATTCGAAGTCATGTAACGACACCTGTAGTCGATATTCCAGTGTCTGGTTACGATATTTTGCGAGTGCTTACATTGGTTAAAAATGCGAACAGTAAGGTTGCGATCATCGGTTTTCCGAATATTTGCCGCGGCGTGGCGGAAGTATCCAGCCTTCTCGACTTTGATATACCGATTTATTCGATCGAGCAGGCGGCTGATGTTCCTCAAGCACTTCAAACGGCTTTTGAGCAAGGGGTCCAAATTGTTCTGGGCGACGTAGTCACGGTCAAAACAGCAGAAGAAATGGGCTATAACGGCATTCTAATTACAAGCGGCCGCGAGTCTGTACTCGAAGCGCTCAGCGAGCTCAAACGGATTTATGATGTGGTCCTGAAAGCTCAAGAAAGAGAGAATTTATTCGAACATATATTGGAACACCACCGCAGCGGCGTCATGGCGATCGATAAAGGCGGCAGCATTATTTATGCAAATGAAGCGGCAGCATCCCTATTGGGGTACAACACCTCGGTCATAAGAGGCATGAATCTGTCAGGGATTGATCCGGTATGGGCTCGTTATTTGGAGGAGGCTTCCAAAAGTCCTGCGGACGGCGCCAATAAACAAACGAAATGGTTCCAGAAGCGGCAGGTCAGCATTGAGATCATTGTACCCTCTATGCAAAGCCATGCAGGCTACAAATATCTTGTTTATTTGTATTCTGCGGAGGGTAAAATGAACAGCCCTGTCACCTTTAATTTTCAAATAACCGAACGCATGGCCAGCTTTGCCCAGATTATGGGCTCAAGCAGTGTCATTCATCAAGCCATCAAACGTGCCAAAACGATGTCACTTACACATCATCCAATCTGGATAACCGGCGAAGAGGGGAGCGGTAAGCAGCTTTTTTGCCAAGCCATCCATACGGCCAGCCCGAATTCCACCGATGAACTATATATCATTCCTTGCGAACAACTCTCCGAAGCTGAACTCGATGCTGTACTATTCGGCACGAATATTTACCCGGGCTTGCTGTTTAAGGAATCGGTTGGAACGATATGTCTGGACCAAATTCAACATGTGAGCTCTACGCTGCAGCAGAAGCTCCTATCGACACTTACGACGGGGATACACGCCCGTCTCATCGTGGCATGTCCGCATCCGATCAAACTTATGCTCAAGAAAGATGAGATGGATCAACCGTTTGTCCGTTCCTTCATGGACATGTATTTGCAGTTGCCCCCGCTTCGCGAACGTTTGGAGGATATTGGCGAGATCGCCCGTGTCTTAATTGCCAACTACAATTCTCGGCATGGCAAGCAAATTGTAGGCATTCGGCAGGAGGTATTGGAAGACGATCTGATGAACAAATTGTGGCCAGGCAATATCCAGCAGCTGAGATTAGTCATCGAAAGCATGCTTGCTTGTACCAACGGGCATTATATTGGACTAAAGGAAGCGAAGGACGGATGGCTTAAAGTAAAGGAATCTCTGCAATCGGAGATATCTGGTCATACAGCTTCCCTAAATTTGTCCGGGACCTGGGATGAAATCGAGCAGCGCATTTTACTGGAAATATTGCAAAAAGAAGGAATGAATCAATCAAAAGCAGCGAAACGATTAGGGATTAATCGATCTACATTATGGCGAAAGCTGAAAGATGTGTTGCAATATTAAACGATCTACCCCGTTGTTATAGGTGTTAACCTGTCTTATAATCATCTCATGAGCAATTCGATATAATTATGTTGCAAATTGCAACTAAGCAGAAGCTCAATTATACTTCTTAGGAGGAAGCATCATGAGAATAAAAGCAACAATCGATAGGATTCCTGGGGGCATGATGATTGTTCCATTAATTTTAGGGGCTATCTTAACTACATTATTCCCAACGATGGGGAAAACATTTGGCTCATTCACTGGGGCGCTTATGACAGGTTCACTGCCTATCCTAGCTGTGTTTTATGTTTGTATGGGATCGACCATCAATTTTAAAGCAACCCCATACATTTTGAAAAAGGGTGGAACCCTGCTAGGCACTAAGATTTTGACAGCGATAATCGTTGGATTCATAGCTGCCAAGTTCTTGGGCAATGGCATGATTACCGAAGGCTTTTTCGCAGGTATCTCCGTATTGGCCATCGTAGCTGCGATGAATGACACGAACGGCGGATTGTACATGGCCTTGATGGGCCAATTCGGCAAGAAGGAAGATGTTGGCGCTTACTCCGTTATGAGTTTAGAATCCGGCCCTTTCTTTACAATGATTTCACTAGGTGTTGCAGGCTTGGCCGCTTTCCCTTGGCAGACATTTGTCGGAGCGATTTTGCCGCTGATCGTTGGTATGATCCTTGGAAATTTAGATAAGGACATGCGTGAGTTCCTTTCCAAGGCCGTTCCTGTCCTGGTTCCATTCTTCGCTTTCGCTTTAGGTGCAGGGCTTAATCTTCAGACGGTATGGAAAGCTGGTTTCCTTGGCGTATTGCTTGGTGTAGCCGTTGTTACCATCACGGGAATCACTCTGGCGCTGACGGACCGCTTAATCGGCGGAAACGGAATTGCCGGTTTATCGGCAGCCTCTACAGCCGGTAATGCTGCAGGTGTACCTGCCGCGGTTGCTGCAGCGAATGCCGTGTATGCTCCGCTTGTTCCTTCAGCGACAGCACTGGTTGCATCTTGCGTTATTGTAACAGCAATCCTTGTACCAATTGTAACAGCTTGGTATGCCAAAAGAATTGGAGTTAAGAGTCAAATCAACTAGAGAGAGATTTGCATTGGAGGAATAACACTATGAAACATATTGCCATCATTGCAGATGATTTGACTGGAGCTTCTGATTCAGGTGTTCAATTTGCAAGAAAAGGTCTGCAAACGCAAGTCATCTTCGATATCCAACAAGTATCCAAACAAAAACAGGCAATGGAGGCTGTCGTGGTAGATACCGACAGCCGTTCCGCCCTTCGAGAAGTTGCCTACTCAAACGTAAAAGAAGCTGCGCTTCAAGTCCAACAGGCAGGCTTCAAGCAGGTTTACAAGAAGATGGATTCGACACTTCGCGGAAATTTAGGGATTGAAATTGACGCTGTCATGGACACCATCCCTTTTGATTTCGCGGTTGTAGCTCCAGCATTTCCGAGGATCGGACGTACGACCTCACAAGGGATTCATTACTTGAATGGGGTACCGGTCAGTCAAACTGAAATCGCAAATGACCCGAAATGCCCTGTGAAAGAGTCAGATTTAGTTAAACTGTTTTCTGCACAATCAAAGCGTAAGGTCGGACTTATTTCTTTAGATATTTTACATGCAGGCAAAGATCAATTATACGAAAACATACAATCAATGCTGGAAGCGAAGACTGAACTTATCCTATTCGATGCTGTAACTGAAGAGGATATGCAGCATATTGCTGAGTGGTTGGCCGAGAGCAACTATAACATGCTTTGGGCAGGTTCCGCTGGACTGGCAGATTACCTTCCGAAGGCACTGTCGCTTCCAGTTCAGTCAAACGATCCTGGGCAGCTGCCTTCTTCCAAGAGTCCTGTGCTTTTAGTCGCAGGGAGTATTTCAAAGGTAACTCGTCAACAAGTGGCTGCGTACAACTTAGAATCGCAGGTCATAGCGATTGAATTAAATACGGTTGAAGCCATATCTTCTGAAGAGGGGTTAAGGCAAGAAATCTTGCGCTGCAGGGCAGAACTTCAGGATGCATTGGCCAGTGGTTTCGATGCTTCTCTGTATGCAAGCTCTTCGCCGGAACAAGTGATGCTGACGAAAGAGACCGGCTCTCGAAGAGGCTTTGACGCTACCGCCGTGTCCAATCAAATTGCGGATATTCTAGGGGAGATCTCTTCTGGAGTGATTCGAAGCGCACAATTGCAAGGGGTTATTTTGACAGGCGGAGATACAGCTAAGGCCGTTTGCAGGCATTTAGGCGTCTCTAGTATCCAACTGATCAAAGAAATTGAACCCGGGATCCCGCTTGGCCTCCTTACAAACGAAACGTCCGTTTGGGTTGTAACGAAAGCCGGAGCTTTCGGGAATGAAAATAGCTTATCGAACGCTAAAAAAGTGTTAAAGGGAGAATACGCTAATGAATAGACCAATCATAGGCATAACAATGGGTGATGGCGCGGGTGTAGGTCCGGAAATCATCATGAAATCGTTGAAAGATGCACAGATCTACGAGACATGTCGACCATTCGTTATTGGAGACGCCAAAATTCTGGAGAGAGCCGATCAATTCGTTCAAACGGGTTTGCGCGTTCGTCAGATTGCCTCCGTTACGGAAGCCCAATTCGAGCACGGCATTGTTGACTGCTTTGATTTGAACCTATTGTCGGCCGATCTTCCCATCGGTCAAGTGTCCAAAGAAGCCGGTCATGCAGCCTTCATGTATTTGAAACAAGCGATTGAGCTTGCTAACGCGGGAGCGATTGATGCGATTTGCACTGCACCGTTAAATAAAGAAGCTTTGCATAAAGGCGGACACATTTATCCAGGGCACACTGAAATTTTGGCAGATTTGACAGGCACACAGGATTTCTCTATGATGCTTTCCGCTCCGAAGCTGAAAGTCATTCATGTCACGACACATGTCGGAATTCTGGATGCAGTCCGTATGATTAACCCGGATCGCGTTTATAAAGTAATCCGTATGGCACACGAAACGCTGCAAAAAGCCGGATACACAGCACCTAAAATTGCGGTTTGCGGTATTAATCCACATGCGGGAGAGAACGGTCTCTTCGGCTATGGGGAAGAAGATGAAAAAGTCGTCCCTGGTGTCAAGAAAGCACAGGATGAAGGCATTCAAGTCGTCGGACCTCTACCAGCGGATACGCTATTCTTCCGAGCTACGCGCGGAGACTTTGACATCGTAGTTGCCATGTATCATGATCAAGGGCACGGCCCGATCAAAGTATTGGGGCTGGAAGCCGGTGTTAATATTACCGTCGGACTTCCGATCATTAGAACCAGTGTAGACCACGGTACGGCTTTTGACATCGCCGGCAAAGGCATTGCCGATGAGCAAAGCCTGAAGGAAGCTTTGAAGCAAGCGATTGAATTAGCTCCTAAGCGTGAACAATAATCCCCAAAACCTCCTTTCCGGTGACCGGATAGGAGGTTTTTTTGTGCTAATGGCTTCATTTTTAAGCAATATTGCAAGCCAATTCCCTGGCATGTTTACTTCCAACTGACAACCATGAGGTCGCTCCCCCTGTGATGATGTAAAAAGTACAACAATTGGGACCCCAATAGGTCAATTAGCATCAAATAGGGGTCGAAATGTTGTACGAAATACAACTCCAACCTGCAATAGAGCCTTTTGGTGTGTGAATTGTTGGTAAAAAGTGCAACATCAATAGCTACCTAAGCCCAGCTTCCTTCACAAGAACGACTCCACCTGTCCATAAGCGTAAGCTAAAAATCCTGATTCTCGCGCACCCAGCGGGCATGGGGTTTATTTTTTTAAAAAGGACAAGAAAAGCATAAAAATCAACTTCCTTGCAAAACATAAAGTGAATGAAGGTAAATTATGTTAGTTGTTTCTTATTGAGGTGATTCTAATTCATGAACAGAACACTGAAGTTATTGTGGAAAGATCTCAAAAAGATGAGGAAAGAGAAACCTGCACAAGAGAATAAAGTAAGAACGGAATTTAACAGTTTTGAACAATTAATGAAAGTAGCAGCTCTATCCAGTGATTTTATAAAGAGTTTTATCGAGCTCCCTCTTCAAAAGTTAAGTATTTCCTATTACAAGACGTTGATCGATGATCATTTACTGCAGCATAATTTGATTCATACCTTGCAGCTTCGTGCTTGTGAGGTTGAAATCACTGCCATTGAAGAGATTTCGGCTTGGATTCCAATCGACCAAATTATTATCACTGAGGATATCAAAGTCATTCAAAGCAGCCTGTTAAAAGGGTATGCGATTGTTCAAATACACGAGAATGATCTCAAGTGTGCTTTAATCAGGTTCTCATCCAGTGAAGGTTCAAGAGATCATAACACAACCGAAAATGAATTTAGTGTTGTAGGTCCTAAAGTAGGATTTGTAGAAAAGATGGATATTAATATTCATCTATTACGAACACAAATCAATATTCCCAATTTAATTGTTAAGGAATTAACCTTAGGTACTGTTTCAAATACCAAAGTTGCGATTGTTTATATGGATGGCGTAACGAATGAAGAGAATCTGAGGATGGTCGAACAGCGTTTACAAGATTTTGATTTCGATGTTATTTTTGATTCTTCGCAATTGGAACAAATCATCTCGGATAATTCGTGGACACCATTTCCACTTTTTGTATCAACGGAACGGTTGGATCGTGTCGTGTATGGTCTCATTTACGGCCAAGTTGCCATCGTTAGTGATGGCTCGCCTTATTTTATTACGGGACCCTCGACGCTTTTTGATTTCTTTGTATCTCCGGAAGATTACTATCTGCCATGGGTGTTGGGATCATTTTTTCGGCTCTTCCGCATTTCGGGCGTCATTTTCTCCGTATTTGCTTCATCGATTTATGTCGCTCTAACGACGTACCATTATGAAATGATTCCAATTGGTTTATTAGGTCCACTGATTTTTTCTAGGCAAAATGTTCCCTTTCCTCCGGTACTTGAAGTGCTCTTTCTGGAGGCTACGATTGAATTTCTTCGAGAAGCAGGAGCAAGGTTGCCAACAAAGATTGGTCAAACGTTAGGTATAGTCGGAGGGATCGTTATCGGACAAGCGGCAGTTGAAGCGGCATTAACAAGTAATATTTTGCTTATTATTGTGGCTTTATCCGCATTAGCCTCGTTCACGACCCCCATCTATAAGATGTCAAATACGATACGTTTTTTACGTTTCCCTATTATTTTATCAGCTGCCTGTTGGGGCAATTTGGGGATTGTCATCGGGATTTGCCTATTACTAATCCATGTTACACGGCTAAAGTCGCTAGGTATCCCTTACACTGTGCCTGTCTATCCACTAAGAATGAAAGATCTCAAAGACAGCTTTATTCGACCCTCCTATGAGATAACGAAGTCAAGACCAGGTTATCTGAAACCAAAATCATCTTTACGCTATAAACCTAAATCGAATAAGAAAAAAGATTTTGATGAAGAATGAGTTGACAATGTGTGGGGTAAAAGATGCATCTCCTAAAAGTCTGTCTAAGCCTTATATGTATGACCTTGATATCCGCTTGTGCGAATCAGAAGCTAGTAGATGAAATAAAAATTGTCCAATCGATCGGTTATGATTTATCGGATGGTGGCGTTAAGAGCGTTGTTCTATATCCTATTTTTGAAAAGAAAAATGAAGCTCAATTGGAGATTTTGGAGACGAGATCGAATTCCTATTACGATATCATCCCTAGGCTAAATACGAAAACAAATGATCCTATTGAATATGGTCAATTGAGGATGGTCTTATTTGGGAAAACCTACTCACAAGAAGGAATTGATTCTGTCATACATAGTTTATGTCGAGATGCCAAAATTGGAACTCGCGTACATCTTGGGGTTGCAGAAAAGGATGCTTCCGAATTACTAACTGCCTCGAAAAAATACAAGGATCCTTTCTATATATCAGGGATGATTAGACAGAATATAACCCACGGAAATTTACCCATGATGAATCTACATGGTTTTTTGTTTGCACATTATGGTGAAGGTCGGGATCCCTTTTTACCTTATCTCATTCTCGAACATGGAAATATAAAAATAGATGGTATAGCTTTGTTCTCATTCGACAGATTAGTAGCCACGGTTAGTATGAAACAAGCATTTATTTTGAAAATGTTAATGGATAATTCGAAAAATGGCAGCTATATGTATCCGTTGAATGGCTCCAAATCCGGTAGGGATGAATTTATTTTAATACACAGTATCGGCTCTAAAATTAAGTTTTCCGTTGATCAAATTTCGCCAAACCCTATGATTTCAATCAAAGTGAATTTAAAGCTGCAAGTCAAAGATGTACCTAATAAAATTGATTTGTTACAAGAGAAGCAACTAAGAGGGCTTGAACAAACTATCGCTAGTTATTTTGAAAAAGAAATTCAAAGCTTTATTTCTTTTTGTCAAAAAAATAAGGTAGATCCTTTAGGATTCGGTGATTTGGTAAGAAGTAAATCATTACGATGGGAAGAAAAGGACTTTTATGCAGCTACGTATGATCAAATAAAGACGAATGTAAAAGTGCACGTTCATATTATTCAGACGGGAGTTGGCGAGTAGATTGGAAAAGGAATCCCATACCATATCCCCCTATCTCGTTTTTTTCCTTATTCATAGCAGTATGATTGGGGTCGGCATCATGAATTTCCAAAGAGAGCTTATTAATCACGGGGGCTATAGTTCGTGGATTTCTGTTCTTTTGGCCGGGATCTCCATTCATATCCTTGTATGGATCTTTTATCGTTTGCTGTCCACAGATCCGCTAAATTCAGATCTAATATCACTGAATAGAGCCTGTTTTGGTAGAATTGTTGGACAGCTAATCAATGGTTGTGTGGTGTTTTATTTTTTCTTGGTAGCATTTAGTGTTTTTAGAGTTTTTATTGAAATTATCCAAGTGTGGCTTTTTCCCTCAATGAGCATGTATCCGGTTAGCTTCGTTTTCATTGTCGTCATTTACTATACGATCTCTGGTGGATTTCGTACGGTTACCGGGATGAGTTTTTGGGGTATCGTACTTCCATACCTCGTAGTTGTTCCCCTTTTATTTTTCGTATTAAGGTACATACATCCTCGAAACTTGCTCCCCCTCCATGTAAGTTCAGTCGAAGACATGTTACTTTCCATCAAAACCATGATGTTTCAATTTACTGGTTTTGAAGCCATATTAATTATTTATCCGTTGGTTCAAACACCAAAACAGTCTTACAAATGGGCGCAGCTAGCTGTTTTCTGTAGCACTTTCATTTACTTAGTAATCACTCTCATTGCTTTTATGTATTTCAGTCAAGGGCAGATGAAACATATCATTTGGCCAACGTTAACGATGCTCAAGATTATCGAAATACCACTCATACAACGATTAGAGTACATCGTGATTTCAATCTGGTTTCTTAAAATACTAGCGACTGTCTCCATTTTTCTTTGGGTCGCCTGCAGAGGGTTGAAAACCGCGGTCCAAATGAAACACCGAACAAGCTTACTTATTTTTCTAGCTGGATTTATGGTAATGCTCTTGCTGTTCTTTAAAGATCGATCTAGCATTAGTCAGTTGTCAACAGTTAGCTCCAAAATAGGCTTTTATTTTATTTATGCGTACATTCCCATTTTATTTATTATTGTTCTTTTAAGGAGTAAATTTATGTCGAAAAAAATTGAATGATGGCAATAAATGACAAAGCGTATTACAATTTTATCAGGAACGTTTATCAGAATGCGGTCCATAGGGCTGCATTTTTTTTGTGTAAATTAATGAGTCATTTCTGTATTATGACCACTATTTCTTGAAATAGTCTGCTAGTTTCGTTAGTTGGGCGGACCTATAATGAAGTCAAGTAAACGTCTTCATTTAGCTTTTACAGGGGGTAAATGTTTACGGACCGTATATAAACAGGAGGGTGTTAATCAAATGAAAAAACTGGTAGTGCTAGGACTTGCTACAATGTTTGCGCTTACAGCATGCTCGGACAACAAAGCAACAACAACAGAAACTACAAAGTCAACAGGAAACGCTAAACCGGCCAAGCTATCGCTTAACTGGTCCGTTATGAGTGGACTTATGGGGAATGTGACACTGCCTTCCGCAGACAAAGATTTCGTTAAAAAAGCGATTGAACAGAAATTTAACGTTGATTTGAAAATCGATTATATGGTGACAGGCAAAGAATATCATGACAAGTTGAATGCTACCTTGGCGGGCGGAAGTGCTCCTGATCTGTTCATCGCCGGTGGTGCCGAGTCCCAGAAGTATATTAACGACGGTATAACCGCGAACCTGAGCACATTCATTACGAAAGAAACGATGCCTAATTATTTCAAGTGGGTAACGAAAGAAGAAGTAGATGCTTACCAACTCAAACAGGGTGAGTTCACTCGCGGTATGGTGCCTTTCTCACGTAACACCTATGCTTCCTGGTATATTCGCCAAGATTGGCTCGATAAGCTGGGGTTGAAGTCTCCCGAAACTTACGCGGATCTGACCAACGTATTAACCCAGTTCACGAAAGCAGATCCGGATGGCAATGGCAAGCAGGATACTTATGGCTTTACTGCAGCAGGCAGCGGGCAAAATCTTCCATTTGACTTCCCGCAATGGTTGAACAACGGTTTTGTAGCTGATTTCATGATCGTAGACAATAGCTATGTAGACAATCGTACGGATCTTAAAGTTCAAGGTGTTATCGATCAAGTGGTGGAATGGAACAAAGCTGGAATCGTAGATCCCGACTGGTTCCTGAACAAACCGCCAGCTCATTTTGATAAAGCTTCTCAAGGCAGAGTCGGGATGTTCTTCACGGCAGGCGACAAAACAGTAGCTCTGGACAGTGTTGCTACAAGTGTACAAAACCGTACGAAAGCTCTTGATCCAAAAGCCAATTGGCAGCCAATCTATCCGCTCGACAAGCCGATCATGTGGAAATATAACGTTCCTACAGATACGTTCTTGATAAGCAAAGCTACAGCCGATAAGAGTCCGGACAAAGTGAAGCGTTCCTTGGAAATCGTCAACTGGCTTGAAAGTGAAGAAGGTTTCTTACTGACTCACTTTGGTCAAGAAGGTAAGCACTACACGAAATCTGGCAACAAGATAACCTTAAATGTTGCAGCTTTCGAAGCTGATATCGCCAAAGCAGGCAACTGGCTGAATGTATATGCTGCATTTACACCGGAAGAACCTAATGTACTTGGATTGGAACTGATTGATTCCCGTGTTTCCGAGCATGACCGTGCGATTCTGAAAACGGTCGAAGGCTTCCCGAAACATAACGCATTGCCTCCTGTAAGCTTAGTTCCGCCTGCAGGCATCAACATCGGGGATTTCCGTAAAGAAATGAGCAAATTCCATGCCAAAGCAGTTCTTGAAGACAAGAGCGGTAAAAATTGGCCGCAATACCGTGAAGAACTGATGACAAAGTTCAAAGGAAGAGAAATCTTCACAGAGTATACCAAACAATTGAACTCCGTTCTGAAAGATAAGAAACTTAACGAATTTAAATAAACGTGTCAAGGCATCGAGGGGAACCCTGGGTTGTTCATGGGTTCCTTCTGCCTTCCAACAGAGATACGGCTAGGAGGATATGGCGATGGCGGAAACCACAACTGCAATGAAAGAGAAACCTACAGCAACACGCCCGGTGAGCCAAGGTAAGCTACGAAGCATTTACTACAGCAGATGGTTCTACCTCATGATGATACCTGGACTGGTCTATTATATTCTGTTTCATTTTGCTCCAATGGCGGGAACCTTGATAGCTTTTCAGAACTACAACTTGATGAAGGGCATCTGGGGAAGTCCTTGGGTCGGCTTTGATAATTTTCGAGTTATTTTCGATAATCCTGAATTTTTGCAAATCATGAGAAACACGCTGTTAATCAGTATTTACAAAATTGTAGGTAACATGGTGCCTGATGTTATCCTTGCACTCATGTTGAATGAAGTAAGGGTACTTTGGTTCAAACGAGCGGTACAAACCATAACTTATGGACCTTATTTTCTATCCTGGGTCATCGTATATGGATTAGCATTTTCTTTTCTTGCTCCGGGCTCCGGATTGATCAGTACTTATGTACGCGATATGGGATGGGGACAAATTGATTTATTGACGAACAATGATTTCTTTAGACCGATGCTGGTACTTACAGAAATTTGGAAAAATACCGGATTCGGAGCCATCATTTATTTGGCGGCTTTGGCATCCATCAACCAGGAACTTTATGAAGCTGCCGTCGTGGATGGTGCAGGACGTTGGCGTCAGCTCTGGCATATTTCGTTGCCTGGTATCCGTGATGTATTCGTGCTTCTGCTGATTATTAGAATCGGCGGCATACTGGATGCAGGCTTCGATCAGGTTTTCATCTTCTTGAATGCCCGGGTGTATGATGTCGGGGATATTGTGGATACATGGGTTTATCGATATGGCTTCGAGCGTCTGGAGTTTGGCGTTGCAGCAGCTATGGGTGTTTTCAAATCCTTGGTAGGGCTCGTTTTAGTTATAGGGGCAAACAAACTGGCCAAGAAAGTCGGGGGTTCCGGCATATGGTAGATTGCATTTTGGAAAAGGAGGGGTATTACGATGTCATTCGTACTCCAAAAGTCAAAAGGGGATAAGATAGCTGATGTGGCGATAAATACCGTTCTAACCCTGTTTGCCCTCATCACTTTGTTTCCGCTTTACTATGTCGCTATCGTTTCGCTGACTCCTTATATAGAAGTCATGAAGAATGGTGGATTCGTTATTTGGCCCGAGCATTTTACCTTTCAAGCTTACAAAGAAATATTCGGGAGCGCCCGTATTCCTCAGGCGTTGAAAATTACCGTATTCATCACGGTAGTAGGCACGACTTTGAATCTGGTGGTCACCACGCTTCTGGCGTATCCGCTATCCAAGAGGTCTGTTCCAGGCCGTAATTTTATTCTGATGGCGCTCGTATTCACGATGATTTTTAGCGGTGGTATTATTCCACTTTACATTATGGTTCGCAGTCTCGGATTGTACGATTCGGTTTGGGCGCTCGTTATTCCCGGAATGGTATCCACCTTTAACTTATTGATTGTCAAAACGTACTTTGAAAACCTCCCGGCAGAAGTAGAGGAGGCAGCTAAGGTGGACGGTTGCGGAGATATACAGACACTATTTCGCATTGTCCTTCCATTGTCGGCGCCCATTATGGCTACGATTGGTTTGTTTTACGGAGTTACGCATTGGAACGAATATTTCAAAGGTATTTTTTATATTTCCGACAAAACACTTATGCCCATGCAGGTCGTGCTAAGAAGCATGATTCAAGCGCCGAATGTCAGCTCTGAGCTGTCGATTAATTCATTGGCTCTTGACGCGCTGCCTCCGGAAACGATCAAGATGGCCGTAGTTGTTGTAGCGACATTACCGCTCCTGATCATCTATCCGTTCCTGCAAAAATATTTTGTCAAAGGTGCATTGCTAGGTTCCGTCAAGGGGTAATAGTGAGCGCAAATGATTGAATATGAAAATTATGGTACAAAGAAGTATTGACCATGCTATAATACTTGAAAGTCACAAGCCCTCGATCATCGGGGGCTTTGCTGTATCCTCATAGGATAGGGGAGTGATCTTGCATGATTCGTCGAATAAGAGGGAAAAGCTTCACTTCCAGCGTCAGCACCAAGCTGTTTATCCTTACTTTTTTGTCAGTAATCGTACTTTTTCTGGTGATCGGCATTTTCGGATACCAGCGGCTTTTTGAGCCGATCAGGCAAAACAACGAAGAAGTGCTGCAGGGCTCCGTCGTGCAGGTTGAAAATTATATTAAAACATTAATGAATTCCATACAAAGTCAACTGATCTTTCTCTCCAATCCGGTTCTATACAATAAAATGGAAGAAGCCGACTATATGGAACTGATCGATAATATCATGACGTACCATCAAGAACAGATTCATAGTATTTATCTGATCGAATATGACAAAGTGAAGATTAGCTCTCCCTACGGATATCGATTTTATATCACTCCCGAGCGAATCGAGGAAATCAAAACTCAGACAAGCAAAACGGGCTTCTGGTGGAGTCCCCCACATTCAATCAACGAGCGTTCCGTTATAACGGTTTCTAAACAAATCGATGGAAACCGCGTCGTTGCGCTGGATTTGAATTTGAATGCGCTAACCGGTCCTCAGATCATTCAAGGTGAGCAGCGACGAATCTATCTATTTACGGGCCAAGGCGATTATTTGTCAACGAACACGTATCTCGCATATCCGAAGACGTTTCAGGATCATTTGCAAATGAAGGATGCTTTGCAAGCCTTAACCCTGAAAAGCGGGACGGCTTACAACACCGTTCACACCTCCTTTGGAAACTATACGGTGCTTAGCAGTAATCAAAATCGCTGGGATTGGTTTGTTTTCTCCGTCATCGAGGAATCGCAGGCGTTTCCTTTACTGGACTCGCTCAAGAAACAGCTGGTGCTGGTGCTTCTAATCGCCATTATTCTGGCAGTGATCGTTTCCGTGTGGATTACGAACTACATCCGCAAGCCCGTGACAGCCATAACTCGACAATTCAAGGCAGCTGCACGCGGCGAATTGGAAGCTCGGATCAAACTGAAGCGCAACGATGAGTTCACGCATATTGCCGACGGCTTCAACAGCATGATGGGCAATATCAAGTCCTTGTTTGATGACTTGCGGGTAGCGGAGGAGAAGAAGCGGCATCATGAGCTGAAGGTGCTGCAATCGCAGATTCACCCCCATTTTCTTAATAATACACTTAATGCTATATACTGCTTGGGGGAAACCGGACAAACAGATGAAATGTGTGAGATGATTCGGTCGCTGATGGGGCTGCTGCAATATTCAACGGACAAGGTCGGAGATATTGTGACGGTTGAGGATGAACTTCGGCAATTGGAAAACTATGTTCAGATTATGAACCTCAGGTACGGGGATGTATTCGAGATGGACATTGCCGTCCCGGAGATCTACTTTAACACGGCAATCCCGAAGCTAACGTTGATTACATTGGTGGAGAACAGTATTTTCTATGGGCTCACTAAAAAAGAGGTTAATCATATCATTGTCTCCGGGAAAAATACGGAGGCGGGTAGTGTACTGCTTGAGGTTTCGGATACAGGACCAGGGATTACTCCGGAGAAGCTTGCCTTGCTGACGGAAGAGACCGGGACGCCTAATCCTTATAAAGGTTTGAACAATCTGGGGCTGCGCAATGTCCAAGAACGGCTTAGCATGACATTCGGTTATCCGTATGGTCTGCATTTTCATAATGAGCCGGACGAGGGGCTAACAGTGACGATTCGTCTCCCGATAGGGGAACTTCGAGAGAAATAAATGTAGCGGAAGGGGAAAGTGCCATGCTGAAGCTGCTGATGGTGGATGACGAACAATGGGTACGTGAACGCTTTTCCGAACGGATTCCTTGGTCGGATGCGGGGTTTACGTTTATGGGAGCCGCGTCGGGAGCCGAAGAAGCGATCCGAATGATAGAACGGGATATGCCGCATTTGCTGCTGACGGATATTACGATGCCGAATATGAGCGGATTAGAACTAGCTGCCTATGTGCGCAAGAGGTGGCCGCGAATCCGTATTGTGATCCTGACGGCTTATGGTGAGTTCGAATACGCGCGCCAAGCAATCGAGTTGGGTGTGGATAACTATTTGATCAAGCTGGCGCAGACTCCGGAGCAAATTCTCGACGCTTGCCGCAAGGTGGCTGAAGCGATTGAGCAGGAGATGGATGTGGATCAGAAGCTGGAGATGCGCCGTAAATTGGAATGGGAAAAGGAATGGACTAGGAAGCGCCAGTGGATGGAGCGATTGGTGGACGATGATGGAAGTATCCAAGCCCGGACGATTCCTGAAGAGTGGTTCGAAGGAGTGGCTCAAGCCAGTTATTTGGCGGGATTGACCATAGGCTGGAGCGTCCCTGCGGGATCCGAGCAAGCTGAGCTAACGGAGGAGGAGCTTGTTCAGCTCCAGAAACAAGTAGGCGAAGTATTGGAGGAGAGACTGGACCCGCGCATGCTCGGTGAAGGCAACCGAATGGTCATGCTGCCGATACGGCAAAGTCGGTTGTGCCTGCTGATTGGATCCAAACAGCTTCTGGAAAGCTTCAAGATGAACCAGCTAGCGTTGACAGCACTGGAGGCTTTAAGAGATTTCGCCCCGGTTAAGAGCTTTATTCATGTCGGTCCGGTACGGGAATTAGGCAAGCAACCTTTGACGATAAAGCAGATTGCCGACGGGTTACGCGAAGGACTTGATGGGCTAGCTGCTTACTTCTATAAGTCGGATTCGGCTGTTGTAGGCAAACATGCGTCGACATTCCGGCGATTCGATGAGGAGCAGATCCGTGAGTGGATTGCTGCTGTAGTGAAAGCGATGCTGCGGGAGGATGCCGCAGCGTTCCAGGAAAGCGTGTCAGTCATCACCAAGCTTTATAACCCGCCGATTCATCCAGCGGATCTTCTGCGCATGACGCGACAAATGTTTCAACCCGGGTTCGTGAAGCTTCCAGCCTCGGTTATCGAGCGATTAAGTGGGATCGATCGATTAGAGACGTGGACGGATTACTGCGGATGGTGGGAGAAAATGATTCAAGCCGTAAACGAATGGATGAACAATCGCATTCATCCGTCAGCGTCGATGCGCAAGGAAGTTCAACTGATGATTCGCTATATCCGAGAGCATTACAAGGAGGATGTGCAGGTGGCTGAGCTTGCTAAGCTAGTTCAAATGCACCCATCTTACGCAGGTCAGATGTTCAAGCAGGAGGTCGGCGAGAACTTCTCGGATTATTTGAACCGAGTACGTATGGAAAAGGCGAGCGAATTGTTGGAACGGACAACGATGAAAATTTATGAGGTATCCGGGGCTGTAGGCATCTCCGACTACCGTTATTTCTGCAAATTATTCAAGAGTTACACTGGATTTACGCCTACGCAATATAAAAATAAATAAGTTTAAATGTTACGAGCCGTCATGTTTTACATGGCGGTTTACGGCAATCAATGATGAAATTCCTGCTTCCAATTTCCTTTGGAGCAGGAATTTTTCTTCATAAAAATTTATATGTTTTGGGTTTGGGGTAAGCAAAGCTTACCCCTTTTTTATTTGTGAGCTCCAGATTAAGCTCGTTTTCCGAGCTTAATCTTCATGGACGAGCGGGACAATCTACCGAGAAGTCGATTTCCGGCTTCTCAGACTCTGTCGGCGAGCTTCGACTCGCGGAACTCTCGCTGTAAGCGCGTTTTCCGCGCTTATTCCGCATAGATGCGCAAAACCATTTATTGAGAAGTCGATTTCCGCCTTCTCCGGCTCTACCAACGCGCTTCTGATCGCGGAACTCTCGCTGTAAGCGCGTTTTCGCGCCTATTTACTCGGTGGTGTCGGAATAAGCGCGTTTTCCGCGCTTATTCCGCATAGACGCGCAAAACCATCTACTGAGAAGTTGATTTCCGCCTTCTCAGGCTCTGTCGGCGAGCTTCGACTCGCGGAACTCTCGCTGTAAGCGCGATTTTCGCGCCTATTTACTCGGTGGCGTCGGAATAAGCGCGGTTTCGGCGCTTATTCCGCATAGATGCGCAAGACCATCTACTGAGAAGTCGAATTCCGCCTTCTCCGGCTCTACTAACGAGCTTCTGCTCGCGGAGCTCTCGCTGAAAGCGCGTTTTCCGCGCTTATTCCGCATAGATGCGCAAAACCATTTATTGAGAAGTCGATTTCCGCCTTCTCAGACTCTGTCGGCGAGCTTCGACTCGCGGAGCTTTCACTGAAAGCGCGGTTTTCGCGCTTAATTGTCATGGATTCGTATGTATCCTCACCACATATAAGGTCTTTTTAAGGACTTGTCTTTAATGTGATTGCTAAATTAGAATAACTTATAGAGATGTAAGTTGAGAGGAGTATGGCATGGCATGAATACAATAGATGAATTGGGGATCTTCCAGGAACTTGAAACAAAGGTTCATCGCAATAAATTAAGTTTTAATCAGGAATGGCGTTTTTTTCGGGGGGATATACAAGGTTCAGAAGCGACTAATTTTGATGACTCAGCTTGGGAGATTGTGCACCTTCCTCACACAGTGAGGGTAGAACCAGCTCACTGCAGTGGAGGCCTGAACTATCTGGGCATCTCTTGGTATCGGAGACATTTTTATGTGGATAAGGCTTACAACGGTCAAAAAATATTTGTAGAATTTGAAGGTGCGAAGCATACAGCTGATGTATGGATTAACGGGAAACATCTCTCGACACATTACGGCGGTTACCTGCCCTTTACTTTAGATATTACGGATCACGTTACGGCGGATGGAGAAACGGATCATGTTATTGTGGTGAAGCTAGACAACTCCGATATGCCGGATGTTCCACCAGGTAACCTCAAGGTGAATTGGATTTTTGCTATTATGGTGGACTTTATCGGAATGTATGGCTGCATACGACGGATAAATTGCATATCACAGATGCCGTTTATGCGAATCAACAAGCTGGCGGCGGCCTTTTCATCACTTACTCGGATGTAAGTTCACTTAAAGCTCAAGTAAATATTCAAACGCACATTAGTAATGAATATGATATCCCTAAGGCTTGCTCAGTGACCCATTATATTGTAAATGACAATAATGAAGTTGTTAATAAGGTATCATCCAGTTTACACAACATAGATCAACAGAAGGATCATACTTTTACTCAAAGTGTTACGGTATCAGAACCCAAGCTTTGGCACCCAGATCATCCCTACCTATATACTGTATACACGGTTGTTTATGATAGCGATGTAGTTGTAGATGCCTATGAAACCAAAATAGGTATTCGGCACATCCGATTTGATGGTGAAGGCTTTCGTATAAACGGGACATTAATGAAATTAATTGGTGCCAACCGACATCAGGAATATGTATATGTGGGAGATGCCCTATCTGATTCCCTGCATAGAAGGGATGCAATCAAGCTTAGAGAAGGCGGATTTACGATCATTCGTACTGGACATTATCCGCAATCTCCGGCTTTCATGGACGCTTGTGACGAATTAGGCCTGATGTGTATTGTGCCGACACCTGGATGGCAGTGGTTCAGGGATAACGATACGTTTAAAGAAAGATCCTATCAAGATATTCGAGAGATGATTCGTTATCATAGGAATCGCCCTAGTGTTGTACTGTGGGAGCCTATCTTGAACGAAACCGATTATAGTGAACAATATACACGAACAGCCCTAGAGGTCACACATGCCGAATATCCAGGTGATCAATGCTATGCGGCTTGTGACAATTATAGAATTGCTGCGACCCACTATGATGTCGTTTACGGAGCAGCACTTCGTGATCATCAGGGATCTTTCATCAGGGAGTGGGGAGACCATTATCTGGAGCAGGCGGGTCCAAGGCATACGCATCTCAGATGTTCAAGAGGGACAAGAGATTTCTACCCAGGCGGCGAGTCTGGCATGCTGCAGTCTTCGAAAGAGCGCACCGATATTTTAAATAATATTCTAGCTACGAAAGGACTTAGCGGCGGAGCGCTGTGGACCGGAATTGATACGAACAGGGGATATTATGATAATATAGCCGCCTGTGGAGCACTGGATTTATATCGTTTACCCAAATATAGCTATTATTTATTTCAAAGCCAAAGCGAACCTAATTTACCAATATCGGGTATTCGTACAACGCCGATGGTATTCATTGCTAATGATTGGACAGCAGCTTCAACAACAGATATTACAATTTATTGCAACTGTGAACGAATCAGACTTTATCTGAATGGAAGGCTTCTCGGTGTTAAGAAACCAGATGCAAGCTATGGAAGTATGCCGCATGCACCTTTCATTTTCGAAGGGGTAGAATGGGAGCCGGGAACATTAATGGCTGAAGCTATTGTTGATGATGTTATCGTAGCAACGCATTCCGTCATGACGCCAGGGACACCGGATTATTTAACATTATCTGTAGATGATTGCGGTGTTGATCTGAAAGCGGATGGTTCTGATTTAATCATGGTTCATGTTTATGTGAGAGACGCCAATGGAACCGTAGTTCCGGATGCCTACAATAAGATAGAATTCCAATTGACTGGACCGGCAGAAATTGTCGGTGATGGAGACAGTAGAGTGGGGGCAAACCCCGTAGAAGCGGAAGCGGGAGCCATCGGGGTTCTCATTCGTGCGACGAAGGAACCAGGCCTAATCACACTGCTTGCGGAGTCAGATGGATGAAATCGGCGACTGTAGAAATCATATCGCAGCCTATTTCTAAGCCATTTGTACCAGGGAAATCACAAGTACCACCCGATCGAAAACCGGAATATGAGGTGGATCAGATTGCTTTCTTTTCGCCTCCATCATCTAGATATTGGGAACACTGGACGGATGTTGCGATCAATAAACCGGCGAAAGCCAGCTCAGAGCTTCCTGGATGCAGTGCTAGTCAAGCAACAAGCAATATCATTGCTGATCGGTGGAGCGAGAGGTGGAGTGCTGGAAATAATGAACTGCCGCAGTGGTGGAAGGTAGATCTTGAAGGTTTCTACGAGTTGGATGGCTGTAAGATCTACTGGGAAAGTGATAATACGGAGTATGAATATCAAGTTGAAGTTTCATCTGATGATATCCATTGGAAAGCAGTGGCTTCTCAAAGACAAACGGGACAAGAGATGGGCATGGATGAATTTCATGAAACAGGGATTAGGTACGTACGCATTGTTGTGAGCGATGTATCCAAAGGGCTACCCAGCTTTTATGTAGTGAAAGTATTCGGGAAAGAGATGTAACTCTGCCTAACTCATACGGCAACGTTACCTTGCTTGAAGGCAGAGGCTTATCTGCGTTATATTTAAGTTGAGTTTGCGCAGTATTCGGAAAATTACTATGATGTGGATCCGCTTTTGCCTTGGCAATCCGATTCAGATCATCCTTCGGCCTTGCGCACAGAGCTTTCGCGCAAGGTTGTTTTGGGTTAAATCTAGTGTTGGATTTTAAAATATGTTGAAACAAATGAAAATAAAGCGAGGGATCTCCCATTGATACTTTTGGAAAAATAATAGGTCACAGCAGTGCGAGTGCTGGGGTTAAGATTGGCATTGTCGGTCCCCAGGATATGGTGTTAAGGATCGTCAAAGTCATCAAAAACTTCCCCACCTTTGAACCCGTTGTCAGGTATTCAAAGAATGAATTGGAAACTCCAAATTTATCAGATGAAATAAAGAATGAAGTGGAAGTCTTGTTATTATGCGGTCCTGTCCCATACCGAAAAGTTCTGGAGAAAGTGAAATCAGTCGTACCAGTTCATTACGTCCGATATAACGAAACTGGATTATATAAGGCTTTTTATAATATCCAAAAAAAACTTGCAAACGTTAATGTTAATTCGAATATGGTTGGTAATGCAATAAGTGTAGATACGGTAACTCCAGTCATGGTAAAACGATTTTTGGAAGAAATCGATGAACAAGATTTGAAAATCATTTGCTATGATGGGGCAAGCAATCTTACAAGAGAACAACTTTTGGAGTTCCATAAAGATTGTTTTAACAAGGGTTTGGTGTCTGGAGCACTCACTGGAATCAATTCAATATCAGCTGAATTAAATGATTTAGGTATCCCGAATGAATGGATGGTCCCAACCACACAGGACATCGTTGTAGCTCTGGAGAGAGCGCTTCTATCGACAGATGCGAGGAAAAGTAAGGAATCCCAGATCGTTGTGGGTCTGATCAATGTGGATGGCTTTGGCAAAATCGTCGATCGCCATAACTCGGAGCATGAAATTCAAAAGCTAAAGCTCAATATTCACCGAATTTTGCTGGATTATGTGGATTCTTTACGAGGTCATCTTACGCACCTGGGAGGCGATGAATATTTATTTTTTACAACCAGGGGGATATTTGAACAAGAAACGGCAGGATACAAAAGAGTTCCTCTAGCATCAGAAATCTATAGATCCTATCAGTTAACGCTGAGTATCGGTGTTGGATTCGGCAGAACGGCCAATGAAGCGGGTTCGAATGCGAGATCGGCTTTGCGGAAGTCAAAGGAGGCCAACGGCAACTCATGTTTTATTGTTAGAGAGGACAGAGGCATACTTGGACCTTTGGAGATGGTGGATGCCCAGGTGAAAGATTTGGAATTGGTTAATCCTGACTTTATTAAAAAAGCAGAGAACGCCAATATGACCTCTCCCTACTTAAGCAGGTTACTTGTAACGTATGCCCGTACCGGCAAGAAAGAGTATAACGTTCAAGAATTGGCTTTGCTGCTCAATATTACCGTTAGAAGCACCCATCGATTGTTGTTGGAATGGTCGGATACAGGTTTAGTACGGACAAGTGGAATGGAGAAAATGCCGAAAGGCCGTCCACGGCAAATTTTTGAGTTTGCGTTCCTTGATGAAAGTATGAAGAGCTAATGTGAGATGGAAGGGATTCGTCCTATCCTTCTGTTTATATATAGACATTTAAAAGACTTGTCTTTTAATGTGTAGGCTCATTAAAATAGGGATGTAGACTTGAAAATCGAGAGGAGAACGACATGAAAACAACCCAAGAATTAGAAACAAAGCTAGCTCAGCCTTCGTCCGCTTTAATCAATGATATTGCTGCACTCGATGGGGATATTCTGTTACTTGGTATTGGCGGTAAGATGGGACCTAGTTTGGCTAGGTTAGCCATGAACGCTATTAAAGAAGCCGGTGTAAATAAAAAGGTGATTGGCGCTTCGCGGTTCTCTTCCGAAGGATTAAAACAAGAGCTGGAAGCAGACGGTGTTGAAACGATCTCCGTTGATTTATTGAACGATCAACAGCTTCAGCAGCTGCCTGATGTGAAAAATGTTATTTATATGGCGGGAAATAAATTTGGCACGATGGGGAATGAACATTTTACATGGGCAATGAATGCTTACCTCCCTGGACGTGTTGCGGAAAAATATAAAAACTCTCGTATTGTCGCTTTTTCTACAGGGAATGTGTACCCATTCACACCGGTTGCTCATGGCGGAGCTACAGAAGATACGGCGACTGGTCCGATCGGAGAATATGGCCAATCTTGTTTGGGGCGTGAGCGGATTTTTGAGCATTTTTCCCGTAAATATAATACGCCATTGACCGTTTTCAGACTTAATTATGCGGTGGATTTGCGCTATGGCGTGCTTTTGGAAATAGCAAAATCGGTTAAAGCAGGGAAACCTATCAACATCACCATGGGCAATGTGAACTGTATTTGGCAGGGGGATGCGAATGAAATGGCTATTCGTTCCTTGAATATTGCCAGTTCCCCGCCTACATTCTTAAATGTATCCGGTCCTGAAACGTTATCGATGCGTTGGGCAGCAAATATGTTTGGCCAAAGATTTGGTGTGGAACCTATCTTTGTTGGAGAAGAATCACCAACTGCTTTATTGAGCAATTCAGCAAAAGCTCACCAACTGTTCGGTTATCCTCAGGTTTCCCTGCAGCAAATGATTGACTGGACCGCGGAGTGGTGTTTGGCCGATGGTCATACTTGGAATAAACCAACCCATTTCCAAGAGAGAGAGGGGAAATATTAAAGATGAGCAGATTGAAACCACTTAGTGCGGAAAAAAACAAAGCGCTGCATGAGGGATTGGTCATTCCCGCACATCCGCTGGCTTTAAACGCTGCAAGAGAGATGAATGAACGCAGACAAAGAGCTCTCACACGTTATTACATGTCTTCGGGTGCAGGCGGCATCGCAGTTGCTGTGCATACGACACAGTTTGAAATCAGGGATAAGGAACATAATCTTTTCGAAAAGGTGCTGAAATTAGCATCCGAAGAAGTCAAGAATGCCAAGCTAACCAAGCCCTTCCTTCAAATAGCAGGTATATGCGGTCCAACAGAGCAAGCCGTTTACGAAGCGGAAACAGCAGCGGGTCTAGGATATGATCTAGGTTTAGTCAGCATGGGAGGACTTCAAAGCTTCACAGAGAAGGACTTACTGAAGCGAATTGCCAAAATCGCGGAGATCATTCCGGTATTCGGCTTTTATCTACAGCCTTCTGTCGGTGGAAGAGTATTAAGCTACGATTTCTGGAAAGAGTTTGCGAACATCTCTGGCGTGGCTGGTATCAAAATGGCACCGTTTAACCGTTATCAAACGATTGATGTCGTGCGTGCCGTATGTAATTCCGAGCGGCGAGATGAAATCGCTCTGTATACGGGTAATGACGATAATATTGTGAACGATTTGCTGACCACTTACCATTTTGTCGTTAATGGAATCAAGGTTGAGAAAAAAATAGTGGGCGGTTTGTTGGGTCATTGGTCTGTTTGGACGCAAAAGGCTGTTGAACTCTTGGATGCCATTAAACTTGTGCGAAACGATGAAAGTCTAAATTCCAACTGGTTGACTCGCAATATAGAAGTTACGGACTCCAATGCGGCATTTTTTGATACAGCGAATGGATTTGCAGGCTGTATAGCCGGAATTCATGAGGTGCTTAGGAGACAAGGTCTTCTTGAAGGGCGTTGGTGTCTGAATCCCGAAGAAGAGCTGTCTAACGGACAAATGGAGGAAATTGACCGTGTCTATCGGGATTATCCGAATTTGAACGACGATGAATTTGTTAAGAGGCATTTATCCGAATGGTTAGCAGATTGATTGAGAATGGGAGGATTTACAGATGATGTCCGGGAAAACGATTCGAATTGGTATTATAGGTCTCGATTCATCGCATGCTCCCGTTTTTACGCAATTGCTAAACGATAAGAACCATGCTTATCATGTGCCTGGTGGGGAAGTGACGGTTGCTTTTCCAGGAGGTTCAGCCGATTTCGAGATGAGTTATTCGCGAGTGGAAGGGTTTACGGCGCAAGTTCGCGACAAGTATGGTGTGAAAATTGTTGATTCGCCGGAGGAAGTGGCTGATGCTTGCGATGCTATTCTGATGGTGTCGGTCGATGGGCGGGTTCATCTCGAGCTGTTTCGTCGCATCGCTGCTTATCGCAAACCGATTTTCATCGATAAGCCAATGGCTCTTTCTTCGTCCGATGCGAAGGCAATTGTGGAACTAGCCCAGCTGCATAGCATACCGATGATGAGCTGTTCTTCGCTCCGATATGCCGAAGCAATGACGGAGGCGTTACTGGAATCTGAAAGCAGCAGCATTATCGGCATGGATTGTTATGGTCCGCTAGCTATGCAACCCACACAGCCAGGGCTATTCTGGTATGGCGTGCATATGGCTGAGATGCTTTTTAAAACGCTGGGTAAAGGTTGTGTGAAGGTTTCGGCTGTTACAACTGATGAGCATGATCTCATTACCGGCGTCTGGCAAAATTGTATAATCGGTACGATTCGAGGTAATCGCAAAGGCAACTCAGAATTTGGCGCACTGCTGCATAGGGAAACCAAAACGCAGTATATCGATGTGTATCGACATCCGAAACCGTATTATGCCAGCTTAATGGAGAAAATTATGAGCATGTTTGTAACAGGAACACCTGACATAGACATGGAAGAGACGCTGCAGATCATGCGATTCTTGGAAGCCGCCAATGAGAGTCGTGAATCCGGTTTAGAGGTATATTTGTAGAATCGGGAAAGGATGAAACTGCCATGCAAAAAGCAGAATTAAGGGTAGCGGTGCTTGGTGCGGGTATTATAGCCAAATCACATTTTGATGCTATCCGAGCAACGACAGGATTTGCAGCTTGCGCGGTTGTAGATATCAATCTCGATAAAGCGAATGAAATCGCCCAGCTCTATGAAATAACGGCCTATAACGATTACCGGGAAATGATCAAACAGGAAAGACCGGACGTGGTGGTCATCGCATTGCCTCACTATTTGCATAAAGAGACAGCCGTGTTTGCTGCGGAACATGGATGTCATTTGATGCTGGAGAAACCTATGGCTTTATCCGTATCGGAATGCGATGAGATTATCCAAGCTGGACGTAAAGCGGATATTCGCATCTTGGTCGGACATACTCAGCACTATATTGCTGAAAATATAGAGGCCAAAAGGATCATCCAAAGTGAAGAATTAGGAAAACTTGTCATGATTCATGATGTCAGACATACGAATTACTTCCAAGACTCGCGTCCACAGTGGTTTCTTGAAAAAGAGAAATCAGGCGGTGGTATTCTGGCCAATTTGGGTACGCACTCTATCGATAAAATTCAGTGGCTGACAGATCGTACAGTCCGTAAATTAAGGTCATCTGTGAGTTATCATGGAAGCAGGGGCAATGTAGAAGGCAGCGGTATGATATATCTGGAACTTACTTCAGGAATCCCTGCGACAATTGTTCAATCGGGTTACTTAGGGGCATCGCGCAATGAAACGGAGATTATGTTTACGGGTGGTATGCTGAAGCTAGTAACCGGTGAAAGCTTATGGATAAGTCGGGGCGGTCAGTATGAGAAGCTTGAAACACCAAACACAGCTGCTCCATTCGAATTGCAATATTCCGACCTGCTCACGGCCATACGGAACCATTCGGAAACTAGCTGCTCCCCAGAGTATGCGCGAGGCGTCATAGCTGCACTGGAGGCTGTATACCGTTCTGCAGAAACAGGTTTGGAACAGTTTGTTGATCAGGAAATCGGAGAATGAAAATTGGATAATGAGAGGGCAGGTCGAAGGAACAAGGACCTGCCCTTTTAGCAGTTAACTAGCATGAAAACTTGAAAAAAAGGGTTGTTTTCAAGGTCTTCTCAGACCTGGGAAATAACCCCTTTTGTTTTCTGGAATTTGTAGACACTTTGTTGAATTGAATGTATATCTTCAAGGCTACTCTGGACTTTATAATTTAGGATAGCACGAAATGAAAACGCTTTATTTATGGGTGGTTGACCAAATTTGAATGGAAAGGAAGGATTATTAATGAGTCGAATTAGAGGTTCGCAGTTTCTATCTGTTTTCCTATCTTTTTTAATGGCATTTTCGGTATTTACGGTATTCCCCGGAAAAGCAAAAGCGGACACGCTGCCGATTCTTCCAAACAGTGGATTCGAGCAGGTTTCCGGTGGAAAGCCACTTAACTGGTCCGTTTTGAGCGGGACGGTGACATCTTCAACGTACACCGTACACAGCGCAGTTTACAGCGTGCAGTTAACGGATAATAGCAGTACAGCATCCGTTGGTCTGCGCAGTCAGAAGATCTCGGTTACGCCTGGCAAAGATTATGAGGCTTCCGTGTATTCTTACAATGCACAGGGCAGTTCGTCCCTATATTTGGAGTTTTGGGATGCGAGTAACACGCTCATCCTTTTTCCAACTGCCACTAATAATACGTTAAATCAGTGGAAGCAGCTCGGAATCAGTCAAACTGCGCCGGCAGGTGCTGTTTTCGCAAGCTTGAGAGTCTATTCAGGACAAGGGAACATCGGTACATCCTATTTTGACGATGCGGATTTTCGGGAGTTGGTGAAGGATCCGAGCACGCCACTAAGGAACGGTGGAATGGAGAATACGATTGATGGAATGCCTCGCTACTGGGATTCTATCTTCGGCGGTAATATTACGTCCTCTCTGGAGAGGAAGCATTCGGGAGATCGCAGTGTAAAAATGGTGGATACGAGCGCAACCGCTGGCATCGGAGTACGAAGTCAGAAAATGCCAGTTTCAGTAGGGGTAAAATATGAAGCGGAAGTATTTGCCTATGACGAATCCGGCGCTTCTACCATTTTTCTGGAGTTTTGGGATGCCGCCAACACAAATTTAACGAACGTGATTGCGGCTAGCACTACTCAGAATGAATGGAAGCCGATTCGTGCTGTCGGTGCTGCGCCTGTTGGAGCAGCTTACGCCACGATAAGATTGTATCTGGGAGGCACTAACATCGGTACGAGTTATTTTGACGATGCCAAATTCGGGGAAGCCACTCCGGACCCAAGTCCCTATTTGAATAACGGCAGATTCGAGCTGTTGGATAATGGCAAGCCAAGTAATTGGCGTGGGGTCGACGGCGATGTGGAGGTATCTAATGAGATGGTCTATGACGGGATCCGCAGCATCAAAATAACAAATGCCGTGGATCAGTCGGCAGGATTGCGTAGCCATCTCATTCCAGTTTCACCAGGCGTTGAATATACGTCAAATGTGTTTGCTTTCACGAACTCCGGGACAGCTGAACTGAAGGTCGAATTATGGGATGCGGACAAGGTCTTCCTTTCAACGGTGTCTCAGACGGGTTCGTCCAGTAACGCTTGGACGCCCATAACGCTTAAGAGCGTTTTTTCGGCTCAGACCGCCTATATTAGCCTGCGATTAGGCACCTCGCCGCCAGCCGGAGGAACTGTATATTTCGATAACGCGACATTCATTAGGTCGGGTGAATTGATGAATAGCAAAACGAGGACGACACTGTACAGCCAGGAGAAGGTCACGGCCGCCCGGCAAAATATACAGCAGCTGCAATGGGCAAAGAGCTTGAAGGATTCGGCGGTTTCAAACGCGGATAAATTTCTGGCTAAAGGATTGGACTTTTTGTGGAACGCGGTTCCCAGTCAAAAGCTTCCTCGCAGTTATGCTGTTAATCAGTCGTTAGGAAGCCCGATAACCGGCGAGGAGATTAAAAAATACGGCAACTATCCTTATCGTATTGATCCATTGAATGACCCATGGAAAATTGTAGATCCGAGTGCAAAAGACAAAGACGGCAACTTTTACCGCTTTCCAACGAACGACTTCGGAGCTTATTACCGCAGCGGTTTGGACGAACACGGCATATTTCTGCCGGAGCTCGCGGATCGAAGTTTGCTCGTAAACACGCTCTATCCTGAAAAGGGACCCACCTGGGGAGTCGATGATGGCTATGGCTGGGTAGATGATCAAGGAAAACGGTATACATTCATCGCCTACTATGTCCACTGGTCATGGTACGGGGGAGATTCTCTGATTCAGCGTTCTTTGAATGCATTCCGCGATGCTTATTTATATACGGGGGACATCAAATATGGCCGTGCCGGTTCGATATTGCTAGATCGGGTGGCGGATGTTTATCCGGAAATGGATATAAGCAAGTTTGACAGAGCGGTGTTTCTAAATTCATCGGGCAAATCTGTCGGCAATGGCAAAGTATTAGGCGGCATTTGGGAAACCGAATTAGTAAAGTCGTTTATTAGTGCCTACGATGCTTTATTCCCGGCACTCGATGACCCGGGAACCATTCAATTTCTGAGTGCGAAGTCGACGCAATTTCGATTGGTTAATACGAAAAATTCCGGAGCAAACATTCGTCGGAATATCGAAGACGGTATGATTAAGCAAGTATTTCCGGCAGTAAAAAAGACGCAAATTCTAGGCAATGACGGCATGCATCAAAGTGCTTTAGCCATGGCTGCTGTTGTCTACGATACGATGCCTGAAACGAAAGAGTGGCTAGACTTCATTTTTCAGACAGGAGGAGTCCTTGCTAATCCAACCCGCTTGACAGGTGGGAATATTCTAAGTTCACTTGTTTCGGACGTCGACCGAGATGGGAATGGAAATGAAAGCGCGCCTGGTTACAATGCTTTGTGGCTGGTGAATCATCGGTTGACTGCCGATATTTTGGAGGGCTACGATTTATACCCGCAGGCCGATCTGTACAACAACGTGAAGTTTAGAAAAATGTTTTCCGCTATGAGTACACTCATATTGAGCGAGAAATTCACAGCAAACATCGGGGATACGGGCCGAACCGGAAATCCTTTTATCATTGAGCGAATGACGGATTCCGTCAAAGCGTTTGAAAAATTCGGTGATCCGATTTATGCGCAGCTGGCTTATTTTCTGAACAATAATACGACCGACGGGATTCATAAGGATGTATTTTCCTCCAGTCCTAGTGCGATCGCTAATCAAATTCAAGAGGTTATTAACGTAAAAGGTCCACTGAATTTGGAAAGTGTAAATGCGAGCGGATATGGATTTGCCGCGCTGCGGGACGGTGATAATCCGAAAGTTGATTATGGAACGAGGATTGGCTTTGGCGGCATGAACGTGTCCGCACAAAGCGTACCGACGAAGTTTGTTGAGGCTACTAGTTCCATCCAGCTTGCGGCAACTCAAAGCGGAGAAACGGCAACATTTGAATTTACTGTTCCGACTACGGATGATTATGAGTTGGATTTACTCCCCGTAAAAGCGCAGTCTAATGGCATTTATCGTATTTCCATCGATGGGCAACCTGTTAAAGAGTTGGATTTTTACGGGACGGATACGAATGCATATGAGATCATCAACCAGATGAATCTTACGCAAGGACTGCATACTATTTCCTTCGAGGGTATCGGGAAGCATCCGTCATCCAGCGGCTATAATCTGGACGTCCGCGTATTTAATTTGCTGAATGCGCAGGCGCGCTCCCAGCGGGATGCCCAGCTGAACGCGATTAACACGCTTCGGGATGAATGGATGTTCTATGGCCGCAACGTAAGCCACGGTCATGGGGACACGTTAAATGTTGGATTTCACGCATTTGGTCTCGATTTGTCGCCAGATTTGGGCTACCCCGAATTCGCGGACAGCGTCGATATGCATCGAGCGCAGTGGGTCGTCAATACAATCAGCCATAACACGGTAGTCGTGGATAAACGAAAACAGAACACGAATTTGTGGGCTGCGGATGCAAAGCATTTCGATGATACAGATTTGGTGAAGCTCATTGATGTGGAGGCGCCTAAGGTATATCCGCAGACGACGCTATATAAGCGGACTACGGCCATGATCAAGGCAGATGACAAAAACTCCTATACCGTGGATCTGTTTCGGGTTAAGGGAGGCAATGATCATTACTTTAGCTTCCATGGAGCAGAAGGAACGGTCGAGACGGAAGGGTTGAACCTGGTACCGCAGGCAACAGGGACGTATGCGGGAGCGGACGTACCTTATGGGCAAAGAGTCGATGATATCGCAGGGGTCGGTTATATGGGCAGCGGGTTTCACTATTTGAAAAATGTGGAACGTGATGGGTCTCCAGCGGACAAATTCAGTATCGACTGGAATGTGAAAGATACCTGGAATATGTACGGTCATGGAAGCGGGGCTGCGACAGATGTTCACCTTAGATTGACGATGTTAGGCAATGTAAATGACGTAGCGCTGGCCGACGGAGTACCGCCACAAAATAAGGTGGGCAATCCGAAAGATCTCCGGTATTTGATCGCCCACAGCAGCGGTACTAACATTGATAGTTTATTTACTTCGATCATTGAGCCGTATAAGGGAGAACGCTTTATTAGTTCCATCACACCATTGATCGTTAAGCTGAACGGACAGACCGTGGATGACAGCGGGGTTCGGGCAGTAAGCGTAAAATTGAAAAACGGCAGAACCGATTATATGGTTAGCAGCTTGGATTCAAGCAAAGCTTACACGGTTGAACTGCCTGATACCGCATACTCTTTGGAGTTTAAAGGCTTCTTCGGCGTATATTTGGTGCAGGAGGATGGAAGTGCGAGCACCTATTTGCACGACGGCTCTTATATCGGAAAGAACAATGTAGTCCGGCAGGATCGGGTTGGAGCCGTTACCGGAACAGTTGTGGACTTTACGAAGGATTTGTCACCGCATAACGAGATCATTATCGAAGCTTCTGGGCTTTTCAGCACCCCTGCCGATTTGATTGGTAAGAGCATCACCATTCAAAACGACGGTGTCCGCTATGCGTCTTATCGCATCAAGGATGTATCCGCCATGGAAGGGACCCGCTTGAAGCTCGATATAGGGGACATTACGCTTGTCCGATCCTATAAAGATTCGAATGATTTCAGTAAAGGATTTATCTATGATATAGCAGGTGGTGCTTCATTTAGGATCCCGCTGACGTACAGCACTAATCAAGTTGCGCAACCGCCAGCAGAGGCAATCCTTACTGCAGATATCACAGCACCGACCAACACCAATGTCACCGTAACGATCAGCTATCCGGCTATTGCAGCGGTGAAAGAGTATAAAGTAGGTGATAGCGGCACATGGACAGCATACACGACGCCAGTAGTCGTTTCCGAAAATGGCATGATCTTTGCGAGAGGAATAGATGCGGCAGGCCATGCGTCCAATATTAGCAGCTACACGGTGAACAATATTGACAAAATAGCGCCGAGTACATCAGTCAGTGTGAACCCGGCACAACCGGAAGGACCAAACGGTACTTACGCTGGGCCGATTGCATTTAGTTTAAATGCAGTGGATGTTGATTCAGGTGTGAAGAAAACAGAATACAGTCTGGATAATGGGACTACTTTTCAGCTCTATACATCACCTGTTACGTTGGATAAGCAAGGTCAATATACCTTGATCTATAAGTCAACGGATCAAGCAGGGAATATTGAGTCGGCACATAATCTTAGTTTTTCGCTTGCCACAACCGCGGTAAAGATTGAGTTAAAAGACAGTAATGGAAATCCGCTCAGCGGCGGAGTAGTGAAATACTACGACGGAGGATGGAAGGATTTTGGTGTGACGGACGCTAGTGGAAGGGTAAGTAAATCCATAGCAGACAAAAGCTACACCTTCGGCATTACGTATGAGGGAACATATAAAGAGAAGCTGCAAAATACCAGAACTGATGCAGTGGTTGTATTCCAGACGGTAAAAGCCAAGGTTCAGCTGAAGGACAGCCAAGGAAATCTGATGGACAGCGGAAGCGTGAAATACTACGCGGGAGGCTGGTTGACGTTTGGTCATACAACTGGTGGAGAGATCAGCAAGGAGCTATTGCCTGGTTCTTATACCTTCGGCATGACAAACGTGGGTGCGTATAAGGAGAAGGTACAGAATATAGGGATTGACCCAGTAGTCGTATTCCAGACGGTAAAGGTCAAAGTACAATTGAAAGACAGCCAGGGAAATCTGATGGACAGCGGCAGTGTGAAATACTATGCGGGAGGCTGGTTGACGTTCGGCCAAACAATAGGCGGAGAGGTCAGCAATGAGTTATTGCCCGGCACTTATACTTTCGGCATGACCAACGAGGGAGCGTATAAGGAGAAAGTACAGGATATTGGAACTGACGCAGTGGTCATATTCCAGACGATTAAGGTCAAGGTACAACTGAAAGACAGTCAAGGAAATCTGATGGACAGCGGAAGCGTGAAATACTATGCGGGAGGCTGGCTGACTTTTGGCCAAACAACCGGTGGAGAGATCAGCAAGGAGCTATTGCCTGGTTCTTATACCTTCGGCATAACTTATGGGGGAATGTACAGAGAAATTGTAAATAACATAACAACTAATCCAACTGTAGTATTCCAAATGTAAAAGGACGTCTTTCTATCAGGTGCTTCCTAAATGGAATCAAAGTTTCAAATTGATGGAGGAGCTCGCTTTCGTGGCGGCTTCTCTTTTTTATTTCGAATAACGTGCAAAAATATTATTGAATATACATACACTTTTATGTATAATTATGCAATATTGAAAATGGAGGGAATTATTAATGCCACTTATCGTGAGAGACGCAGAACCTGATGATGAAAACAGCTTGACCGAATTAATGTATGAATACATCGTAGGATTTTATCAGAAACCTAGGCCGGCCGATGGAAAAATACATAAGTTGATTCAAACCCTTTTAGAGAAACAATTAGGTATACAGTTTGTCGCAGAACAAGACGGAAAGCTAGTCGGCTTTGCTACCTTATACTTCGCATTTAGTACGATGAAAGCAGAGAAAATTACCATCATGAACGACCTTTATGTCATTGAGCCATTTCGAGGTACAGAAGTGGAATCAGAACTTTTTTTAGAATGTCAAGGTTACTCAAAAGATCAAGGATATGCGTATATGTCTTGGATAACGGCTCCTGATAATAAACGAGCTCAACATTTTTTTGATAAAATGGGCGGGGTTCAAGGGGATTGGGTTAACTATTCCATCGTCTAAGCCGTTGCGATTAATCTGGCCGCTGATCCGTTCGAACTAACGATCAACGGCCCTTTTTCATACACGGAATGTCCTTCGATAAGCGGAAGGGCTTATTTGCATTTGCTGCGAAAAGACACGGCTGAAGTAGAAGGCATTCTGAAAACCGCACTGCTCAGCAATGGCATCGAGTGTGTCTGGCGTTTCGGCCAGCAGCAAGCGTGCTCGGGATATTCGAACCTTTGTTGCATACCGAATTGGTGACATACCGTACGCGGCTTGAAAACGCCGAGTAAGCTGAGATGCGCCAATACCAAGTGTGACAGCTAGCCCCTGCAAGGACAATTCATGTTCGAAAGCCTGCAGTTCTATATAAGCAGCCGCTTGATTCATTAAGGGATCAGAAGTACCGGATCGGTTACGCTGCGCTGTGAGCTGCTCCCGATTTGCCATGAAAAGCAGGTCTTCAATGAGATGATGAACGACCTCCCACTGATGATCGCCATGATCTACTTCTTCCTGCCATTCTTGCAAATATTGAAAGGTGGAGCTGAGCCTACCGACATCCTTGATTCGGATTTTACCTGGCAGCGTCCAACTGCTATCTAAAGTGAATTCAGCGAAATGAAAAGAGATCGGTTCAAGAGCAAGACGCCTGAACGTTTGGCCGGGTTGGCAAAAAACAAGCTCCCCGAATTCAGCAATCCTCTCACCTTGTTCACCGCCCTCTAAAGTGAAGGAGAATCGACCCGATTGGGCAGCGAGCATACCCCAGCTTTCATAAGTGTCTTCAGATAAAGAAAACTGCTCTCTTTGTTTACCAAAATAATACCGCTTAATTTGGAGCTTTCCAATCATGTACTCACCCTCCCGTTCCATGCAAAAAAGTATATGAATTAGTATAACCTAGTGCATGGATTAAGGGAATACATGGCTGTAATATAAGGTTATAAGAAAGTCAATCACACAACGTGAGAGGCAAAAAAACAAATGAGAGGTGGAGATTTCCATGAGAAAGAAATCTTTGAGTATTTTAACAGAAGAGCAGCTTCAAACGTATAACGAGCAGGGGTACTTGGTACTGCGGGGCGTATTTACAGAACATGAAGCGAAAGTCATCCAAACGGAATGCGATCAATTGCTTACATTAGGCGATTATACTGATAAGTTTAACATTCGTGCTGGTCACAAAGTCTACGCGGATGGCCGAGTTGCGATCGAACGTCTGGACCCGGTTCATGACATTTCCGCAGTGTTTGCTGATTTAGTAGAGGATGAGCGCATTTTATCACCGCTGCGTGATATTTATTTGGACGAACCGCTACTTTTCAAGGATAAACTCATCTTTAAGCTCCCAGGCGCGAATGGCTACTCGATGCATCAAGATGCATCTTGGTGGCAAGGCTTCCCCATTGAAGGTCTGATCTCTGTGATGGTGGCAATTGATGGAGCGACAATGGCAAACGGAGGCTTGGAATTGTTCCCAGGCTATCATGAAAGATTGCGTTCCACGCCGGGTGAGCTGCGCAACATGAATGCGGAAGAAATTGCTGAGATTGATCCCCAAAAAGGTGTTATCGTAGAAACAAATCCAGGTGATGTGATCATCTTCCATTCATTTACACCTCATCAAAGCGGGGCCAACTTGTCCGACGTAAGCCGCAAACAGTTGTATTTGACGTACACGCCTAGTAAGAATGGAAATCTATATAAAGCGCATTACCAACACTACCAACGCTATAATTTAAAAGGTAGAGACACATCCAGCTTTTATTTTCTGTAGGTAAATATAAAAGATCTGCCTTTGATGGTAGATCTCTTTCATCCCACCTGCATGAATACATGTTGTAATCGGAGGCGGTTCGAATGGCGAGTAAATCTGCATTGATTCTTCAGCAGGACTCTCTCTTATCCTTCTGGGACTTTCAAGAAGCTGAGGGCCAGTCTCGAATGGCAAAAGGGCCTTTTCCTTATGTTTTGGATGAAATGTCTGGACCGATTAAAAGAGTTGAGGACGGCGTGTTAGGGACCTATGCGGCAAAATTAGAATACGGCCAATGGTTCAACTTGCCCCGTAAAGATTGCCCAGCACTTGATTTCAACGGACCAGAAGCAAAGCTGACCATCTTCGCTTGGCTAAAACGCGAAAACAGAGAAAACAGGCAGTGCGAAGCGATTGCCGGCATGTGGAACGAAACAGAGAAGAAGCGTCAATATGCCATGTTTCTTAATCTGAGGATATGGGATAGTGGCGATCAAGTGGGAGGCCATGTCTCCGTTGAAGGTGGTCCGACACAGGGATACCCGTGGTGCATGACAACGGCGATAGGAGCAACACCGCTGGTTAAGGATAAGTGGTACGCAGTTGCGTTCACGTATGATGGCACCTACGCCAAGGTGTATGTGGACGGCGTGCTGGACGAGAGGGAAACCTACAACCCTTACTTATATGAAAAAGGTCTGTTCGATGGGGGACTTACGGGTGCTGACTTCACCGTGGGTGGTGTTAATCGTTCCGGGGAGATGGGCAATTTCTATGCCGGATTATTGGGTGGACTTGCTGTATTTAATGAAGCATTATCCGACGAAGAGATTCGTGGGTTATCGATAAAATAATAAGTCGTAGAAGACGGGGGATATGGCCGTCTTTTTTTTACATTATAACTTCTCAGAATACTGTGCAGCGCGTCCGTGCTGGGTAAGCTCGGAAAACGCGCTTAACCGTGCTTCCCCGAACAAATAGGCGCGAAAACCGCGCTTACAGCGAGAGCTCCCCGAGCGTATATTAAAAATCTTTTCAAATTCAGACTGCACATTTTCTCACACTACATTTTTTTCTTAAAATTCCTTCACATGGGGAATAATACCTTTAACTCAAAAAGGGTTATTTCACAGGGGGTTATAAGGATGAAAAAATTACTCGCAACAACAGCAGTTACTGCATTGCTCCTAACTTCGATAGGTTGTAGTTCGACTAAGCCTAACGCAACACCGTCAGCATCTTCGCCGAGTAAGGCCGAAATTACGATCGGCACAGAAGGGACTTATGCACCTTTCACTTTTCATGATAAGGCTGGCAAGCTTACGGGATTTGATGTTGAGACGGCAGAAGAGGTATGTAAAAGGATTGGCATGACGCCGCGTTTTGTTGAAACCAAGTGGGATGGCATGATTGCCGGACTCGATGCGAAGCGGTATGACATGGTGGCTAACGAAGTGGCTGTACGCCCGGATCGATTGGAGAAGTATGATATGTCGACGCCTTATATTGTTTCACGCGCAGTTCTTGTGGTGAAAGCGGATAATACGAATATTAAAACGTTAGATGACCTTAAAGGCAAGAAGGTTGGACAATCCCTCGATAGTAATTATCGGAAGATAGCGGAAGAGCACGGTGCGGTAAATACAGTTGTGGAGGGTTTTAATCAGGCGATTGATCTTCTGACTTCGGGCAGGATCGATGCGACGCTTAACGATAGTTTGTCCTATTTGGATTTGAAAAAGCAGCGTCCCGAACTCCCGATCAAAACGGTTTATGAGGAGCCGTCCGCAACGAGCAACGCCTTTTTATTCCGCAAAGGAAGCACGGATTTAGTTAGTAAAGTAAATAAAGCTCTGGCAGACATGAAATCGGACGGTACATTGGTTCAAATTTCACAAAAATGGTTCAATGCCGACGTAACGAAGTAAGGACCTACCCTAATGACAAATGAACGTCTTGAGCGAATTATAGGGATCCTGTCCGATTCGTTCCTTCCTATTATAAAGGCGGGGCTTGCGTATACAGTTCCGCTTACTTTAATCACTTTTACACTGGGACTTAGCTTAGCGTTCATCACGGCGCTTGCTCGATTATCGGATTTTGCCATACTACGAGTGATAGCGAGATTCTATGTTTGGGTTTTCCGCGGCACGCCATTGCTTGTCCAGTTGTTTATTCTTTTTTATGGTTTTCCAAGTTTGGGAATAACGCTGGATCCTTTTCCAACAGCCATTATCGGGTTTACGTTAAACAAAGGAGCTTATAGCTCCGAGATCATTCGTGCCGCGATATTGTCGATTCCCAAAGGCCAAATTGAGGCAGCTTATTCGATCAATATGACGAAATGGCAGGCAATGAGGCGCATCATTTTACCCCAGGCTGTGCGAGTCGCTATTCCACCATTAGGAAATTCCTTCATAAGTTTAATCAAAGACACATCTTTGGCCGCCACGATTACGGTTACGGAAATGTTTCAGAAAGGGCAGCAGATTGCGGCTGTTACTTATGAGCCATTATGGCTTTATATCGAGGTAGCCTTCGTTTATTTACTTTTCAGTACCGTTCTTTCCTATTTCCAGTCCAAGCTTGAGATCCACTATGAACGTAATATTGCCAAGTAAGGGGGGCCCAGCATGATTAGAATGGAAGGTATACATAAATATTTTCATGACCGTCACGTCTTGAACCATATTGATTTGGATGTTGAAAAAGGGAGCACGACCGTTGTTATCGGACCTTCCGGTTCCGGCAAAACGACCCTATTAAGATGTCTTAAATTATTGGACTTTCCAGATCAGGGGACCCTCTCAATTGCCAAAGCGAGTATGACATTTTCAGGTGAAGTCAAATTGAATAAGACTGACATCCGTTCCATCCGTAAACACACGGGTATGGTATTCCAAAACTATAACTTATTTCCCCATTTAACCGTCTTGCAAAATATTATGGAAGGCCCTGTTATTGTCCTTAAACAATCCTCGAAAACAGCTAAGGATAAGGCTATATCCATCTTAGAAAAGGTTGGACTTCGTGATCGTGCCGATCATTATCCTCATCAGCTGTCTGGTGGACAACAACAAAGGGTAGGAATTGCTAGGGCAATGGCGATGAATCCTGAGGTACTGTTATTCGATGAACCAACGTCCGCACTTGACCCAGAATTGGTAGGCGAAGTGCTAAAGGTAATGAAGGATCTTGCTTTCGAAGGAATGACGATGGTCATTGTGACACATGAGATGGGCTTTGCCAAAGAAGTGGCGGACCAAGTTGTCTTTATGGATCAAGGCGCGATTGTTGAGAGAGGAACGCCAGCCGACATTTTTGACGTATCAACGAATGAGCGGACCTTGCAATTTTTAAGAAAAGTGAATCGGAAAACAGATTAAGATGGATTGATATCCTCGTTGGAAGGAAAATGAAGCTTTCTGTCGAATGCTATATTCCAGTCAACTTAGAGACAGTTATAAGGTTGTTGTGAGTATAGAGGAGTCGTTTATATGATAAATCCTGCGAATAGATTACTTGATGTTAAGACACTCCAAAGCATGATGGATAATATGGAAGACTCGATTTACATCATGAGTGTTGATGGATCTGATATCAAATACTATTATGTAAATCATGCTGCTACGAAATTCAGTGGAATAACGATGGATGCTGTCGGTCTAACTTTTTTTGATACAAACACGAGCCAGATGGCGAACTATTTACATAAGAAATATACGAGAGTGGTTACAGAACGACGTACCATTAAGTACGAGGATGGCGTTGTGCTGCCCAACGGTAAGTTAAACGGAGAAAGTTTACTTACGCCTATTTTCAATGAAAGCGGTGACATGGAGTACATCGTCACTGTTACTCGTGATATTACCGAGCGTAAACAACACGAAAATTTGCTTTATCATTACGCCTATCATGACGATCTTAGCAAGCTTTATAATCGAAGATTCCTGCTTGAGCATGTGCACAATCCAGCGAACATTTATTTGCTTGATTTGGACTATTTCAAAAATATTAATGATATTTTCGGACATGATGTAGGTGATATCGTGCTCGTAGAGGTCGCTAATCGTCTTGTTGAGAAATTTGGTAAGGATTATATACTTATAAGATTAGGTGGAGATGAATTTGTCGTCGTAGCAATGGGGCAACTTGGACCAGCTGAGGAAACTGCAGACCAGATTAATCAACTTTTTGTGGCTCCCTTTACGGTAAACGATCATCCAATGAAGTTAAGTGTAAGTATTGGTGTGGCTCAAAGTGTGAATAGTGAAACCATCCAAACCCTTTTGAAGCAAGCGGATATTGCCTTGTATAAGGCCAAAGGGGCGGGAAGAAAGAGATTTCATATTTTCGAAGCTTCATCTAAATACGACCATGTTGAGAATTTCATTCATGAGCTTGCGCTCTCTAGTGCGGTTGAGAAAGAAGAATTGCATTTGCATTATCAGCTTATTTACAATCCGGTCCGGGAGGAATTCATTGGAGCAGAAGCTCTGCTTAGATGGAACTCCGCCAACATGGGAATGATCCAACCCAGTGACTTTATTCCGATCGCCGAAGAAACGGGATTGATTATTCCGATTGGATACTGGGTCATCAGGCAAGCTTGTAAGGATTGGCATCTTTTAAAAGCAGAATATGGTCCTCAATTTAAAATTTCGGTCAACATTTCAAGGGTTCAACTAAACGAACATCTTTTCGTTGATCAAATGCTTCAAATATTAGAAGATGAGCATGTAGATCCACGTGTAGTGGAATTAGAAATAACGGAAAGCACAACGATTCACTCCATGGAAGATGTCCAACAAACGCTGCGTAGATTGCGTGCTGAAGGATTTACCATTGCTTTAGATGATTTCGGAACCGGCTATTCCTCTTTAAGCATGTTAACCTTACTGCCGATAGATAAGTTAAAGATTGATAGGTCTTTCATTTGGGAAATGAATGTCTCTCTAATTTCAGCGATTTTAGCCATGGCCCATGCACTGAACCTGCAAGTAATCGCAGAAGGCATCGAGACGTATGAACAATATAGGATGTTAAAAGAAATGAATTGTTGGGGAGTTCAAGGTTATTATATCAACAAGCCTGCCCAATTTGCCTTATTACCCAAACAGGTGGTTGTTACAAAGTAGATGAGAGTTCAACGTCCAGTGTACGCGCTGTGATGTTGATCTTTTTTTGCTTTACATGAGGAATATGATACAATTTTTTAGCAAGATTAGCCTGTTGGAGGTAGTCCATGAAAGCACTAATTTTTGAGCAGTTTGGTGGGCCAGAGGTCCTACAATATGTGGACATCCCTGAGCCCATCTTAGAACCAGGACATATCCTAGTGAAAACGGAAGCCATTGGCTTAAATTTCGCCGACATATATAGGAGACGAGGCAACTATCATCTGGCTGGGAAACCACCCTTCATTCTAGGATACGAGGGCGCCGGCATTGTTGAGCGAGTAGCTTCGAATGTGCACCGAATCAAGGTCGGAGATCGAATTGCCTTCGTGGATGTTCCTTTTGCCAATGCGGAATTGGTTGCTGTGCCTATAGATCGAGCTATACCTTTGCCTGTGGATATCACGTTCGAACACGCCGCGGGTATTTTGCTTCAGGGTATGACGGCGCATTATCTGGTGAATGACAGCTGTCGTGTAAAATCGGGCGACGAAATCGTCGTACATGCCGCAGCAGGTGGCGTTGGACAGATTTTGACGCAGCTATGTAAAAGTAAAGGCGCACGAGTCATCGGTTTGACCTCTTCCGATGCCAAAAGGGAAATCGCCTTAAAGGCTGGTGCAGATGAAGTTCTAAGTTACGACAGCGATTGGGTAAATGGGGTCAAGATTTGGTCCAGCGACCATCAGGGCGTAGATGCTGTTTACGATTCAGTTGGGTCCACGTTAATGGATAGTTTCGCTGCTGCCAAAACGAAGGGGACGGTCATTTTCTATGGCATGGCTGGAGGAGATCCACCTTCTATTGACCCACGAATGCTCATGGTTACATCAAAGACGCTGACGGGAGGCGACTTGTGGAACCATGTGACCACCTTGCAGAATCGAATCGAGCGTTCAAACGAACTATTTGATGCGCTGCGGCGAGGGACTATTCAAATAGAGAGCCTTACATGCTTTCCTTTGAGGGAGGGCGCGGAAGCCCACAGACTCTTAGAGAGCAGGAAAAGCACAGGGAAAATCTTATTAATCCCTTAACATGGGGAAAAGGCGGCACAATGCGGTATCTACCGTATTGTGCCGCCTTTTTGGGTTATAAAACAGCAATAATATACCCAAGCCTACATAAAGAAAGTCCATATACAATCCTTGCTGGATCATGTATCTTGTTAAAATTGACACATAGCATCGTACAAGGAAATGAGGAAATGCTCATGTTATCAGCTATGAATAGGCTAACAGCTATTAAACTTCCTTTTTGGGTTATGTTTATGAATACATTCAGTATGGCGGTTGGGTTTTATATGATGATTCCGCTGCTTGCTTCGTATTTACTGCATGATCTATTGCTTACTGTCACGATGGTTGGCGTCATATCGGCTATCCGCAGCTTCAGTCAACAAGGGTTGTCCGTTTTCTGCGGCACATTGGCCGACAGATTTGGGTATAAGCGAATGATATTGATTGGTTTGTTTATCCGTTCTTTCGGTTTCGGACTATTCGGATTCGTGGATCATATCCCGGGTTTAATCCTAGCATGCTTCTTCTCGGGTTTAGGCGCAGCTTTATTTCAACCAGCCAGTTATGCTTATTACGCAGCGCTTTCTACATCTGAAAATCGGATTACGGTTTACTCGATACGTGAAATGTTAAGTAATCTTGGATTTGTGGTGGGTCCGATACTGGGCGCCTTTTTAATGGGTTTTCATTTTCAATATGTCAGTATAACGGCTACGCTGATTTTTGTGTTCTCGTTCTTGTTAAGTCTTTTCTTTTTGCCACAGATTAAAACTGAACAAACAAAAGCCGATTACGAAGGTATGTTACCACAGCTGAAAAAAGTGCTGCAGAACCGCAGCTTTCTACGATTCATGGTGTTTACGATGATATCCTGGTCGCTCGTAGCACAACTATACATTGCCGTTCCATTTCGAGTGAATCAGATTGCTGCAGGAGCCAATATCGGGTTTATTTATAGCTGCGGAGCCATTGTGATGGTACTATTGCAGGTTCCTTTTTCTAAATTAAGTCAGACTAAAATGCAGCCCTTTGGCGTGTTATCAGTAGGTACGTTACTCATTTCGGCGGGGCTGTTTACAATTGGGATGTCGGGCTCGATGTTGGGGATTTATGCAGGGGTCATTTCATTGATGCTCGGGCAAGTGTTTTGGCAGCCAATGATGAATACAATGGTGTCTGAATTCGCTGGGGCAGGAAGTATAGCCAGTTATTTTGGCTTTAATAGTTTTGCTTTATCCATCGGCGCTATGATTGGTAATGTTGGCGGTGGTTATTTGTACGACTTGGGGAGCATGCTCGGTTGGGGTGCTCTACCTTGGTATAGCTTCTTTATAGTTGGGCTAGTTAATATTTGGTTTATGCTCAAGGAACACAGGTCATCTTCAAAATGAAAGCCTTTTTTTGACCATATAATCCATGGATATGCTCATCCTATGCATTCTACCTCAGCTAAAATCATGCTATCCTGATTGCATATGACACGAAGGAGGCAAGTATTTACAATGAGCATAAACAAAATGAAAATTGGTGTAATCGGAGCAGGATCAATATCCGATATGCACTTTGAGTCCTATGTGAAGCAAGCAGACGCAGAATTGGTTGCCGTATGTGATTTGAATCGTCAAAGAGCAGAGGATAAAGCCGCCAAGTATAATGTTGAGCATATTTACACCGATTATCGGGAGCTTCTGGCCAATTCAGAGGTGGATGCTGTAAGTATTTGTACATGGAATAATACACATGCTGAGATCAGCATTGCAGCTTTGCGTGCTGGCAAGCATGTTCTTGTAGAGAAACCACTTTGCAAAACAGTGGAAGAAGCTGAGCGCATTCAAGAGGCCGTTCGTGAAACGGGGAAAATTTTGCAGGTCGGTTTTGTACGAAGATATGATACCAATGCTCAGCTCGTAAAGCGCTTTATCGATAATGGCGATTTGGGAGAATTGTACTATGCCAAAGCATCGTGTCTACGTCGATTAGGTAATCCAGGAGGCTGGTTTGCTGACTCGGAACGATCTGGCGGTGGACCTTTAATCGATATTGGTGTACATGTGATTGACTTATGCTGGTACTTAATGGGGAGACCGAAGCCTGTATCTGTCAGTGGTCATACGTATAACAAGCTTGGGAATCGGGCGAATGTACGCAATCTTTCCTTTTATAAAGCTGCCGATTATAATGTTGATTTGAATACGGTTGAAGATATGGCTAATGCTTTAATTCGGTTTGAAAATGGGGCATCCCTCATGGTTGATGTTAGCTTTACTCTTCATGCCAAAAAGGATGAAATCGCGGTCAAGTTGTACGGAGATAAGGGCGGAGTGGAATTGGAGCCTGAGCTTGTCCTCGTCACTGAAATGCTGGATACCATTTTAAATGTAGCGCCGCAGACAGATAGCATATCTATTAATATAACTGAAGCTTTTAATCAGGAGATCAGTCATTTTCTAACTTGTTGTCGAACTGGGAATTCACCGATTAGTCCTGTAGAAGATGGGCTTACTATGATGAAAATCCTTTGTGGTATTTATGAATCAGCTGCCAAAGGTCAGGAAATCAGATTATAGCAACTAGGAACAGAAATGGAGGAACGAATATGAAAGTTGGCGTTAGTACGTATAGTTTATTTCAAGCTCTGAAGTCTGGAGAAATGGACATTTTTGGTGTTATTGACTGGATTGCTGATCAGGGTGGCGAACATGTTGAGATTGTACCCCTTGGCTATGATTTAACTGGTAATTTGGAGCTTGCAGATGAGATTCGCCTAAAGGCTCAGTCACGGGGTATCGAAATATCTAATTATGCGATTGGGGCAAACTTTCTAACAGATTCTCAAGAGGCCTATGAACAGGAAATTAAACGGGTCAAAGGGGAAGTTGATCTCGCTGCAAGGCTTGGTGTACAAAGAATGCGCCATGATGTCGCACAAAGTGAAGATCGTTCTATCGGAAACTTTAACAAAGAGCTTGAACGTATGGCGGAAGCCTGCCGACAAATTGCTGACTATGCTTCGCAATATGGCATCATAACGAGCGTTGAGAATCACGGATACTTTGTACAGCATAGTGACCGCGTTCAAACGTTGATTCAAACCGTAGACCGTCCCAATTTCCGAACTACACTTGATGTGGGCAATTTCATGTGTGTAGATGAAGATCCCGTTGCTGCGGTGAAAAATAATCTGCCCTTCGCTTCGATGGTCCATGTGAAAGATTTTTACCTTCGTCCTTCATATCAAAATCCAGGCAAGGGTTGGTTTCAGACCCTGCAAGGCAATCATTTGCGCGGTGCTATTGTGGGCCATGGTGATATTGATATGAAAGAAGTATTGCGCGTTATTAAAAGCTCCGGCTATGACGGATTCATTTCCTTGGAATTCGAAGGCATGGAGGAATGCAAAATGGGTACGATGATTGGGTTGCAAAATATTAGAAGACTATGGGAAGATGTGGAATAGGCAATAAAATTCAACGATACGAAAGGTGTGTTGATGAAATATGGGGAATCCGATTGGCATAATGGTTGATAGTCTGCGTCTAGGTTTGCGAGATGGTTTGAAGAAAGCCAAAGAGCTCGGTGCAGATGGAGTACAAATATATGCAGTTTCAGGTGAGATGGACCCAGCGAACTTATCACCTCAAGCGCGTAAGGAATTGAAAGCTTACATCGAGTCATTAGGGCTTAACATCTCTGCTTTATGTGGGGATTTGGGCGGTCATGGCTTCCAAGATCAGTCGGTGAATGCAGACAAAATTGAGAAATCAAAGCGTATTCTCGACCTTGCGGTTGAGCTGGGTACTAAGGTCGTAACCACTCACATCGGTGTCGTGCCTGAGCAGGCCAATGGTCCTATCTATGAAACGATGCTGCATGCGTGTGAGGAATTAGGCGTGTATGCAAGCAGCTTAGGCGCTTATTTTGCCGTGGAAACCGGTCCAGAAACAGCTGTTCACTTGAAAAGCTTTCTAGATTCGTTGTCCACCAAAGGCGTTTCTGTTAACTTTGATCCAGCGAATATGGTGATGGTGACTGGCGATGATCCTGTCCAAGGGGTTATCACGCTGAAGGATTATATTGTCCACACGCACGTGAAGGATGGTATCCGACTGCGTCAGGCAGACCCTCGTGAAGTCTACGGTTCACTGGGTTATCAACCGATGAGTCACGAGCTTATCGCCGAGGCAGCGACATCAGGACCCTATTATCGAGAACTCGCGTTAGGTGAAGGTCATGTCGATTTCGATCGCTACTTTCAAGCGCTACGTGACATTGGATACATGGGCTATTTGACCATTGAGCGTGAAGTTGGGGAAAAACCTGAGGTAGACATTGCCAACGCGATTGCGTTTATTAGGAAATATCAGTAAATCAATGGATATTATCTGAAAATTATCAGGAAATCATCAGAAATGAAAAGAACTTCGCAATTTTTGCGGGTTCTTTTTTTTACATATAATTATATGTTTTGAGTGGGGCTGTCTCAAAAGTCATATTTGAAAATTCAGCTCCCGCTTTGTGAATGTCGCAGTCTACCAGCTGCTCCATTGGATTAATCCAATGGAAGTATGAATTTCGGTCTGAATACCGGTCTGTAAGCGTGGTTTTCGCGCTTATTTGTTTGGGCGCTCCTGAATAAGCGCGTTTTCCGCGCTTATTTGGAACGAACGTGCAGGATGGTCTGCTGAGAAGTCGATTTTCGGCTTCTCAGACTCTGTCGGCGAGCTTCTGCTCACAAAGCTCTCGCTGTAAGCGCGGTTTTCGCGCTTATTTGTTCGGGCGCTCCTGAATAAGCGCGTTTTCCGCGCTTATTCAGAACGGACGTGCAGGATGGTCTGCTGAGAAGTCGATTTTCGACTTCTCAGACTCAGTCGGCGAGCTTCTGCTCGCAAAGCTCACGCTGTAAGCGCGTTTTTCGCGCTTATTTGTTCGGGCGCTCCTGAATAAGCGCGTTTTCCGCGCTTATTCAAAACGAACGTGCAGGATGGTCTGCTGAGAAGTCGATTTTCGACTTCTCAGACTCTGTCGGCGAGTTTCTGCTCACAAAGCTCTCGCTGTAAGCGCGTTTTCCGCGCTTATTTGTTCCTTTAGGAGGGCGGTTGGAGATGTGTTGCATGGAGTTGACCGAGATAAACTCTGAAACGGAGCTAACGTAAGCCCTGACCGAGCTAGCAACGAAATCCGAGCCTAACTCAAAATGAAAACCATATTAAAGCCAGAATTATGTCAATCCCTGTTTAAAAGCTTCTCAAAGTGAGCTCAAAACGAGTCTATGTGAACTAAAGTATAATTTTTCGCAGGAAATTTATGGTACAAAAGGATGAATTTTTTTATAGCATTGGAATCCCTTTCAGTTTTTTATTCGCCAAAAGGTTAGGTCTATGTAATCAAACCGTCTAGACCTTTACTCCTGAAATTCACTATTTTCCATTTAATGAGACACAAAACTACAAATAATACGAAGTATATAGTCATATTAAGCCCTTTTGACTGTAAAAATTTAACTGTTATGATAATGGTAAACTTGGGTATTGTTTAAGGAACCAAATAAAAATATCGGTTAAAGGATGATTACACAGATGAGGAAGATGTTCTCTGGTGAAAGTAAAGTCTTTTACTTGTACCGGTATATTTCGCTTGCAGGAACTTCGTTAGTGTATGCCATCGAGGATCGTGGCCCCCCGTTAATTTTAAAAATAGGCATCATCTTGGTGCTATTCATCTTTGCCAAGTGGATTACGGACATGTATACCCAAAGTGGCCAAGCCTCTCGCACAATTAAAATAACCGTAGGCTTGGAAATGACAGGGATGATGATCCTGCATCTTCTAAGCGGCGGTATGGACAGTCCGTTCCTCTGGTGCGTATTCAATCCCGCATGGATGGCTGCCAGCTACCTCTCCTCTGTTTACTGCTGGTTTATGATGCTGAGTTACTTCTTATTCGTCACCGCATTTACCTACTTTTTTGCCAATGACCAGACGCAAACGCTAGTTGATATGTTACTAAATGAAAATCGCTTTTACCTGATGCTATTATTCATGACCCTCTCTATTCAACTATTAGCTGGCGTCAAAAGTAGGCTTGAGATTGCAAGCGCTCGAACCACGGAGACGATGGAGCATATGAAGTCGCTGTATCAAATTGTGGAAGCAGCTACGCATAGCGAATCGGAGAATTTGAAAATTATTTTTGCTGAATTTGCTCTAAAGCTGACCAAGCTCAAGATGTCCTTTTTCTGGGATGTCAATGGCAGTGGGAATGGCGGGCACGATCATCTGATTATCCAGGGTGTCACGCCCGTTGGTGTAGAAGCTGCCCTGTCAACAGCTATTGAAATTCATGCGGCCGAACTCAGACAGCTAGATAGTTGTATGGTGATGGGTCTTCCTGAGTATGGTGATTTTCTTGTGATTCCCATTAAGTCGTCGACCCGATTCTGGGGAGTGATGGGGGTTAAGGTTGAACGCTCCAGCTATGAGGAGGGTAGACATTGGTTCGTAAAACAGCTGTATTTTCTATCTGAGCTGTGTGCCGTCATTTTGGAGAGGCACCAACTCGAGCGTATCGAGAACCAGCTAATGATTATCGAGGAACAGAATCGAATTGCCGATGAGATGCACGACAGCGTCTCGCAGTACATTTTCGGAATTGTATATGCTGTACATTCTCTCAGTCGCAAATGGAAAGACATTTCAACAGATCAGATCAAGGAGCAGCTGCAAATTATCCAAGAGTCATCTGTAGCGGCATCTCAAGAGCTTCGTTCAACCATTTATAGTCTTAGCTCTCGGAAAAACGGCGGTGCTTTTTGGATCACAACCGTCAAATCTCATCTAGACAGCTTGTCCAAGCTCCACGCTGTGAAAGTAACATTAAATGTGACTGGTGATGATCATGGTCTACAGGTCAATTATCAAAAGGCTTTGTTCAGAATCATATCGGAAGCAACTGGAAACGCCATTCGTCATGGCCGAAGCAGTCACATTAAGGTAGATCTCAGTATGAAGTCAGATGAGGTGAAGCTTTCGGTCTTGGATAACGGAAGTGGATTCAGTGTAGCAGAACGTCTGTCTGATCCTAAGGTATCTGGGCTTGGCGTGAACAACATGGAGCTGCTTGTTCAGTCTTTTGGCGGAACGATTAACATTCAGAGCACGAAAGGAAAAGGTACACATATTCAAGTGACCCTCCCATCTGGGCATCAGGATAAAAAGGAACTGAATGAACTTCAGATGATGGGCTAAACAAGGTCATGAAGGCTATTCCCATTCTAACGAAAGCTGGTGGTACTTTGAAAGTTGTTATCGTAGATGATCATCCGTTGGTGAGAAAAGGATTGTCAGCTGTGCTAAAGCTTGAAGCTAACATCGAAATTTCTGGCGAATCGGAAACGGTGGAGCACGCACTCCAGTTAATCAAGGAAACGAAACCGGATCTGGCTATCGTGGATCTTAAGCTGGGGAATCGTTCTGGACTCGAAGTGGTTGAGATGATTAAAGATTCGCCATGCCGAAGTATCATTCTGACTTCATCGACCATGGAGCAGGATGTAAGAAGGGCAGAGGCTGTGGGTGCGGATGGTTATGTACTCAAAGAAGCGCTGCCAGAAGAATTGCTGCTTGCCATTAAATTGATTTTCAAAGGGAAAAAGTATTACGATCCAGGTTTAATGGAAATGTTGTTCAAGAAAGAGGAAGAAGACAGCTTCAGTAAGCTTACGCCGAAGGAGCGGGAAGTGTTAATTGGTCTTGGAGAGGGCTTGTCCAATCAAGGAATGGCCAAGAAACTGATGGTAACCGAGTTCACAGTCAAGAAGCATGTAAGCCAAATTCTAAACAAGCTATGCGTCAACGATCGTACGCAAGCGGCTTTGTTAGCGCAATCCAAAGGACTAGTCAGCAGTTTTCAGTAAGCCATTTAAGCATACATGGTCCGAAAGTATACCATCGCTTTATTACATATAGCCATTGGGGGATACACGAAATAGACCCTAAAAATTATAATATCGGGTAATATCATAATTCTGGGAATTCATATAGTATTTGTGTATAACCAACTAACTGACAAAAAGCGGCATTCTTCATTCCTTTTGATCGTAGAGTGCTTCACCTAAGCTACGGACTAGCTAACTCTGTCGAAAAGAGATTGTTGAATGCTCTGGCTAAAGGAGTGATTGAATGTCGGTTTGATAGTGGGGGGTACAGGTAAATAAAACGCTTTCATTGCAAATATCATAGCTCAATTTTTAAGGAAAAGCAAGACTGTATTCATCGATTTTAAACTATTTTTTTTTCGGGAGGGTACCATGGAGAAATCGATCTTAGATTACTTTGTACTCATTCGCAAAAAGCTGTGGATGATTGCGCTGTTCGTTATTCTCTCGTGTCTGACAACGTTCTATGTCAGCAAGACATTCGTTGAGCCTGTTTACAAGGCGAACACACAAGTGCTGGTTAGCAGCACGTTTAAGAGTGAAGAGGCGATAGATCTTAACGATGTATCGATGAACTTGAATTTAATTGAGAGTTACAAGGAAATCATCAAGTCGGATCATACCATTCAAATGATGCTGCAGAGTCACCCCGAATTCGGTATGACCCAGAAGGAACTGCTGAAGAATCTGAAGGTGAGCTCCACGGATAAAACACAAATTATCAAAATTGAGCTTGAGGATCATAGCTATGAAAAAGCGGTTGTGATTACCAAGACACTTGCAGATACGTTCATTAGTGAAGTACCAAGCTTGATGAATATGAATAATGTTAAGATTCTTTCTAGTTCTGATGTTGCTGTGAAGCCGTTGCCTGTGAATTCCAGTGTAGTAATCAATCTTGCTTTGAGCTTCATTTTATCGGCGATGGCAGCTATTGGTGTATTCTTCTTCTTTGAAAATATCAATGACACGATTCGTTCTGAAAAAGAAGCCGAGCATATCGTTGGGCTGCCAGTACTCTCTTCCATAGGAACGATTAAAAAGGGTAAAGCAGCTAAACCTTCGCGTGCAAAAAGCAGAGAGGTAGGGGAAAAGGCATATGTCACAGCTAAGTAATGTTCTTGTGGCTGAATTGGATCCGATTTCGTCGGTCTCCGAAGCTTATCGCTCCTTGCGTACAGCGGTACGCTACAAAAAGGTTGTACCAGCAGGTCAAGGAATGGTTCTTATGGTTGCATCTCCCAAGGCGCAAGAAGGCAAGACGACGACCCTTGCTAATTTGGCTATTACCTATGCTCAGGAAGGCAAGTCTGTCGTGGTCCTTGATTGTAATTTACGGCAACCAACCCTGCATGAGATGTTTGGTGCTAAGAATTCGAAAGGCCTGGTCCACTTTTTAACTAAGGGGCTAGCCATTGAAGAAGTCATTACACCGACAGGAATCATCGGGCTTGATCTCATCGCCAGCGGTGGTCAACCGCTGAATCCATCCGAGCTGTTAGGCTCAGCCAATATGGATGCCTTGATGAACGGGCTCAGGAAGCGATATGAAGTCATTCTCATCGATTCGCCATCAACGCTTGACTATACAGATGCTTGTTTACTTTCTGAGTATAGTGACGGTGTGATGCTAGTTGCCAAAAATGGTAAGACGAAGCGAGAATGGGCGAAACAAGCGAGAACACAGTTAGAGCAGTCTGGAGCCAGAATGCTTGGCATTGTTTTCAACCAATAATTGAATACAGTAACGGCTAGACTTTCCATAATCGGTAGGAGGATGAGAGAGATGAAAAAGGTGAAAAAAGCAATTATTCCGGCCGCAGGATTAGGAACGAGATTCCTGCCTGCTACGAAAGCGATGCCCAAAGAGATGCTCCCGATCATCAACAAGCCGACTATTCAATACATCGTGGAAGAAGCCATCGAATCCGGAATCGAAGATATTATTATTGTTACAGGCAAAGGGAAGAGGGCAATCGAAGATCACTTCGATAATGCTTTCGAGTTAGAAAACAAGCTGTTGGAAACAGGGAAGCTGGAGCTTCTCAAGGAAGTTCAGCGCTCATCCAAGGTAGAGATTCATTACATTCGTCAAAAAGAACCCAAAGGTCTTGGACATGCGGTCTGGTGTGCAAGAAGGTTCATCGGGAATGAACCATTCGCTGTGCTGCTAGGCGATGATATTGTCACAGGGAAGGTGCCCTGCTTAAAACAGCTCATTCAGCAATATGAATTATCAGAAAATTCAGTTATTGGCGTACAAACCGTACCGCCAGAGCTTACCAATCGTTACGGCGTCATTGACCCAGGTGAGCAAAATAACCGCCTGTATCAAGTGAAAGACTTGGTTGAGAAACCAAAATTAGGCACAGCCCCTTCCAATCTTGCCATTATGGGTAGATATGTGTTCTCCCCTAAAATCTTTGAATTTTTGGAGCTTCAGGAGAAAGGCGCTGGTGGAGAAATTCAGCTGACAGACGCGATTCAGAAGCTTAATCAAATAGAACGAGTGCTGGCGTATCATTTTGACGGAATCCGTTATGATGTGGGTGAACGTCTTGGTTACATTCTCACGACAATGGCGTTCGCCTTGGAGAGTAAAGATCTTCGGCTCGATGTACTTGAAGCGATGGCTGCCATCCTTATCAAGGAGCAATATGCACCAATTCTAGAGCATCTGGGAGGTGTAGACCATGAGCTTGCGCGAACTGCAGGAGGATTATGAGTATCTGGGACCTCAGAAAATTCCACAGAAGAGCTACTACACGGCTACTACTCCTAGACCACAAGAAGGGAAAAGCGCTGCTTCCTATTTGTTTGTAAAGCGTATGCTCGATATTATGCTGTCCATCATGGGCATTCTCTTCCTGACACCGTTATTTATCATCATTGCTATCTGGATTAAGGTGGAAGATCCTAAAGGCTCTGTTTTCTTCAAACAAAATCGAGTAGGTAAAGACGAAATACTGTTTCCGATGTATAAGTTTCGCTCGATGGTGTCCAATGCGGAAGAGCTGAAGCAGCAGTTGATGAGTCAGAATGAAGTTGAAGGCGCGATGTTTAAGATGAAGAATGATCCTCGCGTTACACGCGTCGGACGATTACTGCGCAAAACAAGTATAGATGAGTTGCCGCAATTGTGGAACGTACTCGTCGGTGACATGAGCTTGGTCGGACCAAGACCAGCTTTGCCGAATGAAGTTAGTGAGTATACGCCATACGAGAAGAAGCGTTTGGCCGTTACACCTGGCTGCACGGGTTTATGGCAAGTCAGCGGACGAAGTAATTTAAGCTTCGAGCAAATGGTTGAACTCGATTTGACTTACATCAGAGAACGAAGCATTTTCTATGATTTGAAAATCATCTTGAAAACAGTTTCGGTCCTTCTAGGCTCCAAAGATGCCTTTTAGAGAACAGAAGGGAAAGGAGTAACACCATCGTGCTAATTCATCCTAAACCAAGGGTATCCATTGTCATCTGTACTTATAATCGTGCGGATTTGCTTCAAATCACCTTGAACTCGTTACCTGCTTTGAAGGCTATAGACAAAGCTGAGATTCTCATTGTGGATAACAATTCCACAGATCATACGCGTGAGATCTCACAATCGTTTATTCAGCGTCAAGCAGGTGGCACGGACGTTCATTATCTATTTGAACAAACCCAAGGGCTTTCGGCTGCGCGAAATAGAGGTATTCAAGAAGCTAAGGGTGATATTGTCGCCTTTCTCGATGATGATGCAGTTCCTTGCATGGAATGGATTCGCACCATCATAGACACCTTGGATACTCGGCAAGATGTGTATGCGATGGGAGGTGTGATTCGACCTCGTTTCGAAAGTGAACGGCCGAAATGGCTGATCGAAGCTCTGGAGCTGCCCTATACGATCGTTGACATGGGAGCAACTGTGCATGAATACCCGATGAACAGGCATCCATTTGGCGCGAATATGGCGATTCGCAAATCCTTTCATGACAAGTACTTGTTCCCAACCGACTTAGGGAGGAAGGGGACACTGCTGCTGTCTGGGGAGGAATCCTGGATATTTGAGCAGATGAAGAAAGAAGGGAAGGCTATTCTTTATCAGCCTTCCATGGTGGTTGATCACTTCATCCCGGATAGCCGCTTGACGAAGGATTGGATCAAGCAGCGCTATTATTATCAAGGTGTTACGAATGGCTCGATGCATAGAAGTCAAATCAGCAAGCTTGTTCTTCTCGGAAAGGTTGCCAGCAAAGTGCTCTACATTGCCGTAGATGCCTTGTTCGCGCGTACCGAAGGCAGAAAACTGTTGATTACATGCCGAATACAAAGCATAAAAGGCACGCTAGACACGCTCAGTAGACGTGGAAAAATGCGCTTAACAGGGTGAGGATACTGATGACGCCGGATATTCCAATGCTCAAAAAACCGATGTACTATGGTGCAGTCTATGTACTTCTTGCAGTCATGGTGGGCGTAGCTGCTGCTTATCAGCCTCTGTTCAGTATCTTGGGGCTGGGCGTGCTTTTCTCATTCGTTTATGCCATCTACCAGCCGGAGAAAATGAGTTATCTAGTCCTTTTATCGACCGCCATATCGATTAACTACATCGTCGAAGCGAATGTACCTGGTCTAGAGATTATTTCTCTTTATAAACTTGGAATATTAATTCTGTTAGTTCCCTGTATGCTGCAAAACGGACTTCGATGGAAGTTCATCTATCCCATAGCAGCTATCGCCAGCATGTTATTCCTTACCATCTTCTTCTCAGATTGGCATCCAAGGTTGACGTTATCACTCACCTTGAAAGCATTTATCGGACTGACGCTTCCCTTCTTTTTTCTCATGATTAAATGGAATAAAGGGACGGCTCAAAGGCATATCCGGATTATTTGTCTACTGCCATTGGTAAGTGTTGGAACTGGGGCGCTCCTTCAATTGGCTCATCTGTATTCGTTTCTCAATGTGGAGTTCACGGGAGCGATTCGGGTACAAGGGGCGAATATCGCACCCCATTTGGCGATGCTAGCTTTTCTAGGCATTACGGTTGCCTTAATAGAGACCAAACGCAATCCACTGCAAGCCAAGTTTTATTATTGTACATTGGCTGCTAACTTTGCGATTCTGATCGCTACGGGAACTAGAGGACCTATCCTCGCCATGCTGGCCATGGCTGCTTACTATTTCTTCGATATGGTTAAGCAGTATATCAAAGGGAAGCTAATCTTAATAATCCCGCTGCTATGTTCCTTGGCCTTGATCGGTGGAGCCGTCTATGTGCAGTGGGACAATATGACAAAGCGTTCGTTCGAACGCCAGACAGGTACAGGAATTGACTTGTCTGGAAGAACAGAAGCATGGAGCTACTTCTTAAAAGGGGTGAAAGATTCCCCCCTGACAGGTAGAGGGCTAGGTGCGGTTACCGTCGCGAATGACGGAAGTTTATATGAAGGTTTTGTGGTTCCCCATAACGAGTACATCCGCTTTTATTATGATGCTGGTTATATCGGATGCAGCCTGTTGTTTCTATCGTTACTAGTCTTATTTGGAATGATCTATCGAGTAATCCCGCAGAGAATTAAGATTTACTACGTGGCGTTCATCCTGGCGTTCTTTCTATATTCCTTGTCGGATAACACCTTATCGACTGTTCAATTCATCATTCCTTTTTGCTGGTATTTGAATAGCTTGTATATCCTGTCAACGACAAATTCGAAAAAAGAAGAAGTGATCTGATGAGTAGAGTGACTATGTTCGATGTTAATTTTGATAATTATGATTTTCTGGACTTGCTTGCCTATATGGATGAGGTCATACGCCAGAAAAGTCATTCTTACATTTTGACCTGTAATGTCGATCATTTAATCAAGCTCAGAAAGGATGCTGAGTTTCAGAAGGTGTATTCAGGTGCAGGTGCCATTGTTGCAGATGGTATGCCGATCATATGGGCATCGAAGATGCTCCGTAAACCGCTCAAACAGAAGGTATCCGGATCCGACTTGTTCACAAAGTTAGGTGAAGCTTTTGCAAGCAGACAATACAAACTATTTTTCTTAGGATCAGCTGTCGGTATTCCGGAGCAAGCGGTAAAGAATCTGAAGCTCGTATTTCCAAATCTGAATATCGTTGGCTGTTATTCACCCTCCTATGGTTTCGAGAAGAAAAAAGAGGAGAATGAGCAAATTATTCAGATGCTAATTGATACGCAGCCTGACATTGTGTTTGTTGGCGTTGGCGCTCCGAAGCAGGAGAAGTGGATTTACCAGAACTATCTTCAGTACAAAGTCCCGATCTCTATTGGCGTAGGCGCAACATTCGATTTCATTTCGGGCACAGTGAAGAGAGCACCGCACATTATGCAGAAAACAGGATTCGAATGGTTCTGGCGTCTTGCCCAAGAACCGCGAAGGTTATGGAAGCGTTACTTGGTTCACGATGCTATGTTTGCTGTCTTGCTATGGCGGGAAGTTGTTAAGCAATTCAAGATGAAACGGGAGGGGACGGGAATCAACAGTGGATGAAATAAGCAAAATGATTAAGCCCCCTTTTATCACGACGCAGGCTAGTCGGATGACAATCCTGTTGGTTGGAATGGCTTTGTTCGTCTCTTTACTCATTGGTTATTCTAGTGCAACCCTGGATCCTGAACTTAGTATACAGATCACAATCTTGTTGATGCTGCTGTTTCCCGCTTTTGTGATGGCCCTGATAGATTCGCGTCGATTGATTCCTTATATTCTGCTCGTTTGGGTCATATGCCCGGAGATCCGGAGAATCCAGGATTGGATGGAAGGTACGTACCATTCTGTCTCCTTGTTGAGTATTGCGCCACTGCTAACGAGTGCGGTAGTGATAATACCGGTCATCTCCAAGTTACATCAAATGGATTCTCGAATTAACAAATCGCTGATTTATCTAGCCATTGTGCTGTTATACGGAAGTTTATATGGTATAACGAAAAATGGCAGCGGAGCTTTATACGATTTATCTAATTATTTTATTCCAATACTGTTAATCCCTTATGCAGCCCTGTCTAAATTTGATAGTAAAGCTCTAGATCGCTTACTTATAGCATTGTCTGATACCGCGATCTTGATTGCTGTTTATGGCATTATCCAATATGTGATGGTGCCGCCATGGGATGCTTTCTGGATGAATCATGTGGAGATGACTTCCATTGGAAAACCGCTTCCCTTGGAGATCCGAGTGTTCTCTACGCTGAATTCCCCAGGACCGGCAGGGACGTATCTAGCATCTGCACTTGCACCGATGATTCTAGATAAGAGGTGGCGGGGTTCGCTGGGTTGGCTTGGTGTTATTCTCGTAACGGTGGGACTGCTTATCACATTAGTGCGCTCTGCCTGGGTTATGTTGTTCATCGATATTGTCATTTACACAGCAGTTTCAGCTGGTAGACAAAAATGGAAATTAATTGCTCAATTAACAGCTGTAATTGGAGCCATGTATGTCATTATTCCAAAGCTTCCCGGTGCACAAGGGCTTGTGGATCGTTTGGGCACAATGACAGCTATACAAGACGATCATTCGTATAATGAAAGACTTGATTTCTTCCATACGGTTTTCCCCATGTTATTTGCTAAACCGCAAGGGTTAGGTCTAGGCAGTATCGGTGTCGGCACCAAGCTGAGTAACGGGGGAGCACTTGGCGAATATGGCATCTTCGATAATGGATTTGTTGCTGTGTTTCTAACCTTTGGTATCCTCGGAGGCTTGCTGTTCTTCTGGGCGCTATGGGTTGTCACTAAATTCCTCTTATCTCAAAAAAATCAAACGGACGGTTTGAACCTTTACAGTAAAATCGCGCTCTCCGCTTTGCTAGGAAGTATCATTTGCCTAGTGTTCGAAAATGGGTATACAGGTTTGAAAGGCTTTCTACTATGGATGGTCGTAGGAGTTGGAATTATGGCGCATCAAACGATCGTTCAAGAGAGGAGGCAAGTTTCGGATGCAGCAACCAGTCAACTTGAAAATAGTCCGCATAAAGCCTCTATTCGGCTTCATTAAAGCATTCTTTTCAAGCAAGAGTCATATCTCGGCTTCCATCAGAACAATGTTTTTCAGTGTACTAATCTTAGTGATTAATATGCTTACAGGTATTTTGACAGCACGATTTCTAGGACCATCAGGCCGAGGAGAGCAAGCGGCTATGGTCTTATGGTCTCAGTTCCTAGCCTTTAGTTTCACTTTCGGTCTGCCTTCCGCCATTATTTACAACGTGAAAAAGAACATGAAGGATTCCGCCAAGCTTTATTCGACCGCTGTTCTCATGGGTTTGACAGCAGGCATGCTTGCGATGAGCTTGGGGATACTGGTTTTACCCTATTGGCTCCGTACGTATTCAGACAGCGTGGTCCTTTTCTCCCAATGGTCCATGGTGCTCGTACCTCTCATTGTATTATCTCAGATTAATAATGCGATGATGCAGGTGAGAGGCGAATATAAGCTGTTCAACCGTCTGCGCTTTCTTGTTCCGCTAAGTACGCTCATCGGCTTAGGGCTGCTAATCCTAACAAGAACAATGAATCCTTACACGTCAGCCGTGGCTTATCTCGCTCCGGCGGTTCCCTTTTACATATGGACGACAGTGCGCTTACTTAATCAATACAAATTCGTGATAAAGGATGCTTTTCACTCCTTTAAGACATTAATCCGGTACGGTATTGGATCTTATGGCAATGATTTAATGGGCAATGTCTCCTATTATATCGATCAAATTGTTATTATCGGTCTCCTTAATCCAACGGAGCTTGGACTGTATGCGGTGGCAGTAAGCCTCTCCCGTGTAGTCAATATTTTCTCTACATCCATTATCGTGGTGTTGTTCCCGAAAGCATCGGGTTTACCTAAGGATAAAGTCGTTGAGATGACATTCCGTGTTTACAGGATCAGCACTTGTGTCGCTTTACTTTGCTCCATGATGATTATGTTGGTTGCACCTTTCGTAATGCCTTTACTGTATGGCCCTGATTTTAAGGAAGCGATCAGTGTTTTTCGAATGCTGCTCCTCGAAGTTTCCATCTCCGGCGGAACCATGGTTTTGGCTCAAGCGTTCATGGCATTAGGAAAGCCCAAGATTGTTACGATTCTGCAAGGGATTGGGCTGCTAATCGTCATCCCGTTACTAACGGTACTGATTCCGAAGTTCGGATTGTTCGGTGCGGGAATGGCCATATTATCATCGGGTTTACTGCGATTCGTCTTTATTCTATTTAATGTCAAATTCACCTTGAAGACGAAACTTCCTAAATTATTGATTAATAAAGATGATGTGCGTTGGTTACTTTCAGCAATATCAGAATATAAAGCCAAATAATTTGTTTGAAACTGGGGGAGGGGCGAACGAAATGAGTCACTATAGTGACGCTGTGGGAGAGAATCGGATTTCTGTTGTCATCATTGCGCAAGACGATGAAACGAGAATAGCCAATGCGATTGCCTCCTGCAAGCCTTTTGCAGACGAAATTGTTGTAATTGATGGCGGGAGCAAAGACGGAACAGTCCGTGTATCAGAGCAGTTGGGCTGCAAGGTATATGTGAACGCTTGGCCTGGTTATGCAAAGCAGCGTATTTATGGCAGTGATCATGCTACCTATGATTGGATTTTCGTTATTGATACCGATGAGGTTGTTAGTGAACCGCTAGCAGCTTCGATTATGAAGTTGAAAAGTGACTTGTCCGATCCGAGCAAAGCCTATGCTGTCTTGCGTATTGGTGACTTTCTAGGACGTTGGATGGGCAAGGGCGAGAAGCTTGTACGTCTATATAACCGTACCGAAATTCAGTACCGGGAAAGTCTTGTTCATGAAACACCGGATGTTGCAAGTGAGAATATCGAGTATGTGCCAGGTGTTCTATGGCATTATGGTTTCCGCAGTATTCATGATCATATTCAGCGGTTTAATAAGTATACCGATCTGGAAGCCGAAGGCGCTGTTGCTGCGGGGAAACGATTTAGCTTGCTGCGAATGTTCGTTCGCCCTCCCTTGCGATTTGTACAGAAATATATCGTTCATGGCTTGTATAAGAAGGGTATTCCGGGACTTGCGGTAGCCCTCTTCTGGGGAATATACGAATTCCTAGTATGTATGAAACAGTATGAGCTTGGGCTTGCTCGGAAAAGAGTGAAACAGTCCCAAGAGCCAATTAAGGAGGGGAAAGCTTATGCTACACTGCAATAGTTTGCGGATCCTGTGTACCGGAATGGGTTGGCCATCTGCACAGCCTGGAGGACTAAACACTTATTTCAAACATATTTGCGAAAGCTTAGCTACCCGTCATGAGCTGGAGGCGCTGGTATGCAGTGCGAATAAGCCGGTCGTTCAAGATGACCTCCGCGTCACGAACGTAGCCGTCACCGATTTGAAGTTAAGTAAAAGACGAGATGCCTTTCGGAAGCACGCAGCTGAACTGATGAATGGGCAGGACATCGATATCGTTTATTCCCACTTTGCTCCCTATAGTATAGGAGTTGCCATGGAAGCCAAAGCGAGAAATATTCCGGTGGTGATGACGTTTCATGGTCCTTGGAGTGAGGAAATCAGGCTCGAAGGCAAGGGATTGAAGCATCGAATCAAAACAATGATTGCCAAGAGCTGGGAGATGAAGGCTTATCGGCTGGCGGATGCATTCATTGTATTAAGTGAAACCTTCCGTGATATTCTTCATCACCAGTACGGTGTCCCGCTTTCAAAGATTCACATCATACCAGGCGGTGCTGATGTTGCCCGGTTCAAGCCGGCTGCGGATCGTACGGCGATAAGAAGGAAATTGCAGCTGGAGGAAGGGACGACTGCGGTGTTGACCTTAAGAAGATTAGTCAACCGTATGGGTCTTCTTCAATTACTGGAAGCTTGGAAAGAGGTTGCGAGAACGGTTCCGGATGCCGTGCTGTTCATCGGTGGCAAAGGGCCGCTTCAGGGAGAGCTGGAAAGCCGAATTGCTGAATATGGTCTCCAGTCTCGCGTCCGAATGCTGGGCTACATCCCCGATGGCGAGCTTGCTGATTATTATCAGGCTGCTGATCTGTTCGTTGTACCTTCCCAAGCATTGGAAGGCTTCGGATTAATTACCGTAGAAGCAATGGCTGCAGGGGTTCCAGTCATGGCAACACCGATTGGAGGCAATCGTGAAATTCTTCAGAAATACCGACCAGATATGCTGTTTGCAGGTAAAAGCAGCCAAGATATGGCTTCTGGTTTAATTCGCTTATTGCGGCACCGTGAAATGTGGCCTACCGCAGAGCAATGTAGAAGCCATGTGTTGGAGAATTATACCTGGGATCGTGTATCCAAACAGGTAGATAGTGTATTTAATCACGTAATCGATCAACATATGGTTACTTACGGCGGCAATCGTCAGGTAACGACTGGGAAGAAAGGAGGACGTGAACAGGATGAGGGTAGCTTATTTGGATCATACCGCTAGATGGAGCGGAGGAGAAGTCGCACTGTATAACATTATTACCCATCTAGGAAACGAAGTAGACCCACTAGTCATTGTGGCCGAGGAGGGTATGCTCGTAGACCGGTTAAGAGACAAAGGTATCGACGTTCGCGTTTTGCCTTTAAGTGATAAGGTACGCAATCGCAATCGGAATGCAGTTAATTTGCAAGCTGTATCGGCCGCTTTTGAGCTTCTCACCTATGGGAAGAGGCTCTCCAAATTATTGAAAGCAGAACAAGTCGTCTGTGTACATACCAATTCGTTGAAATCTGCTTTTTATGGAGCTGTAGCTGCTAAATTGGCAGGTATTCCTCTCATCTGGCATATCCGGGACCATATCGGAGTTCCGTACCTGAAACCGATCGTCGCTCAGGCGATACGATGGATGTCCCGCTTGCTGCCAAACGGCGTCATAGCGAATTCTAATTCAACCTTGAATGCTCTGCATTTGCCGAAATCGAAAAAAACGTTAGTTGTCTACTCAGCTTTCGCTAAAACGAAGAATTCAGGGATTGCTGTAGAGAAAAAGTGGATGAAGCCCTACGTTGTTTTGCTAGTTGGCAGGCTGGCGGAGTGGAAAGGCCAACATATTTTACTTGAAGCGGCCAAGTCGTTTCTACCCGATCAGCAGGTTCAGTTCTGGTTAGCCGGGGATGCCTTGTTCGGGGAAGACGCGTATAAGCAGCAGCTGCTACAGCAAATGGCAGATGACAAGCTGTACAATGTCACCTTATTGGGACATGTGGATGACATTCAAACATTAATGCAGCAAGCGGACCTTCTGGTTCATACTTCAATAACCCCTGAGCCGTTTGGTCAGGTCATTGTAGAAGGTATGGCGGCTGGCTTACCCGTAATTGCTTCTAATGAAGGCGGTCCGACAGAAACGGTTGTAAATGGCGAAACGGGACTTCTCATTACGCCCGGTGACCCCGCTTTGCTTGCCGATTCCATTCGCTACCTGCTGGAGAATCCAGAGGTACGGCGCAGAATGAGTGAGAATGGCATAAAACGCGTGGAACAACATTTTGTCATCGAACGAACTGTTACCCAAATCACTCATTACTATGCAGGTTTAATTGCTAACTCGTAATTATCCGCTAGTAAATAAAGGATGGATCAAATGAAAATAGCAATCGCGCATGATTATTTGGTTCAAATGGGCGGGGCCGAAAGAGTGGTTGAGGTCTTTCACCAAATGTACCCGAGTGCTCCCATCTATACGACCATGTTTAGCAATAATCGGCTGCTAGATGAGCTAAGAGATGCGGATATACGGGCCTCCTGGTTGCAAAAAATGCCCGGTGGGAAAAGTCATTTTAAAGAAATGCTCCCCCTATACCCGTTTGCGATTAAGGATTTTGATTTCCGAGAATTCGATATCGTGCTTAGCTCAAGCAGCGCTTTCATGAAAAGTATTCAGGTTCCGAAGGAAACGTTTCATCTATGTTATTGCCATACGCCGATGCGATTCGCTTGGGATTATGACACGTATATGGAACGCCAAACCAATTCAAGTGTGATGAAGCGACTCTTGAAGATCTATATCGATAGGCTTAAGCAATGGGATCAAAAAACGTCGGCTAACGTGAATCAGTTTATAGCTAATTCCTCCGTCGTAAAAAATCGCATTCGTAATTATTACCAACGTGATTCCGATGTTATTTTTCCGCCGATTAATACGTCGCGATTCCACAGCTCATCTTCCATTGATGATTATTATTTAATTGTATCGAGACTTGTTTCGTACAAGCGAATTGATCTGGCGGTAGAAGCATTTAATCGAAATGGACTGCCTTTATACATCGTTGGAGAAGGACCCGACATGGTGAGGCTAAAGGCAATGGCCAAAGGGAATATCCGTTTCCTTGGAAGGCTGGATGACGGTTCGGTCACTCAAATGATGGCGCAGTGCCGAGCGTTAATCTTTCCTGGTGAGGAGGATTTCGGCATTACACCGCTGGAAGCAAATGCTGCTGGAAGACCCGTTGTTGCCTATCAGGCAGGAGGTGCGCTAGATACAATTGTGCCTCATGTGAATGGTGTGTTCTTCAAACGGCAAGAGGTAGAAGATCTGCTGCTTGCGATTCAGGAAGTGGAAAACCATGCATGGGATGTAAGGCAAATCGTGCAGCACGCGCAGAAATTTGATGAGAAAACATTCATGGATAAATTAAAAGACTACATGGGTAAGGCCTACCAACAATTCAGAGAGGGGCATTAATCGTATGGATATTGCAGTAATCGGGACGGGGTATGTGGGGTTAGTTTCCGGGGTATGCTTCGCTGAAGTGGGCAATAACGTAATCTGTGTGGATTACGATGAACAGAAAATTGAAAAGCTGCAAAACCTGATATCTCCAATCTATGAACCTGGTATTGAACAACTGATGGAGAAGAATCTCAATGCCGGTCGGTTGGCCTTTACCACTGATTTGGCACAAGCCATCAGCCAATCCGAACTCATTATCATTGCGGTAGGCACACCTTCCTTACTAAATGGAGAGGCTAATCTGGCGTATATCGAGCAAGCGGCCATGGAAATCGGGAAGGCGATGAATAGCTATAAAATCATTGCAACGAAAAGCACCGTTCCTGTTGGTACGAACGAGCATATTCAAATGATTATTGCCATGAATACGTTGCAGTCTTTCGATGTCGTATCGATTCCAGAGTTTCTGCGTGAAGGCTCGGCGATCGACGATACCCTTCATCCGGATCGGATTGTTCTCGGGATTGAAAATCCAAACTTAGCCGCACCTCTCACGGAGCTGCACCGTTCATTTACTGATCAAATCTTCGTTACAAGTATTCGCAGCGCGGAAATGATCAAGTACGCTTCTAATGCTTTTCTAGCGACCAAAATTTCCTTTATTAATGAAATATCGAACATTTGTGAGAAAGTTGGCGCAGATGTCACCGAGGTAGCCAAAGGAATGGGGCAAGATAAGCGAATTGGCTCTTCCTTCCTGAGTGCGGGTATCGGCTACGGGGGTTCTTGTTTTCCCAAGGATACAGACGCGTTGATTCAAATTGCTGGTAACGTCGACTATGAGTTTCAATTGTTAAAGTCGGTTGTCGAGGTGAATAAATCGCAGCGTTATAAGGTGATTTCCAAGCTGGAGGCGTCCCTCGGTCAGCTTAGCGGCAAATCTGTTGGCATCTGGGGATTGTCTTTTAAACCGAACACGGATGACATTCGATATGCGCCTTCCATCGAAATCGTTGAAACCCTGATTCGTGCTGGAGCGCGCCTGAAGCTGTATGATCCGATTGCGATGGAGAAATTTAAGGAACGCATCGACCATCCGGCGATTCAGTGGTGTGAGAATGCCCTGGAGGCAGCCACGGGGTCCGATGCCATTTGTTTACTTACGGATTGGGAAGAATTCAAAGTGGTCCCATTGTCACAGCTCATTTTTGTCATGGAGCAGCCAATTCTTATTGATGGTCGCAATGTGTTTAGCAAAGAGCAGGTTCAGGGAACTGGACTCAAATATTATTCCGTAGGAAGACCTGATTTGATCGGGGCATCCCGTCCAAAAGCGCTGGCTAGATAATTGTCAAATAAACCGAGTGGAGCGTGGTATTCATGAAATTGGTTCTTCTTTCCGGCGGGTCGGGTAAACGACTGTGGCCATTGTCCAATGATTCCAGATCTAAGCAATTCTTAAGGGTACTTGAAGATGCTGAAGGCAGAAGCGAATCCATGGTTCAACGTGTATGGAGACAACTGCAGAATACGGGCCTCGGCGATGATGCTTACTTAGCGACGAACCGCTCCCAGGTAGAGATGATCATTAGTCAATTGGGTGGCGATGCACCACTTATTGTCGAGCCTGAGAGAAGAGATACCTTCCCTGCAATCGCGCTTGCTGCTGCTTATATGTATGATGTCGAAAGTTTGCCCCTGAACACTGTGATTACGGTGTTACCTGTAGATCCGTATGTCGATGAGGCTTTCTTTCAGAAAATCAAACAGCTAGAGTATGTTCTGCACGAAACGGATGCGAATTTGGCACTAATGGGCGTTGTTCCAACGGTTCCGTCTGAGAAATACGGGTATATCGTTCCCTCTGACAAACGTAGAGAAGGGTCAGAAGCACTTCACGTTAACCATTTTGCTGAAAAGCCGAATCGTGAACAAGCAGCTGCCTTGATTGAACAGAAGGCGCTTTGGAACTGCGGTGTCTTCGCTTTCCGACTAGGCTATCTCATCGAAGTCATGGTGGAGAAGGGCATCCCGATTCAGTATGAAGAAATGCTTAAAAACTATTATAGATTAACGAAAATTAGCTTTGACTACGAAGTTGTAGAGAAGGAAGCTAACTGTGTTGTCGTACCTTACGACGGCTATTGGAAAGACCTTGGCACTTGGAATACACTGACAGAGGAAATGAGTCGATCCCAAATCGGAACGGGCATCGTGACTGAGGATTCCGAGAATACCCATTTGATTAATGAGCTAGACATTCCAGTTACGGTGATTGGGATTAAGGACGCCGTCATTGCTGTCAGTCCTGATGGCATTCTAGTAACGAGTAAGTCGGAAAGTCCTCGCATTAAGGAAGTTATGAATAAAATTGAACACCGTCCGATGTATGAGGAGCGCAGGTGGGGACGTTATCGCGTGATTGACTATGTCAAATATGCGGAAGATAATGAGGTGCTGACCAAACGGATTCTCGTCCATGCAGGTAAAAATATAAGCTATCAGCTGCATTATAAACGCAGTGAAGTGTGGACGATCATAAGCGGCGTTGCGGATATTGTCATTAATGACAAGCTCTATCAAGTGAAGCCTGGTGATGTCGTTCGAATTCCAGATGGAACTAGGCACAGCATTCGAGCCATAACGGATGTTGAATTTATCGAGGTCCAAAGCGGATCCGAATTAGTTGAAGAAGACACGGTTCGTATTTGTATGGCATGGAAGGATATCCCCCTTCACCAATTTATTTAAGATTTGTTTTGAAACAACGAACCGCCTTCTATTCGACTTTGGCGAATGGAAGGCGATTCCTTGTTTGAAAGCATAACTAAAATTGGAAAAACTTTCAAAACATTAATATAATGCTTATACAAATCTAATATATGACCTGTATGGTAGATTAAGCATGATGAACACGCGTGAATGGAACGTAAATCAGGGTTCATTGTGTCAATCTACGATACCGGAGGAAAGATGATGATCGATTTTTTTGGAAAGGTGGGTGTGCGTAAGAAGGTGGTTTCCTTATTGTTTCTACTCTCTTTGCTAGCACCGAATTTCTTGCTTAACCCGAACGTAACGAATGCGTCAGTTGTTCCTATCAACTCACAAGCAACGTACGAAGCTAAGGCAGTACTGCAGCATTTGTATGCTATTTCGGGTGTAAGCATGATTAGCGGACAGCATGATTACCTAGAAAGCCCGGATGAATGGACGAATCAAGTTAAAGGCTTGACTGGTAAATATCCGGGTCTTCATGGTTATGAATTCGGTGCTATTATGGATCAATCAGAAAGTCAATTGGCAGATCAAAGACAAAAGGTGGTTAATAGTGCGATTGCGTGGAACCAGGCTGGCGGTCTGGTAACGATATCATTTCATGAAAGCATTCCTGGAACATGCTTTTGCTGGTCGAATGTAAAGAAGGAAATGAGCCAAGCCGATTTTGATAAGTACGTTACGCCAGGTACTCCCCAGTATGCGCAATTGCTTGCAGATCTCGATAAAGCTGCCGTGTACTTAGGGAAACTTAGGGATGCAGGTGTTCCTGTCTTATGGCGCCCCTATCATGAAATGAATGGTAATTGGTTCTGGTGGGGCAAGAAGAGCAACTTCCCTGCATTATGGAATATCATGTACGATCGCTTCGTTAATGTGCATAAGTTGAATAACTTGCTTTGGGTGTGGAGTCCGAATGCACCGAATGCATGGTCTGACTCGTATACAGCCACTTATCCTGGAGAAAATAAGGTGGATGTACTCGCCGTTGATATCTATGACAATGATTACCATTCGGATTATTACACCAAAATTGTTGAATTGGCTAATGGTAAGCCTGTAGCCGTGGGGGAAAATGGCGAGCTGCCTAGTAGCACTATTTTGAATGAGCAGCCCAAATGGGCCTATCTGATGACATGGGGCAAAATGCTGGCCGAAAATAATAACCTACAAGAAATTGAATCCTTCTATACGAATTCCAAATTACTGACAAGAGAATCTCTACAACCTATAAAAGCACCTATCTCACAACAACCTGTCTTACAGGATGAGAGATACGGGTTGCGAGCGCAATATTACGATAATAAGGATTTGACCGCGCTGAAGGAAACGAAGGAAGATGCCAAGATTGATTTCAATTGGTCCACAGCGGCTCCATTTCCTTCTATGCAAGCAGATACGTTTTCCGTGAGATGGACGGGTAAACTTAAGCCCAAATATACGGAAACCTATAAGATTTCAACCTTAAGTGACGATGGCATCCGAGTTTGGGTGGATGGCGTGTTGGTAATTGATAGTTGGTTTAATCAAAGCTGGGTGGAACGATCCGGAACCATAGCACTAACCGCTGGCGTGCCTGTTGATTTGAAAGTCGAATATTATGATAATACGAATGGTGCTGTTGCTAAAGTCATGTGGACGAGCCCGTCCCAATTGAAAGAAATTATTCCCGCGAGTGTCCTATTACTTCCTTGATGGTTGAGAGGTATCTAACATGATGAGATATGTAATTGTACCAACTGCCTTGTTGATCTTACTGATCCTGACCTCGGCTTCGAATAACTACAATGCATCGGCAAAAACAGATTTTGTAAACGAGATGACAGCTTCCAATCAGATTGGCAATCAAATATGGATGTTGGGCAATCAGAACGATTCCTATTTTGAATTTGGAAACGATAGCGCGGGACAGAGCAGTTACACCGTAACGCCCAACTTGAAGCATGCGGATGCTTGGGACACGGTGCCTCAAGGTCTTAATAAATCCTTGAATCCTACCTTTGCGATCAACTTCTCGTTAGCTGAAATACCTGAATATGGTGTTCATTTCCGAGTTCGAATTCTGGATGCTCATAAAGCCATTCCTCAGATGGCAGTTTTCTCCAACAAGATGCTTTCTGGCATCGTTCAGATTGCTGGAGTCGGGGGGACAACAAGCTCTTACCCGTATAAGAAATTATATGAGCTTTATATTCCTAAGGAGCAGCTGCAGCTGGGAAATAACGAATTGAAGCTGTCAGCCTTAGGCTGTTTGTATTGTACGGCAGATGAGAATAAATTTCTTTGGTGGAAATGGGATTACCTAGCACTTGATGCGCTATCTTCACCTGCTGAAGAACCGATTCATGGGAGATATGTGGAATCCGGTACGAAGGTAAGCAATCTGTCATTCTACTATGATCAGGGAGCAGTAAGGCACCTTCCTTATGTATTGAAATGGTTAGGAATCGCCTACAGCGGCAATGTGATGAGGGTAGATTGTGCGACAGATGTGAAGATGGGGTGTTCGTCGATCAAATCTTATTACGAAACCCTACGCGATTACAATACTGAAGCAGTAGCTCTTCATCTGCATACAGGAAATATTAAGCTGAAAGAAGATGGCACACTACCTGCAGATGCAGAGAATAAATTATTGGATTATGTGAAACAGTATGGGTCCATGTTTCAATACTATGAGATTGATAATGAACCAGGCTTGTTCAATCGCTCCAAAGGGGTGAATCTAGCCATTGCGAAGTGGTTAAAAACCCATCTTCCTGAGCTTGCTCCTCATGTGAAAACAGTGGCTCCCGGCTGGGCATATGCACCTAAGTACAACATTAGATCATGTAGAAATCAAACCTCGTCTGGCATGTTCAAATGTGGAGATCCCGACGGATGGGAAGATGATTCGGAGCAGCGAATGGAGCTAGAAGAGTTGACAGATTTAACGAATGGGCATGCTTACGGAAATTCGTATTCCGATAATAAGGATGGAAGCTTCTTAGAAAATCTGCAAACATTCGGAGGTGCAGAGGATGGTCTTAAGAAGCTAATGTTGAATACGGAGTATGGAACTTCGGATAGTCATATGGATCCTAAAGAATTTGGTGCTACGCAGCCCCAATCGGCGGTCTTCGATCGCATTATGAGGGCTCATATCGGTTATGCTGATATGTTTATGCAGCATGCTGCCTTTTATCCTCAATATTCCTTGTTTGAGTCGGGGATTGATTTGAATAATCAAAACCCAGCGCAAATGAAGATTCATAAGAACTTAACGGACAAAGATACACGGGTTGGGATTATGCGAAGGTTGAATCTAGCCTATGCCACGCATGGGAAACCGCTAGTTTACGAACTTACCAACAAGTCTGAGTTGGCTGATAAGCTTGTTTATTTCCGCGGCGTGGATACATCGACATTGCCTGCACTCCCAGGATCAGGAGCGAAGTCGGACAAAATTCTGCTTAACTTCGTAAATTTTGGGACGAGTACGCAAACAATACACGCCAAAGTAACTATGCCTGAAGCTGCTTTGTACGAAGGAGAAAGATTCGGAGCGGGTGATACCTATGAATCAGCTCGTACATATGTGACAGGACTGCAAGCAGCCCCTGAGCTTGAATTCAAGGAAACGCTGCTTCCGGGTGAAGCTGTGCAGTATATCCTGACGCGGACTGATGGGGTAAAACCGATTGCACCTGCGTGGATTCAGGCAAAGCCTATTGAGAATCATGCGATTGAGCTTAGCTGGAAAGAATCAGAAGGAGCACATAGTTATGATGTTTTACGAAAAATAGGTACGGCTGAGGGCAGCTACGAGGTGATCGCTGAACAAGTGCCAGAAACTAGTTTTGCCGATACGGATACATTGGTTGGAAACAAATACACGTATCAGATCAGAGTTTCAGGCTCAAAAGAGGTTTCGCAAGCGGCAACGGCGACGACTACCGATGTAGCTGCCCTGAACCGGGCAGAATGGGGAGTAACCAGCAGTTCTGGCAAACCTCAAGGTGCGATTGATGGCAGTCCCTATACGCGCTGGGATACAGGGACAGCTCAAGCACCCGGGCAATTTTATCAAATTGATATGAAGAACTCGTTCACAATCAACAAGATTGTGCTGAGAAGTGAGAACTCACCGAATGATTACCCAAGGAATTACGAGGTATATGTATCTACTGACGGCTTCAATTGGGGAACTTCAGTCGCATCGGGTGTTGGCACAAGCGTACTAGAAATCAATTTCAATCCACAAAATGCGCGATACGTAAAGATTGTTCAGACAGTGAAAGCAGGGAATTATTGGTCCATTCATGATCTGCAAATTTACGGTCACAAAACGGATTTGACGTAAGCTTATCACGAATAACAGTGAAGGAAGGGCAGCTACTCCGAAGGAGAGCTGTTTTTTTGTCGCCACATAAGAAAGTATAAGTTTTCGGTTCCCATAAACCGCTCAACCGTCCATTTCGTGTCGACTTTCCAGTATAGCCGCTCCTTCCGCCAAGTAGCCAAATATTTAATGTTCACCCACATGTGAACATATTCTTGATTATCTACCTGCCCTCGCACTCAACTTTCTACAATATACTCCAATACAGGGGTACATCTATCTAATGGCTCAATCACAGGCAAGCTGCACCCATAGTTCCTCTAGCTGTATCCCAAACTCAACACGCACTTGGCATCACCAGATTGTAGCGGAACGTAGATGTCTTATTTTGCTCAAAAACGCGTATTTCACGTTTTCGCGGAACGAGGATCCGCTATTTCCCAATTTCGAGGTGTAAAAACCGGGAAAACGGCAAAATAGCGCCTCCACGTTCCGCTTAAAGGCCTTGCAACGGCATAATTACTGAAATAGCGGATCCTCGTTCCCCGCGATGCTCAGCTTTAACAACATGTGACGAAGAGGGCGCCGATCAAGGACGTAAGGTCCTAGAGAAAGTGAGCGACATTTATGAGCAGGAGTTCACACCGCAGCACTAACAGAATACACTTAGAATAGACTACATTTAACAACGGTGTGACGAGGAGGGGTACAGTTGAGATATACAGTGCAATATCTACCTCTAAGTAAGATTAAGCCGGAAAGTATCGCTGCTAAGACCTCGCTAAGAAATAAGGAGTTTAAAAAAGTTGCACAAGATCTAATGCAGCTGTTGATTGTGCGTAAAAGCAGAAAAGAAGGTGGTTACGTCATCCTGGGCGGACATCATCATTTCGATTTCCTCAAAAAGCATACAAAAAAAAGTTCTGCTGTATGTCTTGTAGATGAAGGAAAGATTTCTGCAAGTGTAGGTACACTTATTAATCGTTTCAGGAAACGACAACTACCTTATGAGGTTCCTTACATCACACGCGATAAGATTGCAGTTAACAGCTGGTCTATCATTCGTACTTTTCTGAAAAGGGAGCCCCGCTTTCGAATGCTTTCTCGAAGACAGCAATTGAAGGTACTCCGGCTTGGTATTCAATATAGAAAAACAACCATACAATCCATGCAAGCAAAAGTAGAAGATCTATTAAAAAAGATTGTACACTGATGAGACAAAACGAGTAAGGAGCTGTCGCGGGCAGCTCCTTACTTTTTCGCGAACATGTGGCCAATATTGCTTATTGATTACCCAATTGGAGAATTCCCGTTATTCCTTCACATACGCACGGATAAATTGAGCTAATTCGCGGTCATACCTTACCGGATCCGAATGTCGAGCCAGGCCATGTCCGGCACCGGGTACGATTAATAATTGTTTCACCGAGGGACCGTTCTTGAACAATTCGTATACCATCTCGGTCGGCACAAACAAATCAGCGTCACCGTGGATGAATAGCATCGGCGTTTTGGACTTCTGGAGTTGGTCTAGGGCAGAAGCTTCACCGAAAAAGTATCCGGCACGAAGTTTGGTCAACAGACTGGTTATATGAAGGAGCGGAAATATCGGAAGCCGATACATTCTCTTCAGCTGGTAAGCAAGTTGCTCCTTGACAGAAGTATAGCCGCAATCCTCCACGATGGCTTTGACGTTGGGCGGCAAAGCTTCGCCGCTAGTCATCATTACCGTCGCTCCGCCCATAGACACACCGTGAAGGACGATCTTCGACTGCTCACCCGTATGTTCGATAACTTTATCGATCCATTGGACGTAATCCTTGCGTTCGGGCCAACCGAATCCGATAAAATGGCCTTCACTTCGGCCATGCCCGCGGGCGTCAGGGAGGAGGACGTTAAAGCCTAATGTGTCCTTATACATTTGCGCTAGATTACCCATCTGCATAGCTTGTCCAGCATATCCGTGCGCGAGAATGACGGTTCTATCGGTCGGCCGATCAGCGGTCATATAGTAAGCATAGAGCTTTAATCCATCGTTGGCCGTTATGCTCCATTCTGCAACTGTTTGCTCTCTCCACCAGTTTTCGTTGCCACTGAACGGATTCTCGACGCTTGTGGTAACGGCTAAATCGGTATTGTTGTTCAAAAAGCTCTTGTTGGCGCGGGCAATGGCAACGCGATAGAAATAAAAGCTTGCGGAAACGAGGATAAGAAAGACCAGTGCCACTATAGCTACGATCAACAACAAAATCAACAACAAACACCCTTTCGTATTACATGTTACCGAATCAAATCAACGCAGATTAAGTGTGGATTATGAAAGCAACTTCATCTCTTTTAATTTGTCGAAAATGATTTGGCAAACAGGAGATACGCGATCCCGGTCATTATAGGTTAACCAAACTAATTCATCTATCTCAGAAGCTGGACTCAGATCTCCATCAAAATCCGCCGTATAACATGTCATTTTTACTTGCGTACCTTCCGATTTACCATGGGCTTGAGCTTCGAACGTTCCAAAATGTAAGACGGTATCTGGCTTTATACGAACGGATAATTCCTCTTCTATTTCTCGTAAAAGAGTATCGATATCGGTTTCATCGGGCTCCCTTTTTCCTCCCGGTAAATAATAGGTTTCTTTTCCTTTGGAACGAGCGCTTAATATTTGACCATTAACCACGTAAATCCATGCAATCTTATCAATTATTGCAGTCATCCAGTTCTCCCTTATCTTATTTTTCTGAAATTATAGCATAACGGAATCCAAGAGTGTACTTATTGATCAGGCGGCTGCGGTGGGCAGTTGGCTATAATTGAAGTAGCGGGAGATTAGTTATGAAAAAGGAATTTCAACTGATTATACCGAAATAGAACATATTGTAAGATGGGCAAGGAAATGGGCTAACGATTGCCATACTTTATGGCTAACTAAAATAAGGTCAACCAGTAAAATCTGGCTGACCTCATAAAATAATACTCTATGCTTTGAAAGTAGACCAGTGAGCTGGGCGAGTGAGCGACGGTGGCAACTTGGTGTCGCCATCGCCCTTCGCCGCGTTGAGTTGGGCTTGGGTGAGAAAGATACTCTCGGTAAGGTTGGCGCCGCTAAGATCAGCGTCCCGGAAATCAGCCCCGATGAGGTCAGCCACTCTCAGGTCGGCACCTCTGAGATTAGCTGCAATAAGGTAGGCCCCTCTCAAATTAGCTCCTCTGAGATCGGCACCTTTGAGATTGGCCCCGATAAGGTCGGCACCTCGACCGTAGGCCTTCTGGCGCCCAGCGGGTTTCTTCTGCTTGCGCAGGGCTTCGGCTCGCACGAGCTCGCTCGTCCGTAGAAGCAGAACATTGACATCAGCTCGGTGTGCTGCCACGTCCAGTTCCATGAGAGAGTCGGCACTAAGGTGAGTGAGGCGTTCCGTTTCGTCGAATGCTAAGCTGAGTTCACCGTGGATAGGGCTGGCCGGTTGCAATGTTAGCGCTTCGGTCAGATACCAGAGCAGCTCATGGAGTTGACGCATGATCGGGAACACCTCGAACATTTGCTTTGCGGAACTTGGGACTTGACGCCAGTCGTTTCCGCCGAAGGTGATATGGGAAACCTTTTGCCCCGCACCGAAGCAGTCATAAACCGTACAACCTCGAAAGCCAAGCTGCCTGAGGTTAGTGTGAACGCCGCAGCGGAAGTCCGATTGCAGGTTGGGGCAGGGCTGGCCAGCGTCTTTATCCATCGCGAAGTCAGACGAAGCTGCATAGGGCAGTGCGACACAGCACAAGCCGAAGCAATTCTCGCAGTCAGATTGCAGACTGAGGGGATTCCTGCCGTTTAAAGTTTCTGCATATTCGTGATTCTCAGACAATGTTGTCCTCCTTCCGCTACACCATATTCTCATACTTGTCTATTTTAATCAGCAAAGCTATGGGATGGTCATAGAATGTTTTTTTTATGTATGAAAAATGAGTAATTTCTTCAATCTTATTATAGTATTACTGAATATTTTTTCTGTCAATCTATGTCTATGACAAGCGCGAAAACCGCGCCTAAAGCGGCAAACTAGCCGCCCGGCCAGCGTCGCTCTCAAAGAAGGAGTGAAATTTGTTTTGCTTATGGAAGAAGAGGTTACTGTATTACTAAGAGTAGGTTTGATATTTGTTATGATTCCAGTAGTAGTACTAGTAATTAGTTTGATGATTAAATTTAAGAAACATGGGTATGGCTGGTTTTTGAGTCATTTGATATTGTTCACTTTTGGTGCATTAACCTGGATAAGAATACTTGAAACTAGGGCTTTTACCAGTTCCATGTATAACTCTCTGACTATCGCTGCGATAGGTTTAATGTGGGCTGTCAGTATGGTTTGTTTTGCTATAGGTTTATTGTCATTAAGTTATTTAAAGAAAGAAAAAGAAGGAGTAGATATCTATCCGCAGTAATTGGTTCGTTAATAATTATGATAGATTAATGAAACCCTTGGAGACTAAAAGATTTATAGATATTCGCTCCGAGTTAATTAAAAAAGCAAAGGGAGAAGTTTTGGAAATCGGATGCGGAACAGGAATTAATTTCAGCTTCTATAAGGACGTAACTGTAATAGCAATTGAACCGAATCCAGTACTAAGGAAGACCTCGTATGAGCGGGCTTCCGAAGCTAAAACGCCTATCCATGTCATTGAAGGTAATGCTGAGCAATTACCATTTGCAGATCATTCGTTTGATACTGTGGTTGGGACACTAGTTTTATGTACGATTCCAAATCCAGTAGAAGCGATTAGAGAAATTAGTAGAGTTTGTAAGCCTACTGGAACAATTCTATTATTTGAGCATGTTCGACATGAAAATAAAATAGTGGGGAAGTTACAAGATCTCCTATCACCGATTTGGAAGCGAGCTTGTGATGGGTGTCATTTGAATAGAGATACACTTCGCTTACTGAGACAAGAAGATATAGAAATAATTGAAATAAATAAACATTTAGGAAACACTTTTATATCCGTTGAAGCTAGAAAAAAAAGGAAATAATTATGGATTTATATTAATAATTTTTTGAATATCCCAACATTAATAAAGGTTTTTTTCCATTAGGGACGAATTAGCTACAATCACTTGTTTGAAGTAAGGGGATGTTTACTCTTGAAATTGAAAGAACATCTAATCGATTCCTTTATGAATTTAACCTCAGACGGCATTGTCGTCGTTGATGTTAATGGAAAAGTGTTAGAGGTGAATAAGAAGTTTGAAGAATTACATGGCTGGACAAGAGAAGAAGTGATCGGGAAAGTATTGCCGATGACTCCAGATAAATATAAGGAAGATGCTCTTCGGCTATACCAGTCTTTAATAGATGGGGGGCAAAGTTCGGATTTCGAAGCGTTAAAACTAAGAAAAGATGGTTCTACTTTTTATGCGAATGTTACGGTCTCACCAATGAAAGATAACGAAGGAGTTGTTATTGGGTTTATTGGTGTGGAAAGGGATATTAGTGAAAAGAAAAGAGCCGATGAGGAGCTTTTAGAAAGAGAAAAACAATTTAGAAGGTTGATTAAACTTAATCCAGAACCTATTGCTCTGCATAACGATGGTTCGATCCAGTTTGTGAATGATGCCTGTTGTATGCTGTTTGGTGGTGTTTCTTCAGATGACTTCAAGGGAAAATCAATCTATGATTTTTTCTGTGTAAGTGACAAGGATTTCATTTTGGAGCGGCTTCAGTATGTGATGCAGTCTGATTCTTATACGGAATTTATGGAGATAAAGCTGCAAAAATTAGATGGAACATTTTTTGATGCCGAAATATCCTCCATTTATGTCTACAAAAACATGGGGTTTCCTGTCGTACAGACCGTGATACGTGATCTCACTGAGCGCAAAAAGTCTGAAGAAGCCATTATTAGATCAGAAAAACTGTCGCTCATTGGTCAATTGGCAGCTGGGATCGCACATGATATACGTAATCCTTTAACGTCCTTGAAAGGTTTTGTGAAATTACTAAAGGCGAAAAATGCCGACTACGTTGATGTCATGTTAGAAGAATTAGAACATATTAATTATGTTGTTAATGAATTTATGACTCTGGCTAAACCACATCTGAATTGTTACATGGAGAGTACGTCCCTAGGACTTGTCAAAAGTGTGGTTGGTTTTCTGCAGCCTCATGCTCATCTCTATAACGTTCAAATACATATAGACATGGATCCAGACATACCAGCCATTTATTGTAATCCAGATCAAATCAAACAGGTGTTAATTAATATTTTAAAAAATGCTATCGAATCTATGCCTAATGGGGGATTAATTCAAATTTCTATCCGAAATCTAATCAATCAAGGTGTGGTGATCCGCATCGAAGATCAAGGTGTAGGCATTTCTGGAGAGAGGTTATCCCAGTTAGGGGAGCCGTTTTATACGACAAAAGTGAATGGCACTGGTTTAGGGCTTATGGTTTGCAAACGGATAATCGAAGGACATGGAGGCCAATTGTTAATTCAGAGTAAAATTAATCAGGGTACTGCTGTGGAAATCGAATTGCCTTGTAAAAAATAGTTCAAGAACTAAAAACCGACTCTTCCGCATAAGCTGCGTAAAGAGCCGGTTTTCTTATTCCTGTGTCAACATGGCAATCACTTTATGCTTTAGACTCGACAGCTTCCTCTGCCTGTTCTGCAACTGGTTCAACCGCCTCGTCAAGCTTCTGCATGCCAAGTATAGTGACCAGAATGGTTTCTGGATCACTTAACACTTCAACATGCTTGGGAACCTTAAGATCAGCGATGGTTATATGTTCGCCGATACTTAGCTTACTAATATCAACGGCGAGATGTTCCGGGAGCTTGTTCGGCATACAGCGGATCATGACCTCATGAGTTTCTATTTGGAGAATGCCGCCTTCCTTGGTGCCCTTAGCTTCCCCCGAGAAATGGACGGCAATCGATGTATCAAGCTGTTCTTTCATATTAATTTGAAGAAAATCAATATGGAGCAATTGACCCGTCAAGCAATCCTTCTGGACTTGATGGATAATTACAGGGTGTTTGGTTTTGGACGGCAGGGTAACATTTAGGATGGCACGAGGATTGCGTTTCAGTGATGCGCGGATTTCTTTTTCCGGGACAGTGACATGTTCGGAATCCATACGTGAGCTATACACCACAGCAGGAATATGCCCCCCAGCTCGCAGCTTCTTTACAGGACCTGATCTTTCGGATAGTAAAATCGTTGTAGACATGTGTTGCACCTCCATAGTATTTGTAGAGCGGCTTTCAGCCCTAATACTCATTTACCCGATAAATTGTGCATTGAAACAGGGTGGAGTTAGGAAAATTTTTCGTTTTGGGCTTCTTTATCTCCTCATTTGATAGTAAAATAGAGGACAAGAGGAGGATTGATAAATGATGAGTACACTGAAGAGTTTCACTGATTCAGATCAACAAATTTCGTTAGAGTTAAGAGATGATCATTTAACTGTGCTTCGTTTCTACGGTGAAACATCCATTTACCCTTTCAAAAATATTTCTCTTGCCTCTGAGCCTATTCCAGAATATCCACTCAATCGTGTTGCTTTAACGGTTATTGATTTCAACACAGGTGTAACCGATTTCAAATTTTCTTCTAGTAAAAATGATTTTGAGATATTCGTCCAAAAGCTGATCGAAATTCATAGTGAATTTATTCCGAACCACTAGTTTCTTCGGTAATAGTTGAATCTACCAAGGACAGACGATCCCAATCGTTCTGTCCTTTTTGTATATGCTTTAGCAAGCACATTATTGTTCCTTTTGCGCTCAAAAAAGAGGGGGTTTGTCGTAATTTGTAGAATATATACACTAAACGTGATACATAGTCTCAACCAAAGAGAGGGCTTGCCACATGCAATGGATTCGGAACGCTAAAATAAATTACAAGCTGATACTTATGATTGTACTGCCTATGTTGGGGTTGTTATATTTCTCCTCCAATGCCATCTATGAAAAAGTGAAAGATCTGTCAGATCTGAACAGGCTGCAGACACTGGTTACAACGGAAATCTACATCAATGATCTGATTCATGAGGTTCAGAAAGAGCGGAGCCTATTATCAGGTTACTTTGAAGATAAGACGGTTACGCGTCAACTAATTGATCAACGTATGTTTACTGAAGATAAGTCAAGTGCTTTTCGTGAGCAATTAAAGTCACTAAACACATCCGTTTTGGGTGATAAGTTTAAGAAAAATGCAAATAATGCGGTAAGCAAGCTAGACCAAATGGTGATTCTTAGGACACAACTTGATCAAGGGAAAGCCAATGAGAATGAGACACTTTCCTTTTATATGGAAACGATAAACAGTCTCTTTGATATGATGCAAAACACAAACGAAATAAGCTCGAATAAGCAAATTTCAAACATGCTTAATTCCTATATTCTATTTTCCAAAAGTAAGGTTGCAGTGAGTAGGGAGCGCGCATTATTATTTCATGTTTTTTCCGCGAATCGTGCTGATTTAAATGATATTGAACAGATCGGTGTGTTAGAGAACGAACAATTGCTTTATTATAAGGAATCCAATTTACTCGCATCAGAGGCAGCACAGCAACTCTATCAGAAGACGATGAAAGGACAAGCGGTTACCGAGGTCGATCGTCTCGTACAACTAGTCCTAAAAGCGGAACCTGGGAAAGCCCTAGGAATGGATTCTCAGCAATGGTACAACGTGGCGACACAAGAAGTAGATCTTCTTAAAGAGGTTGAGGATGGACTTTCGACAGAATTAATTCAAAGCATGGAAATAATCAAAAAGAGTACTATGCAATCGTTGATTGGTGTGGCCATATTTAACGTCATTATTCTAATCCTCTCATTTTTGGTCATCGTTTTGATTTCCAGAATGCTTCTATCTCAAATCCGGCTGCTTAAGAGATCTACGGAACTCATTCTGACAGGCATTACAGATATTCATCTGGATGTACAATCGAAGGATGAATTTGGCGAGCTGATGGAAGCCTTCAATCACATGGTAGCTAGCTTTAAAGAAGTCATTACACAAGCAGATCGCATCTCATTAGGAGAATATGAGCAGACGATTGTTCCTCGTTCAGATCGAGATCAACTGAGTGTGGCATTAATTCGAATGCTGACCTCTTTAAAAGAAACAACAGCTGAAAATGAGCGGCAATTCTGGTTGAAAACGCAGTTAGCTCGCCTGACAGGGCTTGCGCAAGGCGTTGCAAGTGTACAACAGCTAGTGGGTATGCTTATATCTGAAATTTCTCGTCTTGTCGGAGCAGGTCAAGGCATTATGTATTTGAAGGAGACTCATTCCAGTCAGAATCATTCCAATGAATTTGTACTCTTAGGCAGTTATGCTTTTAAAGAAAGAAAGAACGTAGCCAATCGGGTTCGACCTGGGGAAGGTCTAGTGGGTCAATGTATTCTTGAGAAAAAGCCTATCTTGTTATCGAATGTACCTGGCGATTATATACACATACAATCAGGTCTCGGGGAATCGAAACCGTTCCAAATCGTCGTTCTTCCTATCCTCTTCGAGGAGGAAGTGTTGGCCGTTATAGAGCTTGCCGCTTTTAAACCATTTACAGGTATAGAGCACGATTTATTGGAGCAATTATCCGATACACTGGGCGTTGTCATTCAAGCCGCTAACAGCCGTCAGAAAACGGAAGCTTTATTGCGTGAATCACAACTGTTAACGGAAGAGCTACAAACACAGCAGGAAGAATTGCGCACGGCGAATGAAGAATTGGAAGAGCAGACGCTGATGCTGAAGCAATCCGAAGAAAAGATGCGAATCCAAAGTGAGGAACTTCAGGCAATTAATGAGGAGCTAGAAGAAAAAACCAACTATTTGGAAGTACAAAAAGCCGACATCGAAAAGCAAAATGCCTTTATTCAATTATCGAAGCAGGACTTAGAAGAAAAAGCGAAAGAGTTGGAGCAAGCGAGTCAGTACAAATCGGAGTTTTTGGCCAATATGTCGCATGAACTCCGGACGCCACTTAACAGTCTACTGATTTTATCTAAATCATTATCCTCTAATGAAGATGGTAATTTAAATGAAGATCAAATCGAGTCGGCTAAGATTATCCATAGCGGCGGCTTGGATTTATTGACTTTAATTAACGACATTTTGGATTTGTCCAAAGTGGAAGCAGGCAAATTAGACATTCAAATGGAAGAAGTGAGGCTGGACGATTTACTTCAGTCACTCCGTTACCAATTTAATCCAGTTGCCAAAGAAAAGGGCCTTTCGTTTATTTTAAATCTTGACGATCAAATCCCGGAAATCGTGACGACTGATGGTCAGCGTACCGAACAAATCCTGAAAAACCTTTTATCCAATGCATTTAAGTTTACGGCTTCTGGAAGTGTTACGGTTGAGATCGCGCGTGCTGGAACAGGAACGGCTTACCAAAATAACCATCTGGAAGAAAATGGAGCTATAGCTTTGACTGTAACCGATACGGGGATAGGTATTCATGCTAGTAAACAGCAAGCTATATTCGAAGCTTTTCAGCAGGCGGATGGTACGACGAGTCGCAAATATGGAGGAACGGGCCTTGGTTTAACCATTTCTAGAGAGTTGGCTAAGTTATTGGGCGGCGAAATTCATATGCGAAGTACCGATGGGGAAGGCAGCAGCTTTACGCTTTATCTCCCGCTCGGAGGAGCAGCTGACGCCGAAATGATGGAGCCAAAAATAGCATCGATAAAAGTTCCTGCAGCAGTCGATACACTGCAAATTTCAAGTGAATTGTTGATTGCAAGCACGGTTGAAGATCATCTTTTAGCGGCTCAACCAGCGAAAACGTTCTTGCCTGATGATCGCGAACACTTAAAGAATAGCGTGCAAGACAAAGTTATTTTGATTGTGGAAGACGATCCGGCATTCGCCAAAATTCTTATGGACATGTCTTACAAAAAGGGATTCAAGTGCCTTGCGGCAGGAGATGGCTTCAGTGCCCTTCAATTAGCCAAGCAGTATATTCCAAGCGCGATTCTTTTGGATTTGGGGCTTCCAGATATGGACGGCCTGAAGGTCCTTGATCATTTGAAATATCATAATGAAACACGTCACATTCCTGTGCACATCATTTCAGGTCGAGATAGAAGCTCAGACTCCTTACAGCGCGGGGCCATCGGCTATTTATCCAAACCGATTCAAGCGGAAGATATTGAAGCTGTTTTTAACAAAATTGAACATAAGCTGCAAGAGCGCATCCAACAGGTCTTAGTGGTTGAGGATGATTTGAATAATCAAAAGGCTATTCATGAACTGCTCAAGCATAAGAAGGTTGACATCCATAGTGTTTCTACGGGTAAAGAAGGTCTGCAGCTTATGCGATCACAACCCTTTGATTGTGTGATTCTGGATTTAACATTGCCGGATATGACAGGCTTTGAACTGCTGCAGCAGTTAGTTGTTGATTCAGAGGGCTCCATTCCACCGATCATTATTAATACAGGAAAAGAGCTCACACAGGATGAGTATAAGGAACTAAACCAGTTTACGGACAGCATTGTGATTAAAGGTGCGAATTCACCGGATCGCTTGCTGGATGAGGTTTCTCTATTCCTTCACAGCGTTCATAAATCACTACCACAAGCACAGAAAGAAATGATTCGTATGGTGCGTAATTCCGATGAATCCTTAAAGGGACGCAAAATATTGCTGGTGGATGATGACCTTCGCAACACGTTCGCCTTATCCAAAATATTAAGAAAACACGGCTTGGATGTCGTGATGGCAGATAATGGGAAGCTGGCTTTGGATAAACTGGAAAGTGAAACCGGGATCGAGCTAGTCATTATGGATATTATGATGCCAGTGATGGACGGTTATGAAGCCATAGGTCATATCCGCACCATGCCGAGGTTCCAGTCCCTCCCGATTATCGCTTTAACCGCAAAGGCCATGACGGGTGACCGTGAAAAATGTATAGAGAGGGGAGCCAATGATTATATGACGAAACCGGTAGATACCGATAAATTGTTATCATTAATCAGGGTTTGGCTCTTACGATAAGAAATGCCAGAAAAACTAGCAGAAAAGATTGAAGTCGATCTTGTATTAGAAGCTATTTATAAGCGGCATGGGTATGATTTCCGTAACTATGCCCGTTCATCTTTAATGAGAAGATTGCACTATGTCAGGCAGAAATCAAGTCTTGAACGACTATCTGATATGATTCCGTTGGTACTCTATGATGAAGCGTTTGCCAATCAATTGCTGCTGGATATATCGGTAACCGTCACCGAAATGTTTCGGGACCCTGAGTTTTTTGTTGAGCTGCGCAGTATCGTGATTCCTTTGCTAAAGACGTATCCATTTGTGAAAATATGGCATGCCGGATGTGCGACAGGGGAAGAAGTTTACTCGATGGCTGTTTTACTGGAAGAAGAAGGCTTCTATGATCGTGTTCAGATTTACGCGACGGATATGAATCAAGAGTCACTAACTACTGCGGAAGAAGGCATTTACCCGTTAGAAAGTATCCGGAATTTCACTAAAAATTATCAAAAAAGCGGAGGCAAGTCCTCCTTCGCGGATTACTATCATGCTAAATATCAGATGGGCAAAATGAAGGAAGCTTTGAAAAGAAACATCGTATTCTCACAGCATAATTTGGCAACGGACAACGCCTTTGGTGAAATGCATCTCATTATTTGTAGGAATGTGCTCATTTACTTTGATAAGCAATTGCAAAATCAAGTCTATCAGCTTTTCAACCAAAGTCTCGTTCCACGCGGTTTCCTGTGCCTTGGCAGTAAGGAATCTATCGAGTTTTCAGAGATCCAGTCTCAGTATGAAGCACTCTCCTCTAAGTGGAGAATTTTTAGGAAGCAGCTGCCATTGTAAGAAAGGTTATAGAGAGGGAGTGAGCCCATGCGCCCATTGGAAGCCGTTGTTGTGGGGGTATCGGCAGGCGGGCTTAAGGCACTCTCGCGTCTGTTATCCTATCTCCCGTCTGACTACAGCCTACCGATTATCATCGTACAGCATATTTTGGAGAGCAGTGACAGCTATTTAGCTGAATATTTAAATACACAAGTTGCTATACACGTCAAAGAAGCTATAGATAAAGAGACCATTCAACCTTATCACGTTTATCTCGCTCCACCTGGATATCATTTGCTCATTGAAGATGATCGCTCGTTAAGCCTATCCATTGATCCTAAAGTCAATTATTCTCGGCCTTCGATTGACGTCTTGTTTGATAGTGCAGCGTTTGCCTTCCAAGAGGGGTGTGTAGGCGTTGTCTTAACGGGAGCCAATCGAGATGGAAGCGCTGGACTCAGGACGATCAAGGAGAGTGGTGGCTTAACGATTGTGCAGGACCCTGAAACGGCGGAGTTCCCTGTAATGCCACAAGCAGCAATTGACACTGTAAAGGTTGATTATATTTTGTCCTTAGAAGACATAGGAAAGTTTCTGAGACAATTACATGTTCCCGAAAGAATCCATCATTCTAAGAGTTAGGAGGGCCTATATGGATACTCAGAAAAATAGGCATCAGGCGCCAAAAATTTTAGTCGTTGATGATCGTAAAGAAAATTTATTCGCTATGCAGAAAATTTTACAAGTGCTCCATTGTGATGTGTATGTCGTCCAATCAGGCAACGAAGCCTTATCCTATACCCTGCGCCATGACTTTGCGCTTATTTTACTTGATGTGAATATGCCGGAAATGGATGGCTTTGAGCTAGCGGAGCTGCTGCGAAGTAACGAGGAAACGAAGCATATTCCCATCATTTTTGTAACAGCCAGTAATAAAGAGGATCAGAGCGTATTTAAAGGATATGAGAGCGGTGCTGTGGATTACTTGTTCAAGCCTGTCAATGCCGATATTCTGCTCAGCAAAGTGAAAATATTTCTAGAACTCAATCGAAGAAATAAAGAGCTGGTGGCCATTCAATCGGAGCTTGAGCGCAGTAACGAGAGCTTAAGGGAGTTCGCACAGGTCGTTTCGCATGATTTGAAAAATCCGCTGAATGTAATTACAGGGTTGAGCGAGCTACTTATAGCTAGACATAGTGCGGATATGACGCCAAAAGGTAAAGAATATATGAACCAAATTTCAGCGACTGCTGATCGGATGAACCACTTAATCACCGATTTGCTCTCCTATGCCCAGTTAAACGCGAAATCGGTTACTTTCGGAAATGTTGATTTGAATGAAGTCGTGATGAATGTGATATCGGACCTAAGCAGCACAATTGAACATAATGAAGGACAGATTATCATTCAAGACAGGCTTCCAATTATTCAAGCGGATGCAACACAAATGTATCAACTATTTCAGAATATTATCGCAAACGGGCTGAAGTATCGTAGGAAGGAACAATCCCCGATTATTCAGATTTCCTTATTGGAAGGAAATGAACCGGATACCTTTGTCATTCAAATCGAAGATAATGGCATTGGTATGAAAAAAGAGGACATCCCGTCTATTTTCACTCCCTTCAAACGACTGGACAATGCCAAAGCCTACGAGGGTACCGGTCTAGGGCTTGCCACGGTGCAGAAAATCATTGAGCGACACTATGGCCTCATGGAAGTGGAAAGTATTCTCGGTGAAAGATCAACTTTTCGTGTGCATCTGCCAATATATCAAGGTTTTTAAAACAAAATGCAAAGAATCATGTGAGAGCATTGGTTTAACCCAGGGGGGTTCCAATGGCTATTATATGAGGAAACTCCAAACCGCCGCGGCGGTTTTTTGTCCACATAAGAAAGTATGAGTTTTCGGTTCCCGTAAACCGCTCAACCGTCCATTTCATGTCGATTAGCGGAACGTAGATGCCTTATTTTGCTCAAAAACGCGTATTTCACGTTTTCGCGGAACGAGGAGCCTCTATTTCCCGCTTTCGAGGTGTAAAAACCGGTAAAACACCAAAATAACGCCCCCTCGTTCCGCGTACGGGCCCTGCAGCGGCATAACCACCGAAATAGCGGCTCCTCGTTCCACGTGATTCTCAGATTAGCCGCTTATATGCCGAAATCACTCCACTGAGTCTCGCTTTTTAGCCGACCTATAATCCATGGATTTGACCAGATGTTTATCTGTATTTGAACAGATTTCTATCTACCTGCCCTCGCACCAAACTTTCTGCTAAACACCCCGATAACAGAGCACGTCGCATGGCCCAATCACAGGCAGGCCGCACCCTTAGTTCTTCTATCTGCATCCGAAATTCAATCCGCACTTGATATCACTAGATTTTCACGGAACGTAGATGCCTTATTTTGTTATACGTTTGGAGTTGTACAACGTACAACAAAACACGGGTGAGTAAGTTTCCCCCAAGCGGGTTAGCCCGAATGGTGTTTATTCTCCATATATGTCTCGATAATATCGAGAAGGGATTTATTTTTGATCGGTTTGCTCAAATAATCGTCCATGCCCGCAGCGAGGCAGATTTCGCGATCTTCTTTTAAGGCGTTCGCAGTTACAGCGACGATCATGGGACATCGTTCTGGCGGGAGTGTTTGTTTAATCATTGCGGTTGCATCTAATCCGTTAATGATCGGCATTTGGAGATCCATAAATATGATATCAAACCGGTCTCTTAAGGCGAATTTCACTGCTTCTTCCCCGTTAGCAGCAACTGTAACGATATGTCCCTGTTTCTCTAGCATTTTAATTAAAACGAATTGATTAATGACATTGTCTTCAGCGATAAGTATGTGTAGGGAAGCATGCGCGATACCTTCATTTGTATTACTTTGGTATTCATCTGAATGATGATCCTCTTTGAGACAAATGGTGAAGATGATCGTAGTCCCTGGATCGTCGGCAGGTTCTACCCAAATATCGCCGCCCATTAGTCGGACCAGTTTTTTCGTAATAGCTAAGCCAAGCCCAGTACCCTCGTATTTGCGTGTCATCACATGATCGACTTGATTGAAAGGCTCGAAGATATAGCTCCTTTTATCAGCTGGAATGCCGATTCCGCTATCTTTTACAATGAATTCGAGTTGTATGATGTGATCTTCTTGTACGCGTTTATTGACATGTACGGAGATTCCACCGAATGGCGTAAACTTGATGGCATTGCCAACCAAATTAATAAGTACCTGCTTCAGACGTTCTGAATCACCCACTACTGAGTGAGGGACGTTGGGATCTATTGTAAATGTCGTGGATAACTGCTTTTCATCCGCTTTGGTCGATAAAATATTAAACGTTTCAGATATCGTGTCTCGTATATCGAAAGGGATTTCATGTAATTCTGTTTTACCGGATTCAATTTTGGAGAAGTCTAAAATGTCATTAATGATACGAAGCAGCGTTTCACCGCTCTTATGAATAATCTCTACGTACTCTTTTTGTTCTTCGTCTAACGTTGTCGTTTGTAGCAAAAGGTCTGTCATTCCGATAACGCCATTCATCGGCGTCCGAATTTCATGGCTCATTATCGCCAGAAATTCACTCTTCGCTTTATTCGTATTCTCAGCGGTTTCCTTCTCAATCATTAATTTCTTCTGTTCGGTCATGTCCTTGGCAATGATATAGTACCCAACATTCATTTCGTTCATGATGATGGGAGCGATGGTCGTCAGTACTTCAACAATATGACCATTGATTTGACGAATATGATCAATTTTCTTCTCCATGGAAGCATCGTGTAGGGAATCGGTAAGGATTTGTTTCACATTGTTTTTGCCTACAAATCTGGAAAAAGGCATTCCAACGAATTCATTGTTGTAGAATCCTAATAACTCTTGTGCCCGCGTATTGCCATTGACAATAACTCCGTCCAAATCAAGTGAAATGAGCGCATCATGTGTATGCATTTTCAGAGGGGTATACCGATCAATGGACTCTTGAAGCTTTTGTTCAATGGACCTGAGCTGTGAAATATCCGTCATATGAACGATACCATATAGAGGCGGCCCGGTTTGAGTATCGCAAACGAAAGTAAGTTGGACGGATGTCCATATGATGTCACCATTTTTGTGCAAATAACGGATATCCATGTTAAAAGAAGAAGCCGCACGAGCTAACAAGTTTTGAACTTGATCCGTGTAGGACAGCCAATCATCAGGAAAGGTGATTTCACGTATATTAAGCTTCTCGAGCTCATCTTCCGAATATCCAAGAATCGAGCAATATGCTGGATTAACTTTCAGTAGGGACCCGTTTAAGGATAAACAGGCCATCCCATGAGGAGAGAACTGAACCATCTGCTCGAAGAAACGATGGTTATCGTGTTGTAAGCTGCTCATCATTAGCCCCCAATCATTTTACCCATATATAACCATCATAAGCTTTTTTTGAAACGAAAACGACTTTGGGCTAGGTGTTCGAACTAACGGAAATCTTCCGATTGGTTCTTTTTGTTGTATTGATTTCTGAAAACTTCGGGCGTCAAACCGACGGATTTGCGAAATGTCGAGATGAAATGCGAAGCGTCGAGGAAGCCAGTCGCTTCGGCGATCTGTTTCACCGTTTGATTAGGCTGTGCGATTAGCAATTCCTTGGATTTCTGTAGGCGAAGCTGCAGTAAGTATTGGTAAGGAGAGAGGCCAAACGCTTTGCGGAACAATGTATTGACATGTTGAGAGCTTATGCCAAGCAGCTGAGACATCCATCCAAGTCCTACGTCGGAAGATGCGAAGCTAATCTCAAGTTCCAACAAAAGCGGCAGCAAGCGCTCGTGACTTTGGGAAAAGGATGCGCTTTTATTTACGTTGCCATGCTTTTTGAGCAGAGTAAGGAATTGATAAATTTCAAGTGAACCATTCATGCCTGTAAAGTCATGACTGTAGCGGTACTTTTCGAAGTAGTACTCATGAATATTAGCGAGAGGGGTTTCCATGCCCCAGCTAATTGGTGTGGATAATGGTATCTCTAAGGCATATACAATGGAAGCAGCGAGCGCACCATCGAAGGTTAAATACCACGTCGACCACTTGGCGGCAGTGATGTTATATTCATGCGGGACGCCAGCAGGCAAGAGCATGCCTTGATTCTCACTCAGCTTGATGGATCCGCTTTCAAGGATGATTTCACCGCTGCCTTCAATCGTTTGTAGCCAATGAAAGCAAGGATAGCCTTCTTCTCGCTTGTAGAACTTCTGCTCATTTTCGTAACCGACTGTTTCCAGGATGAGAGGAAGCTTCCGATCCGTTTCTGTAATGAGGAAAAATTTCCTGTAATCGGTAACCATCGATCTGAGGTTCAACTCTTTCATTTTTTAATATGGTATGCGTATTATCTTATATTTTAAAAGAAATTATTGTCTTGTACAATAAGAAGATAGTTGAAGAAATTTATACACCCTATAGAAGTGAGGAATTCAAGAAATGGCTAAAAAATTCGTATATACACCGCCCGTAAATGGATACCCGGAATGGAATAATAATCCTCAGATTTTTCAATTAAACCGCATGGAAGCTCATGCCACATTAATGCCTTATAAGTCCGAAGATGAGGCACTAGCGGGAGTTCGTGAAGCGTCCGATTATTACCAATCATTGAATGGAACTTGGAAGTTTCATTTTGCTGAGAATGCGCAAGGCCGTCCGCAAGAGTTTTACAAGAGTGACTACGATTGCAGCAGTTGGGCGGACATCGCCGTGCCTTCCCATTGGCAGCTGCAAGGCTTCGACTTTCCACAATATACGAATATCATCTATCCTTGGGTGGGCCATGAAGATTTGAAGCCTCCATTTGCTCCGGTAAAGTATAACCCTGTGGGCTCATATTCCCGCAGCTTTACGGTCCCGGCAGCATGGGAAGATCAACCCGTATACCTGAGCTTTCAAGGGGTTGAATCGGCTTTTTATGTGTGGGTTAACGGCGATTTGGTGGGCTTTAGTCAGGATTCGTTTACACCTGCGGATTTTGATATTACACCTTACTTGGTAGATGGCGAGAATAAGCTTGACGTCGAGGTTTACCGTTGGAGTGATGCGAGCTGGCTGGAGGATCAAGATTTCTGGCGGTTAAGCGGTATTTTCCGCGATGTGTATATGTATAGCACGCCAACAACGCATATTTCAGATTTCAAGGTGCTGACGAATCTGGACGATTCCTTCGAGAATGCAGAACTGCGTATTCAAGCAAAAGTCACGAATTACGATGGACTTAGCAGCGGTACACGCCGTGTAGAAGCTGTCTTATATGATAGTGAGTTGAAGCCGCTATGGAAGGAGCCTCTTTCCGTAGAAGTAAATGTAAGTGGTGCTGCTAATCAGGAAGTAGAGCTCTCCGTCCAAGTGGATCGGCCTGCAAAATGGAGCGCGGAGAAGCCGAATCTTTATACACTTGTTTTGAGCTTAAGAGATGAAGATGGCTCGCTTCTGGAAACGGAAAGCTGCAAGGTTGGATTCCGTAAATTCGAAATCCAAGACGGTTTGATGAAGATCAATGGTGAGCGTATTGTGTTCAAAGGTGTTAATCGGCATGAATTCGATACGGATCGCGGCCGTTCTGTTGATCGGGCAAGCATGCTTGCTGATATTTTGCTCATGAAACAACACAATATCAATGCTGTACGGACCTCGCACTATCCAAACGACCCGCACTGGTATGAACTATGTGACCAATATGGGCTGTATGTGATTGATGAAACGAACCTCGAGACACATGGCTCATGGGCCTATGGATCGGACGTTGAAGGAGACGCTGTACCGGGAAGTAAGCCAGAATGGACGGGAGCTGTGCTGGACCGGGCGAATTCGATGATGCAAAGAGATAAGAACCATCCTTCAATTGTGATTTGGTCGCTAGGTAATGAGGCGTTCGGTGGCGATAACTTTATTAAAATGCACGACTTCTTACGTGAAGCCGATCCGTCAAGAGTTGTACATTACGAAGGAGTTTTCCACTTCCGCGCATCAGATGCGGCGTCGGACATTGAAAGTCAAATGTACACCAAAATTGAGAAAATCGAAGAATACGCGAGAAATAAGCCGAAGAAACCGTTTATTCTGTGTGAATACAGCCATGCGATGGGGAATTCATGCGGCAATTTATTTAAGTACTGGGAGTTGTTTGACAAGTATCCGGTTCTCCAAGGTGGATTTATTTGGGACTGGATTGATCAATCGATAAGAACAACAACTCCAGAGGGTGTTACCTACCAAGCCTACGGCGGCGATTTCGGAGATACACCGAACGATGGCAACTTCTGCGGTAATGGATTAATTTTCGCTGATCGTACGCCATCACCGAAGATCTATGAAGTGAAGAAGTGCTACCAGAATGTGAAGTTCGAAGCGCTCGATCTTGCTAATGGCCAAGTGAAGGTGACGAATCACTATTTATTTACGGATCTGAGTGAGTTTGATTGGACATGGTCCATCGCACGTAATGGTGAGCCTGTGGGTGAAGCCAAGCGTGGACAATTCACTGTAAAGCCAGGAGAAACAGCTGTTATTGAGTTGGCTCTAGATCATATGGAATCCATTTTGCCAAAAGATGAGTTTGTACTGACGATCAGTCTACAGCTGAAAGAAGATACGAATTGGGCGCAGAAGGGACATGAAATCGCTTGGGAGCAGTTCTTGCTTCCAGTTCGTAAAGCTGCTTGGTCTAATTCTGAACAGGCAGCCCTAGAATCCGCGGCGACCTTGTCTACTATAGAAGCTGTACAAATTGCTTCAACTAAGGAAATAATTAGCCTTAAGGGAGGCAACTTCTCTCTTCAATTTAATGCTGCAACTGGTGATATCACTTCCTACATGTACGAGGGAAGTGAACTGTTCTTGACAGGTCCTACACCTAATTTCTGGCGTGCTTATACCGATAATGATCGCGGCAACCAGCATCACATTCGCTGCGCGCCATGGCAAGAGGCAGGCAGTGGAAGAACGCTGCAATCTTTGACAGCTAAATCGATTGGAGATGGCCGCGCTGAGGTGCAGGTTCGCTTTGAATTAGCGACAAAGCCAACTTCTGAGGTGCAATTGGTTTACACGGTATCGCCTAGCGGGGAAGTAGAAGTACGTATGGAGCTTGTGCCTGGAGCTCATTTACCTGAAATTCCGGAGATTGGCGTACTCTTCCAATTAGATAGCTCCTTCCAGCAATTGAGCTGGTACGGCCGTGGTCCACACGAGAACTATTGGGACCGTGCTGCCGGAGCCAGACTAGCTTTGCACAGCGGTACCGTTGAAGAGCAGTTCGTGCCATATTTACGCCCTCAGGAATGCGGCAATAAAACGGATGTGCGCTGGGCGACGTTGACAGATGCGAACGGGCGTGGACTCCGCATTACAGGACTTCCTACCGTTGAATTGAACGCTCTGCCTTATTTACCTTCCGAGTTGGAAGCTCATGACCATACGTATAAGCTCCCAGCTAGCGATAAAGTCGTGCTGCGGGTGAATTATAAGCAGATGGGCGTCGGCGGTGATGACAGCTGGGGTGCAAGAACACACCCAGAGTTCACGCTGTATGCCAATCGTACCTATGCCTACTCATTCACGTTTAAAGGAATTTAAAGAATTGGAAATGAAAAGTGCCGCTTCATCTACAGATTGCTGTAGTTGGAGTGGCACTCTTTTTATTTTAATGAGAAATAGCTGATTCGGTTTCTTGGGTTGGATCCAGCTTTTCTTTACTCATCGCGATGGCACAAACGAAGGCTAGGACAGCAGGAAGTATAGTCCAAGCGAAAGTGAGAACGATGGAAGACGATAATGCGGTTGTGATTTTCTCGAGAACAGGTGCAGTAATCTCCATTCGTTTCGCGGGATCAAGCAGCGTATGCGAGTCCCCGGTTGGTATTGCAGTTCCGGTTTGACCTTGACCTGCAAATACATCCGTCAATTTTCGTGTTAAAGCATGACTTTGAACAATTCCGAATACGGTGATACCCAGCGTCATCCCCAAGGAACGGAGGAAGTTCAGTGTTGAAGAGGCTGAACCACGCTGCCGTACTTCGAACAGATGAATGGCTGCATTACTTAATACAGAGAAGGAAGCACCGATGCCGAGTCCTATAATAATCATGTAGATCGTGACAAGCCAACGAGGTGATTCTGGCGATAAAGTAGTCAAGAGAGCTGTTCCGACAATAAGCAGGAAGGTCGTTGGAATCATAATCGCTCGATAACTCATTTTATTCATTAAGAAACCGCCGCCTGTTGCCGTTACAACGGAGCCTAACATCATAGGAAGAAGAACTAAGCCGGAATTGGTAGCGGTTCCGCCTAATACACCTTGAATGAAAATCGGGATATAGACGGATGCTGTGATAAAAGCTGCGCCGCTAAAAATGGCAACGGCATTACTTGATGCATACAAACGATTTTTGAACATCGCAAAAGAAATAATAGGTTCAGCAGCACGACGCTCCACGAAGACGAAGATGATTGTTAACACCGCAAATAGAGCGAATAAACCAAGGATAAATGCTGAATCCCAAGCGTATTCCTTGCCGCCTAATTCAAGAGCGAACATGAGGGAGACGATGGCACCAACAAGTGTAAATGCGCCCCACCAGTCGATTCTTTGTTTAGAATGCTCAACGGATTCGCGATAGAAGAAGGCCACAAAAACAAGTGAGATCAAACCAAGAGGCAGGTTAATGTAAAATACCCATTTCCAGTTCACATAATCTGTAATATAAGCGCCAAGCAGTGGTCCGAAAATGCTAGACATGCCGAACACAGCACCGAACAATCCACCTAGTTTACCGCGGCTCTCTATCGGAACGGCATCGAACATAATCGTGAAAGCAACCGGTAACATGGCACCGCCGCCGATACCTTGAATAGCGCGATAGACACTGAGCTCTATAATCGAATTTGCTGTTCCACATAGGATGGATCCAAGCATGAACACGATAACACCAAAGATGAAAAACTTTTTGCGTCCGTACATATCGGATAGTTTGCCGAATATCGGCATGCCGGCCATTTCCGCCACCATATAAGCTGAAGTGACCCAAACGAATTTATCCAATCCGCCTAATTCACCGATGATGGTGCCCATGGCTGTGGCTACAATGGTATTGTCCATGGCGGCCATTAAGATACCCAGCAATAGCCCAGCAATTACAATGCCTAAACCTTTGTTTTTGCTTTGCGCTACCATAATGATTGATTTCCTCACTTTCTCTGAACTCGATTTAATTTTTATCTAAGGGTTACTAAATGATAGTAACATGACTTAAGTTGGCTTTAAACCCTTTTAACAAAGCATAAGTTACTTTATCCATCTTGCACCGTCAAAGATTGTTTTTTTTGACGTCAGCTTTGAAGGAACAGCTTTGAAATGTGGCATTTCGGAACGATGTTCCTTTTAGATCGGAATGATGAAAAGTAGTTCCTGTAAAGAGTAGGTTATCCATGCATACACCAGTTAAATCGCAAAAACTCTACAAGGTTTAAGTCAACGATAACTCTCATCTCCTATATTACAATATATGATAAAGTACTATGTCTGTCAAAGTGATTTATTTTTGTTATACAAATTGGAATGAGCTCAGTTTGACCAGATGCACAGACGGTGATAACTTAAGAATGAAACATATTCGAAATCAGTTACTGTTAAAATGAGAGGTGGCATTCATGGTGGTAATCAATCCGGCACAAACGATTGTAGGCTTAGTAGGAACAGGTGTTATGGGGAAAAGTATGGCAGGCCATTTTATTCAAGCAGGCTACGAGGTACATATATATAATCGAACGAAATCCAAGGCTCAGGAACTGTTGGATCAGGGTGCTCACTGGCAAGATTCACCAGGATTATTAGCACAGCAATGTAATGTAATTATTACAATGGTAGGCTTCCCTAATGACGTAGAAGAGATTTATTTAGGCGAAAATGGTATTCTTTCTAACACTAAGCCGGGCAGCTACGTAATTGATATGACAACGTCTAGTCCAATGCTGGCCAAACTGATTTATGAAAAAGCACTCGCGCGCCAAGTGTTTTCACTAGATGCTCCTGTTTCAGGCGGAGATATTGGAGCTAAGGAAGCGAGACTTTCGATTATGGTTGGGGGCTCGCGTGAAGCTTTTGATGCCATGCTGCCGCTTTTTGAGAAGATTGGCACAAACATCGTCTATCAAGGAGAAGCGGGTGCAGGCCAGCATACGAAAATGTGCAACCAAATCGCAATTGCAAGTAATATGATGGGCGTTGTTGAAGCGCTGGTATATGCGAAGAAATCAGGACTGGATCCTTCGACTGTGCTCAAAAGTATTGAGTCGGGCGCTGCTGGTAGCTGGTCTTTAAGTAACTTGGCCCCTCGCATCATCGCTGGGAATTTTGCTCCTGGTTTCTATGTGAAGCACTTTATTAAAGATATGAAGATCGCGCTTCAATCTGCCGAAGAAATGAAAGTGGAGCTGCCTGGACTATCTTTGGCGAAATCCCTTTATGAGCAGCTGGCTGCGAACGGCGAAGAAGACAGCGGTACTCATGCGTTGTTTAAGATTATTGATAAGTAGCTCAAAATAATGAGCGATTGAAGGAGGGCATCCCGTGAGGGCAATGTCATTTAGTTAAGGCGCAGGTCCAAATATCAAGAAAAAGAGCAGGTTATCGAAAAAGATAGCCCGCTCTTTTTTTTGCACGAAAAAGAGAAATAAGACTTGACAAGTAGGTATAAATGTGTGGCGAAGCCCCTTGAAAAACGAGGAGGTTACGCCAATGAATGAGTACGCAAATTCGCTAAAACAAACGCTGACATCCCTCATACGAGAAATGTCAGCCGCACCAGCACCTTATGTCCAAAACCCTGAAAAAGATTTTACCCGAAAGAAAAAGCTTCCCTTTGAAACGGTCATGCAGCTCCTGATCTCCATGGGTGGCAACAGCTTATACAAGGAGATCTTGGAATCACAAGGTTATGACGTAAATACCGCAACCACTTCTGCTTTTGTCCAGCAGAGAAATAAAATCCTGCCGTCTGCTGTGGAATGCTTGTTTCACAAATTTACGCAATCGCATACGGATATC
>NZ_JCAUAW010000022.1:0-113514 GCF_059692155.1 Paenibacillus sp. JT22N1
TGTTGGCTGTTGGCTGTTGGCTGTTGGCTGTTGGCTGTTGGCTGTTGGCTGTTGGCTGTTGGCTGTTGGCTGTTGGCTGTTGGCTGTTGGCTGTTGGCTGTTGGCTGTTGGGTGTTGGTTGCTGGCTGTTGGCTGTTGGCTGTTGGGTGTTGGTTGCTGGCTGTTGAGTGTTGGCTTTGGCTGTTGGGTTTTGGGTTTTGGGTTTTGGGTTTTGGGTGTTGGGTTTTGGGTGTTGGGTTTTGTTGGCTTTTGGTTATTGGTTGTTAGCTTTTGGTTATTAGCTATTGATTTTTCGTTTAAGTTATTACATTTTCACTTATTGTAGATACCACAGAATTTACGTTTTGTAGAAGTGTAGCCTGGAACTGACTTTTCCACACAGTAACTGAAAGTACCAAAACTACTATCCTAATATAATTGAATTGCCATTTGGTGATCATAGCCCTTTCAAGGTGATTTCACTAAAATTGGTCGCGTCTATGGTGAAAATCGTTGTTGCGATTGCTGTTATTTATGAACTTTTACATAAATAAAAATAACCTCTGTCTTGAGACTGAGGTTATTTCCCGAAAACTTATAGAAGAATATATTCAACATATCGATAGAATGAGAACACCTTTTGCTGAAAGTGTAACGGTATTGGTTACTGGTTGACCTACTATTAAATCAGTTCCCTTTAAGGTTCCTAAATCTACGTTAACGGGTTGTTCATTGTGATTTAGGATAAACAGATATGTTTCACTCTCATTTGTTCTTTGTGAAATCTCAACACCAGGAACTGGAGGAATTGGTGCTGTTATACCTTTTTCTTTACACAAATTAGCTAGAAAGCTCTGCATAAAGGATGGCTCAGGACTAGTGGCTACATACCAAGCTTGACCTGCCCCGAATTTATTTACAGTTAGTGCTGGCATTCCTTGATAGAAATCGCTGCCATAGACAGCTTTTATCTCTGCTCCTTCTGAATGGATTAAGTCACATAGAAGTCCACATTGGTACTCACCGCTGAGTGCTCCCCATTGTTCTTTTAGCACGATTTGGTTGCTTTGATCTGGGAAAAGCGCATCGATTTCTTCTGCCCATATTCCGAGCAGCTCGCGCAATTCGCCAGGGTAACCGCCAAGTGAGACGATATCGTTCTCATTTACTATTCCGCTAAAGAATGTCGTGAGGAAGGTTCCTCCCGCACGGACGAAGTCCTCCACCCGCTTCGAGTAGCCTTTTTTCACCATGTAGAGCACAGGTGCAATAACGATGTCATAGTTTGATAGATCTGTGTCTGTACCTATTAGATTGGCTTGAATATTTTGCTGAAATAGAGCGTCATAATATTTGTGGACTTCGTCCACATATTTGAGTGCAACGGTTGGTCCACTGGACAGCTCAATGGCCCAGCGATTCTCCCAATCGAAAACGATGGCGACTCGAGCGTTTATTATAGTGTCCAGTAGACTGTCAGAGAGTTTTTGCAGTTCAGAACCTAGCTCCGCGCATTCGCGGAACACTCGTGTATGTTCATGTCCAACGTGCTCGATGACAGCTCCGTGATATTTTTCGCATGCACCTACTGATCGTCGAAGCTGGAAAAACATCACGGTATCCGCTCCATGAGCCACAGCCTGGTAGCTCCAAAGCTTCATAACACCGGGCCGCTTGAGTGAATTGTAAGGCTGCCAGTTTTGTTGGCTTGGCGTTTGTTCCATAAGCATGAATGGCTGTCCTTGCTTCAAGCCACGCATCAGGTCATGGGTCATGGCCGTCAGACTAATAGGTGTATTTAGGGAAGGGTAATTATCCCAAGAGACAACATCTAAGTGTTTGGCCCATTTGAAATAGTCTAATTCTTTATAAAGTCCCATTAAATTCGTTGTTACGGGTAAGTCAGGTGTATGTTTTTTGATGGCGTTATATTCTAGTTTGTAACAGTCAAGCAAACTATCCGACATAAAACGGCGGTAATCGAGCGAGATTCCTTGGAAGTTGGTATTATCCACTCCCCATTCTTCGGAAAGGGCATTTGGTGGAACAATTTCTTCCCATTCATAGAAGGTATGACCCCAGAAACCCGTATTCCACACTTTATTCAATGTCTCGAGTGTTGTATAACGTTCTTGGAGCCAATTTCGGAAGCCGTCCGCGCAATGATCGCAGTAACAATAGCCACCGTATTCATTAGAAACATGCCAGATTAGTATTGCAGGGTGATCCTTGTAGCGTTCAGCAAGCTTTTCTGCAATTCGCTCCGAATATTTTCGATAGGTCGGGCTGTTTGGACAAGAATTATGTCGTCCTCCGAATTTACGTTTACGCCCCTCGAAATCAACTCGCAATACATCTGGATATTTACGTGCCATCCATGCTGGATGAGCACCTGTACTTGTTGCTAGACATACGTAGGTTCCATTCTCATAAAGACGGTCAATTATTTCATCAAGCCACGCAAAGTCGTAGGTATCTTCATTCGGCTGGGAGAGCGCCCACGAAAAAACATTTAAGGTCGCAACATCAATCCCTGAAAGATTGAACATCCGTAGATCTTCATTCATGATCTCTTTGTCCCATTGTTCTGGGTTGTAGTCTCCACCATACCAAATTTTGGGAAGTTTCTTGTTAATCAAGTTATACACCTCTTTTTTCAATAATTAATATAAGAATAAGTACATTGTATTGGATTATTTTCTGGCTTAAAATATAATATTCTTACACATCTATATAATAAAATGGAACAGGATCGTGAGAAATGCATAAAAGATATGAATTAATGCCTTCAACTGCGCAACCGTTTCCACTATTTATTGAAAGCATTGGTCACCATGAGGATCAAGAAAAGTTATTAAGACCTGAGGGTTTTCCTAGTTACCATTGGCTGCAAACTTATTCAGGTGAAGGGGAATTCACTATGGATGGGAAAAAATTCCGCCTAACCAAAGGTTCAGGGGTATTGCTCCTTCCGGGTGTACCTCATTCTTATTGGGCTGTAACTGAGCAATGGTGCACGCAATATGTCACATTCGGAGGGACTTGTGCAGATGCCATTCTTTCTTCCCTTGATTTGATGGAGTCTGCAATTTTTCGTTGGGATGAGGAAGGTCCGCTGCAAGTGGAAATAAGACGAATTTTAGCTAATATGGATGCAGCACTCGAATATTCGGGGTATGAAGCCTCTGCGGATTTATATCATTTTCTAATTCAGCTAAAAAAGCATGGACAGATCAATAACCGCGCCTCTATTCGCAATCAGATGGTCCAGCTGCAGCCATTAATAATTTGGCTTGAAAGTCACTACGATAACCCTGATATCGGACTTGAAGTGATGGCTGGGATCCTACAGATTACGCCTAGACACATGAATACACTGTTTCAACATGCCTTTGGGCTGTCCCCTTATTCCTATTTAATTATGATGCGACTTCGCAAATCCAAAGAGATGCTATTGAAGCAGCAGCATCAGACCGTCAAGGATGTGGCTGAGCAGGTAGGTTTCCGGGATACAAGCCATTTTGTCGCGAGTTTTCGCAAACATGTCGGACTTACACCCGAGCGGTTCAGGCAAATGAATTAGTGTGCTATAATAAAAATATAGTTACTATTTTTTTATCAAAGGAGTCTAATTCATGATTATTGAAATATTTCAAGATATTGTTTGTCCATGGTGCCGTATCGGCAAAAAGAATTTGACTGATGCGTTAGCCAATTTTACAACGGAGCCTGTTGAAATCCATTATCGTGCTTATCAACTTGACCCTTCAACACCTCCAGAGGGATCACCATTCCGTGATGTTATGCTCCAAAAGGTTCGAGCGGATGAAGCTAAGCTGAATGGCATGCTGCAGCAGGTTACTCAAGCTGGTCAAGCGTCAGGTTTACATTTCGATTTCTCCAAAGTTGAGAAGATGCCTAATACGTTAATGGCCCATCAACTAATCGCTATCGTACCGGAAGATCGTAAAAAAGCTCTTGTTGACGATTTGTTTAAAGCTTATTTTGAAGATGGAAAAGATATTGGGAATGTGGATGTTTTGCTTGATTTTTCCGAGAAAATCGGCATGGATCGGGAACAAACTTCCACTCGCTTAAGTGCTAAGGAAGGGTTAGAGCAGGTCGAGGATGATCTTGATTTTGCTAGACAAGCTGGAGTTTCGGGAGTTCCCTTTTTCGTAATCAATCGTAAATATGCACTAACTGGCGCTCAGCCTTCGGCTACCTTCCTGCAAGCACTGCAGCAAATCAGTGAGGAGCAAACGGAAGAAGAGGCTTAAAACAAACAAAAACCGACTCTCTCATTATTGAGAAGTAGTCGGTTTATTTATTTTATAACACATGTGAATTAAGCTGTTTGCAGCTTTTTCCCAAATATTTGCTTGTAAAATAAAGCACTAATAATCACTACAGCGGCAAAAATAAGGAGAAGATTGCTATACGGCACGGCTTTTATTGTATTCAAAATCGGATTCTTGTAAAACTCCATCATGCCGCCATCTAACAGTTTGGCAACAAGTGCCGTTCCTACCGCGCCTGAGATAAACGAAATGAGATTGAACAATCCCATCCCTACACCCGTCTCATGCACTTCCAGCGTCAAGGAAACACGGTTAGCTAAAGCCGTCTGAATAAAGGAAAAACCAACATAGGTGGGAAGCAATGCTGCTGAAATGAGCCATGGGGAATGACCTACCGTGAGGGCAATAGCCGCGAGACTTACAAACAGAAGCCCCATTCCAATGTACACAACGAAGTTATTTCCCTTCTTGTCTGCTAAATTACCGCCTATTGTTCCGAACACAACAGCGCAAATGGCACCAGGGAACAGGATGAGACCGATCATACTTGTACTCAAATCATTTACTGTCGCCAGCATCAAAGGAATAACAAACATAATACCCATCACTGTACAGAAAATGAGAAAACCAACGATCAAACCGCCACGAAGCAGCTTGTTACGGAACAAGGCAGGCTCGATAAAAGGCTCTTTAGCTCGGCGAATATGAGCAACGAACCAAATGAATAAGACCACACTCGCGGCCAAATAGTACCAATGAGGGAATGATAAATATACCGTGATACCCGCTACGGAAAAAGCAACGAGGACCGCACCAAGAATGTCGACACTGCCTTCTTTACGCTTCTCCTCAGGTAATATCTGTCTGAAGAAAGGAATTGAAATCAGTGTAAATAGTGGAATAATAAATAGATATGTCCAATGCAAGGTTGATGAGACAAATCCGCCAACAACGGGGCCTACTGCAATAGCAAATGATACGGTAGATGTTAAAATTCCGAATATTTTCCCCCGATCTGAAGGAGAAAAGTATCGAGCCACCACGACCATGATTAATGCCGGAATAGCCGATGCGCCTGCACCTTGAACCGCGCGGGCAAAAATGACGGCTGGATACCAAGCTTGAAGAAGAAAGCCCAGAGTGGAACCTACGCTATAGATGACGATTCCTACAACAATTAGCTTCTTCAAGCTGAAAATATCGGATAAGCGGCCATAAATAACCGATCCTATCCCAAAGAAAATAATAAATGTGGTGAGTACCCAACTCACACCTGTCGGGGTAATCGCGTATTGCTTGGCGATTGCTGGCGTGGAAACGTTAAAAACCGTTTCATTCAACACCGCGAAAAAAATAACAAAAATAATCCATGGCACAGCCTTCTTGGCATCTATAACCTTCTCTTGTGTCATGTCTGTTGCTGTAGCAACATGCTGCATGGTTTCCACCTCCATTTTCTATGTCTCCAGCCATCTTATCATAAGAGTTTCTTATATTGACTGGAAAAAACAATTACAATCAACTAACTGTAATATTTTTCATAACAATTAACTGTAATAATAAATGTTATAGTTAGGACTGTCAAGGGCTATCTTTCATCTTTTTCGATAATATAAGATAATGGACGAATGGAAATGGTTTATATAGAACAGGAGTTCAACGAATGACTAATTTACTTCAAACACTTAAGCATGTACCCTCTCGCATTTTGATTATTGTATTACCTTTTCTACTGATGGGCATGGTTGAATACTTAGAAAGAGGCTCCTATGAAGAACTTCATAAATGGGTCATGTCTCACCCACTTTCGATGGTTCTTGCCTACTTTGTTGTTGGTACTATGTATTTGTTCCTTATTGCATTAACGGGTCGAAGCCGGTTATCCTTTTGGATGCTTTGTGCAATATTGCTTCCTCTAGGTGCAATTAGCGGCAGTAAATTAAAAGCCATTGGAGCGCCTTATTATCCATGGGACCTTGTATTTAATAATCAAATTGTTGAGTACAAGGAATTTTTGCAAGGGTATCTTAATTTTAGAATAATGGGTACAGTTGTGATCTTCCTCGTGATAATTGCTTTATTATTTCATTTGGTTTTCCTGCATCGACGAATCCAATTCACTTGGATTGAACGTAGTATTTATGCTGTTATTGTTATCATCATGGCGACTAGTCTTTATACGGACAAGCCGATTCCTTTCATGAATTTATATGGCATTTATACGGTGCCTTGGGATCAAACGATCACCTACGACGAGAATGGATACTTGTATTCCTCTGTACAAATGTTAGGTTTTCTGAAGGTCGCAAAACCAGAGGGATACAGTAAAAAAGCAATCACATCCATTCTGGAGCAGATTCCTGAGAAAAAACCAGCAAGTGATAAAAAACCAAACATCATTGTGGTGCTTGGGGAAGCTTTTTGGGATCCAACGATTATGAAAAATATCTCGTTTAGTCGAGATCCTATTCCGAATTTACATCAACTTCAGAAATCGTATACCAGCGGTTGGATGTTATCTCCACAATTCGGAGGCAGCACTGCAAATGTTGAATTTGAAGTCTTATCGGGTAATTCCATGCGATTCTTCGGGAAATCACCGGATAAAATATTGCCTTACATTGAGTATATGAATCATGGTGTTGACTCTTTAGCTAGTATAACAACGAGGCAGGGTTATACCGCCACCTCAATTAATCCGTTCTTCAGCTATTTCTTCGATAGCAGAAAGGTGTATAAACATTTTGGGTTTTCACGTTTCATAGCAAGTGAGTTTTTCCCAAATGATTTTGAAGGCCCGAACTATGCGGACCGAGCTGTTGTAAAGAAGATTATTGAGGAAACGGAGAAAAGCCAGGGGCCTGATTTCATTTTCGCGAACACGATGGAGAATCATCATCCCTTCAAACCAGGGAAGTTCATCAAAAACACGATTGAAGTGAAAGGAGATATTACACCCGAATCCAAAGGTATTTTAGAGACATATGCACAGGGTATCTCGGGTACTGACAAAGCGCTTCAGTCCCTAGTGGACTATTACTCAAAAAAATCCGAGCCAACGATCATTCTCTTTTTCGGGGATCATTTACCTTTTTTCGAGGAAAACTATAAGGTTTACCGCGATGCTAAATATGTCCTTCCTGATGATCCAGATTTGTATACGAAGACACATTACACGCCTTTCTTGATTTGGAACAATTTCCTGCCTGCAGATCAAGAAAAGATGGATCTAAAAATGAGCCCTTCCTTTCTAGGCCCTAAGGTACTTCAAATGGCTGGTGTTCAAGGCAGTTACTACACAGACTATCTCTACACATTGTCGCAAAAAACTCCTGTCATTCCTCCAAATGAGATGTGGGAAAAGTATCAAATCAAAGAAAGTGATCTAACCGACTACATGAAACTTCAATACGATAACTTATTCGGTGGCCGGTATGGATACGAAGCTAAAGGCTTTAAAAACTCAATTGTACTACCAGGTTACACCTTGGGGTACGGCGATCCCGTTATAACAAAGGTGATTCAAAGTGAAAACAAACTCCAGGTTGTTGGTAAGCCCTTTTATTCTTCCTGCAATGTTTATATGGATGGCGTAGCGTTTAAATCCAATTTTGATGGTGAAGATTCGCTTTATGTCGATCTGTCGGAGAACCCACCTTTAGAGCCTGGGAAACCTCACCAAGTCGAAGTACGTATTTACGATGATAAAAAGATGAAGATCGGCCAATCTAACCTTTATCCGCTCCCCTAGTCATGACTCCAGCCCCCCTCGAATAGGATGAAGCATATCCTGTAGCCGAGGGGGGTTTTCATGCACCCACGTATACCACCTGCTCATGTTCATTTCTTTGAAATAATAACATCAGAAGAATTAAACCATCATCATTTATTGCGACTATATACGTTTAATGTAAACGGTACGGCTTACGACAATCACGTACATCAATACCAGGGCATTTCCGGCATTCGATATGGCCATTATCATGCTTACTATGGTACGACAGGGCCGGCCATTGCGCTTCAGGATGGAACTCACTTTCATTTACTTGATGGCACTGTTGAGCTGAACGCTTACAACACCTCGCGTGGAGGTGCACTGGTCAAATCTAAGCAAATCGAAGGTCTTATTCAGGAGCTGCACCGGCACAGTTACGCTGGTTATTCTTCTGTTGGTATGAGCTATGAGCCTTGGTGAGTCATCATGAAATGGAAAAGTAAAAGAGTCAAGTATGAAGGCTGATGTGCCTTCCCTTGACTCTTTTTTGAGTGTTACTGCAATGGTTCAATATGGATAGACCAATTGAATTTGAATGACTCTCCCGCTGCTAAGCCTTGGGCACCTGAAATTTCTGGTGAAAAGGGCTCGTTGAACACGTTCATGATACTTGTATAAGGTTCAAGCGACACAGCTTCCGCCCACGGCGCTGTGAATAACACATGAATGGGAAACTTGTCTCCCATATCGTACACGAGCTTAGTCCCCCGAGCTTCATAGTGAAGCTCGCAAGTTTGCGGGCCCGGCTCGATGCTGAGCATCTGCGAGCCGCCTGGGTAATTCGGCAGCTCCATAACGAGCGTGCCTTGTTGCAGCGCCGCAGTGAGCGGCGAAGACGCGGGCTCCGCCACCGCGTAGCCTTCCGCGCTGAGCGGCCACTCCGCCGCCGCGGGGATCACAACCCGCACGCGGCTGGCTTCGCCTTTTGCGAACGCGAAGTACGGGTGAAAGCCAAGAGATAGCGGCATCGTTTGGCCGCTACGGTTGGCGATTTCACCGCTGAGTGACAGCGTACCGTCCTTCAGACGGTACGTGAAGCGAAAGCATGCGGCGTGTGGGTAATACGCCAGCATGTCCGGATGCTCCGCGAAGTCGAACTCCGCGGAGACATAGGCCCCGCCAGCGGCATCCGCGCCGCTGGCTACGACCTTCCACGGCCGCTCGCGCAGCTCGCCGTGGGCGTGGTCCGGCTCCCGATTCGCGGGGAGCCGGTACTCGCGGCCTCCGAAGGAGAAGGCCGCAAGCTTGACGCGCCCCGGCGGGAACAGAATGGGCACGCCGTAGCGCGAAGACTTGACGCGAAGCTCAGCCAAGCTGGCTGGCTTCGCGATGTAGGCATTGTTCCGCACATCGAAGCGGAACAGATGCAATCCGACGGCCGGGATGATTTCGGCCTCGGCCTGGGCATGATGGTCGACTAGGCGCAGGGTCGACTCCCCGTCCCACTCGCTGTTGATAATCTCGTACTGACTCATGATGAATCCTCCTTAGTGTTTTACATTAGCAATTTTTGCTACTTAGGCATTAGATTAGCATTCTCTCTTCGTAAGCATTTCTTAATTCATTTGCATTTGCTTAGCACGTTTTTGATAGTATGTAGATATCAAAACAATTCCAAGTACAAGGATTATGGTGGTGACCACGCTGCCTTCTGCTCCAAAATCCGCTCCTGAAATAAGCGAAGCTCCCTGTATCTCGGTCTTAATGAGCGACGACATCGGTGTACCAGATACTTCAAATCCGAGGATACAGCCCTGAAAAAAATTCCAAGACAAGTGCATTCCTATAGGCATCCACAGACCGCCCGAGTACTCTCGACTTAAGGCGAACAATAGGCCAGCAAGCAGTAAATTCATGATTGGAAGAGGCGAACTCCACATACCTGGATTAAATGTATGCAAAAAGGCAAAAACAACCGTCGAAACCGTTATACCAGAAATGGCGCCGAACCTTTCCTTCACCAGTCCTTGTAAATAGCCGCGTGCGAATAACTCTTCATTAACAGCAACCCCTATGAAGAGTAAAAAGCCCCACATCAGCTCGAGCCCGAGTGTTCCAGTCCATTGAAACGACACAATCTTAATCCCACCAAGCAGCCATATCCCTGCACTGCTGATCGTAATAAGTAGAGCGCCTGCAGCGAAGCCTTCTCCGAATCTTCTACCTAGCAAGTGAGTTTGAAGTCCAAGTGTCCAGCCTTTACGTCTTTCGAAAATGGCATACGAAAGAACAACCCCGCTAATAAAACCAATAATTTGCGCCCATAAGGCTGCCTTTATAAAGAATGGATCTCCAGCAACTCCTGCCATACTAATATCATGAGCAGGATGCCTCAGAATCGCTACAACCGCGGCTGCAACTGATAATAGCACGGTAATCACAACAATGAAAACGAGGGTTAATAGTACTTTACCCACAATCACCAGAATGGATAAGGACTTCCGCTTCTTTACCTCGATAAGGTTCCACTCCCTTCTAAACCACTTATTCGAGAATAAATCGCCTATTTCCTGCCAACTTACGAAGGAAAGGATGCTCTTGTGCAAATGTTGGCTCCATGCCACAATAGAAGAAACATCTGATTCATTTGACGGAGGAAACATGCTTTTTGTTCTATTTGCACTCTGGATCATCGCGTTGGGGCTTGTCATGGTTGATCCACGATCCAGTACGATGCGCTGGATGAGCACTATCGCTTTTACCGGTGGCTTTGGCGCCCTAGCTGCCGTTTTGTCTGAAACCTTTATCCCCTATATCCAGCAAACCGTACCAAACCCATCCATTAGTGCTCTACTTTATCGTGTCATGGGCATTAGCTCACTGATATCTTACTATGGCTTGCCATATTCTTTTGCCATGCTTTCTTTGAGATATAACGCGTCGTGGCAGAAGCCAGCTATTCAAACGTGGCTGCCAATAGGCCTACTTATTCCTCCAATTGCCTGCATACTGTTCACACCCGGTTATACCGAGGAAATGCCCATTATCTTTCCCATTGTAGCCACCTGGGCTGTTCCTTACATCTTCATTGGTACAGTACTTATTGTAATCAAATCAGAACGGCTTCCAGCTATGAAGCGAACGCATTTGTTCACTTGCTTAGCCCTCCTTCCGCCTATCCTTTGTGTAGGCATACTTAATTACGTCATGCCAAGCTTCGGTTTTTACCGTATGTGGGTCTATCACGTATGGATTCTTGCTTTCGTTGTGCCTTTTTTCGTGTTCACTTTTTTCAAATACGGTTTTCTCGGAATGCGTCTGCTCATCGAACGTCGCAAGCTGGACTCGACGCTTCGCGCCATTACATCGGGAACCGCGATTTTAAACCATTCCATTAAGAACGATGTCGGGAAAATGCGTCTGTTCCTTGAGAAAATGAAACAATATGCTGATGAAACGAATCAAGATGAACTTATCCAGGACATCGATGTCGTTATGGGGGCTTCCATGCATATCCGTGACATGATTAGCCGAGTACACGAACAAACACAGGAGCTCCCTCTTCGGGTATCTGCAGTCGATTTAGCGGTGCTTATTAATGAAGTCCTTCTTCCTCTTGAACCTTACCTAAGTAAAGTTCAGGTGAAACAGAGCATCCCTGAGAACTTAATTCTTCAATTAGATCCCATACAAATAGCTGAAACGTTAACCAATATACTCATGAATGCAGTAGAAGCCATGCCCAAAGGCGGAGAGCTTAAAATTAAAGCGTTTCATGCTAAAAAGAACATTATTTTGGAAATAAGAGATAGCGGAATAGGCATGGAGAAATCCGTGCTAAAGCAAGTATTAGAACCGTTTTATACGACCAAAAGCGGCAGTCATAGCAACTTTGGACTCGGACTCGCCTATTGCTACAGTGTTATGAAGAAACATGGGGGGGCCTTGGAATTAAGCAGTTCGCAAGGGAAAGGCACGAGTGTGTTTCTAACCTTCCCCGGCAACCGACTAAAGAAATAAAGGGGGATTCCTACTTGGAATCAATTCGTGTTTTGATTGTTGAGGATGACCTTGACTGGCTTCGCGGCCTTAAAGCATATTTGAATCGTCAGCCAGATTTGAAAGTCGTGGCCACCGTATCAACCGCAGAAGAAGCAAGGGAATTATTTGCTATTTCGGAACCAGGAGCTGATGTCGTTCTTATGGATATCATGCTGCAAGATGAGTCCGCGGGCATTGGACTTGCTGAACAAGCGCTCTTATCTTGGGGAGTTAAAGTGATTATGCTTACTTCGATGGAGGAGAAAGATTTCATCTTCCGTTCCTTTCAAGCCGGCGCAATTGACTACCAGATCAAATCTCGATTCGAAGAGCTTCCTTCCATTATTCGAGCCGTACATGCACGCCAATCTTCGATTAACGCGGCAGTAGCTGAACAGATGCGTGAGGAATTCCGCAGGCTCAAACGGTTAGAGCACCAATTCAAAGTCAAAGAAGTCAGCGATCTAATCACGCCTACAGAGCTTCAGGTACTGGAGATGATTGATCAAGGACATACACAAACGGAAATTGCAAACCGATTTTTTATATCCTTGCGAACCGTCAAAATCCATGTGGGTCATATCTTGAAGAAACTAGGTAGTCCGAGCAGCAAAGATGCCGCACAGAAAATCAGAGACTTGGGTTTGTTTGAACGAGGAAATAAAACGGGCGGAGACGGCAAAGGGGACTAATGGATGTCCCGCTTCTTGAAACGTCCTCCCTTGACATCGTGGATATTGCCAACTGCGAGAAACGCTGCAGGATCGAGCTCATCCACGATGGATTTCAACTTCGCTTCCTCCAGCCGCGTAATGACACAGAAGATGACCTTTTTGTTATCTCCCGTGAAGCCGCCTTCCCCTTCCAGATAAGTGACACCGCGCCCTAAGCGGTCCAGAATAGCCTCACCGATTTGTCTGAAGCTATCACTGATGATCCACACGGACTTCGACTCATCAAACCCTTCAATGGTCACGTCAATCATTTTATAAGCAATAAAATAAGCTATTAGGGAATACATCGCACGATCCCAACTGTATACAAACCCTGCGCTGCCTAGAATGAATAGGTTGAAAAACATCACAATCTCGCCTACAGAGAACGGTATCTTTTTGGAGACGAGAATCGCAACAATTTCTGTACCATCGAGTGAACCCCCGAAACGAATAACCATTCCTACCCCAATACCGAGAATTATGCCGCCGAATACAGCTGCAAGCAAAGGATCATTGGTTAGCTCTTTCACTGGGTGTAGCAGATACGTTCCTGTGGACATGACCAGAATTGCGAAAAACGTTGATAATGCAAACGTTTTTCCTATTAGTTTATATCCGATAAACAGGAATGGAAGATTTAATAAGGTCAAAAATATCCCGACTTGAATATTGGTTAGATAAGATAAAATGATGGATATCCCCGTGATGCCCCCGTCAATAATTTTGTTAGGGACTAAGAAAATCTCCAATCCAATTGACATAAGTACAGCACCTAAAAATAAAAACACACTGCGTCGAAATAAAGCTCTCTTGGTCATTCTTCGATGCTGCATTTGCATTGTCGCTTTTTTCACATATTGAACTTGTTCCTCCGCCATGCAATCCCCTCCATTTCTCTATCTTCTATACTTACATTTCTCGACAAAACCATCTTTTTCCTGCCTATTAAGCCTTTCTTTTGATACTTAATTATAAAAAATGTTAGATATAATACCATCGAATATTACCGTCGGCCGTGGTATAATGATGGCTGTTATCATTTACAATTTCTTAATTTGATCGTCATAGGAGACACATATGAACCAGCACATTAATCGCTTATTACTTCTGACCAAGCAACGATTGCCACTATTATTAATTGCCTTAATTCCTGTATTGATCATGGAAATTTTGAGCCGCGGGAACTATATAGAAATGATTACTTGGAGTTACAAGCATCTGCTTGAACTGCTATTCAATGAATGGATCGTCTTCAGCTTGTTATTGTTATTCATCGCCATGATTGGCCGAACTAGAATTGCCTATTGGGTCATTTCAGGTATTCTTCTTACCTTGGCCCTCGCAAGTGGCGTGAAGTTGAAAATATTAGGGGTCCCTTTGACACCTTGGGACCTCGTCTTGGCCGGCGAAGCGTCGGATATGGTGAAATACATCTCAAATATTCTAAGCTTCAAAATTTTGATAATCATTCTTTTGTTCCTGGTGGCCAGTTATTTCTTGTTATACCGCACGACCTTATTCTCGAAAAAGGTAGCACTAAAAGAACGTGGAATTCTTGCTCTCATCGCGATCGCTATGTTGTCTGCGGTTTACACGGATCTGCCTCTTCCGATTCAGAAATGGTGCGGTATCAAAGCTTCCGTTTGGAACCAAGTTGAGAATACCAATACGAACGGCTACGCATTAGCATCGTTTCTGAATACCAAGTCGATGTTTACCGATAAACGTGAAGGTTACGATGATAAAGCTGTTGAAGCTATTGTCAGTAATACACCTAAGCCGATTAAAGCTGGGGACCCAAACAATCCTGTAAAACCAAACGTAATTGTCGTGTTAAGTGAGGCTTTCTGGGATCCAACCGTTATCAAAGGTGTGGAATTCAGCCGTGATCCGATTCCATTCTTCCATAAGCTGCAGCAGACGGGGACAAGCGGTACGATGCTTTCACCGCAGTATGGCGGGGGTACAGCCAATGTCGAGTTTGAGGTTTTGACAGGTAACTCCATGCGTTTCCTACCGCAAGGGTCTATCGCCTACAATCAATTCCTTACGAATGAAGTAGATTCTTTGGCAAGTATTTATGCCAGACAAGGTTACACATCTACGGCGATAAGTCCATTCTACAACTGGTATTTCAACAGTAATAAAATATATAAATACTTTGGCTTCTCCAAGTATATTCCAATCGAATACTTTAAGCCTAACTATTCAGGTCCTTATATCGCAGACAGCGAAGTTGCTGCCAATATTATTCATGCGACAGACCAAAGCGATGGACCCGATTTCGTATTTGCTAACACGATGGAAAATCATTTTCACTTTTTCCCTGGTAAATTCCCAAAAAACACATTCGACGTTACTGGCAATATGTCTCCTTCTTCTCAAGGTATGCTTGAAACGCTTGCCCAAGGCATAAGTGCCTCAGATAAGATGTTGAAGGAATTAGTCGAGTACTACGAGAAAAAGGGAGAACCAACGATTATCGCTTTCTGGGGAGACCACTTACCAGCCCTGGGTGATGATTACGCCACTTACATTGACACTAAGTATATTAGCGGCAAAGACGATCCCGATTTCCTGAAAAAAATGTACAGTGTTCCGCTCGTCGTTTGGAACAATTTTGACCAAGGGCGCAAAGATACATTAAATATTAGCCCTTCTTTCTTAGGCCCTTATCTCATTGAATTATCCAAACAGCAAGGCAGCTATTATACCGATTATTTAAGTCAACTTTCGAAAAAGATCCCTGTCATACCTCCGAAGGATTATTATGAGTCCATGCATATTAACGAACAGGACCTTAAAGATTACGAGACATTGCAGTATGATATCATTTTCGGTGATCGACATGCTTACAAGGATTATAAAATTCCCATTATAGATTCCAAGTATATGCTCGGATTTGGACCGATCATGCTTGATAAAGTCGAATCCGATACGCAGGATCTATCTGGACGTTCAAGTGTAACCCTAACGGTGAGAGGAAGCAATATCCCCGCCCTTGGCTATGTTACTTTAAATGGTAAAGCTGTTCCAAGCATATGGCAAGATGAACATACACTGACTGCCAAGGTCGAAGGCCATTTACTCAAAGCTGGAATCTGGGACATTCAAGTGTATGTGAAAGATTCCAAGGAAACCACCGTTGGTAAATCAAACACATTGTCTATCGAAATAGGTGGGCGTTAAACTAAGTTAGACACCAAGACCCGTTTTCTCTAATTTGAGAAAACGGGTCTTTTCAAATAAAAAAAGCTCAATCCACGAATGGATGAGCTTTTCAATATAGAATGACCTAGATTACAAGGAGATGATTTTTCCTGTTGCTTCGGATTCGAAGGCTGCAAGGATGACTTGCAAGGAGCGAAGCCCCTCTTCGCCGGAAATACGCGGCTTTTGGCCTTCCAATATGCTAGTAATGAACTCGTCAACGACACCACTATGCGTTTGTTTCTCGTTCGTAGCGATTTGTCCGACTTTATAACGTTCAACCGTGCCATCACGAAGCTCAACGATGACTTGGTCATTCGGATCGGTATCGATTTTGATAACACCATTCTCGCACCATAACACGGTTGAGTTGTCTTGACCTTTATAATAAGTCCAGCTAGCGACTAGTGAGCCTGTCGCGCCGCTTTTCATGCGTAGCAAGCAAGTCGCGTTATCGTCAACATCTGTACCTTCTTTATGAAGGGTACCGACGAAAGCAGCCACTTGTGCAACCTCATCAGCAAGCAACCAACGAATTAAATCTGACTTGTGTACGCCAAGATCGCCCATCGCGCCCATTGTTGCTTCTTCTTTGCGGAAGAACCAGCTTTCGCGTCCGTCCACGCTCCACCCTTCCGGACCTGGATGTCCGAAAGATGTACGGAATGTCAGCACTTTACCTAATTTGCCAGAATTCAAAATTTCTTTGGCTTTGACATGTGGAGGCATCAGGCGTTGGTTGTGACCAACCATCAAAAACACGCCATTTTTCTTTGCTGCTTCAATCATTGCCTCAGCTTCTTCTGCTGTTGAAGCCATTGGCTTCTCCACCAAGACATGAGCGCCTGCATTTGCAGCGGCAATGGATACTTCAGCATGAAGAAAGTTCGGTGTACATACACTAACTGCATCCACTTTCTCCTGCTTCAACATTTCGGTATAGCTGCTGTATGCTTTGCCACCATGCAGCTGCGCATAGTGCTCCGCTCTCTCCAGAACAGGATCAACGAATGCGACGAGTTCAACATTCGAATTCCAAGCATATTCCGGGATGTGTCTATGTTTAGCTATTGAACCGCAACCTACTACGGCCACTTTAATTTTACTCATGTTTATTAATGCTCCTTTTAAATGTTAGTTATGAACATTTGTGTAATGCTCTTTTACCCAGTTCAAGCTGTTCTCAACACTTGTAAGTGGTGGCTTCTGGCAGTGATCCTGCTCAACAACAAGCCATTCCACGCCTGCTTGCTCGGCCGCTTTAATCACTTTTTCCAAAGGAACATCGCCTAAGCCCAGCTCTAATGTTACTAATTTACCTTCTGCATCTTTCGTGAAATCTTTGAAATGAAGCAGCGGTAATCGGCCCGCATATTTCGCTATGTAGGCAAGTGGGTCTTGACCAGCGAATTGAACCCAACATACGTCCATCTCTACGTTAATTGCATCTTCACCTGTTTTGGCAAACATGGCATCAAAGACGAACTCGTTATCCACTTTATGATGAAATTCGAAATCATGATTATGGTAAAGGAATTGCAAACCTTGTTTATTCGTTTCTACGGCAATCGCTTGGCATTCAGCAATTAGCGCTTTCCATTGATCTGCTGAATCACGTTCTTCAGCACCAACATACGGGCAGATTGCATACTTAGCACCGATTGTTTTCAGGTAGTCAAGTTCCCCTTGCAGATCTTTACGAAATCTCTCTAAACTCACGTGACTGCCGAATGCTTTCAAACCTAGCTCATCCAGCAGCTGTTTGAGTTCAGCAGCAGGCTTACCATAATAACCCGCAAATTCTACACCTTCATATCCTAACTTCGCTACATGACGAAGTGTGCCTTCCATATCTTTTTCCATATCATCTCTTAATGTATACAATTGCAGACCAATTCCTAAACGTCCCATTTGTTCTCCTCTTTTCTCTTCATCTATATTTTGATAAATCGAACACGATAGAATTAGTATAATGGATCATAGCCTTAAATGACCATTCACGATATAATCAAAACATCTCCTATTTGGCTATGAAAGGTGAATACAATGGAAACTGAGGTCTTAACCTGCGGCTATTCTTTTCATATGGAACCGTTTAATGTGAGTAACAAATTCCAACTCAACTTTTATCTTTTCCGATTGCAGACAGAAGGCACTTGCGAGGTTCTAGTAGATGGACGTATGCAGCGAATTGAAGCTGGCCATCTTCTTCTTTTTAAACCGGGAGACCCTTATGAGCTTCGTATCGAACATGAGTTGGATCAACCTAGCAGTAAAATTGCTAGTGGCGACTACTACGTATTCTGTAAAGGTGCTTGGATCGATGCGTGGTGGAAACGCAGCCTCAAACAGACTTGTACGCGCATCGACTTAGATGCTCGCTTAATTTCGCTATGGCGCCAGCTTATTCTTGAGAAGCGTAGAATGGAAGAAGAAAATCAGGAGCTTAGCGGCTATTTGCTGCAAGCCCTTTGCCTATATGTAGAGCGTGCAGCAACGGAAACCGTCTCTTTACAAGGACGCCCATTTACCGGAACACGTATGAAAAGGTTCATTGAAGCACAAGCTACTGCTACTTTTAAAGTAGATGATGTTGCCAACCATGTTGGACTCAGCGTTTCCCGCGCGGTTCATTTGTTCAAAGAATGCTTCGGCAAAACAATGATCCAATACGCCCTTGAAGTGCGCCTATCCAGCGCTGTGGAACGCATGCATGATAGTTCAATGTCCCTTGAACAAATCGCCTTAAGCTGCGGTTTCGGGAGTTACCCTTACTTTCACCGAGCATTTAAACATAGATTTGGCACATCCCCCAAGCTTTTTCGCCAAAACGCTCAGCAAAATTAACGAAGCATGGAATTCACAAATATTTCAAGAAATGCTATCTAAGAGTGAAACATTTCCTCTCTCTCATCCGTATAAGCTTATGAGAAGTAAAAATACATAGAAATACATGGTTTTGTTTCAAAATTGTAAAACTATTTTAAGGTTAATTTAATAATATTCATATATGCTAGACCTATATCCAATTCCTAGGATGGTGAAAAATGATGAAAATGTTTATTACAATTCACAACAAACCCGTGCCAGTCTACTCAGATGAGAAAAATAAAAAGAAATTCAATTTATTGAAATCCGCACTCGAAGCTAAAGTGACCAAAGGAAGAGCAACGATTAAGAAATGCTTGGACTCTATCATTAGTATTGAGATCGTAGGTTGTGAAGCGATTCTCCATTCCTTTAATGAGCGCGACTCCCTTGCATTATCCCTTTACTAAAAAAAACGAGAAGTCCTCAGGACTTCTCGTTTTTTTTAGTCATTGTATTTTTGTTGGATGACGACAAGATGATGCTGAGCATGACCGGCTATCACATAGGCAAGCGCGCGTGCAGAGATTTCATTGTTATTAGCTATCCCTTTACGCGACCAGGCTTCTTCCGAAATTGTTTTCAGCAGAGAAAATGTGGCTTGACGTGCGGCTTGAAAGTCGTTTAACAAATCCTCCATCGACAATTCGTCGAAAGAAGCATTGTCGATAAATAAGTCCTGATCAAATCCTGGTAAATTCGTTGTATCTCCACGAGCAATACGCAGCATCCGATAACTCATAATCCGCTCCGTATCCGTCATATGCCCCAAGACTTCCTTCAAGCTCCACTTCCCCGGCTCATATCGATAAAGCCCTTGCTCATCATTAATCGGCGAAAACAAAGCGACAACAGCGTCTAATTGGCTGTGTAAAAAGGACAGATAGTCGCCTTCCGGAACTTGACTAATATAACCAGTAAAAAATGGTGAGTATTCTTCACTACCAGGTCTCTGCAGCATATCGAATGAATCTCCCTTCGTGATAAAAAATAGAAACTATGTATATCCCTATCATATAGCAAACCTAAACAAATATGAAGCCAGCTCAGCCTTCAACATCTACAATTGCTAGACTTATACCCCTTCAAGTTTTCGGTCGTGTTCCACCTCACCTACTTTTTCAAATAAGCCATTCTGTGATATCTACAAATCTGCTTAAAAACATGAGTCAAGGGGATATTCCGTGAAACAAAAAAAATACTGACCTCAGTGAAGAAGTCAGTGTTTTTGAACTGTCTATAATGGCTTTTGTTCGAGCAGCCAGATTTTACTCTGGAAGTCTCCACGGAGACCAGAGACTGGAAGGCCGGCGTAAAGTAGATGGTCGCCGGGGTATTCACCTTGCAAGCCTGCGATTTGGTAATCGAAGGATGGGTTGAGTCCTTTGAGCCGCAGCGTTTTGAGTGGCGCATTAGGCTCGGCGAGAACTCGGAAGTAAGCGACCAAAGCTTGAGTCTTGTCTTCAGAAACGATCATCCAAGCAGTTTCGTTACCTTCAAATGGACTGAGTAAGCGGTACATGTCGCCGAATTGGACGAGCGGCCGGATATGTTTATAATCGGCTATTTGCTTTTTGACGATTTCTTTTTCTTCGTCGCTAAACTTGGTTAGGTCGAGTTCGTAACCAAAGTTGCCGGACATCGCAACATCGCCGCGCATTTCCAACGATGTCTCGCGGTGAACTTGGTGATTTGGTACGGCAGATACGTGCGCTCCCATTGAACTAACAGGATAAACGATGCTAGTCCCATACTGAATTTTCAAACGAGAGATAGCGTCCGTGTTATCGCTTGTCCACGTTTGCGGCATATAATACAGCATACCAGGGTCAAACCGGCCACCGCCACCGGAGCAGCTCTCGAACAAGATATGCGGGAACTCATTCGTCAATGTTTCAAGAACACGGTACAGACCAAGAATATAGCGATGAGCGGTTTCTCGTTGTCTTTCCGGAGGCAGTGCAGCGGAACCAATTTCGGTCATATTACGGTTCATGTCCCATTTCACGTAAGTGATCGGCGCGCTGCTTAGGATATCACTGATCATTTTCGTGATCGCTTCACATACATCTGTACGTGAAAAATCCAATATTAATTGCTGACGACCTTCTGTACGTCTACGGTTCGGTACATGCAGGCACCAGTCTGGGTGTTTTCGGTATAAGTCACTGTCTGGGGAAACCATTTCTGGTTCAAACCACAGTCCAAACTCAAGTCCCATTCCATTGACTCTGGAGACGAGGTCCTCCAGTCCTCCCGGCAGTTTCGCTTTATCAACGACCCAGTCTCCCAAGGAGCTGTTATCGCTGTCTCTTTTGCCGAACCAACCATCGTCAAGAACGAATAATTCGATGCCAAGTTCTTTGCCGGCGCTGGCGATGCTTTCGATTTTATCCGCATTAAATTGAAAATAGGTTGCTTCCCAGTTATTCACAAGCACAGGTCTTGTCCGATCACGGAATTCACCGCGGCAAAGTCGAGTACGGTAAAGCTTGTGATAGGTTCTTGACATGTCCCCTAGGCCTGCGTTTGAATAAACCATTACAGCTTCAGGCGTTTGAAAATGTTGTCCCGGCTCAAGCAACCAGCCAAAATCAAATGGATTAATACCCATGGATACACGTACTGAACCATACGGCTCAACCTCTGCATGGGCAGCGAAATTGCCACTATAAACAAGGCTGAAACCATACACATCGCCATGATCTTCATTGGCGTCCTTGGAAAGCAGTGCAATAAAAGGATTGTGCTGATGACTACTCGATCCGCGGCGACTTTCTACGGTCAATTTTCCTGGTGCTAAGGGTCTTCTCTCGATATGTCGTTCTCTAACCCAACTACCTGAAAGCTGAAGAAGATCAAACTCGCTATGCTGATAATCAAGGCTCATACTAAGCGCTCGAAGCAGCTTTAGATCTCCGGATCCTTCATTTACGAAACGTACCGATCTAGTCATCGCTGCATGCTGCTCAAATATCGTATAAGTAAGAATCACGCGTAAGCCAATGACAGAATCAACGAGTTCAAGCTCCAATGTTTCCGCTTCATCATCTTGCTCTACATAGGTTGCAGGAAGTCCCTCGAGCACCGGTTTTCCTTGGTAAATTCGATGCTTATCATAGATGAGCTCAGAAATTGTAGATCCATCAGGAAGAGCAACTTGATAAGCTGGCTCCCGATAATCACTTGTACCATATGCCGGATACTCCTGAGGCAATGTATCAAAAGAAATGCTGCGTTCTTCGGGAACAGGATTTGGTGAAAACGAACATCTCTCCTGAAATTGTAGGATCGAAGCCAATTGACCTGATCGGATAGGGCGTCCCCAGTAAACATGGGCTGGGTAAGCGGATTTGATTAGTTGAATAACATAGCTCATTTGCTTGTTTTGTAAATGGAATAGTCCTTGTGTTGGTTCAAATGTAATTCGCATGATATCCCTCCTACCTCCTATTATCATATCCCTTCGAGAACAAAACTATGGAGGATTAGCACCTACATATGGAGGAATGTAGTTTGGGATGCATAGAAAAGGAGCCAAGGCGCGAAATAGCCCTAGCTCCGTTTCGTATTTTTCATTTTCAGCCAAATTTATAAGTCATGCCATAGCCGCCTTTGGGATAGACCCAATCAATGTTGTAAGATGGACATGCAATTCGGCAGGTCCCGCATTCGATACAATTTTCAAACGCAACGGTTGTAATTTTGAGTTTCTTTTCCCATTCATAGACGTCCGAGGGACAGAAATAATTGCAATCCTTCGTTACGCAATTTAAACAGGTCTGCGTATCCTTGATTACGAGGTGCGACTTATCATCGCATTTATAACGAATGGTAAATAGTTTATCTGAAATGTCACTTTGGCTCATCCGTTCATCGCCCTCCATCCTTTGTAGCCTAGCTTCATCAGGTTTACTGTACCGCCGGCGGCATTTTTGATGAGCTTCATGGCCATTTTTTGCTTATCTGCTTTGGTAATCCCATCTACGAGGAACATGTTGTAAGCCGCTTCATTCAGCGCTCTTGGCAGCTTGTCGAACAATAACTCTGGGTCCTGCTCTTTGAGGAATTGATGCATGCCTTTGTATTTCTGTAAGTCTTTATGGACAAAGGATTCGCGAATTTTTTGGTCGTAGGCTTTGAGTGAAGCAGCAGAAAAATCGCTTTGTGCTTTGGCCTCCACAATCGCCTCACCGGCCAGTCGACCGGAGGTCATCGCTAAGTTAGTACCTTCACGATGCACAAAGTTGATTAACTGCGCGGCATCCCCACATACGCACCAGCCATCTCCCGACAACGGCGGGATGGAGTGAAAGCCACCCTCGGGAATCAAGTGCCCGGAGTACTCCTTCGTTTCTCCCCCTTGAATCAATTTCCGAATCATAGGGTGCTGCTTAACAGCATCGAGGACCGCATAAGGCTTCACCTTTTTGTCCCGCAAATGATTGACCATAACGCCTACGCCTAGTGAAATGGTTTCTTTATTCGTGTATAGAAAACCCATGCCCGCCATTCCTAGCGAGGTCTCGCCCATAAACTCAATCGTAACGCCTTCGTCACCTTCGAGCCCGAACCGGTCTTCGATTTTCTCCCTAGGAAGTGCAATTACTTCTTTCACAGCCAACGAAACTTCGTCCGGCATCCATTCTTTGTGAATGCCCATCGCCTTACCGAGCAAGGAGTTCACACCATCGGCAATGACAACAACATCGGCGTACAAATCGCCGTCATCTCGATCGGTACGAACACCGACGACCTTATTACCTTCGCGAATCACATCGAGTGCAACGGTCTCGTAAATAGGTATGGCCCCAGCAGCAACGGCTTTGTCCGCGAACCACTGATCGAACTTAACCCGCAGTCCAGTAAAGCAATTGTAAGGCTCTTTGTAAGCCTCATTGCGGTGCCCGAAGGTGACCATAGATTCTTTGCCCATCATCCAGATGCGCTGTTCCACAATGTAACGCTCCATGGGAAAGTTTTTTTCTTTCCAAAATTCGGGAACCAGCTCTTCGATTTGCTTACGGTATAGGACGCCTCCGAAAATGTTTTTGGCTCCAGGGAACTCGCCCCTCTCCAACAAAACAACGGATAATCCTGCACGTGCCATCGTCAAAGCTGCTGCTGCGCCCGCCGGACCACCGCCAACAACAATCGCATCAAATTTCTCGTTCACTTGGCTTCACTCCTCTCAAGGGCCGCGTTAACCCCTGTCTTCGAATCGTCCTGTGGCAAGGAGGTTGCGGCGCCAGCTAGTTGTTGGCCAAATAAAGTTCGGCGCTGCCTAATCTCTTTCGTAATGGCAGGAACAATTTTGAACATATCGCCAACAATGCCATAATGAGCGAATTGGAAAATTGGCGCTTTATCGTCTTTGTTAATTGCGACGACGACGTCAGCATGGCTCATACCTACGGTATGCTGAACTGCACCAGAAATGCCGATGGCGAAGTATAGCTTCGGCCTGACCGTGGCACCGGTTTGACCTACCTGGTGCTCATGCCCGATCCAGCCCGCATCGACCGCGGCACGCGATGCGCCAACGACACCGCCGAGCGCATCCGCTAGCTCGGCGAGCATCCCGAAAGCATCAGGCCCGCCCAGTCCGCGGCCGCCTGCCACGATAATCTCGGCATCCTCGAGATTGAGTTTGCCTGTTTCGCGCAGGAAGTCGAGCACCTGCGCGGCAATCTCTTCCTCGCGCATCGTCGCCTCGATGCGAATGATTTCGCCTTGGCGCGTCGCGTCCTTCGGCAGCGCCTGAAACACCCCGGCGCGCGCCGTCGCCATCTGCGGCCGGTACTGCTTACAGAGGATGGTGGCCATCATCTTCTCGGAAAAAGCCGGCCGGCTGGCCAGCAGCAGCCTTGACGGCGGCGGCTCCACGTCGAGCTGCGTCGTGTCGGCCGTCAGCCCCGTCGGCAGGTGCGTCGCTATCGCGCCTGCCAAGTCGCGGCCCGTCGCTGTCGCGCCGAACAGTACGATCTCGGGCTTCGCTTCCTCGATCAGCTTCAAGCAGACTCGGCTGTATGGCCGAGTCCTGTAGGTGCGAAGCTCGGGTGCTTCGCATAAGTACACCTTGTCCGCGCCGTAATGCACGGCTTCATCGGCGAGGTGGCCCACATTCTCGCCGATGACGAGCGCCATGAGCGGCGCGTCAAGCTTCGCGGCTAGCTTCTTGCCTTCGCCCAGCAGCTGCCAGGAGACCTTCTTTGCAGCTCCATCTCGCTGCTCTACAACGATCAATACCCCCCGATAAGCCGACCAATCGGGCATCGACGCTTCAGGCTGGTCCGGTGATTGTTCATTTGACATTGTGACTTCCTCCATTCCCATAACGGTGATTCTGAGTTTTTTAGGTCGTACACATGCTTTACTTTCACGAAGACCAGTCTAACAAAGTCTGCATCTCTTTCGTCATGAGCTGATCGGCTAGCTGAGCAGCGGCTGCTTCCGGAGAATCAAACGCGATCATATGCGTTTTAACTGCTTTTACCTCCGGCACCCATGTTTTGGCTACGATCGTTGGTGAGCCTTTTAAACCAATTTTCGCCTTTTCAAGATCCGGAAAATCAGCTGTCGTCCAAACAGTCGGCTTATAACGCGCAGCCCGAATCATACCAGGCAGCGATGCTCGTCTCACCTTGTTCAGTTCCTTCAGTGCCGTGATCAGCACCGGCATGCTTGTCTCAACAACTTCAATGCCATCTTCCAAAAGCCGATGGACACGAACTTTTCGCCGCTTTTCATCCACACTGGCGACTTTGTTGACATAAGTAAGCTGTTCCAGATCCAATCGGCATGCGACGCCAGGCCCAACTTGCCCCGTATCGCCATCCAGCGTTTGTTTGCCGCAAAAAACGATATCCACCGGTCCCCATGTTTCAGCAATTTTACGGATGGTTCGGGCAACAACGTACGATGTCGCCAGCGTGTCCGCTCCCGCGAAGCCACGATCCGTCACCAACACAGCATCGTCTGCCCCGAGGGAGATGCATTCCTTTAAACCTTTCTCCGCAGGCGGAGGTCCCATTGTTACTACTGTAATCCTCGCACCCTGTTCATCCTTAATACGGAGCGCCTCTTCCAGCCCATGCATATCATAGAAGTTCACGATACTTGGGACACCTTGGCGAATTAACGTATTATTTTTGGGGTCAATGCGAATTTCTCTAGAGTCAGGTACCTGCTTGATACAAACGACAATATGCAGCATCTCTGCACCCTCCTATTTCTTAGGAAACTTACTTGCACTTTCGACAACAAACGGATCTGAGCTTGTCAGCATTGTGAATTTTGTCACTTAAAATGACGAAACGAAATCGCTTTCACTCTTTTTTTAAAGTTAATAATCTAACACAATATATGCGAAAAGCTTCCTAACATGACACTTACTTTCGTCTAAGGCTCAAAAGTAATCTTACCGATGCTGCACGGAGAATGAAAAAGCTGCAGCCTACGCCAAAGCGTGGTTTGCAGCTCTCTCCTTATATAAGGTTTTATTTTTTGTTCGTTTTCGCCCATTCGTCTAATTGTTTTTGCTTCTCGGCAATAATTTTATCCATACCTGCCGCTTTTAACTTGCTGACAAACTCAGGAACAAACTTTTCAGGATCGATCGTTCCTGTATACAAGCCTCCAGTGAACTGTGTAGCCACGTTGTTCGTAGCCGCAATTTCATTCTTCACCTTCTCTGGGTCAAAAACAAAGCCAAGTGCAATCGATTTTTGAGCGCCTGTATTGAATTCTTTGTAACGATCCCAGATTTTCGGATCTTCGGTTTTCCAAATATAGGAGTTGAGTTGGTTACCAAACATCCATGGCAGGTTAAGGTTGTAGCCAACAGATGCTGCATCTACGCCTTGCGGATAATCGATAATGTTATCGCCTGCTTTGGCATAGTGTTTACCTTCGATACCCCAATCGAGCAAGTTCAACAAATGTTTGTCCGTGTAGAGTAGATTCAAGAGCATCATGGCTCTTTCCGGATCCTTGGACGTGTTCGGAATGGCAAACATCGCGCTAGTCGTGTCGCCCGTAGTCGTATAAGGCTTCGTCAGTTCAACCGTAACCATCGGCGTGCCGGTATTGCGTGTTTCCTGCATCTCGAACCCTGGTTTCATGGATTCGCCGTAAGCGAAGGCTTTGCCAGCTTTGACAGCCAAGAATTCACTCTCTTTGTTCGTAGCTCCATCTTTATTGATGTAGCCTGCTTTATACCATTTGTTCATGAGTTTAACCGCTTCCATAAATTGAGGAGTCTCAAACATGTCTATGACCTTCAGCTCTTTGCTTGCACGATCCAGCACACCCGGTCCGTCGCCCAGCATGTCAAATAGTCCGTAGCCGAGAATGGCGCTGGCCGGGGAACGATCATTCTTCACCTGGAGCGGCGTGATGCCCGGTTCATTCTCTTTAATCGTTTTGAAAATAGGCTCGAGATCCTTCATCTCTTTAACCGCTGACAGATCGATTTTGTACTTATCGACAAGATCTTTGCGCATGACGACGCCTTTCGTTGCCGCAAACTCTTTGTTCGCTACGACACCGTAGGATTTACCGTTCAGCTTACCGCCTTCTACGTAAGCGGGATCTAGCACGTTTTTGATGCCTTGACCGTGTTTATTGATCAAATCGTCCAGAGGAATGATTTGGCCTTTTGCCGCTTGCTGACCTAAGCCATACCAAGAAGCGGTAAACATCAGGTCGAATTGCTCGCCGGAAGCAAACATCAGGTTCGTTTTATTCGTCCATGCACCCCAATCGATCGGACGAATTTCAATCGTTGCGTTTATTTTTCCCGTCAAATACTTGTTGATTTCGTCTTGAACCGCAGGTAAATCTTTCGGTACAACGCCGGAAGGGAAAATCATGACCAATTTGTAGGGTTTCAAATCATTGGCAGCAGATGTTGCTTTAGCTTCTGTTGTTGGAGCCGCTCCCGTTGTAGGTGTACTTGTGCTTGTTTCTGCTGCAGGTTTGGCACCGCTAGAACAAGCAGTTAGCGCTAAAGATAGAACTAACACAGAAGAAGCGATTGAAACCAATTTTCTTTTTGGTTGAAACACGGAAACCCCTCCATTAATGATAAATTTGTATATGATAAACCGAATTTGTTTTCGGTATTACCCTTTCACAGCGCCAACAGTCAAACCCTTGACAAAATACTTCTGAAAAAACGGATAGGCAAGTACAATCGGACCTATCCCGATAATCGCCATCGCCATGCGCACCGTTTCGGTTGGCAGCGTCGCCATAATCTGTGAAGCGTTAGTATTACGGGAGTTCTGTGAGAGAAATTGAATGTTCAGCAATATTTTATTCAGCAAATACTGCAGACTGTAATACTTGGAATCCGTAAGGAAAACCAAGCTGTTAAACCAATCATTCCAATAACCTAGCGTGTTAAATAAGCCAATGGTCGCCAATACAGGCGTAGAAAGCGGAAGTACGATTCTAAAGAAAATTCTGGATTCGCTAGCTCCATCCATATAAGCTGATTCGATGATAGCCATCGGAATCGAGGTCGCGAAAAAGGTTCGCATAATTAGAACGAAGAATCCGTTTAAAAGCAATCCCGGAATGATCAAACTCCAGATCGTGTCCTTGAGCGGGATCAGCTTTGTAAACACCAAGTACCAAGGGACTAACCCGCCATTGAACAACATCGTGAAGAAAACGAAGAAGGTCAGCATATTTTTATAAGGGAAATCCCTTCTGGATATCGGATAGGCCAGCAGTGCCGTCAGCATGAGGCCGACAATCGTACCCACCACAGTGATAAGAATCGTAACCCCATAAGCCCTGATAATGGTCATTGAGTCCAGGAACAGATACTTGTAAGCTTCAAAGCTTATTTTCTGCGGGAAAAATGAGTAGCCATTTTGGGTAATCGTCGTTTCATCTGTGACAGACACCATGAAGACGAGAATGATCGGCAGAATCGTTGTACAGGCGATGAGTAAAAATACTAGGTGTAACAACCAGTGGGTTTTGTTTTGACTTGCCAAGGAACTCTCCTCCTTCTCTAGAATAGCGCCTGATCGCGATTAAATTTACGAACGATTGAATTAGACACGAGCACCAAGATGAAGCCAACTAGCGATTGATACAGTCCAGCTGCGGAAGACATCCCAAGATCTCCAAGTTGCAGCAAACCCCTATATACATAAGTGTCGATGACGTTGGTTACCGGAAGCAGCATGCCAGAATCAAGCGGTACCTGATAGAACAATCCGAAGTCCGCGTAAAAAATACGTCCGATGGACAACAGCACCATAGTTGTAATGACCGGCATCAGTAAAGGAACCGTAATGTGGCGAATTTGCTGCCATTTGCTCGCTCCGTCAATCTTCGCAGCCTCGTAATATTCATTGTCGATGCCGACAATCGCTGCGATGTAGATGACACAGGAGTATCCGACGCCCTTCCAAGTATTCACAATGACCAGAATGTAAGGCCAGTATTTGGGCTCGTTATACCAAGACACTGGATCTTGGCCGAAGAGCGGAAGGACAATTTTGTTCAAAAAACCATATTCCGAACTCAATAAGCTATACACCAGATAGGCAACGATAACAGCGGATAAAAAGTAAGGAAGCAGCAGCGCACTCTGATAAAATTTCTTAGCCAGCTGTTTTCTGACCTCATTGAGCATAATCGCCAAGCTGACGGAACAGATGAGTGTGATCACAATGAACACTGTATTATAGAGCAGCGTATTGCGAGTAATGATGAACGCGTCGCTGGTGCTGAACAAGTATTCGAAGTTTTTGAAGCCGACCCAGTCGCTTTTCCATATGCCTTTGGCGTAGTTGATGTTTTTGAAGGCAATGATGGTGCCGAACATCGGTAAATAGTTGTTAAGCAGCAAATAGATGATGCCCGGCAGCGCCATCAGCCAGAGCGCCTTGTACCTGTTCATCTGTTTCCAAAACGTGCTTTTATTGGTAAGTGTTTTTGTCGTCATAGCAGCGGTTGATCCTCCTTGGTTGATAATCTAATTATATTTTCAATCCAAGGTTCGACCTACCAATCCTGTGACCTCAAATGATACGATTGTGACTACCTATGTTGTTGGACAAAATCCTACCTCTCGCGTTAAAGTCAGAGCATGTTCCTAATAGCCCTCTCGAAGTGATACCTTCTCGTCTGTAAGCATGATAAACATCGTTACAGACGCGCTTCTGCTTCATCTCGCTTCTGTAACGATGAAAAACAACCTTACAGCTTCGTTCAGCGCGCAAACCCGCGCTTTTCTCGTCTGTAACCATGAAAAACATCGTTACAGACGCGCTTTCGCTTTTCCTCGCTTCTGTAACGATGAAAAACAACCTTACAGCTTCATTCAGCGCGCTAATCCGCGCTTTTCTCGCCTGTAAGCATGAAAAACTACAGACGCGCTTCCGCTTTTCCTCGCTTCTGTAACGATGAAAAACAACCTTACACCATCATTCAGCGCGCTAATCCGCGCTTTTCTCGTCTGTAAGCATGAAAAACATCGTTACAGACGCGCCTCCGCTTTTCCTCGCTTCTGTAACGATGAAAAACAACCTTACATCTTCGTTCAGCGCGCTAATCCGCGCTTTTCTCGTCTGTAAGCATGAAAGACATTGTTACAGACGCGCTTCCGCTTTTCCTCGCTCCTGTAACGATGTTTTCCAGTTAGATGCAATCCTCACGCTCTCGAAGTCGGTTTAGCTGCGAGGGACTGGTAAAGCAATCAATGCCAAAGAAAAAAGCGCACAGCATGATGCCAGGCGCTTTTCTAACCCTATTTCTTCCGATACTCCTGCGGCGTCACTCCATACACCCGCTTAAACATCCTCGCGAAATACGAAAAATTCCCATACCCGAGATTTACGGCGATTTGGCTCACCGGTTGATCCGTATTCAGCAGCAGCTCGGAGGCTTTGTGCATGCGCTGCTGCAAGATGTAGTCCGATAGGGAAAGATTCGTTTCCGCTTTAAACAACCGGGAGATATAGGCCGGATTCAGGAATACGTAATCAGCCAGATCCTCCCGGGTAAAATCCACGTCCAGATGGCTTGCGATATAGTCTTTAATCTTCTGTACGATTGAATTCGGCGGCCGCTTGGAGAATAACAGCCCAGTTACGCTCCCGATCATCTGCTTCATCCACTGCTCTAAGTGAGAGATAGATTTCGTTACTACGGATAGATCCGGCATTGCTGCGTCCTTGTAGAGCATTTGCGCTGACAGACCCTTGCGATGAAGAACATAATAGACGACTTGCAGGAACCCATGATAAAAAGCTTCCAAGGTTTCGATCGTTACCTGCTGTTCACTGAACGTAACCATCTGATGTTCAACCAACCCGTACAGCTTTTCCCGATCACCCTTCTCAAACCAGTCCGCCCAATCCATCAAGGAAACACTCAGCATGTCATCGCCACGATGATTCCGATAATCGCGATATAATAGCACCCTATTCTGCTGGACAACGTTCTTATGCTCCCACTCCAGCAGGGTGTGGTACGATTTCATAATATCGTGAAGCGGTGCAACTTCACTGATATAACAAGAGAGCTGGCAATACAAGTATTGCTGGCACGCCTTCATATATCTCGTACAAACTTCACTGAGCTCATCATCATGAATCGAAGTCATACTGTCTCTGTAAAGCATAATGATCATATTGCCTCGGTTATCCTCAACCACATGACCATGACTCGTCCCAATAATCATCTCTTCCGCAGCGTTGCGCAGCGCGAAGCTCATGATTTCTTCATCTCTGGCGCTGAAATCCTTCCCCCACTGCTCTACGCTAATCAGGATCAGCGTCACATGGGAAAGTACCTCAATGGGCAGCTGATATTCCTCAAAAGCGGATCGTAGTGTCATCTCATTCGGCAGTAATCGCTGGCACAGAATATCCTGCCAAAATCGTTCAATCAATGCTGTCTTCTTGTGTTCCCACATCGACTGATATTTCTTCAGATGCTCAGTCGACTCTTTCAGCTCCCTTCGCTCCTGAATACTATTAAGAGCGCTCTGCAGCACCTGCTCAAGCTCGCTAAAAATAACCGGCTTCAGCAAATAATCGAAGCTGCCCATGTGAATCGCCTTCTGCGCGAAGGCAAAGTCGGCATGGCAAGTCAAAAACAACACAACCACTTCCGGCCTAATCGCTTTGACCCACTCGACCAGCTCCAGTCCTGTCTCATCGGGCATTTCTATGTCACAAATCATCACGTCAACATGCGTCTGCAGCAGTCTTTCCTTAGCAGTCGTCGCATGGTAAGCTTCGTAAACTTCACTGATGCCTAATCGATCCCAATTCACACCTGAGATCATCCCTTTGACTGCAAAGATCTCGTCATCCACCAACAAAGCTGTGTACATGCTTATCCCTCATTCATCTGATCTTTGGCGCGGAAGCCTTAATGTAACGATTGAACCGCTGGGCTCCGCCCGCTCCAGCACAATGTCCACATTTGATTTGTAGTAAAGCTTACATCTGCGCATCACATTCCACAAGCCGATATGCTCGTTGCCCTCTTCTTCAAAATAACTATGAGATTGCAGTTGTCTCAGCCTCTCATCTGGTATCCCCTTGCCGTTGTCACGAACCTGAACAACAATATGCGATTCAGAGTCGGGATCGGACCGCACCTCAATGCCGATTTGAAACGATTGAAATTGGTTGATCGAGAATCCGTGAATCATCGCATTTTCCACGAGAGGCTGGATCGTTGAAGGTGGAATGCGATAACTTTGCAGTTCAGGCGCAATGTCAATGTGAAAAGACAGATGCTCCGGAAACCGCACCTGCTGCACCGCCAGATAGCTTCGGATATGTTCCAATTCTTCCAATAACGTAATCGAGGAAAGATGCGTCCGAATCGCGAATCGGAAATATTTAACCAGATTAATGGCCATTTGTTGAATCAGCTCAAAGTTTTTCGTTTGCGCCAAGTTGTACACTATATTCAAGGAATTCATAAAGAAATGCGGGTGAATTTGCGCTTGCAGATGTTTAAGCTCCGCCTTTTTCGTACGGATTTGTTCCTCGTAAATATCAATTTTCAGCACTTCAATCTGTGTGACCATGTTATTAAATGTCTCACCGATAACCTTAAATTCCATCAATCTATCATCTTTGAACCGTACGGACAAGTCCCCCGAGTAAATTCTCCTCATCCCTTTGATTAACCGAGCGATCGGCTTCAGAATGAAGCTTTCCAGGAAAAACAAGTAAATCGACAAAATCACAAGCGCCAAAACCGGCACATAGTAATTAATTCTTTGGAAAAAGGTCAGCCCCTCGAGCAGATTGCGCTCAGGTATCATAATAGACAAATAAATATCCGCGTTATGGGACGGCTGAATAACGAGCAAATACTTTTCGGCCAGCCGCACAATCTGATAAGGTTGATCTTCTTCCGTTAAGTCCATCTTCCAATCTATCGATTGAAGACTCTTCTTGAATTCCACATCTTTAAGTGCATTTAGAACCGTTCCTTCTTTAGATAAAAATAACGCCTGCCCGCGTTCCCCCAGATGGAGCAGATTCAGAGGGATCATGAGCCGATTAATGTCCACCCAAGCGCCGATGTACGATTCATAGCCAGTATCAACAAGACGTACGAGCGAGTATTGATTGTCCTGATAGATCAGCTGCCAGGAGCGCTGTAAAGTGCTGCGGCTTCCTGAATCCAGCATCAGCTTATCCAGTCTAGTTTTGATCGATTCCTTCCGTTCATTATTCATATAAGGCTGCGGCGCCACCAACAAATCGTTATATTTGGAACTGTAAGCAAACAGCACGTCCGCATCTTTATAGTAATTCGTATTCAGATACATCGCGTTTAACGTACGAATTTTCGCATAATAGGATTCTGGATTGTCCTTGTCGAAAGCACTTAGCGATATTAAATCGTTATCCTGATTTGCTGTTCTATACAGGTATTTATCCAGTTCCTCAAGTACCTGATCGATTTGATTCATATACATAGTCAACATATTTTTATTAGACTGTGCGACTTGAGAATGCACGACCTTCGTCGCATACATATTATTCCAAATTAATAAAATGACGAGCGGGACGGTTACCAAGGCAAAGCCTAAAATAAGCTGAGATCGAAGAGTACTTCTTTTCATAAACGTTTCACTGCCCCCTTTACTCCCCGTCAATTCCACGCCCGCTACCTGATTCCTTCTTTTTAAGCTCATCATTATTTGATATATTAAGCTTAGGAGGGGGTATGCGCATTGAAACTTATCCGCAAATTAGCCCATGTTTTGAGCACGAGCCTTGTTTGTTCCACCCTCCTCTTGTCATGCGACAATGCGGAGACCGTACCTCTTGCAGCTACATCTCCTTCACCCACGAGCGAACAGCAAGATGAAGCAGCAGCGGAACTCCCGCCTTATCACATGGTAATGGTGTTCCCAAGTGGACCCGTCCCTAAAGATTTGCCGGATGTACAAGACGCCATGAACGTCTATCTGAAAAAGAAAATCAATGCTACGATTGAATTACGGCCGATTGACTTCTCTGTCTGGTTGGATAAAACCAACTTGATGTTTCTTTCCAATGAGAAATTTGATTTATTGTTCACCTCATCATGGTTGTACCTCGGTCAGGAAATTGCCAAACAGCAAATCATCCCTTTGGACGATCTGCTGCACCAATACGGACAGGGCATTACGAGCACACTTGATCCTACTTACATCGAGAACGGACGGGTAAAAGGCAGCATTTATGGCGTGGTGACCAATAAAGAATTCGCTTCGACGAAAGGCATCGTCATGCGAAAGGATATCGTCGATAAATACAATATCGATCTCTCCACCATTCGTAAACTCGAAGATTTCGAGCCGATCTGGAAAACGATACAGGAAAAAGAACCTGGCATGATCCCTCTTCAGGTCAAATATGACCGTTCTCCCCTCACCGTATTGAACGGCTATGGAAAGTTCGACATGCTGGATTCCAGCGGTGGTCCGGGTGTTATCGACCGTGATAGCAAAGAACTGAAAGTCATTAACTTATATGAAACACCGGCATATCTTCACGACGCCAAGATTATGCACAACTGGTATCAGGCCGGTTATATCAATAAGGACGGCTCCACTACAAGACAAGATGAATTTGAAGCCGTTAAAGCTGGCAAAGCTTTCGCTTACTCGCAGTCCATAAAACCCGGCTTCGATACGCAGGAATCAAGGAATACAGGCTTTCCCATGGTAACCGTGGAGCTGACCAAGCCCTATACGACAACCGGAGATACGACAAGCGCCATGTTCGCTATCCCCAGAACGTCCCAAAACCCCGAACGGGCGATGATGTTCCTTAATTTGCTTTATACGGATAAATACTTGCTGAATCTGCTTGATTGGGGAATCGAAGGCAAGCATTATGTCAAAATAGCCGACAATGTGATCGATTACCCTCCCGGAGAATCAGCCAAAACCATTGGCTATAACCTTAACCTGCCTTGGATATTCGGTAACCAGCTGAATTCCTACATCTGGGCCACCGATGACCCTGACCTCTGGAAGAAGTATCGGATCTTTAACGAAACCGCAGACAAGTCTATCGCCCTTGGGTTCGTTTTTGACCCCGACAAAGTGAAAAATGAAGTGATCGCCAGTGGGAACGTCCTCCTACAGTACGCAGGAGCACTTAATTCAGGAGAATTCGATCCCGATCTGATCCTTCCCTCCTTTTTGAAAGCACTGAAAGGTGCTGGTGGAAATAAGGTCATTGAGGAGAAACAGCGGCAACTGGATGCTTGGGCTGCTTCCCGCAAACAGAAATAGTGTACATAGCAAAAAATCCCCTCAATGTTAGGGGATTTTTGCTATGTACAGATTATGATTCGTAAATGAGATACTAATCCTCTTCGGCTTCTTCTACCTCATATGTACATAGAAAACGTTCTACACCGGGATATTTCTCCCCGAGGCTGCGAATAACGAACCCAATATTCCGATAAAATTGGACCGACTCTTCATCTGTTTCTGCCACGATTCGAACGGGATGCATATCTTCAATAATTTCAAGAATAATCCCTCGACCAAAGCCTACCCCTCTGCTCTCCGGTTCAACGGCCAGATGAGTGATCGTCATCTCCTGATTATCACTGAGCTCAAAGCCAATGATGCCCACTAAGATACCTTCGGATTCATACCCAAACAACCATAGATTAGCATCATTTTCATAACGCTCAATGACAGGTTGTAACGCCTCCGGATCGGGGAAAACGCTGTAACTCAGCAGTTCTTGTATTTCATTTTCGTTTAGTCGGGATTTCACATTTACTAACATCTTTATTCACTACTTTCATTTTTCGTTATCTACACATAATCTAACAACTTAAGCAAGCTGTCAACATGCGCTACAGGGGTGATTCCCTTCTCCTCCATCAGATGTCCGTTGGGCCCATAGCTGATAAAGGGAACTCCTGCATCCATGGATGCTCTGCCATCTATCCACGAGTCACCGATCGATATCCATTGGCTCTCAAGAATTTGTGGAAAATGCTGCTTAGCGGCTAAGTATCCGGATGGAGATGGTTTCATGGCATTCATCTGCTCTCTTCCGATAATCAAATCAAAGTATGGATGAATTCCGGTCTTTTCCAGCGCATGTACGGCGGCTTTGTATGAATTATTAGTCACAATAACCAGGACATAGCCCGTCTTTAAAACATTTAGAAGCTCGGAAACATGGGATTCCAGTCCTGCACCCTCCATGCCTATTAGTTCATGTTGAACAACCATATTCATCACTTCTATATAGGACTCTTCAGGCATCCCTTTCGCTTTCACATGCTCAATCATGGTTGATGTGGTATGCTCTTGAATCGGAAAACCAACCTGCAATAGATCATTCTCGGTAAGGTAGTCCGCCACTTGCTTTTTCATCATTTGGAAATTAATGCTAGACCTCAGCAGTGTATTATCCATATCAAAAATAATGCCTCGAACTTGGCTTAATTTACTCATTGAACCTCACCTATCCATCTCTAGAACTATAGAAAAATTAAGAAATTAGTATTATTAATTATTTTTAGTCGAATTCGACATGATTCGCTAATTTTATGTAAATACCGCTATAGACACGTCATTTTCAACTATTTATAATGAGGCGTATTAACTGGTACATAAGTCTTTTACATCATTAACTAGTGCCTTTTGAACTACATATATAGAATCGATAAAAGCAAACCATTGGAAACAATGCGACGCAAAGCCATGACCTAAGGCATCCCTAACTTCCGATGCTATGGACGACAGGTTACCGAGTCAAGGAGTTCATCCTTTCATTCGGGATGGACTTTTTTTATTTATACGAAATGAGGTCGATTCATGCATCTTACGCTAATAGATAATTATCCTATTTACCTCATGCTGCTAGCGTTCATTATTTCAATAACTGCTCTTTACTTATACTTTACTAACAAAACAGCACTCAAAGCTTCACTCTTAGAGTCTGCTATCGATTGTATCATGTTGATTAATTCAAGTGGGAGGATCATTGCGTTTAATCCTGCGGCAGAATCCATTTTTGGTTACGAACGCAAAGAAGCTATAGGACTTACATTAATCGATTTTCTTTTTGAAAAAGATGGCCAGGAGACAACCTTCTTAAATCTGCTGTTCACGGCCAAAGACGAAACGATTATCGGTAAGCGAATCGAATTGAAAGCATTTCGATCGGATGGCAGTGTATTTCCTGCGGAAATAACGATTACGAGCACTTCGTATAAAGGAAAGCATGTCTATACAGCTTATCTTCGCGATTTGACTGAAAAAAAGAAGTCCGATGATATGATACAGCAGCTAGCCTACTTTGATCTTCTGACAGGTTTGCCGAATCGCAACCAGTTCAATCCACTTTTCCATGATGCGTTAAACAAAGCCAAACAACATAATCAGAGCTTAGCTCTACTCTTCCTCGATGTAAATCGGTTTAAACTCATTAATGATACCTTAGGCCATCCCTTAGGAGATCTCGTTTTGCAAAAGTTCTCCGCATTGCTTTCGGAAAGCTTGTTTGCACAAAGCATTGTCTCCAGACTAAGTGGTGATGAATTTGTGATTTTATACCCATTCGGTAATCGGAAGTCAGCTGCTGTGCAAGCGGAGAAGATCATGCAACAATTGGAAGCTCCTTTCCAAATCGACGGGCGAAATGTTTTTGTTTCCACCAGTATTGGTATCTCTTTGTATCCTATCGATGGAGAAGATCCGGAGGTTTTACTGAAAAATGCCGATCATGCGATGTATCTGGCCAAAGAACGTGGAGGAAACCATTATCAATTTTATGAACAGGAAATGAGTGTCATTCATTTGAGGAGAAGCGCATGTGAGCAATCCCTCCGGACAGCCATAGAACATAATGAGCTCTACCTGATGTACCAACCCAAATTCCATATCCCTACAGGCAAAATAAACGGCGTAGAAGCTTTACTAAGGTGGGATAGCCATGAGTTAGGAAGTATCTCGCCGAAGGAATTTATTCCTATTGCAGAAGAATCCGGACAAATTATTTCAATTGGAAAATGGGTATTACAAACTGCCTGTATACAAATGAAAAAATGGCAAAATGCGGGTATGGAGCCTGTTCCTATTGCAGTCAATATATCCGCAGTCCAGTTTCATCAAGAAGATTTGGTGACTATGATTCTCGAGATTCTGCATCAAAATGAGCTGGAAGCAAAGTACTTAGAACTCGAAATTACCGAAAGTGTAGCGATGTATAACAGCCTCAGTTGTATGGAAAAGCTTAATGCTTTAAAGCGCGAGGGAGTAAAAATCTCCGTCGATGATTACGGAACTGGTTATTCTTCTTTAAGTTATTTACATAAATCGCCAGTCGATACTTTGAAAATTGATAAATCAATCGTTCAAGACATTTCCTCCAACATATCTGCATCTTCTATTATTAAAGCGATTATGACCATGTCACAAAGTTTAAATTTGAATGTCATTGCCGTTGGTGTAGAAACTCATGAACAGCTCATTCTTCTAGAAAGATTTGGTTGTGAAAATATACAAGGATACTTATTCTCAGTTCCACTTACGGCCCAGCTATTTGAAAAGAGTTATGTTATCCATGATGCTAGTACTAGTCCAAATGCTTTATGAGAAAAAGCCAGAATGCGGAGGTTACTCCGTCTTCTGGCTTTTCAGATTGGACGCAGAACGAATAGCAAACGGCATGGCCAATGAAAGTAAGCTTGCTAAAAGTCCAAATACGAACATGCCGTGAATACCCGTATAAAAGACGCTGGATTTCGTAAGGATTGCCCCCATAATGGTTACGCTGACCGCTGTTCCAATATTCCGTGCAAAGAGCTGCAGCGAGGTGGAAATCCCCTTCTGGTGCGCTTCCACAAGCTGCTGTGAACCGATTGTAGTAATGGTGAAGATTATCCCATAAGCAAGACCAAGCGTCGTTAGTGCGGTAAACGTGTACCAGTATGGAGTAGCCTCGTGAATGAAATAAAGCAAGGCTGCTGTAATGACTAATATAACATTACCTATGACCAAAAGCCGTTTATATCCAAAGCGAAGTACCCATTTTCCACCAGGTATAGCTACGGCCATCCACCCAATGGATGTACTCAGAAGTGCAATACCACTGACAAATAATGAGTAGCCTTGATTTTGCAAGAAGAGAGGTATGAAGCTGGAAGTCCCAAAGAGAGCCGCGCAGCTAAGAAAGGAGCTTGCAATCATAATGGCTACCGGACGATTGCGCAGTAGGTTTAATGGAACGATCGGTGCAGGATGTTTTCTCTCATATAAAAAGAAAGCAATCATAAATATGCCCCCTAGCGCACCATAAATGTAGCTATAATGCTCAACTGCTGTTGTAAGCAGCAATAAGGATATACCACCAGCAAACAACATAGCTCCGCCATAATCGACCACTGCTTTCTTCGGTTGATACACCTCCTTATATGGCTGCAATGCTAGAAGTGCAACGATACATACCGGTATATTAACGAAAAAAATCCACCGCCAGCTCAGGTAGGTCACGAAGAACGTACCCAGTAGAGGCGCTAATATCGCAGATAACCCCCACATCCCTGTGAAATACGCTTGAACTTTACCGCGCTGCTCCACCGGATATATATCTCCCGCAATGATGGCTGGAAAAGGCATCATCACCCCTGCACCAATCCCTTGAATCGCTCTGAACAGAATCAGCTGCAGCATGCTTTGGGATAAACCGCAAAGCACAGATCCGAATAGAAACAGAAGTATACCTGCTGCATAGATCCTTTTCCGCCCAAATAGGTCAGATAATCTGCCTGCTAATGGAGCTAATACAGTAGAAAGGACCATATAAGAGGTAAATGCCCATGCGTATAGGTCATTGCCACCAATTTCTTTCACAATAATCGGCATTGTGGTATTGGCAATCGTGGTATCGATAGACGACACTAATACCGCCAAAACAATACTCACCATAACCGTTGTTCGATTTCTCAGGGATGTCCCCTCCTAAATGATGACTTTTTTTCACATCCATATATTGTAACTGATTCCAGAATGAATGAATAGCATGTTCAGAGCATGATGAAGCCAATTAAAAAACAATATTTAAAATTTTCCTTTACATAATGCTTTTCTATATAATAAAATTAATCCAATATGGTTAGTGGGTAATTCGATTGGGGACATGACAACATGACTTTAACAGTTTTATTTATGGGTGTATTTGTTGGTTTTATGGTCGGATTGACCGGTGTAGGTGGAGCTTCGCTGCTCACCCCCATTTTGATCCTGATTGGTGTTAATCCTTCAATTGCCGTGGGAACAGATCTTCTTTATAATTCGATTACAAAGCTTTTTGGCACGATTCAGCATTGGCGGCAGAAAACGATTGATTTCAAGCTGGTTAAAATGCTGGCTATGGGTAGTATTCCAGGTGTAATCATAGCCATTATTTTTTTGAAATTATTCAATTCGTTCTTTCATAATCAGGAGATCATTATTAAGCATGCTCTTGGTTATGTCTTGATTTTGGTAGCGTTTGCTACCTTGTTTAAAGTTTTCTTCGGTCACAAGATCAAAGAAAATCGCTGGCAGCTCAAATCTTTGGAGGAGAAACGAGGACTAACCATCACAATTGGTGCAGTACTGGGGTTTGTTGTTGGACTTACTTCCATTGGATCCGGCTCCCTGTATGCCATTGCGATGCTTTACTTTTTCCGTATGATCCCTGCTCAGCTCGTAGGAACTGACATCGCTCACGCTTTCTTCCTTGCAACGACAGCAGGAATTCTGCACGCAAGTATGGGAAATGTGAATTATACACTTGTCCTCAATCTTCTCATCGGATCCATTCCCGGCGTCGTTATCGGCAGCATGCTCTCTGCAAAAGCACCGACCAATATTCTGCGCACGATTATTGCTAGTCTGGTATTAATTAGCGGCCTTAAATTAATAGGATGAATCGGATGAATATGAGCTAAGGCTCCGATTTTATTTCCAAAAATCCTGTAACCCATACAAAGAAGCATCCGATTTAATTTACTCGGATGCTTCTTGTTGTACTCATATCATGTCGTTTTGTGCGGTTCCCCGGGAAATATCCGCTCCTTTACTTCAAAGTCATTTCCCGAGTAAACCACAATTTATAGCTGAGTATGCTCAATATGATACTTGTAATTGCTGCTGCTGCTGTGAAAGCAAACAAAATCAACATTTGATAACGAACCGCCTCCACAGTATTTGCGCCTGCGATAATCATCCCCGTCATCATTCCAGGAAGCTGAACGAGTCCAACTGTCTTCATTCCGTCTATCGTCGGAATCATGCTGGCCTTCACGGAGCGCTGCAGTGCTTGCTGAATGGCCTGTCTAACCGAAGATCCGAGAGCTAGCAGCGCTTCAATTTCCCCGCGCGACGATTGTACCTCACGGTTCATTTGATTCAAAAACAATCCACAAACAATCATCGAACTACCAATTGTCATACCGCTTATCGGGATAATGAATTGGCTCGTTGGCTTGATAATATGTAAACCAAGCATGAGAGACATTGTTAACGCTTCTGTTACAGCAATCGCAGCAGCTATTCTCCAATATATCCCCTTTAACCCTTCTCCGCGTTTACCCGCATTGTGTGTAGCAATCACAATCATAATCGCAATGATAATAAAGATAAGTCCCCAATGCTCCGTTTGAAAAATAAAGTGAAGCACATACCCAATAAACAACAACTGCAAGGCTCCACGAATGGTTCCCACGGCAATGTCCTTCTCAAGCCCAAGCTTCTGCCATTTAGATAAGGCCACCGTAATCATGACAAAGGTCAATGTAAAACCTAACGCTAGGGTAGACACGATGAATCCATACCCCCTTCGACTGAGAATGAATCCGTCCATTCAACTGTTTCTTCTGGTACAGATTCAGATAATGATCCACGATTCAAATACCAGAACCGATTGCCTACCCTTTTGGCTTGCTCCATTTCATGCGTCACCCAAATAAGCCCGCCTCCCCGCTCTTCAAGCCATTTCATCAGGGTATCTTCTACTGCCTGCTTGCTCTGTGAATCAAGAGCAGAAGTCACTTCATCAAGTAAGAGAATATCCGCTCCTAGCAGCATTGACCGCACTAGCTGAACCCGCTGCTTCTGTCCTCCAGATAAATCTGCCGCCTTCTGAGACCAATTCAGGTCACCGAGCCCAACCTGCTCCATCAAGCTAAGCGCCAATGGTTTATCGAAATTACGCTGATGCAGTTTACTTACCAAAGCTAAGTTGTCTGCGACCGTAGTAGGAAGCATAACCGGCTGTTGGGGGACATAGCAGACCTTCTTCCGCCAATCACTTGGTCCCCAGCTCGCAACAAGTCGTCCATGTAAGGATAAGTTTCCGCCATCCATACTTTCTAAGGTGGACAATATCCGCAGCAGTGTACTCTTCCCTTGGCCGGAAGGACCTAGGATCGCAATACGATCTTTGGGCAATACGTTCGTATTTATTTGCTCCATTAAAGGCGTCAGGCCTTCGTTTGGATGCTTCTTATGTAGATTTTCAATAACCAGAATAGGCTGCAGAACTTTTCACTCCCGTCTACCGAAGTTTTCAACATATCCGTTTAATTAGTATATCACAGCCATAATTCAACGTGGCATTAACCCATTTTTCGCTGGAAATAGGCTTTAGCCTACACCAGGAGACTGACCTTAGTCATACTTTGTGATGAATACCCAATGTGATGATAAAGGAGCTACTGCATATGCAGCGACTAATGTGTAAAGGGAAGATCCACCGTGCGACGGTAACGGAAGCCGATTTAGATTACGTGGGAAGCATTACTATAGACGGTTTATTGATGCGCAAAGCGAATATTTTACCCTATGAAATGGTTCAAGTCACAAGTCTGCGAAACGCCACCCGGTGGAAAACATACGCGATACCTGCGCCGGAAGGCTGCGGCAAGATCGGTTTGAATGGTCCCCCCGCCCACCTTTTTGCTCCAGGCGACCTCGTTATTATTCTTAGTATGGGACTTATGAATGAAGCAGAAATTAACAACCTCAAACCTCAAGTGGTTTTTGTAGATGAACGCAATCAACTGCTGAGGGTTGAAGAACATGATCTAGTTATTCTCAAGCAAGAAGTGAAATCCAATGACTAAGCTAAACACTAGCAAATGGACCAAATATAAGCTGTTGCGGAAATCGTCTAAACTTAGTGTGAATCTTCCAGAAACAGCTTGGCTGCGAGAGAGCTCTTTTTGGCGCATGATAAAAAAATACCGTGAGGTCATCATTAAACCAACTGGGAGCTATGGGGGCAATGGTGTCATTCGGATCAAAAGGATGGAATCTTCCACATATGAGGTACAGGATGGCGCTACGAAGAAAAATTTTACAGAGCATACCCAATTAAACACCTATATCAAAAAGAAAGCGAGCAAGAACAACATCATTCAACAGCGAATTCCGCTTGCTACGGTGAATGACCGGCCCTTTGATCTCAGAGTGATGGTACAGCGACGCCTCAAATCTCCTTGGGAAGTAACTGGTAAACTGGCCAAAGTGGCCGGAAAGGGCTTTATCGTAACGAATATTCGCATGAGCAGCGGTAAGGTTGTATCTGTGGAGCATGCTCTCAAAAATTCGGCGCTCAAAACGAGGCGGACTGCCGACCTCCTCTCACAGCTCGATAAAGTTGCTTTACAAGCCGCTCAGAAATTAGGTCCTTTCTATCCTTGGGTGCGCACGATGGGGATTGATATGGCTTTTGACAAAGAGGGAAATGTTTGGATTATTGAGGTTAATTTTGCTCCTATGCTTGAGCTATTTTTGAAACTGAAGGATAAGTCTATGTTCCACAAGATAAAATCATTTCACAAAAACAAACCAAATAAATGAATCGCAAAATAAGTTCGAAAAATAAACCAAATCAAAAGACACATGCCGTTTCCTTCTTCTCCTCTTGGTAATAGTCTAAATAAGAGTTTGCGGTTGCAGCACTCAAATTACAACTACGATAGTTTTCCTGTTGAAAACTTTGAGGAGGCCCGAAGATGAACCGATTGGGGCTTTATTGCTCACGATGTTCTGCAAGGCTCCCTTTCCGCTATCAAGAAATGAAATGCGACTGCGGTGGTACTTTATTGGTCGATTACGACTTGGAGCACATAGCTAGAACATTAACGAAGGAAGCTTTACAAACACGCTACCCATCAATGTGGAGATATAAAGAATTGCTTCCAGTGAGTAACCCTGATTGTATCGTCACCTTAGGCGAAGGCTGGACGCCACTCTTGCGCATGCAGGATTGGGAGCAGAAGCTGCCTATTAAACGGCTATGGATCAAGAGAGAAGAGCAGAACCCTACGGGGAGCTTTAAGTCAAGGGGCTTCTCCGTCGCTGTTTCCTTGCTTAAGGAAGCGGGAGCGACTAAAGCGGCCGTTCCATCCAATGGAAATGCCGCGGGCGCATTAGCCGCTTATGCAGGGCGTGCAGGGATCGAGGCATCTGTCTTTATCCCCATGGATTGCCCGCCATTAATCGTGGACGAATGTCCGTTATATGGAGCTGCCACCTTCCTCGTCGACGGCTTCATTCATGATGCAGCAGCAATCATTGAAGCGGGTAAACAAGAACACGGCTGGGTAAACGTCGGCACATTGAAGGAGCCCGGACGTGTAGAGGGCAAGAAAACAATGGGACTTGAGCTCGCCGAACAACTTGGTTGGACATTCCCCGACGTCATCATCTATCCAACCGGCGGCGGCTCCGGTATTATTGGCATGTGGAAAGCTTACCAGGAGCTCAAGGCACTCCGTTGGATTGATGGTCCCATGCCCAGATTCGTCTGCGTGCAAGAAGAGGGATGCCAGCCAATTGTCGACGGCATAACATGCAACCGAGCTGAAAGTGCCCAAGTTGCCGATGTAGAAGCAAGTCCGACAGGTATGCGCGTACCGAATCCGCCAGACTTGGCGTTCATCCTGTCGATTGTGGAACAAAGCGGCGGCACAGCCATCGCCCTCTCCAAAAGCCAAATTGCCGAGGCTACTCGAACCTTAGGCTCATTGGGCATCTCCTCGTCCCCCGAAGGCTCGGCAACTTGGGCAGGTCTGCTCGCCCTCTGCGACAGCGGATGGCTGCGTCCGAGTGATTCTGTTGTGCTTTTTAATACTTCGCACGCGATGAAATATGTGAATTTGGGTTCCATCTCTGCACTTCCGATTATTAGAAACTATGAGGATTATCGCCGTTTGTAGGAATGTTGTACGCTGTAGGCCGTCGATTCATTCGACCAATCTTACTCCACATAGATTTGTCTTAAACCGGGATCTTCGTCATATATGCAGAATTTAGGTTGCTAGATGATTGAATTCATATTAGCTGTTGAATGATGTTGTAGAAAGTGCAACAATTTATGCCTAAATCTCGTTAATCTCCCTTCATTGTTGCATAATGTACAACAATTTTGCCCAATATAGACCATTTCGCATCAAACGAGCTCATAATGTTGTACGAAATGCAACTTCAAGTTGCAAAATAGCCTTTTGGCGTGTTAATTGTTGTAAAAAATACAACATTGGTAACCACGATAGCCCTTCAGCCCTCACGAAAGCTGAATGTCTCTAAAATCGTATTTTGGAGTTATGAATACCAGTTGTGAATTAATTGACAGTCTCCGTTGTACAACTTCCCAAGTTGCAAACACAGTAAAGCCTTTTAACAGGAGTAAGACTATTCCGCTAAAACATCCTCAATCAAACCATATCAACCAAAACTCAAATTAAATCAATAAAAATATAATCTAACCCTATAACCCCATACAAATCAAACCAAACCAAATCAAACAGCCAGGAGGAAACCCTCCTGGCTGTTCATTTCTCAACCTTATTGACCTAAATTATTTTCTTCATACAACCGATACATCGCTTGAATTAAAGGCTCTGCCGGGTCACGATTCAATAAAAATAACGTCATTAAATATTGCAACGGAAGCGCACACGTATTATTGCCGTCTTCAACAGCTACGAATCCAGCCTCTAGGACTGGACCATGCTCCTCATGAAGCTCCAAGTCAACATAGATCTTTTGATCAGGGAATTCTTCTCGTACGGTAGCCGCACAATAAGGAACAATATGTTTATCGAGCAGCTCTTTGGCTTCATCTTCCGATTGTGGAGGATTCGGCAGCGGATGATCTTCTGGGCTTCTCAGCAAGTCTACGAAGAAGGACGATAACCACAGCCCCGCATTCGGATTCGTTTGGAAGTTTCTCATAATTTCATTCAAGAAAAATCCGCATGATGTGGACTTTTCATCATTTTTAAGTGTGAAAGCAAACATTGGACCATAAGTCGGATTATTGCCGATTTGTCCATCTACTTCATATTCGGGAAATTGTTCTTTCATTACTTCTTGAATGTGCTGAAACCAAGTCATAATGATTTGGGCCTGTTCGCGTTCTTGATCTTGTTCGTTATCTACTGGAGCTTGTGTATCAATATCTTTTTCTGTCATTGTGGTTAAAGCCTCCTGAATCATTCAAATTGGCACGAATATCCCTATTGTACCGCATTTGATCAAGTTCAGAAAGCTTATGTTTAATTTTTAAGGACGAATGCAAACAACCCCGACTTCCGATGCATTAATCGAAATGGCATTGCCTCCTTGACCGATCGTTGCCTTAGCGGATTGTCTTACTCTTACTTTCGTTTTCGCGTTGCTGTAGCTTTGATGTCTCGGCGAGAGCATAGGATGAATTCGAGCGTTTTTCCGGTTACAATCGTTTTGGCGTCGGCATACCAAGTACTTCCAGTACCTGATGCATGGTCTGTTTATACGTTTGCGTGATCCAAAGGCGATGGGCGATGCTTTCTTCACTACCTTTTAAAACCGGACAAACACTGTAGAAGTGGTTAAAAAGCGAAGCTAGCTCGAAAGCATAATGGCAGAGTATGCTAGGTGCCAATTGCTTAGTGGCAGTTTCCAGTGTTTCGGGCCAATAGGCGGTGTGCCTCAAAAGTTGGTATTCCTGTTCTTCCAAAAGAGTCCCATCGAACTTTGCCTCCATTCGTGGCAGACGAGTATCTTTCTTTGCTTTGTCCAAAATACTGTTTGCTCTTGTGTATGCATAAAGCAAGTAGACGCCCGTGTTCCCAGTAATTTCCGTCGCATGCTCCAAGTCAAAAATAACTTCCGTTTGCAGCTGATATTTCAGCAAATAATAACGGATCGCAGCCGCAGCTATCGATCTGCTGGAAATCCCCGCTTTTCTTGAGCGTTTAGCGTCAATGACTCTCTCCATGCGATCAAGTAGGTCCGCGACTTTAATTCCAATCCCTTGGCGCCCAGACATCGCATAGGAGCTTTTGCCCTCCGAAATATCAATCCCCAGTCCTGCAGCAGTTTCCGGACTTAAGGAAACGACCCCATAACTCACGTGTTTAAGCTGACTCGCCTGCTGCTCATAGCCCAGTACTTCTAGAGCTAGCTTAACCATCTCCTGCGGGTATTGCTGACGATAATCAATGACATTAATGACGACATCCGCTTGCCCTATCGATTTCTTTCTGCCCTGGGAAGCTGTGGACCATAGTCCATCCTCCCATTTTTTATATTCAAAATCATTCGACAGCACACCGAATTTCCAAAGATGATAGGCTATATCCTTCGCTGTATACGTTAAAATACCATTGGAACGAACAAGCACTTTATCCCCTTGATAATCCGTGCTTTCTCCAACTGTAACAGCTCCTTCTTCTAGATTCTTCAGTACCCAGCAGCCTGCTAATTTTCCATCCGTCACCTTATGAAACATATCTGTTTGGCTCAACAGCTCGAAGGTTGTATCCCAAAATCCCGCTCTCACAATACTGCTTTCCCAAACCAGCACATCGTAGTGAATGCCGAATTGCTTCATTTCTTCCAACTGCTCGCGAACGATCCTTTCCGCCACCAAAGCACCCATCCATGCAAGATTGGAATGCCCGCTCTCTAGCGCATGGAGAACTGTAGAACGCTGCTCTACAAGCTCCGGCTGCAATTTGTAAACCTGATTCACCTTCGCGTAGGTCTCCCAACAAAAGTCGCCAAATCGGTTAAAAGTCTCTTCTGTTTGTGTATGAAGAATACCCACCACGGTATCCGCTAATTGATTCCCCAGATCATCAATATAGTTATGCACCTCCACCTGATAGCCTGCTTGCGAGAGCATGCGTGACAACGAATCACCGATACAGGAATTTCTCAAATGGCCAACATGAGCAGCTTTATTGGGGTTGATTGACGTATGCTCGATCAAAATTTTTGTTTTGTTTCTTTGATCAACAAGCCCTTTGGCAGCAAAATACTGACCTGAAGACCAGGTGTCCCAATTTACATAAAAGTTTAGAAACCCCGGCGGCACCGCAGCGACTTTGGCGAATAAGCCTTGAATACACCCGTTCTTTTCTATGCGCTGTTGAAGCTCTTGCGCGATTTGCAAAGGAGATTTTCGTACTATTTTTGCTAAAAGCATAGCTACATTCGTACTGTAATCACCGTGCTCAGGATGAGCTGGGTGCTCCGTCAAGATTTTCAGAGTCGCAGGCTGTTCTATTCCGTACTCTTGAAATAAAACATCTACATGAAGCTTGATTTCATTCGTTAGAAGCTGCTGAATCATGGCATATTCCTCCTAATAGGATAGTGTGAAACTGCGAATGTTTTGCAGGAAAATGCAAAAAAGCCCCCGTCTCTACAATAAGAGACGAGAGCTGTTCATTCCCGCGGTACCACTCTAAGTGTTAAACCACTGGTTTAACCACTCCAACGATAACGGCTTATGCCGGATCTCCCTACATCGTACTTTCGGAAGACCATTTCCCAGGCCCGCTTCACCCTTGACATTCGTACCGGTTCCCACCTGCTCCGGCTCGCTGCGACTGTCCGACAAGAATTACTGTCCTGTTCACCAATGTTACTTATGAAATTAAGAATTTACTGAATATTACAGCAATAATAATGTGTTGTCAAGATGCAACTAATTTCATCATCATAATACCAATGAACGCTAAAGCTAAGCCGGATTGCTCCATTTTTGAGAATTTGTCCCTCAAAACAAACCGTGTATACAATAAGACTATCAATACATTAAGGGCGACGACCGCGGAAACTAACCCCGTTTTCCCCTGATCGAACGCATGAATAATGAAGATCATACCAATGACATTTGTAATCCCGATGACCATTCCAATCAGGAAGGTTCTACGTTCGGTCCAACTGGCTGGCGCAGCTTCCTTTCCTTTATCCTTGGCTCTGTCCTTCAACCACCATAATCCAAAACAGCATGTCCCCGTTGTAAACATAAAAAATAGCGTTGGAAATAGTGGCGCAGAAACGATGGTTGTCCATTTGCTAGACAAATCATTCCCAGCAAAAAGAAACAAAGCAAGCACTCCCCATCCGGCTCCTTGCAGATTCTTTAATGTGATATCATTCGAGTAACGAACGAATAAGATACCTACAACGATCACAATGAAGGCAAAGAACTGCCATAAATTGAGTCGTTCATCCCAAAGTAGATATGCGACGAAAACCACAACGACCGATGGTAAACCGGTGAGGATTGCAACTAACGAAGCTTTGCCTACCGCAAAGCCTTTGAACATACTGGCATTGGCTCCAAAGGAAAACAACCCCATCTGAACACCAATCAGAGCAGACACCGTCCACTCTTGCTGTGTTATAAGGGCGCAGGCAATGCTGACGAGCGCCCCCATAAAAAATGTGCCGCAGAGCAGCACATTCCGATTCAGCGATTGCTGACTGGTCCAATGATATAGAATACCTCGCAGCCCGAAGCTAACAGCCGCAAGTACTGAAAATATAAGCCACATGAGAACAGATACCCCTTTCTTTTAAGCAAAGATCGGGTAATTTTACCACAATAATCTTTATTGGACAACACTTGGTTGTAACAATAAACGCACAAGGATCGCATCGCCGCCAGCAGATACTTTTACTTCAGCAAATTTGGCATCCCGTTCATATACACGGCCTGTTCCTTCCGGAATGAAATAAGTCTCAATGCCGAACTCAATACCCTCGTAACCGATTTTGTTTCCATTCAAGCGAACCTCTCCCGGAGCTAATGTTTCCCCTTTGGTATACACGCGGCGGTATTCGTAAACACCTGTCGCCCGGTTCGGAGCGAGAACGATTGTAATTTTCCCTTTAGAGTCTACATCATGATTTTTATCTGTAAATAGAGGCGGCTCAGATATCGTATACCGTAAACGGACATAATCACCCTGAATGAGAGAACGTGGATCAAGCGGTTCAAGCTGCAGCTTAATCAGCTGTCCGTGAGCGAGCAGCCACTCACTTTTGCCAATTTGTAAGGACATTGCCATGACTTGCAGCAGAACTAGCAGAGCAATAATCCAGCGGTTCAATGCATAATTAGAGCTAGCCCCTAGTTGTTCGCTTAATTCCAAGCGATGTCTTTTTTCATACCAAACTGTAAAGACAAGAACTAAAATCCCGATGACCGCAAAACTAATCGATTTGTGCAGAAGCTTCCAGGCCAGATCGTAATATTTGTATACCAGGAAAGCAATCCAGAAGCCCATTGACCAAGCGTAAATCCATTTGATATGCAGTTGTCTACTAATGAACAAAGCGAGAACAACGACGATAAAGAACAGCACATTGGCTATATAATACCAAGATGACTCCGCCATAAAGGTTAAAGCAAATAAAGTCAATAGAAATGAAGGAAAACTGCTGTAAAGTATAGGTTGTCTGACTCCCTCATTTGGTATGACCTGACCACTGGCAAAGATAACGAATAATAAACCGGTAAGCACGGTAAGCACCATTATTCCGCTATCCATCCAATTGAAAAGTACGAAGGAAGCAATAATGACACCAGTAAGAAAGAAGAATATACGATGTACCAACCCAGCAATGTAGATAAAAGCTGCAATCGTAAGAGCAAGGAAAACCAAGAGAATAGGAACATTCTCTGTAAAAACAGCCGCTCCGGCACCAAGCAGCAATCCACTAATGAGAATTGTGTATCGCACTAATGAATTTAGTTTTTTCGCTATGATTATCGCAATAACAGTGACAAAACCAAAACCTATTAGCACATTCTCAGGTTCATCAAATCCTAGTACAACTGTAACAATACCAATAATCGTCAAGCTTCCCAGAATCGAACCAATAATGATGACCGAGACCGTGAGGACACGGACGACCCATTTGGTAAAATCTCCATCCGGCTTCGCTTGATCCGAAGCTTCTAAATCTGAGTGGTTTTCCGAATCCAACTGCTTTGATGCAGGATTCCAAGAGCGAATAAAGTTCATGAACTTCACATTCGCAAAGATGAACAAGATAATAAACAACAAGCTAGCAATGAAAAAGAACTCATTATAATGTTGGATAATAAGCTCGATATATTTGACTGTCACCGTGATGGATACCCACAAACCGGCAAACAATAGATAAGCTTTATTCCTCGTCTTGTGTGTATAGTAAACGGCTATCGCAAGTACTAGGACGAGAGGTAAATTCATAAAGACACCGTACTTTTCGTACGCTTGTGAATTTGAAGCCACGACCAAAACTGCCATCCCAACTTGAAAAGAGATCCATTTGAGAAAAGATGAGTGCAAACGCCCCCGCTCACTCAGAACATACAAGATGCCATTCGCAATGGCGATTCCGAGCCAGATGGTAATTTGAATGATTTCCGCATCTGAGCTCCCTCCCCAACGTCCGAAGAAATAAATCCCATAAGCGAGATGGCCCAAAATATACGCCAGTACATAGTAGGGCTGCCATCTAGTTAATAGGGCAAGTAAAAATGCCGGAATGAACCATACGGCGAACAAGCTGTAACTGTCAGCATGAGAATTGTAGGTTTGCCCAATGAGTCCGACACCTACACCGAACGAAATGCAGCTCGCGAACAGGCTAAGTTTACTTAGAAACTGCCTGCCATTTTGGCGAGAAAGCCATACAGATAAGCCATAAAAGCCCATGATGAGCACAAAGACAGGAATGAATTTCTCCCAGCGGTTTAATTTCTCCCAATTCGTAGCAAAAAAATATACAATGGCGGTTAGTAGAGCACTAGCTCCCAATACATAGCCTAGTTGAATCGTAACAAATTTGGATTTCATGATGATATTCCTCCTCTCGCTTACTTCTTATTGTACTAGAGATGTTCAGTTTGAGAAGTACTATCTATTCCTAGTACCAGATCATTAGCCTATGGATGACTACGACTTTTATAAAACAAAAAAGCCAGCGCTAGGCTGGCAAGTAATCAACTAAAGAAAGCCGATATATTCAATCTGTAATCTTAAAATTTTGAACGGAGCTTTGCAGCACAACAGCCATATCAGATAGTTGGCGAATAGCTGAAGTAATTTCTTGAATGGAAGCACTTTGCTCTTGAGCCGCCGCCGCCACTTCCTCGTAGCCTGCAGATTGTTCCTCTGTGATCCCAGAGATTTTCTGCATGGCATTAGAAATGATCTCAAAAGATCTTTCTGCTCTCACTAAAGTATTGATCAAGTGGTCTGTCCGATTGGAGAAAACGGAAATTCCATTAAAAATAACTTTAAAACTTTCATACGTATCGTTAATCCAGCTTTGACCTTGCTCAACTGCTTGATTTCCTTGAACAATGCTCTCCATGACAAGTAGGCTATCATTTTGGGTACTGGAAACGAGCTCGGTGATCGAGCTTGCGGCTTTCGTAGATTGCTCCGCCAGCTTCTTCACTTCACCAGCGACAACGGCAAAGCCTTTCCCCTGTTCTCCAACACGTGCCGCTTCAATGGACGCATTCAAAGCCAATAGGTTCGTCTGCTGTGCAATTTCGGTGATGATATGGATAATTTCCCCGATTTCCTTCGAACGGTTTCCTAGCTGCTGCGCGGCTTCTTGGGAATGCTTCATCTCTTTCTGAATCACATTCATCTGATGTAATGTCTTCTCAACAAGCTGCTGACCGTCTGCAGATTGTGCACCAACCTTATGGGCCATTTCCTGCATCTCTTTGACTTCCGATGTTACCTCTGATAATTCCGAATTGATCTCAACGATTGATGAAGTACTCTCTGTAATGGAAGAAACAACTTCAGCAACCCCTTCGTTCATACTGTTCATAGAAACGGCAACCTGCCCAGCACTTGCACTGGATTCGTCCGCAGACTGATATAAATGTGCGCTCGTATTGGTAATGAGGTTGGATGAAGAAAATATTTGGCGGATCAAAGAATCTAAATTCTGACGCATTTCGTTAAAAGCATTTGCCAATTTACCGATCTCATCCACTCGATGGATAGAGACTTGTGCAGACAAATCTCCCGCAGCAACCTTCTCTGTTACACGCATCAGTTGGATGACCGGTCTCGTCACACTCCGACTTATGAAATAGGCTATTAGACCGCCTAAGACTATAACGATTAAGGTAATCGTAAAGGTTGTCCATAACAATTCTTGCTTCGTTTTGGGAACGACCGAAGCATCTAAATCAATGCCAACAATTCCGACGTTTTCGCCTTTAGCGTTTTTGAGAGGGACAAAGACCGATTTATGTATACCAAATTCGTCCTTGTAAATCTCACTGATCGTTAGTTTGTCATCCTTGATCGCATTGTTCATCTCTGGCGTAAAAGGATACTCGGTGCCGAAATCTTCATCAACGCCAGTTAAAATGACGATTTGATCTTTATTTTGAACTTTCTGTAAGACATAAACATTTTCAAGAGAGTCTTGCTTTTTAAATTGTTCAAACTGCTGTTTAATTTTGGTATAGGCCGGTTTATCTTTGCCTGTAATTTCATCTGCATGTTCGGGAATAGAAGTCATATATTTCGAAACATTTTCAATATTTGTGGTTAATCTTAGAACGAATTGATCCTCAAGCTTCGTAGTTAAACTTTTACTGGCCAAATAGGAAGAGACCGAGAAGGCTGCGCATACGAATAGCAACAGCAGTAAAATACTGCTCGTCATCTTCACCGCGATTTGTCCTCTGAACCAGTTTATTATTTTATTTGGAGCATGCTTTGCCACTTTTCAATTACCTCCTGCTTAATATCGATGTTTCGGAATATTTCTCATAGACTTGCGCTACTGTTTCCTTCAAATATTGAATAATTTCATGCACATGTTTTGTCTCCGTATAAGGGGAGATGACAAAAATCTTTGTCGCGTACAGAGCAATAGAATTAGCATCCTTCGTTTGAACAAGCAGATGCTTTTTGGTGTCGCCAAAAAATATGCGGTCGCGATGATTCCCAAGCATTTCGAATAAACGTTCGTTAAATTTATTATTCCGCTCAATTTCCTTAAGGGTACACTTGCCCGAAATTTCATCCTGAAAATGCGGACTGCCTTCCGGATATATACGAAATAGTGTAATGATGCCCGGATTGTCGTTATTAACGATTTCAGCTTGAGGGATTTCTTGGCGCAGCGCTTCCCGGAAAGCGAGATTAACCTCAACGAACTGAGCTAGCAATTGCTGATACCCTTGAATGCCGAATGCAAGCAGAGCGCTGTATATACTGATGGAGCTTGCCATGCGCGAGCACTCCAACGTATACCCAGTATGATACTGTCCGTATCCCCGATGTCCGACATAGGGGGTTTCATCCGGATGCAGATCCATAAGTCTTAAATCGGCGGCATCCTTGACCAGAAATAGGCTTGTCAGGTAAGGGGTTTGCCCTAGCTTTTGAAAATCGAAGCAAAGCGAGTCGGCCAAATGCAAATGCCTCATCTTGCTTTGGATAGAAATTAAAGCCTGAGTGACATCTTTCTTTAATTCCAGTGGATTGGCGGTGAAATCATAGTCATTAAAGAAAGCAAAGAATGCACCTAAAGCAGAGTCTGCATGAATATGAGGTCTAAGCAACCCATGATGAACGGCTGCCTTGTTAGACACAGCATAAATTTGTTCCAAATCGTCAATCCCCATGGCATCCGTTGTTCCTGTCGTAGCTACAATGTAAATCGGGATTCCGCCTCGTGCGATCACTTCTTCCATTTTAACTCTCAGATCATTCACATCCATGGAGCTGTCAGCATTCGTGCGAACTCTGATCAATCTATCGCTCCCTATGCCCGATGCCTCCATAGATTTAAACAAGCTGTAGTGAGCGGCTTCGGAACAAAAAGCATACAAGTTGTCGGGAACACCTTTTTGCAATGCGTCCGGAACGAATTTCGCGATCGCTATCCTGAGACCTGAGAATACAGCTCCTTGTCCGCCCCATGTCGTATACCCGCCGCTTTTCAGCGCATCATAGCCTATTAATTTGGACATCATGCTGATGACTCTTACTTCAGCTTCAGCTCCGGCTGGGCCGTATACATCCCATAAATTGTTGCCATTAACCAAAAATGCCGCGATCATGCCCATAATCCCCGGGATGCTTGCCATCGGCAAAATATTCGTTAAAAAATATTTCGTATGATAAGGATGATCATGCAGCAATTTCAATAGCTCTGTATTAACTTCCTCTAGGGGGACGCTGCCAATAGGAATGGAGCTATCTCGAATAAGATTGTTATAGAAAGTCCCTGTTCGGTTTTTCTCGCCCTTGAGATTGACGCCGTCCGGGTTTTTAAGATCATCCACTCCAGTTACTAATTGTTCAATGAGTCGCAAAACCGTTTGACGCGTTTGTTGGTTGCCATCCTCACTAGGGAATAATTGCTGTACATTCGTTAGTCTTTTCTCTCTCATTAATTTCTCTCCTATCGATAGAATTGCGTTAAGAAAATGTTCACAAAAAAAAAGGAGAAACATGGGCATAAATGCCCCTATTCCACCAATTGCTACAATGCAACTGGCTGACATATCCTTGTTGGATGTAGTCCCTCTAGCTTTGCGTCCCTATTTTTCAATAGGTTTGCCATTATAAAGTTGTAGGTGAAAATTCCCATGTTCGACAATAATCGACAGCAAACTTTACAATTTTATACATTAGTATAGTATAGTAAACTAAAATAAACAACACAATTTTCCATTATTGTTTGTTAAGTAATTATATTGTAACTAAATTGCTTTTTTAACATTTTCTCTGACCGATGGTAAAATAGGATCAGATATCTCTTTACTAAACATTTATACCAATCAATTTATGCAATAAAACGATAGAAACTTTAGGCATCCTTCTAGGACTTTTATCACGCATAAAAAAAGCTTCGTCACGACTTCCTGACTAGGAGTCCGACAAAGCTAATTTTTACACCCTCAGTTGGGCGCATTCATACTATGAAATGGTTTGTGCAGCATCCATATTCCCCTGTGAATGCAGATATAATTGCTCGTAATAGCCACGGAGCGCAAGTAATTGAACGTGGTTCCCTTCTTCAACAATTTTCCCCTGACTCATCACAATGATGCGGTTGGCATGCATAATAGTCGAGATGCGATGCGCGATAACAAGTGTCGTTCTTCCCTCGGCTACAACCTGCAGCGCGGATTGAATCAACTGCTCCGTTTGTGAATCCAAATTCGCTGTAGCTTCATCTAGAATCAGTACTTTCGGCTGGAATACGATAATTCTTGCGAACGAGATCAGTTGTCTCTCGCCTGCGGAAAGCCCGCTTCCTCTCTCGGATATGCGTGTCTCATAACCATCCTTCATTCGTGAAATGAGATTGTCTGCCCCAACCATCCGGCATGCCTCTATCACTTCCTCACGTGTTATGGTTTCATCGAACATCCGGACATTGTCCAAAATGCTGCCTGCGTATAAGTACGGTTCCTGCTGTACGAGTCCAACCATACGATGTAGCACGGCCTGCGGGATATCTCGAAGATCCGTGCCATCAATGCGGATACTTCCCTCCTGTACATCATAAAAGCGGCAAAGCAGACTAATCAGCGAGCTTTTACCAGCACCCGTCGTCCCCACGATACCGATCATTTCGCCGGGTTCAATATGAAGCTCTAGATCCTCAATAACAGCCGTATCCTTCAAATAACCGAAATGAACATGATTGAAATGAATGTCCCCCTTCACGTCGGATAACGAGGGTGACAACACGCCTTCCTTATCCTTAACTTCCGGTTGAATGGAGAAGATATTCCAAATTCGATTTACAGACACCGTCGTAGATTGAAGGGTATTCCACTGCTGAGTAATGTTATTAATCGGTTGAAAAAACTGCCGGATATAAGTTATAAAAGCATACAATACACCGAATTCAATCGTTTTATCGAAAACGGCAATACCGCCAATCCAAGTAATAAAGGCCACCGATAAATTACCCAAAATATCAAAGGAACGATTGAACAAAACATTGGTACGAATTTCTCTCAAATTAGCTCGAAAATACCCAAGATTCCGCTCAGTGAAGCGATTCATCTGTTCCTTCTCTTGATGAAAAGCTTGAATGAGATGCATCCCAGATAAATTCTCAGCGGCAAAAGCAACCATTTGAGACAGCTGCGTCCTCGAGAGCTGATAGGTTTTGCGCATATATCTGCGAAAGCTAACCGCTATAATCACAATGATAGGGATCACGATCATGCTGTACATCGTTAGCTGTGGGTCCAGATGATACATCAGCACGATGATGAATACGAGTGTCATGCCATCGCGTACCAAACTAAGAAGAACCTGTGTAAAAAACTGATTCAGCGTTTCCGTGTCACTAGAAACATGCGTAATCAGGCTGCCGCTTGGCGTCCGGTCATAATAAGACATCGACTGCTTAAAGATGTGCTCGAACAAATCCTTGCGTATTTTAGCGACGATGCTTTGGCCGGCAAACTGCAATAAATTGTTCTGCAGATAACTGAAGAATAGACTGCTGATAGATAGACCTGCATAGAATAAGCAAATGAGCAGCAGGGAGCGATAGTCATTTTTCCCAATCATCAAATTATCATCAATCGCGATCTTAACCAGATACGGCTGAAACAAATCGGCTGCTATCCCAAGTAACGCGCAAAATAAAACAGCAGCAAAAGTAAACCTATGCGGTTTGGCATAACCGGATAAAGAACGAAAGGAAGATCGCGTCTTCTGCCGCTCCTCATTGCTTTTGTTACTCCGTTTGGGCATCGTCGCTACCTCCCTCTTGTATCGCATGAAGCTCGGCGTACAAGCCTTCTTGTGCAATTAGCTCTTCGTGCGTGCCGCGCTGCACAATCCTGCCTTCGTGAAGTACGATAATCTCATCCGTATGCTTCAACGCGGAGATTCGATGTGCGATCCAAATGGTCGTTTTGTTCAATCGCTCTTTGCGGATCGTATCAATGATGTGCCTCTCCGTCACAGAGTCTACAGCGCTTACACTATCATCTAGAATCATTAAAGGAGAATCCTTAATGATCCCTCTGGCTAAGCTTGTTCGTTGACGCTGCCCACCCGATAAGGTGACACCGCGCTCACCCAGCTTCGTCTCAAACTTTTCAGGAAATGACGTAATGCTGGAGAGGATTTGTGCTTTCTTGGCAGCACGCTCAACCTGTTCTAAGGGTGATTCTCTTTTATAAAAGGCGATGTTATCGCGGATGGTCGTGCTAAACAAGAACCCCTCTTGCGGAACATAAGCGATTTGATTTCTCAGGCTTTCTAATGTCACATCGCGAATATCCGTATCCCCGATCCATACCGTTCCCTCCGGTGGGTCGTATATTCTAAGCATTAGCTTCACCAAGGTCGATTTACCACTGCCTGTTTTCCCGATAATGCCAATAGATTTACCAGGTTCAATCGTTAACGTTATGTCATGAAGCACTTCGTCTTCGTCATCTGGATAGGCAAAAGACAAGTGTTCAATCCGAATTCCCTCGTGATCGAGGTCGGATATTTGCGCAAGCTCGTTTTGCACAATTTCGGATTTCAAATCGAGCAGTTCATTCATTCGTTCAAGCGAAGCTCGAGAGCGCTGCATGGCATTAATGACGCGACCAATTTGCTGTAAAGGGTTTACCATCATCCGTATGTATAGCGTTAATTCAACGAAATGGCCAATCGTAATCCGCCCTTGAATGGTCAAATAGCCCCCAAAAGCAATCGCGATGATCAGCGATATTGCGCCCAGAAACGGAATAAGTGCTTCAAATAAGGAAGATAGCCGAACCAATCTCAATTGGTTGTCGCGAATCCGATCTACCGTATCGCTGAATCTACGAACCATAATCGGTTCCACCGCAAATTTCTTGGCTACCCGTATGCCTCCGAATTGCTCCTCGGCCGACTCCGTCATTTTGCCTAATGCTTCTTGTACCTGTAAAGAATGCTTTTTAATAATAGGCTGAAATCGAACGGTTAGAACAGGAATGAGCAATAAGGGCAAAATACAGATGATAATTAGATAAAGCGGGATCGAACTGAACAGCATCATTAGAATGACAGCCGTGATCAAAATCGCGGAGTTTACCACGTGGTTAATCCCCATGGATATCGATTCTCGAATGACAGTTACGTCATTCATCACATAACTCAGCAGCTTACCAACGCCGTTCTTCGAGTAAAATGTTGCGCCCAACTGTGTGAAATGGTTAAACAAGCGGTTTCTTGAAACAAACTCGAAGCGTCTTCCGTTACGCATGATCATGTACTGACCAATGGCTGCTAAAACACCGAATGTAACGCCAATCATCAGCAGCTTTAGACTGTAGTCAACAATTAGCGTTTTGTTCAAAAGTCCTTGCTGCAGCTGGTCTGTAAACATGCCTAGCAGCTTGGGGTAATACGAGTGAACAATGTTACCTAAAGAAATGGACAATGCGGCTACAGCGTACAACGGCCATTTCTCTTTGAAGAAATCAACCAATAACCGTGTAGACTTCAAAACGACATCACTTCCTACTACAAGTTTGTCTAGCAAATGAGGTATTCCCGATCCATCTGAACATGCGGTCATGTATCCCCTTACAGTATACGCCTAATCAGATGTACTTCCTATATCAGATATTGACGTTATAATAAGAGAAGTTGTCTTAACTTTACAACTTAGCTTAGGGAGGAGTAAGATCATGGACTTTATTTTGGACCGCATAGATAATAAAATCGAGTTTTTTCAAGCTTATGATATGAAAACGCTGGAACGGCAAATCAACGAGCAAATCGATAACAACAAAGCTTTACTGCTGGACGTCTTCGCGATTCAGCATCACATTGTGTTCGACCCGAACGCGGGTAAAATGCTGTACAGCGCAGTTGTGCATTTTAAGGTGAAGTAATTAAAAATAGCCTGGGGCTAAGCCTCAGGTCTATCGGACTCTGGGCGCACGTATTTTCGATAAATAGCGCATCGTAGTTCCTTTTGAAACTTTAAGACTTCTTCCCAAAACTCAAAACATGCATTATATGACTAGATAAACGATTATCACTGACTCTGGACTAGAGTGTTTTCCAGCCCAAAGTAGCTCTAAAGCAGGAATGAAGGCATAATTGTTGCACAACATACAACATCTTCCGTTTACCAAGAAGAAATTAAGGAAATTGTTGTACGCGTACAACTTGTGTTCCAAATCCCCTCTAATGTAAGTAATATTGCGTAAAAAAAACCTTCAGATCCACTTTAATAGTGGTGTCGAAGGTTTTTTTGCTTAAATTTCGGGATTTCCTCACTTGGTGTTGCGCTTGGTGCTACACTTGGGTGTTGCACTTTGTATTGCCACTTAGTGTTGCACTTAGTGCCTCCTTTAGTGGCAACCTCCATTCACGATTAAACTTCGCTTAGCGGAAGCCCATGTTTGATAAATAGTTGCTCCATTGCAAGCTTAGCCTTAGCTTCGTCGGGGCCATGAATTTCTAAGTGATACACCTCGTTGCTGAAAAGCGTAATGCTTAGACCAAGAATACTTTTGACATCGATAAAACGCTTGCCCACTTTGATAACAATGCTCGATTGAAATTGATTAGCCAACTGATTGATTTCTACAATCGCTCTTGTATCCAGTCCACTCATATAGCTCCCCCTGACCTGAATTCACGCGGCATTCTCCGAGCCACTCCGGTTCTTATTGCTGCTTCAATGACCCCTGTTCGAATACGTCTAACTACCTCTTGATTGAAAACACTCGGAATAATGTACAGTTTGTTCAATTCTTGCGGAGCTACAACTGAGGCGATGGCCGCGGAAGCAGCTAGCTTCATTTCCTCATTAATTGTTGTAGCCTGGCAATCTAATGCAGCTCGAAATATGCCTGGGAAGCATAGGACATTATTAATCTGATTCGGGAAATCAGACCTTCCAGTCGCTATTACGCCTGCAATGTCTTCAATTTCATCCGGATGAATCTCCGGTGTCGGATTCGCCATCACGAATACAATGGGATGCGGCGACATCCGTTCAACATCGACTCGCTTTAGCACACCCCCGGAGGATAAGCCGATAAATACATCGGCACCTTCAATAATTTCGTGCAAGGAACCCGTAAGTCGATTTGGGTTGGTTCGTTCCGCGTACCAGTTCCACATGGGATTGCTATACGAAGTGCTGCTCACCAAAGCCCCTTCTCGATCAACTCCGATCAATTCCTTGACACCTGCTGCGAGTAGAATTTTAGAACAAGCTATGCCAGCAGCCCCAATTCCACAGATGACAACCTTAGCTTCATTAATCGATTTCCCTACGACTTTCAGTGCATTAATGAGCCCCGCATACAGAACGACTGCCGTCCCATGCTGGTCGTCATGGAATACAGGAATATCAAGCTCTTCGCGCAGCCTTTCCTCAATTTCAAAACAACGCGGCGAAGAGATATCCTCTAAATTGATCCCGCCAAAAGCAGGAGCTAAATTCTTAATCGTGGTAATGATTTCTTCCGTGTTTTGCGTGTCTAGGCAGATTGGAAAGGCATCGACATCCGCGAGCTGCTTGAACAGCATCGCCTTACCTTCCATGACCGGCATAGCTGCGTAGGGTCCAATATTACCCAAACCTAGCACCGCACTGCCATCCGAAACAACAGCAACCGTATTTCGCTTAATCGTAAGCTTGTACGCATTCTCCTGCTTCTCATGAATCGCCATACAAACTCGCGCAACATCGGGTGTATACACACGAGACAGATCGTCCCGATTTTGAATCGGCACTTTAGGCTTCATCTCGATCTTGCCACCTAGGTGAAGAAGGAAGGTACGATCCGATACATGAACAAGCTTTACACCCTGAAGCAACTTGATGGCGCTGGTGACGGCCTCCAGTTGAACCTGTTCGGATGCTGTGACAGTAATATCACGAACCGTCCAATTTGGACCTGTTTGGATAACGTCAATGGCAATAACATCCCCACCATTTTCCGTAATGACGGTGATTAATTGTCCAAAATGAACGGCTTCAGTTTGCAGCTCCACACGCAGAATAATGCTTTTGCCACCTATAGTGTCTTTCAAATTGAACTCCTCGTTTCTACGGGCATCATGCCTAAAATAATATTTTTGATACGTACACGACTAAGGTAACAGTCAAGCTGCTGAACAAAGTAGAAAGCAGCACCACTTGAGCTGCGTATTCCGGGTGATTCCCGTATTCTAATGCAAATACCGCGCTGTTCCTTGACGTGGGAAACGAGCTGGCGATAAACAATGCTTGTGCCGTTGTACCTTCTAAATGAAGCAGTAAAATGAAAATTAATGCTAGGATCGGGGAGACAATTAGTCTTCCAAGCAGACTGAAGATAAGTGCGCTGCTTAGCCGCTTAAACTGCAAGTAAGCACTCTGTGCACCTAATGTAACTAGTGCAATCGCAAGGAAAGCATTAGCTACATTTTGGATCGGATGCCATATGAAAGCTGGGATTGGAATCGCCAGAACATGCATTAGCAACCCTAGTAGAAATGCATGAATCATGGGGTTTTTCAAAAGCTCCCGCAGCATCTTCTGCCCTTGGCTTTGTGCGGAAACCGCATTAACCAAGCCAAAGGTATGCGTTAACAGGTTTTGATAGATGGTTACAATGATTTGAACAGACAAGCCGACCGGGTTCCCCTGAAACACAAGCTGTGACACTGGCAAGCCGAAATTACCCGAATTGCTAAGCACTACACTATTCGAAAAGCTAGAGGACAAGCTCTTATCAAATTTAGCTAGCTTTGCTGTTCCTACGCTCAGCGCGATAAGAGCAATACTTTGTAGAATCAAAAAGCTAACGATTTGCAGCAGAGTACTCCATTCCAGCTTACTTTGATAAATATTCGCAAAAGAGACAGCTGGAAGTAAGAAATACGCATTGAGCTTAGACAGTGTATGCATATCAAAATGAAATACACGATGCATAAAAGCCCCTGCTCCAATTAATAAAAATACAGGTACAATGACATTGAGCACGATAAGAAAAAGTACGTCCATCTGAATTTCACTCCATGAAATGGAACCCCTATTCCACAAAGTAGAGGCTGATTGGTATCAGAGCTCCACCCAGCATCATAGGGGTTTTCGTTCAACTTATGCTTCTTCGTTTACAAGAACATTTTTACCTCTCATCTTCAGGATTAAAGGAATCGTCAACCATAAGAAACCAATGATCAAGAAGATGAGAGAAACAGGTTTTTGTAAGAAAATCATGAAATCTCCATTCGAAATGGTCAATGCTCTGCGCATGTTATTTTCCAGCATCGGTCCAAGAATAAGACCAAGTACCAGTGGCGCTAACGGGTAATCGTTTTTCGATAAGAAGTACCCGACAAGACCGCAGCCCATAATTAAGAGCAAATCAAACGTTGAATATTGAACTGCGTACACACCGAATACGGAAAACACGATAATTAATGGAATCAAATATTTCGTTGGTGTTTCAATGACTTTCGCAAACACTTTGACGAGCGGCATATTTAGAATTAGCAACATCAGGTTGCCGACGAACATACTTGCAATAACGCCCCATGCGAGCTGCGGGTGATCTTGGAATAACAAAGGACCCGGCTGAACATTGTACATAATGAAAGCACCCATCAGAATAGCGGTTGTACCGGATGAAGGAATGCCGAGTGTCAAAAGTGGAATCATGGCGCCGCCTGACGCCGCATTATTCGCGGCTTCCGGAGAAGCTACACCCTCAATGGCACCCTTCCCGAATTTCTCGGGATGTTTACTGATTTTCTTTTCTACAATGTAAGCGAAAAAGGAGGCAAGAATGGCACCGGCTCCAGGCAGAAGCCCGATGAAAAATCCAAGAACCGAGCCTCGAGCGATTGGTGCCGCGCTATCCTTCAAATCCTGCTTCGTCGGTAGGATTCGATTGATTTTAGCCAATTCACCATCGTTTCCTTCTCGCTGTAGAATGGTCTTAAATACTTCACCGACAGCGAAAGTACCTACGGCCACAGTAAGGAATTCCAAGCCCTGATAGAGCTCCGGAATATTAAATGTAAACCGTTCAACGCCGGATACATTATCAATCCCGATCGTTGCGAGCAGCAACCCGAATGCTGTCATCATTAAAGCTTTGACCATGGATTTGCCAGCTAGACCGCTGATTGCGAGTAAGCCGAGAACCATGAGAGAGAAATATTCGGCAGGACCAAACTTGATGGCAACCGCCGACAAAGGCCTAGCAAGGAAAATAAGGCCTATTAGAGAAATAATGCCGGCAGCAAAGGAACCAATCGCTGAAATCGCAAGCGCCGCCCCGGCTCTGCCTTGTTTTGCCATCTGATAACCATCTAGGGTCGTTACTACGGAAGAAGATTCCCCCGGTGTATTCAGCAGGATGGAAGTCGTCGAACCTCCGTACATCGCTCCATAATAGACACCAGCAAGCAAAATAATGGAGCTCGTCGCGGCTTCTTCAGGACCTAATCCTGCGGTCATTGTCGCTGTTATCGGGATTAACAGAGCTACACCGCTCATGGGTCCAATCCCGGGTAGGACACCTACCACTGTACCAATTAATACGCCTAGAAAAACAAACACGACATTGTGCCACTGCATTGCAGTACCCAAGCCATGAAGCACATAATCAATCGTGCTCATTTCAATAACCTCCTTAGAGCTTGCTTTTTAGCAAACCCACTGCGTAAGCGATATCTTAGAAGCCTAACCAAGTTGGGAATCCAGGAAGAGATCCATCCAATCCATTCACATACAGCGTATACACCCCATAGGAGAATGCAGCTGAGATCAAAAGCGAAACCCAAACTCTACCTTTATGCATCGTTTGGAACCCAATCATTAAAAAGAGAAACGTGGAGATGACGAATCCGATATCTTCGAGAAATAACGCATAAAGAACTGCTGAAACGAAAATGATACCAAATCTTTTGTAATCCAAATTTTCTTTATGTTTTTTCGTTTGCTGCTTGCGGAACGTATCATAAATGAGACGAATGCTCATTAATGCTAAGAAAGCCCCCAGCATCATTGGGAAAATATTCGCGCCTACATTACTGCCGTAAGCACTTGTCGAAATGCTCCTGCTGCCGATCACAAATGTGGTGCCGATAGCGAAAAAAACGATACCTGCATAACGGTCAAACATGGTGTTCATCTGTTCTCAACCTCCCGCCCTTCGTGCATGGGAAGAAGGAAATTCACTTCTCCCCAGCATCCCAAGGCTCTCTTATTTCTGCATACCCAAAGCTGTCAACATATCTTTCAATTGCGTTTCTTGCTGACCTAGGAAAGCTTTGAAATCATCCGCTTTTTTATAGTCAGTTTCCCAGTTGTTCGCTGTCATTTCTTTTTTCCATGTATCGGAATCAACCATTTTCTTGATCGTATCTTCCCAGAACTTTTTCGCACCCGCATCCATATTCTTAGGTCCGAAGAAGCCGCGCCAGATTAAGAACTCAGCGTCAATACCTTGTTCTTTCATCGTTGGAACATCTTTCATGCTGCCACCAAGTCGTTGTGGTGATGCCACCGCCAGTATTCTGATCTTGCCAGCTTTCACATACTGATCCAGGGAAGATGCATCGGTTCCGAGCACATCCGCATTACCGCCGAGTAAAGCTGTTACCGCTTCCCCGCCGCCATCATAGGATACGTATTTCACCTTTTTCGGGTCGATACCGTATTTAAAGGCAGGAAGAATGGAAACCAGATGATCCATGGAGCCAGGTGCAGAACCACCAGCAACCGTCAGTTTCGTAGGATCCGCTTTCATATCATCCAACAGTGATTTCAAATCTTTATATTTCGAGTTTGCCGCAACCGCAACTGCGCCATAATCCTTCGTCAATTGCGCAAGTGGCGTTGTATCTGCATAACCGTAAGGCGTGTTACCTTCTTTTTTTAGATGGTTAATAAGAATCGGCGGTGAGCTAACGAACAATTTATAATTATCTTTCACATCTTTCGTTGCATATTCAGCCATGAAAACGGCGCCGCCTCCACCCGGTTTATTTTCAACCGAAATCGGTTTATCAAGCGCTTTCGTTTCCGACAATACTTTGGCAATCGTACGAGCCGTCATATCCCAGCCGCCACCTGCGCCGGATGGAGCGATGATGCTCAGCGCTTTTTCTGGATATTTGGATGCTGCTTGTGCTGGTGCTGTTGTTTCTTTGGTCTTGTCACCCGTTGCGTCTGTTGGTTTAGCTGCCCCATTACCGCATGCTGCCAAGGAGATTGCTAATAAACTGATCGATGTTACTTTCAAAGATGCTGCTAAGACATTTTTTATCAAATGAAACCCCTCCAACTTTTTGGTTTTATACGTGTATCCGCTTTCTTTGAAGCGCTTTCAGAATATCACCTGAATAGAAAATTGAGAAGTTTAACAAGATTAATTATAATAACATCGTTTTGGGCATTTTGTTCATATTGTTCACGACGGCTCCAACGCGTTTTCCCTCAAAATGAGAGCGCTTTATGATACAATACTAGCAAAAACGGGGGGCTTTAACTCGGAATGAGGCTGCAAACCAAGCTAATCTTGATTATTTGTTCACTGCTTGTCTTCATCATCCTAAGTCTAGGCGGCATATTCTATTACTTGATGACCTCCGCCCTTGAGGATCAAATTGGTACACGCGCCTTGAAGGTAGCCGAAACAGTGGCTAGTATGCCTGAAATAAGGCATGCCTTTCAATTAAATGACCCCTCAGCCGTCATTCAACCCATTGCGGAGACGGTACGTGAGAAAATAGATGCGGAATACATCGTTGTCGGGAACCGCGAAGGTATCCGTTATTCGCATCCCCTGCCTGACCGAATAGGCAAAGAAATGGTAGGTGGAGACAACGGTCCCGTTCTCGAGGGGCAATCCATTATTTCCAAGGCGATTGGATCTCTCGGTCCCTCACTCCGCGGCAAAGCTCCGGTATTTGGCGACAATGGCCAAGTGATCGGTATCGTATCCGTCGGCTTCCTGACAGAAGACATTGCACTAATTACTACAGCGTATCAAACACGAATCGAAATGATCTCATTGATTGTTCTCATCATTGGACTTGTTGGCTCTGTCCTCATCGCCCATAATGTCCGGCGTTCCATTCATGGCTTGGAGCCCAAGGAAATCGGCGCATTATATACCGAAAAGAAGGCAATTCTAGAATCCATTCGCGAAGGTATCATTGCGGTTAATCGTGAGGGTATTATAACGATGGCTAACCGCTATGCGCTTCAGCTGCTTCAGCTGCCTGTCACGGCAAAGATTACTGGAAGACAAATTGAAGATGTTATACCGAATACGAGATTGTATGAAGTCGTTCGTTCGGGTAAAGCCGAATTTGACCATGAAATGCTCATTGGTGACCATGAGGTGATTGTGAATCGGGTACCGATCATTGAGCGAAAATTCGGCGTGACCGGTGCAGTTTCGAGCTTTCGCAGCAAGTCCGACCTGTATCGATTAGCCGAGGAACTGTCTCAGGTCAAACGCTTTGCAGAAGCGCTTCGCGCACAAACGCATGAATTTTCGAACAAGCTTTATGTTATCTCTGGGCTAATTCAACTTGAATCGTATCAAGAAGCTGTGGAACTTATCTCCAGGGAGGCCGATGTGCATCAGAATTGGGTACAGTTCATTATGCGAGAAATCCCAGATCCCATGATTGGCGGGCTGCTCATTGGCAAATTTAATCATGCACAGGAGTTAAAGATAACCTTCGAAATTGATCACGAAAGCTCATTCAGCGACATCCCGGCTCAAATTGATCGAAATATGCTCGTCACCATCATCGGTAACCTCGTTGACAATGCCATGGAAGCGGTGCTTGCTGGTGGCGATCAGACGGAGCCGTATGTGAAATTATTTCTAACCGACCTTGGTGAGGATCTTATTATCGAATGCGAGGATCGAGGCGTAGGAATTCCTGAGGAAACGAGTATGGCTGTATTTGAGAAAGGCTTTTCAACCAAAGAAGGGGAACACCGCGGCATTGGACTCGCTTTGGTCCAGCATGCCGTCGGAAAGTTGAGTGGGTACATTACATTTCATAAAAACCCCGCAGGCGGCACGATTTTCACCGTTGCGATTCCCAAAATCCCTGATCTCAAAGAAAGGAATCTACCCCATGGAACACCAGAATCAAACCGTTGAAGTATTAATCGTAGAAGATGATGAGAAAATTGCTGAGATTAACAGACGATTCATAGAAAAAGTAGATGGATTCCACGTTGTCGGTATCGCCACGGATCTGGGTCAAGCCAAGGAACAGTTGGAAATTCTGACTCCGCATCTCGTCCTACTCGATGTGTATTTACCGGGCGCCAACGGCTTAGAGATGCTTTCCTTTATTCGACAGCATTACCGGGAAACAGACGTCATTATGATCACTGCTGCCAAAGAAATAGACGCCATTCGTGACGCCATACGCAGCGGTGCGTTTGATTATATCATCAAACCGCTCGTCTTTAATCGGCTTCAAGAAACGCTAGTGCGATATCTGAATTTCCATCGTGAACTCAGTCGGATGAACCAAAGCGGTATGATCAATCAGAGCGATGTCGATCGCCTTATGTCTGGAACTTCCAAGAAAGAAACCAACTTGGACACCTCTTTCCTGCCCAAAGGGATTGATAAGCTCACATTGGTAAAAATCGTACAAGCGATTTCTAGCGCATCCGGCGGCTTGACCGCTGATCAAATCGCCAAGGAAATCGGTGTCAGCCGCTCCACCGGCCGCCGCTACCTGGAGCACTTAGTCAGCTCGGGCGATTTATACGCCGACCTGTCTTACGGTGTGGTTGGCCGGCCGGAGCGAGTGTACCGGAGGAAAAAAGCTTGATTGTAGGTATTATGCTTATTAGACCGTGGCTGTATCGCCGAAAAATAGCTTTACAGCTTTGATTTGCGATGCTTCGTGGCCATTTCTGATGACAGTCCCGCGTGTCCGAGATGAATAAGCACGGAAAACGCGCTTAATCTGGAGCGCCCGAACAAATAGGCACAGAAACCGAACTTTCAGAGCGAGCTCCGCGAGCCGAAGCTCATACGTAGCCCCTGAGAAGTCAGAAATCGACTTCTCAGCAGACCGTCCTGCGCGTCCGGGCAGAATAAGCGCGGAAAACGCGCTTATTCATGTGGCCCCGAACCAATAAGCGCGTTTTCCGCTCTTAAAGCGAGAGCTCCTCAAGCCTAAGCTCGCCGATAGAGTCTGAGAGGTCAGAAATCGACTTCTCAGCAGACCTTCCTGTGCGTCCGGGCAGAATAAGCGCGGAAAACGCGCTTATTCATGTGGCCCCAAACCAATAAGCGCGTTTTCCGCTCTTAAAGCGAAAGTTACTCAAGCCTAAGCTCGCCGAAAGAGTCTGAGAAGTCGGAAATCGACTTCTCAACAGTCAGTCCCGTACGTCTGTACTGCATAAGCTCGGAAATCGCGCTTATTCTTGTGGCCCCAAATCAATAAGCGCGTATTCCGCTCTTAAAGCAAGAGTTCCTCAAGCCTAAGCCCGCCGAAAGAGTCTAAGAGGTCGAAAATCGAATTCTCTGCAGTCAGTCCAGTACGTCTGTACTGAATAAGCTCGGAAAACGAATAGATCCTGGCTGTAACGCTGAAAAACAGCGTAATCATCCAACGTTAATGTATATCCTCCCAAACACCTCTCACTGGATCTGAAACGTCCTTTTCGGTCTTCTCAGCTGGAATTAGCTGTTTTCTCTCCTCTGAGATGACTTTTTTAGCCCTTTCAGTGATGTATATCAAAAGCTACGATCAATAGAAGAAAACTGGCTTAAACCGTCCTTGAATGGAGTGTTTGTCAGGGTTGATGCAAAGTAGGTTATCCCCCCAGCTGTTTATAATAGTCATTCGCTTGCTCATCCGGAAATTGTTGTACGTTGTACAACTTGCCTTCATAATGAACCACTTCTCCATAATCCAGAAGACAAAATCACAGAAAACTTAATCACTTACAACTTCCTACTTCACCATTTCTCCCAAAAACCAGAGGTCACAAACCCAGAAAACATAATCTCATCATGTATCCTCCTTACTCAGGCAGAATCCATAACTAGCCAGGCTAAATAGCGGGTTAGCTTCGCGTTCTCATCCCACAATCCCAAAACATATAAGAAATCCTAATAATCTTGGAATCCACATGAGTGCCCTAAGTAGCTATAGAATAAAATCCATAAACAAAGACGCCGGCTAAACCAGCCGGCGTCTCTTTGCGTCACACCTCGTGACGCTCCACAATCCCGTCCATGCCGTCCGGGATGCGGATCTCCACATCCACGCTGCGCGGCGCCCAAACCTGCAGCCGCATCACGCGTCCGTCCTCCTCGAGTCGCCAAGCGACATCGATTCGTCCCTCCTGCGGCAGCGGAACAGTACCCCTCGCCCACTGCAAATCCGCTGGCTGCGGGGCGACAATGACCTTCCGCCAGCCTTTGTCGGCGGGAGTGACACCAAGCACATGCGCGCCTAAGAAATAGCCTGGCGCAGCCGACCACGCATGACAATGACTGCGCGTAAGCATATCAGGGTTCGCTCTATTTTCCGCGAAATTCGGGTACATTTCCCAGCAGGTCGTGGCATCATATTCAATCATTTGCCCAAAATGCTTCCTCATATCTGTGATCATGCGATCAATTCCAATGCGGCCCATTTTCGCGAGAGCCTCATAATAGAAGAAGGACATAAACGGACTGCCGATTTGAACAAAATCCGTCGGCGGAGCAAACAAATATGTCTTCATCTGCTCTGCGCGTTCGCCTTCAGCGACACCACACAAGTAGGCAATAACCTGTGTCTGCATACTGAAAACAGTCGAAGCTCGGCCATTTGCATGGATACAATCCAAGTATGCACTGCGCTCCTCACTCCATAAATGCTTGTTAATGGCTTGGCTCAGACGAAGCGCTTTCCCCTCATATTCAGCTGCTTCTCCCACATCGCCAACGGCTTTCGCCAACTCTGCCGCGCTACGCAGCGTTTTGACCAGAATCATATTCTGGTGGGTGACCACCCCATTATTCGGCTGATCAATCGGTGCCCAATCCAGCAAGTTCCAGCCTTTTATGAACAATAATCCTCGATCATCGAGTTTTTGTTCATAATGCTCAAGGGTAAAACGAATATGCGGCCATAAGTCTCTCGCAAAAACCTCATCGCCTGTATGCTCGTAATATTCACAGCTGGCCAGTGCCCAAAAAAACGTCCAGTTCGGAATAACGCTGCTCCAAGCACTAGGAACCTGATCCACGTATAACGGTGTTTGTGTGCTGGAACCAGGCACTAACCTCAAACAACGCTCTACAATCTCCGTAGCTCCGAACACGTAATAATTGACTAAAGCCTCGTTGCGGCTGTCTCCAACCCAGAAAACCTGTTCATAAGCCGGACAATCAACGAACGTATCTTCCATACAAAGTCGAGTTGTGTGCTTACTAATCTGCCATATATCGTTCAAAAGCGCATCAGAACTCTGGAACTTGCCTATCTCGGCTATGGGATAATTACTTTGCTGCACCTGTACGCCATACATTTTGACTGCTCTTGCAGCATTTCTTACCGTAACCATCAAATATCGGAATCCTCTCCTCACATAAGAGGTATACAATTGACGTCCTTCTGAACACGTGTATCGCAGCGTATTGTCTAAATCGAACGTGTCTTGACGCCACCCGTCGCGCATATATTCATAGCCATAGAAATCAAGTATGGTTCCTTCAGCGGCATCTACTTCAAATTGTATAAAGCCCGATAACTCACGGCCAAAATCAAGGATAAATTCCGTATCTGCACCCTCGTATCTCGGCAATATTGCAGGATTCACACTTGGGATAACTGCCTGCTGCAAAGGGTACGGCACAGCTTGCGCCAGCGCTTCTTTTTTCCAAACACTGAGTGCAAAGATAGAATCCCTGCTCACCAATTCCAGTGGGTAAGGGCGAATCCAATCCGTATAGCGACTCAGGTCCTTAGCAGTAGAAAGACTCCGAATCTCTACATACGTGTTAAAAGCTGGCAAGACATCCGCATCCAATTCATCCTTTCGATCAGCACCCGCTGAAGAAGACCCAAATCCTTCATATGGGTGCAAAGAATCACTGCTTTCCTGGTGATCAATGCATTCAAAAGATGCAAAAGGACCAATTGAAATAAATGGAGACGTATCGATACCTGCCTCCCCTAAAGGAGAAACGACCTCAAAATAAGCTTCACAATCAATGCCAAATTGCAATGTTCGGCCATGGTCAACTCCGGTCGTTTCCAGCAAGATGAGATTGTCTCCTGCCTTCAGTTCTATCTCGGCATACCTTTCCGGCAATACTCCTGTATAGCGCTCCGGTTCCAGCCACTCTCCATTCACGCTGCATCCCTTCACAGTGCTCGGCTGTACGATTCCTAACACAGCTTTTACTGCCTTCTCGGTTCTCACTACCGTTGCCATATACCCAGCAAAACCCACTGGATTCGCGTGATTCACACTCTCTGGCACCATTTGATTACGGACATCAATCGAGGCAGTCCATGCAACGGGCTTTACCTGATGAAGGGATTCGATACGAACCGGCCAAACGAGTTCCTCAGTAAGGAATGGAATATCTCTCGGCACAAGACGGCTCCAAGGCTCTATACCAACAGCTCCAACGATAGTGGCTTGACCCCACGCAGAATCATCGTAATCTGTCAAATACCAATCCATTGGCCAAGCGCTCGCATCCATCCGCTCAGCATAGCCTTGCTGGCACGACATCCGCCCAGAGCGGCTATCATACCCAAGATGCAGCGAGGTTTTCCAGCTTTCATCCGTCACCAGCTCTAAGAGAGAATGACCCTCATGCTCACTCTCCACTTGCACTAACAACCCCCCGCGTCCGCGCAAATAATAGAAATTGGACACACCGAAATGGAGCACCATAACCCCAATCACATTAGGTCGTCCTTTCTGCAGCAAATGTCCAATTTCGTATGTATCATAGGACTGCTCGAATGGCCATGAGCGAACAGGACCTCGTCCCACTTTGGTTCCATTCACATATAAAGCGTATCGCGAATCAGCCGTTATGGATATTTTTGCTGCTCCCCAGCCTTCAGAGCCCACATCGAATGTCTTTCTAAAACACCGCCACTCATTTCGTGGACTTACTTCACCATTACCCCAAACCCAATGTGCTTGCCAGTCGATTTCTAATTGTCTCATTTCATCTGCCTCCACCTAAAATAATGATTGTTACTTCGATGCCTTTATTTTATGATGAGAGTATACTCATTTTTAGGGTTAATTCCGACATTCATTAGGGTCTTAATTGACATAACAGGAGTAAAACGAAATGACCATTAAACGAAGCATTATCGAAACGCCCGGGGATCAATTTTTCCTTCCTGAGCTTCCGCTTTACGTCAACCGAGTTCACGAATCATTTGAAATGCTGCAGCATACGCACGATTTCATTGAAATTAGCTATGTAGCTGAGGGCAGCGGTGCACATTACATCGACAATACCTCATTACCCGTTTCCAAAGGAGATCTCTTCTTCATTCCGGTTGGCGTCTCCCATGTGTTCCGCCCATCATCTACTGCTCAGAGAAAAAACCTCGTCGTTTACAATTGCATTTTCACCCAGGAATGGTTGAACCAATTATTTCACTCGCAAACGAATGGAAGTAAAGAGGAATTTAACGTCCTATTCAAGCAGGCAACCGAACAATCTACTTGGTTATCTTTTAAAGAACGTAATGGGGAATTCCAGCCTCTTTTTGAACGTTTGCATTTCGAATATAATGCCAATCGCAGCGGCTATATGACGATTTTACAAACTTGTGTTGCACAGCTTCTTGTTTACATGTATCGCTCCAAAATGGATTTCACACCGGAAGCGTTCAAAGCGAGCCTTCAGGACTTAGATAGTCTACTCGCCCATATTCGCGGTCATTGCAGCAGCCCTATCTCACTTACGGAAGCTGCCGCCAGATTGACCATCAGCGAGCGTCAGCTTCATCGCCAGCTTAAAAAGCATACGGGAATGTCCTTCATGGAGTACGTGCAGCACGCGCGAATTGAAGCCTGTTGCCAGCAATTACGAGCGAACGATCACAAGATCAGCGATGTCGCTGCAAGTGTCGGTTATCAGGATATGAAATTTTTTAACCAGCTTTTTAAAAAGATGACCGGTGTCACTCCCAGCCAGTACCGACAGCAGAATAGATAAACAAAAAATGCCCCTCCATCACGAAGATGTGAGAGGCATTTCATTTTAAAGGCCCAACATAAATTGCAAGGTTTTATCGCTGAAACCTGGTAAACCTTCATGACCATAATCCGGGTACAACTCAAACTGCTTTTTCGACTTGATTTTGTTATAAGCAGCAAACTGTGTGGAAGGTGGGCATACCGTGTCGCTTAGACCTACCCCCATCAGTACTTCACCTTGGATGCGATTTGCCAGATTCTGAATGTCAATATAGCCCAGCTTCGTGAATATTTCATCTTCGCGTTTATGCTGTGGATCGTGACGGCGGAAGAAATCCTTCAGTTCCTGATAGGCATCTTTCGCCAAATCCATTTCCCATACGCGCTTATAATCGCTAAGGAATGGATAAACAGGCGCTAACCGCTTAATGCGAGGCTCCAGTGCAGCACAAGCGATCGTCAACGCGCCTCCTTGAGAGCCACCCATTGCGCCTACTCGCTCGGGATCAACCTCTGGCATACTCATCGCAATGCCGGCGAGTTGAGCCGTATCTAAGAAAATATCCCTGTACAGCAATTGATCAGGATGATCATCTAAACCACGAACGATATGTCCGCGAAGCGTCGTCCCCTTCACACCACCCGCATCTTCCGATAAACCGCCTTGACCACGGCAATCCAAGGAAAAGAACGAGTAGCCTAGAGCCGCATACGGTAATTTATCTAACCAGTCGCCTGAGCTTCCGGAATAACCATGGAATTGAACGACAGCTGGATGCGGCTTATCTGCATGTTTTGGACGAACATATTTGGCATAAATACGTGCTCCTTTGACACCTGTAAAATAGAGATCAAAACATTCAGCGTAAGGCACTTGAAATTCACTCGGACGAAGTTCGATTTGAGGATCGACAGCCTTCATTTCAGCAATTGCCCGCTCCCAATATGAATCGAAATCTTCAGGGCGTGGATTACGTCCTTCATAAGTAACTAGCTTGTCTAATGGAAAATCAAATAATGGCATGTCATATCCTCTTTTCTATTATTTTCAAGCGACCGTATAGCTAGAGAAATCAACAGCTTCGCCATTCACAAGTCTGGTGATCTTTCTGTCATTATGTAAGCCACTGCATAAAACCATCGTCTCATCATTCAAAGTCGTATAGGTGATTTGCAAATCGTCCTCGTTGGACAGCTTATAAATCGGTTGTTTCTGCTTCATCACATTCGCAAATTGTTGGATATCTCTTATCTGAAGGGCTTCAGCTGTTTTCTGGTCGATACACTCGACAACTACGGAATTCGTTCTTCCATTGCTTGTGACAACGGATCGATCTTCGCGTATTTCCCTTTGAAAGGACTTCTGCACGTAAACAGCCATGTAAACTTGACCACATAATCCAAACAGTCCGTTCGGTTCCTCTACCCAATCCCCTATAGGCAGACATCCCTTAATGAATTCAGGCTGACCATCTGGAATTTGATAGGAAGCGATCAATGCATTTTGATGAAAAAGTACTTCTGAAAATTCACTTTGATGACGTAAATCTCCTTCTCCATAGCCTTGACCCGGGTGAAAAAAATACAAATGATTCACACCTTGGACCGTATCTAGCGGAAGGGCTACATCCCAGCGATGTTGTTCATTATCAAACTCCAGTACGCGTTCCCACATACCGCCTAGTGCAAAGTTTTCTGTGATATATACATAACTGTGCAGCACATCGTTATCGCTAATAGCTAAAGCTGCTTGTTTGGGAACTCTGCGAATAACTTCTACTGGAGCTCCACGATGTAAGACCTTACGCTTAACTTCTGACGAAGCTTCATAGGCAATAAAACCTGCATACTCGGTTCGAGGCATGTAATCAGGCAAAGTGAAATCGCCAAACTGGACATAATCGTGCAGTACATTGGTGTCCTTCGGCATATCATGCGGCCATATCCGTGAGTGCGGGCCCACCCATGCCCCTCCCAGATAATACGTCGAGCGAACCTCCCAGAGGTAGTCCAATAAACGAGCTAATTCGGTTTTGGTTTCTGTATCCCTCATAAGCTCCCAAGCGCACGTAAAAGCCTGCATCCAGTGCCAGAACCAAGGTAACCCTCCATACTCCGACATGCCTATCGTAGTAACCCGATTCAGCGTACTGCGCAAGCTTTGGCAGCCATCCTCAAGCAATGCCGTATCCTCATAAAGTTGTCCGAAAATAAGCTTAGCTGCTGTGTATTTCGCTTCATGATGGTTGTAATGCTCAGATGGTTTACGATAAAAGTTACTTCTATAAATATGCAGCAGCGCTAAAGCAAATAAGTTTCGCAATGATTCACTCAAATTATCTGAATAACGTTGATAGAAATAAACCATCAGACTCCCCATCAATTCAACAGGAAGTGTATTTTTCGGTGCTTCTTGAGGAGTAGGTCTTAAATGTAAGGGCCAATGACCATAGGTTCCACTCGCTTCGTTCTGGTCCTGGAGTTCCAAAACTTGAAACAGGATGCCCTCAGCCTTGATCTTAGCCTGTACACGATCCCCTTCAAATGGGATAGCTTCTTCCTGAGAAGCTGCAAATAAGTAAGAAGCATAGTAGAAATTATCTCGGATATCGTGATGAAATAATAATCCGCTGTTTAAAATAGGCTGCTTAAATGCGTCTGCGGCAATTCTGGACTTGATTTCATTTTGGCGTTGTTGCAAATTTGTCAATTTTGTCACCTCCTTAGAAAAAACTTAAAAAATGCAGTTTTTACATTATTTAAGCGCTATCTTTCATAATTGAAACGGTTAACCTCAGTTTATATGCAAATAAATGGAGCGTCAATGCAAATTGACCTTTCATTTTCCATATTTTAGATGTTGCATCCTCTTGTAATTTCTTATAAAATGATCTACCGTTGGTCAAAATATATAATCACCAATATTTGCATGGAATAGGAGGTATTCATCCTGATTCATATCGAAAATTTACAAAAAGTATATGAGGATATACCGGGACGTGTACCGGCCATCCAGCAGATCCATTTACATATCGATCGCGGAGAAATATTCGGCATCATCGGACACTCCGGTGCAGGAAAGAGTACTTTACTGCGTTGTGTAAATCTACTGGAGCGACCATCTTCCGGCAGCATTCACATTGATGGTGAAGAAATGACAAAGTTGGATTCTCGCCAGCTGCAAACGAAACGCCGCAAAATCGGGATGATTTTCCAACATTTCAATCTCCTCTCTTCATCGACCGTTGCCGAAAATATTGCCTTTCCTCTGAAATTGGCTGGGATGGGGCAAGGGGCGATTCAAGCGCGAATTAAGGAACTGCTCGATTTAGTCGGTCTGCAGGAACACGCGCATAAGTATCCAAGTCAGCTCTCAGGCGGACAGAAGCAGCGTGTCGGTATTGCTAGAGCTTTGGCCAATCATCCGGATATTCTACTCTGCGACGAAGCGACTTCAGCGCTCGATCCTCAGACAACGAATGCAATTCTTGCGCTTCTGCTCGATATCAATCGAAAGCTTGGCATTACGATCCTGCTCATCACACATGAGATGCAGGTCATTCGTGCGATCTGCGACCGTGTTGCTGTTATGGAGAAAGGCTTGATCGTTGAAACAGGGAAAGTGCTTGATGTATTCCTGAAGCCCCAGCATGTGGTTACGAAGGAGTTCGTTGGACAAGTTTCTGATTTCGCACAAAGTTCAGACGAGGATTCGATGGTAAAACAGGGAGAAAAGCACGGAACGGTGATCCGAATTACCTACGTCGGTGCCAAAACATATGAGCCGATCTTGTTCGAAACCGTCAAGTCGACGAATGTGTCCTTTGCCATCCTTCAGGGTACTATTTCTTCCATGAAAAGTGTACCTTACGGTCAATTGGTAGTTGAACTTACAGGCGGACACCAAGAAGAGATCGATTCTGTGATTGCCAAACTTGAGCAAGAAGGAATCGATGTGGAGGTGCTCAACCAATGAATATGACCTTGGACATTAACTGGTCCGAAATTACGAAAGCAACTGGCGATACACTCGTAATGCTGGGATGGTCGCTCTTATTCACTGTCATCATCGGCATGGCATTGGGCATCATTTTATTTCTTACTTCCAAGGGGCAGCTGCTGCAAAATCTGCCGCTTTACGGAGTGCTCTCGCTGATCGTGAACATCCTCCGCTCTGTGCCTTTCGTGATTCTGATGATCTCAGTTTTTCCGATCACGAAGGCAATCGTGCATACAACCATCGGCGTACAGGGCGCGATCCCGCCACTCGTTATCGCAGCCGCGCCGTTTCTCGCGCGGTTGGTTGAAACCGCGCTGCGCGAGATCGACGGCGGCGTCATTGAAGCCGCGCAGTCGATGGGCGCTACGCCGTGGCAAATCGTCTGGCGCGTCCTGATGCCGGAAGCTCGTCCGGGTCTGATTTCAGCCGTTACTGTGACGGCTGTTGCCCTGCTCTCCTACTCGGCCATGTCAGGTGTCGTAGGCGGCGGCGGGCTTGGCGATCTCTCGCTTCGCTACGGCTACATGCGGTTCCGTACCGATATCATGATCGTGACCGTCGTCATTCTCGTTCTATTCGTTCAGCTCCTGCAAATGCTAGGAGACCGTTTGGTCGCCAAATTTAACCGCAAATAAAACACATTATTTTGGAGGTAATCTCATCATGAAGAAACTTACTTTATCTTTAGTGGCTCTATTCGTTGTGCTTGCTCTTGCAGCATGCGGACAGAAAGCCGCTGAAACTCCTGCAAGCTCGGCACCTGCTGCCTCTGCTACTCCAGCTGCTGCAAAAGAAGTTACACTTAAAGTCGGTGCATCTTCAGTCCCTCATGCCGAAATTTTGAATAGTTTGAAAGACAAATTGAAAACACAAGGTGTTAAGCTTGAAGTTATTGAGTTTAACGATTATGTTCAACCGAACGTACAAGTGTTTGAAAAACAATTGGACGCTAACTTTTTCCAACATCAGCCTTACCTGGATCAATATAACCTAGATAAAAAGCAAAACCTCGTTAAAGTAGTTGGCGTTCACATCGAACCGTTCGGCGCTTACTCCCAAAAGGTGAAGTCCGCAACAGAATTGAAAGATGGCGCTTCAGTCGCTATTCCTAACGATCCTTCTAACGCCGGCCGTGCGCTTGCACTGATGGAGAAAAACGGTTTGATTAAACTGAAAGACGGCGTTGGCATCAAAGGTACGGTTAAAGATATCATAGAAAACAAAAAGAAACTTCAAATCAAAGAATTAGACCCTGCTATGCTGCCACGTACGATCGGTGAGTTTGATTTGGCTCTGATCAATACGAACTATGCACTTCAAGCGAATCTAAATCCGACGAAAGATGCTTTGTTCATCGAGGACAAAAATTCACCTTACGTGAACATCATCGTTTCCCGTCCGGACAATAAGGATTCCGAAGCGATGCAAAAGCTTGCTAAGGAACTGAACTCCGCTGACACGAAAAAGTTCATTGAAGATAAATACAAAGGCGCCATCGTGCCTGCGTTCTAAGCAACTTTCGATCTAAACAAAAAGCTGTTCCTTTTGGTCGTTTAAAGACCTAGAGGGACAGCTTTTTTTCACAGTTAAGACCCGTAAACCTTCCACGATTCAATCCCTGAAGAGAATGTCGATTTCGCAGTAATATAAGCAGGAAGGTCGATACCTAGATCGTCATCAAACCAATAAATATCAGTGCTAGAAATCGTCTTATTTGTTGCAAAATCATATTGCACCCACTGCGTCGTTCCCGGATTATCCCAGTTTCCATACACAGAATGCCCTCTGTCATTGGAACTTGTAGGCGTATACCCATCGTTTAAGCCAGCCAGACTCTCCCAAGAAGATACAAACGATGTCGTAGCTATCCCTTGAGGAGCTATGTCAACGGGGCTCGTAGCAGTTCCAACCTGCAGTTTCACATCATAAGTAGCAGCTGTACCAACACTTAGATTAATACTTGTTTTCGCGCCATTCACAGCAGTTGCCGTACCTACATTTACATTATTGACCAAAATGTCATAGGGGCCTGCAGCAAGACCGCTAAATGTCACTTTCGTCGTATGTGCCGTACCTGTAGTCAAATTCTTCAACGTAAAGTTGACATTGTTTTTCGCAATCGCTACAGTGGCTGAGGTATACTGATCTTTTTCCTGCTCCATGGATAGCTTCTGCGTGATTAAATTCAAGCGTTTGAACAAACCATCTTTCGGCGTGATGACATAGCTAGAACCAGTTTGAGTAACATCAGCCCCGTAACCGAACAGTCCGAAGATCGGATCAACATTGATGTCGCTACTAAGAATTTTGAGTGCTCCGAACAATCCGAGATCGGCTTCACCGCTCATACCTCTCCAGCCATTGAACAAAGGTCCACCTTCCAGACCCAGAGCTCAATAATTGCCTTTCTCCGCTTGGTAGGTCCAGGAAACGGCACCGATATTGGCTGCATCCGAGGAAATTTGACCGGAGTTTATCGCTCCTACATTAGCAATTTTGAAGTGTATGGGGTTACGCCGATGGATTATTTGTTTCAATACCGAATTGAGCAAGCCAAAAAGCTTCTCATCCAAACCAGATGGTCGATGACTCGAATCGCGGAAGAGGTTGGCTTTCAGTATGGCTCGTACTTCTCGTTCTGTTTCTCCAACAAGGAAGGCATTTCTCCCATGAACTTCCGTCGGAAGTTTATTAATCATGTGTAGCGAACCCTTTCCCAACCACTTCCCTCACATCACTGAAAGTAACGAAAGCGGATGGATCAACGCGATGTACAATTGATTTCAGCTTGATGATTTCTTTGCGGCTTACGATGCAATAAATCACCTCTCTGTGTTTACCCGTATAGCCGCCTCTTCCTTCAAGAAAAGTAATCCCTCTATTTAATTCCGTCATAATCGTATTGGCTGTCAGATCTGGTTGGGCTGTTATGATAAAAGCCGCGCGCGCGCCGGAAGCACCCGCCAGCACAAAATCAATGACTCTTGCACCAACAATAATCGCAACTAACGTATACATCGCACGCGTGAGATCTAAATAAATCAACGACAACAACAATATGACGAAATCCAGCGCTAAAATAGTCTTAGCGATCCCAATCCCATAATGCTTCTGCATCAGACGTGCAATGATATCTGTCCCCTCTGTCATTCCTTCGAAACGGAACACAATGCCAAATCCTAGTCCAACAATCCCTCCCGCGTATAACGAAGCTAACAGAGGATCAGGCATTGGCATGGAAAAGCTCTCGAATAACCACAAAAATAGCGAAACCGATAACATTCCTACAACTGTATAAATGAAACTAATGCGTCCGAGCATTTTCCACCCGATAAGAATAAGCGGAATATTAATGAGTAAATTCGTCCATGCCGGATTCCAACCGAGCACATATTTGAGCAAAAGCGCAAGGCCGGTTATCCCCCCTTCTGCCAGCCCATTTGCAAGATTGAAATAATTGATACCAAAAGCAATAATGGCAGAACCTCCAATAATGGCAGCTATATTGATCCATTTGATTCTATTCATACTAATTCTCCTCAACAACGACATTGATCGTCTATTATTCCCTTATTTACCCATAAAATGAACCCATCCATACATTTAGTGAAAAACCAAAATAACGCTCCTACGTTCCGCGTATCAGCCCCGTATCGGCATAATCGTCGAAATAGCGGCTCCTTGTTCCCCGCTAGCCTAGATTATTAGCAGCTTATATGTCCGAACTTGCTCCTACCATTGCGCTCGCGGAACGTAGGGACCTTATTTGGCTCGAAACTGCTCATTTCCCGATTTCGCGGAACGAGGAGCCTCTATTCTCCCGTTTTCGAAGTGTAAAAGCCATAAAACACCAAAATAACGCTCCTACGTTCCGCGTATCAGCCCCGTATCGGCATAATCGCCGAAATAGCGGCTCCTTGTTCCCCGCTAGCCTAGATTAGCAGCTTATATGTCCGAACTTGCTCCTACCATTGCGCTCGCGGAACGCAGAGACCTTATTTTGCTCTAAACCGCTCATTTCCCGATTTCGAGGAACGAGGAGCTGCTATTCTCCCGTTTTCCTCCGGACACCTCAAATTCCATTAAATACCGCATTCACGTTCCGCGAATTCAACTTTTAGCGCATTTTTCCACGAATAGCGGATCGTAGTTCCTCTAAACAATGAAACCACCACATTCGTTGGCTTGTAGTTCCAAACTAAACTTGGCTCGAACTTCTTGTCCCTCTCACCAATAACTAAAAAAGGACCTCCGCAAAGCAGCGAAAGTCCTCCTTGTTAGTAAAATTTATTGCAACAGCGAATAAATATCGGTATATGTGTAGCCATGTGCCTCTGCAACGGCTTGGTAAGTAACATGACCTGCGGCCACGTTGATGCCCTTTGCAATTGCTTTGTTGTCCAAAGCTGCACGCATATAGCCTTTGTTTGCAATTTGCAAGCCGTAAGGTGTTGTCACATTCGTCAGAGCCAGCGTAGACGTACGTGCAACAGCTCCTGGCATGTTCGCCACCGCGTAATGAATGACCCCATGCTTCACATAAGTCGGTTGATCATGAGTCGTAATACGGTCAATCGTCTCGATGGATCCGCCTTGATCAATCGCTACGTCAACGATAACGCTGCCAGGGCTCATCATTTTGACCATGTCTTCCGTAACTAGACGCGGTGCTCGAGCTCCTGGAATAAGGACAGCCCCAATGACCAAATCAGCGCGACGAACAACCTCGGCGATATTATAAGGATTGGACATAATCGTCTTTACGCGTCCTTGGAACTGATCGTCCAATTGACGTAGGCGATCCGGATTCAAATCAACGATGCTGACATCGGCACCTAGCCCGATGGCCATTTTCGCCGCATTCGCACCCACTATCCCCCCACCGATGACAGCTACCTTACCCGGCTCAACTCCTGGTACACCGCCTAGCAGAATGCCTTTGCCGCCATGCGCTTTCTCCAGAAAGTGTGCACCGATCTGAACGGACATGCGTCCGGCCACTTCACTCATCGGCGTCAGCAGCGGAAGGCTGCCATTGTCCAATTGAATGGTCTCATAGGCGATTGCTGTCACTTTATTATGAGCTAAGGCATGCGTCAATTCAGCCTCAGGTGCAAGGTGTAAATACGTGTATAAAATCAAGCCCTCGTGAAAATAGCTATACTCTTCAGGAAGTGGTTCTTTCACTTTAACGACCATATCTGCCGACCATACTTCAGCTGCTGAGGCAACAATAGTTGCACCTGCCCCTGTGTAATCTTCATCCGTGAATCCAATGCTTTGACCTGCTAAGGTTTCGACTATAATGTCATGCCCTGCTTTTTTGTAAGAAAGGACGGAACTAGGCGTCATGCCAACACGAAACTCATTATTTTTTATTTCCTTAGGAACCCCAATAATCATTTAGCATCAGCCTCTCTTGACGATCCCATAAAAAATGGATCAATTTCATCTCGTCTCCAAGTATAAGACCGATCCATGGACGTTCCATTAGACAAATTGTAAAAAATGTTTACAAATTCTTTTCACATTTTCATTTCCGGATTCAAAAGCTGGTAAGCCCGTATCCCTACCTGCAGCGCCAAGCGCTTTTCCGGCAGCATGTAGTCGGCTCCAAGGAGCTCTTCTATTTTTTCCAAGCGGTAATAAAGTGATTGTCGGACGATAAAAAGCTGCTGGGCAGCGATTTGCTTAGAGCCATCCGTGTCGAGGTACACCTTGAGAGTGCGCAGGAGCTCGCTGCCTTTCATCTGATCATGATCGATGATCGGCCCCAGATACGTACGTACGAAGGATTGTAAAATCTGTTTATCTGGAATGTGAAATAATAATTGAAATACGCCAAGCTCATCAAAAAACTGTACCTTCCCTTGCAGTGTTGGAGCGAGCGAAATCGCTTGAAGCGCCTCCTGGTAGCTTAAGTGAGCTTGCATAAAGCTTCGATTGCTTTGTCCAACGCCAATAGTTAACTTAATCTCATCATCGGCCTTCAGGTATTGAATGGATTGGAAAACCTGCTGAAGGCGTTCTTTAGACGATCGTTTTTTCGTCGCTTTATCGAAGGCTACAACGACGAGTCTATTATTTTTCAACGTAATTAATGGATGAAAGGAATGCTGCTCAAAAACAGATCTTACAGCAAGTGAGAGATGAATACCCGAAGACTCCACTCCCTCTTCCTCTGTGCTATACCCTTCCGCTTGTTCATGCTCAAATTCGATCAAGATGACGTGATAGGGTAGTTCGTTAAGCCGCTTAAATTCAGTTCCAATCAATACTTTTATTTGCTCTTCGTCACGTATCCGCAAATGCAGCAGATCATCTACCCAAAGCGTCTGTGAATACAACTTACGCTCCTCGATATAGCGTTTGCGCAGCAAATCCTGTGCGATAGACAATGAAGCGGAGTCCAGAATTAAGTACTCATATTCCTGCGGCTTTCGGCTGAACACCAGGATGATATGCGCCCATGTTTTGCCCATAGCCCCAACGGGTTGTACAATAACGGTTTGACCCTCATCTTCCATCACGGAAGGAGCCGCTATATTTCCGTTGTTCGGGCTTTCAACCAGTCGACTTTCTAGAAAATCCAGCCACTGTCCAGACTCCCGGCTCCCTAAATGCGGGATAAACTTCGGCTGTCCATTCAGTGGTACATAAATAACTTGGGCTTTGGTACTGCTTTGCAGCAGCCCCAGTACATGGGAGACACCTTGTGAAGATAGCGTCATTCGATGGAATTCACGCGATATTTTCTCCAAATCCTGAAGTGCCTTATGGTGTTGATTGATAATATGTGCATGAATATCCTGCGTAATGTCAATGAACCGCACAGCTTGCGGGAAAATAATGAGCGGGAAATTATAGGATTCCGCAGCATGTATCCATTCCTGTGGAACTGAACTCAAGTAGTGTCCCATTTCGATACAAAGGCATGTTACGTTTTTATTGATCAACTGCTCCAGATACGTCATGAACAATTCCGTATCGCTCTTGAAGGCTGCCCCTGTCGTAAGGATCATTTCTCCACCTTGCAGCAGTTGTTCAAACTGTATCACCTCAATGATATGTACCCAGCGGACTAGACGCTGTAATCCCTGTTTACCTGCCGCAATATAGGCTTGCTCGAAAGTGGGTCGTCCCAGCACTTCCTGTAACGTTAGCTGATAATCTTGATTCAAAAGAATCACTCCACTTTCTTTCTACTCATATCTAAAAGTTATCCACAACCGTCCTATCGGGCTACTTGTGGATAAATATTAACCAATGGCTAAGTGACATCCGATCAAGCTAGTTTCCCTTCTAAGTTTACACGAAAAAAGCGCCTGTTTCATTAAGAAACAGAACGCTCTTTATTTAGCAATTTATTATAACGCTTTATCAATGGCAACGCTTTGCCCTGACCATACCTTCTGAGACGTCCAAGGGGTATCTGCCCCCTGCCAAAATGGATCATCGGTCGATAATCCTAATGGAAGGAAAACAGCTGAACATAAGTACAGGCTGCCTGTGGAGATATACGTTTCGCCAAGCTCAGGCTGGTGTCCGCAAAGTCCAATCTTAAGCCAGCCTGCCTCATCGAAAGTGCCTGGGGCTTCGATCAGCCTGCGGATGACAGCGCTTAGTGCGCATCTTACTTGAGCTGGTGCAACACCGGTCGGCAGCTCGTGACGAAGCGCAGTTTGTGCAAGCGATTGAAAGGCGCCGAAGCGATACGCAATTGACCGACCTGTTACGGGAAATGTACCCTCTGGTGAAATCGATCGTTCTTGCACGGCAGCATAACGCTGTGCTCTCATCAAAATATTCTCGCGCATTCCCGCCCAGTCATCGTAATGCCCTTGAACATGCTCAATGATATCAACTAACATGGGTTGAATCACGAAGCTGTTGTAATAATCGGCATGATAGTGAGGACCATCGCCATACATCCCATCACCGAGATACCACTGCTCGTGCTGCTTAAGGGCAAAGTCCACGCGCATGGTATCCCAATCCTCGCCCATTACACCTAATGCCGTTTCTGTCATAGCAGCGAATAAGAGCCAGTTATTGAAACCCGGTTTGCGCGTTCTTGTTGCCTTCATGGCTTTCACCAGATTGCCCTGAACGCGGCTGTCCAAACGATGCCAAAGCGTGTTAGGGGCTCTTAGGATCGCATTAGCCAGAAATGCCGTGTCTACAATCGGCTGCATGCCTTTGGAAAAGTTCAAAAAATCAGGCGACTCCGGATCTGTCGCCGCATCCAGACCAGCTCGGACCAGCTCGCCATAGTGAATGCGAAGCTTCTCTTCCTCAGCGTCCTGAGCTGGATTTTCTAACCACGGTGCCATGCCTACCAGTGTCCGTGCAAATGCTTCTAGATGCGAGTACTGGAGCTGCTCTTCTTTTTTATTCTCTACTGGCATTGTTGCGCGCAGTTTTCTAGATGCCAATGCCTTTATCATAGGGTCAGCTATACGAAGCATCGTAGCCAACCAATATGCACGGTCATTGCCGGCTGCAGCGCGATTACTCATACCAGTAGCCTTTGATTCCTTTTTCCATTCTAACCAAGGCCTCTAAATAGTAGTAATCGCCCCAAATCACGAAATCATCAGGTGCCGCTCCGCCGCGAACACTATAAGAACCGCGCTCGATGAAGCCTTGTGCATCCGGCTTACTTGCGTAAGATTTCACTAATCCAGACATGGAGCGCTGAATCGCATTTTCCAAATAGCCACGATCTGCATCATCTGCCGGTAAATGCTCCAAGATTTCCAGAGCACCCGCTGAGGCAATCGCTGAAGCTGAGCTATCGCGCTTCGTTTCTGCATTCACAGGCGCATTGAAATCCCAGTAAACAACATCGTCCTGCGGCAAGCGGTCAAAGAAATAACGTGCCAAGCGTTTGGCAGTTTCTAAATAAAGCGGGTTCTTGGTGTAGTGATAAGAAAGTGCAAATCCATAAATCCCCCAAGCTTGGCCTCGTGTCCACGTCGAACCATCGCTATAACCCTGCGCAGTCCCGCCATGAAGAGGTTCACCATTCTCTTGATCAAAGTAGAAAGTATGATAGGAAGAATCATCGCCACGAACCAAATAGCGGCGGCTCAAATCCGCATGAATCATAGCAACATCCTTGTATTTGGCATCGCCTGTTTGCTCGTAAGCCCAGTACAGCAAGGGCAAATTCATCAAGCAGTCAATGATGATACGGCCCCCATTTTCTTTATCCCCTTCGGGACCCCAAGCTTGAATATATTGACCCTTCGGTCTCCAGCGCTTCATCAGCACATCTGCTGCTTGCAGCGTAAGTTGTTTCGAAGCTTCATCTTTTTCAATGATCCATTGCGCTTTAGAAGATAAAGAATATAAGAATCCAATATCGTGGTGGTCTAGCGCTACATTGTTTTCCAGTCTTTGCTTAAAGTTTGCAACTGTTTTCTGAGCGGCTTGCTGGAACGCTTTGTCACCGCTATATTGGTAGCCTAGCCACAAAATACCCGACCAAAAGCCGTCTGTCCAGTCTGTATTGGGATTCAGGTGATACACATCATTCTCGCTAACGTGAGGAAATAAATCCCCAAAACGTTCAATATTCAATCTCGTTTTTTGCAAAGCATCTTCAATGGCTTGTTTCCACATGATCAATTCACTCCGTTTTCTATGATTTGGTTGATTCTCGTTCTATAAAAGTAAGGGGGACCTCGATTTCTCGCTCCTCACCAGACTCAGCCTTATTGCCAAATTTATGTAGCAGCTTGTTAATGGCTGTTTGGGCTTGATCGCTATAAGGAATGTCCCAGCTTGATATACCCGGATAACTGTGTTTAGCTATATAATCGTTATTAATTCCAATAATTTGAAGCTGGTTTGGAATCTCAATCCGCAGCTTATTTGCTGCCGATAAGATTCGTAAGGCTACATGGTCATCAAAAGCAACGATGCCTACGGGTGCCACATGGCGCTGCAGTAAGCTTTTGAGAAATGCTTCAATATCCAAATCCTTCGTAGTGTCCACGATCTCATGAATGAGATCGCTTGCATATTGCCCGGTCCCGGCATTGAAACCCATGCGTCGCTGTTCATCGATGACTTTCGAACCTTTACTGCCTACGTAGCAAAGCGCTCTACAGCCACGTTCCACCAACAATTTAGTGGATTGTTTGCAAGCCTCGGCAAAGCCTAAATTCACTGCACCTAACGCAATATCCTCCGGCCAGTTCCAACCATTGATAAGAACTAATGGCGTACCGCTGTTTACGATCGACCTTGTAGATTCGAAGCCCATTGCTAAACCATGACATATCAATCCGTCTACTCTACGCTGCAGCAAAACTTCCAGGTTTCTCCGCTCAATATCCGGATCGAATCCCCCTGATGAAAATACGGATAAGTGATACCCCGCATTATGTGCTTCAATCTGCAAATGTTCGGCGAGCTCTCCATAGTAATTCGTTAACCCTGGTAAGATGAGACCGATCTCATACGTTTTGCTGCGGCTTAACCCCGCTGCCATCGTATTCCGTCGATAACCTAATTGCTCAGCAGCCAATTCGACCTTGCGTATCGTCTCTTTGGACGAACGAATACCACCTCGATTCAGCACATTGGAGACTGTGGCAATGGATACTCCTGCTGCTGCTGCCACTTCTACAATTGTGACTTGTTTAGGCTTGCTCATACTTGTTTCAACTCCGCTTTGTTAAACGTTTAACATCCTCTATTAGCTTAAATTGAAACGTTTAACCTGTCAAGAGATAAAATAACTGATTTAACACTTTCTCAAAAAAAAAGACCGAACACCCTCTTTCGAAGGTAGTTCGATCTTTCAGTTACCGCCTTACTTTTTGTTTTTCTCCAAAATGGCATTCGCATCCTTACGGAATTTGGCTGCCGCTTCTTCAACCGTTGTTTTCTTATATAAGATCTGCTCGCTCGTCGCTTTTAACAGCTTCTCAATTTCGATGGAACCTACCGGATTTGGAGGATCCATTTGACTGCTGTTTTGTTCAGCCCATGCCACATAGTCAAAGATTTTGACTTCATTCGGTGATAAGAGTGGCTTCAGCGCATCCTTCACTTTGGAAGAAACAGGAACACCGCGGTCACCTTTAATCAATTTGTTCGCTTCAATATCATTCACGAAGAAGCTGATGAATTTCGCTGCTTCTTCTTTTTGCTTGGAGTTATTCGTTACTGAGAAATACATACTTGGCTTCAAGAATAAACCTTTATTGCCGTTACGACCAGGAAGCGGAAATAATTCAAGCGGACGATCTTTAATCAAATTAGCGACGGCTAGGAACTGATTGGACCAACCGTTTCCAGCAATTGCGTTGCCCAGCAAGATTTCATCCTCTTCTGCTACGCCCTTCTTCTGTGATTCTTTGTCGAGTGAAAGGATATAGCCGGCATCGTACCATTTCTGATAACGCTTGAAGTAGTCGACAAGTGGCTTATCATCTGAGAAACCAAGAGCCGTTCCATCCGCATTGTACATTTTTTGATCGATCGTTCTGAGATAATACGGGAAAAACACTTCATGACGGACACCGAAACCGCCTATTTGTTTGCCAGCCGCTTTAGCTTTAACAGCTATCGCATCATAATCTTCCCAGGTCCAATCTTTTCCAGGGACTGTGATTCCTAAGCTTTTGAACGTATTCACATCTAAAGTTGTATTTAGCGCGTTAACCCCTAAGTTCATAGCCACAAGTTTACCTCCGACTTCACCGCCGGATAGCGCATTAGGGCTGATCGAAGAAACATCGAGAAGGCCATTTTTCGTATATGGCGTGAGATCAGCTAACTGATTTTTTCCACCATACTGTGAAAGGTAAGAGATATCCATCTGGATAACATCAGGTAATTGGTTTGCCGAAGCCTGAGGCGCAAGCTTTTTCCAATAGTCGTCAAATGGTGCGTATTCCGCTTCAATTTTTACATTCGGGTGCTGTTTCTCATAAAGCTCGATAACTTTCAACGTGTAATCGTGACGCGCTTGCCCTCCCCACCAAGCAACGCGAAGCTTAACAGGATCTTTACTTGGTGCGGTGCTCGGTGCTGTCGTCGCCGTTTTGGTCGGTTCGCTACTAGCTGATGTTGTTGACGTTTTAGTGCCTGTGGAGCAAGCTACTGCCGTGAACATCATAGAAAGCGACAGAGCTAAGGTGAAAACTTTTTTCATCTCTATTCCTCCCCTAAATGAGTCGTTCGAATTTGGGTAACGCTTACATGTTTATTATCCAACTTTCGGAAGGAAAGATTAATGCAGAAAATAGTGGTGTTTGTTCAAAAAACAGTGATCATTGATTTTAATCTCAAAACGGGCTTCTATAATTGACATTCGTCTATACATTTCAAATGCCATTGAAATACAATAGTCTATCTTAATGCAGAAGGGAGCGATTTTGAATGGGTTATGCTGCAGGAGGTTGTTATGGCGGTGGTTTGGGTACAAGCACAGGTGTTGTCTTGGTTCTCTTCATCCTATTGGTGATTATTACAAGCGCATTTGTATGGTAATTCGTAACACACCTTAAAGAGTGCAACAGAGGAAGTAACATGGATGTCATTCAACCCGTTCTTCACCCCCATCTCTCCACTTGTCCTTATTGATTTATTGGCTATTGAGGAGCCCACAAATTACGATGAAAGGAGTGACTGAATATGGGATATCCAGCAGCAGCAGCAACAACAACAACAGCAGGTTACGGTACTAGTTCAGCAGCAGCAGTATTGGTTCTCTTTATTTTATTGGTTATTATTACAATGACTTTTGCATGGTAATACGACGTATTCTGTAAAAATAAAATTCAGATCCACAGCAAACGCTGTGGATCTTTTTCTGTGATTATTTACATAAAAAAAAATAAAACCTATTTCACTTTTCTTACGTAATACTGTTTATGCATGACATTCTTTCAGGGTTAGGGAGGTTTCTTGCTTATGACAACGACACTCCATCTTCACCAAACCGCTTCGATCCGGGACGCTATCTCCATGTTGGTCTGGTATTTACGAAAGAAGCGAAGAGCGTAACATGACTCGTATCCCTACGAAAAAAAATACATCCGATAAACACCTATGACGTCCAGCAGGACGCTAGCGTTATCGAGGTTGATTGGAAAAAGGCTGCTCCTATGAAGAATTCCTTCTAGAGATGCAGCCTTTTTACTGTTTATAAGGAATGAGCAGCTATATCAAGTAAAGTAAAAAGTAAACAAAAACCGCCCATGCCTGGACGGTCTACCTTCGTTAGCTTTTCAATTTACAGTGCTGCACCCTTACCGCCATCAATATTGACGGAAGTGCCTGTAACATAGGAAGCTGCCTCCGAGGATAAGAAGGTGATCACATTAGCCGCTTCCTCGGCATTCCCAATCCGGCCGAGCGGAATGTCATGCTTTGGATCCGATGCATACTCCTCCCAAGTCTTTTCCGGCGCCTCCCGCTTCCAACCTCTCTCAATCTGGTCGCTGCGAATTTTCCCAATGCAGACAGTGTTCACACGAATCTGGGCCGATGCCAGGTCTTTGCTCATCGCATTCGTTAATGCAAGACCTGCGGCACGGCTGACCGAAGTCGGTAACGAAGAAGCAGGCGGTGTTTTGGCTGCAGAAGTCGTTATATTCACGATAGAGCCGCCTCCTGCTTGACGCATGTAAGGGATCGCATAACGGGAGCAATGAATGGCTCCAAATAATTTCAACTCAAGATCTTGCCGCCATAACTCCGTGCCTACCTGTTCAAATGGCTGTGCAGCAGACGTACCTGCATTGTTCACGAGAATATGTAAACTTCCAAATCGCTGAACGGTTTGTTCCACGGCGCGTTGACAGTCGGCCTCCGAGGTCACATCCGCTTGAATCGTAAGCACCTCACCCTCTGTCAAATTGGCAATATGGACAGCGGCTTCTCGAAGCTGCTCCTCATTGCGAGCGAGTATCACAACTTTGGCTCCCTCTCGCGATAAGGAAATCGCTGTTGCCAATCCAATTCCTTTACTTCCCCCAGTAATCAAGGCTACCTTACCCTGCAATCCCAAATGCATCGCATCTCGCTTCCTTTCCATCAATTCTTAGTTGGGTATTTCAATATTTCTAGCATACTCCTATTCCACTTATTTTTTCAAATTTCAATGGATTCCAAGGATAAACGACTCCGTCGTCCTTCTGGGACGAGCGCGTTTGTCAAGGTAGATGCGAAGCAAAAGTATAAAACTTATACTTTCTTATCTACTAAAAAAGAGGAGCCTAGGCTCCTCCGGTTACAACTGATAGGTTTGACGCACTATTCATTCAAATAAACAGCTTTGCCTGTACGTGCAGACTCATAAATCGCCTCAAGAATTTGTGAAACAACAAAAGCTTGCTCAGGCGTCACTACAGGATCTGTATCATTTTCAATGGCTTTAATCCATGTACGCATTTCCAGATCCGCATCGCTTTCCTTAGCGCCGTCATAGAAAGCTACACCGCCTGCTTTCAGGTCCACCTCTGTTGTAAATAAGCGGCTATGTTTCTCGCCGTTGATGCGAAGCCCGCCTTTCATATCGGCTCCACCTTCGGTACCGCTTAATGAGCATTTGGCTTCGTCGACTTCAAGCGTATTCAGTGCCCAGCTGGATTCCAGCATAATCGTAGCGCCGTTTTCCATGACGATCATTCCGAAAGCAGAATCCTCAACGGTGAATTTACTCGGATCCCAAGGCCCCCAAGCATTGGCCGCATTTTCTTTTTGGGACAATTCGTGGTAAGACGTTCCAAGCACCACTTTCGGCTTGTAGTTATTCATCATCCAAAGCGTTAGATCCAAAGCATGTGTACCGATATCAATAAGCGGTCCTCCGCCTTGCTTCTCTTCATCCAGGAATACGCCCCATGTTGGAACTGCACGACGACGAATGGCATGCGCTTTCGCGAAATAAATCTCGCCAAGCTCCCCTTCCTCACAAACGCGCTTCAAATGCTGACTATCAGGACGGAAACGGTTGTTGTATCCGATAGTTAGCTTCTTGCCTGTACGCTTAGCTGTTTCAACCATGCGCTTAGCATCCGCTGCTGTCTTAGCCATTGGCTTCTCACACATTACATGCTTGCCAGCTTCAAGCGCAGCAATGGCAATTTCGGCGTGTGAATCGTTCGGTGTTAACACATGAACGATATCAATAGTAGCATCCAGCAAAAGCTCTTTGTAATCCTCATATACTTTAGCGGCTTTGGAGCCGTATTTCTCAGCGGCAGTTTCAGCCCGCTCTTGCACGGTGTCACAGAATGCGACCAGTTCTACATTCGAAAGCTTCTTCAAACTTGGCAAATGCTTGCCGTTTGCAATGCCTCCACAACCAATAATACCAATACGGAAAATACGTGACATGTGAAATACCTCCAGAGTAGTGTTTAGTTTTGAGTTAATTAGGAAGTTCGATAGCGACTTCGCGTTTAATGAGCGATGACCGAATGATTCCATCAATGATTGCTTGATTGCGAACGATTTGCTCGCCAGGAATCGGGGCTGGTTTGCCATCCCGGACAGCCTCTACGAAATCGCGGACTTTCTCGTTAAACAAATTTAGCTTATGATCAATCAGCGGAATTTGGCTTTCCGTGTGATGTCCACGAACGTCGTGGAAATAGGCAATGGAACCCACATTTCCGTCGAACACTCCGCTCCATGGCCCTTTACCAGCTGGCGTTACTTTGAGTCCACCATCGGTACCAAGGAATAAGGTTGGTCCTAGTGTATCCATATGCATCGCCCATGAAATTTTGAAATTCAGCACGAGATCGTCTTCAAAACGGATCATCGCAACACCGAAATCTTCCACATCGAATCGACTAGCTTCGTTATGATATAACGGATTCGTTCCAAAGTAGTTACTGCTGTAAGCGGATACGGTAAGCGGTTTCGGATAACCCATCGCATTCAGAGCCATATCAAGTGAGTAACAACCGATATCAGCCATTGCTCCGGCTCCAGCGATTTCCTTGCTAATAAATGTGCCGCCAGGCATCCCTCTGCGGCGTCCTCCGCCTGTTTCTACATAATAGACCTTTCCAAGTTGACCGGACTGAACCACGTCCTGAATAATCTTCATATTAGGATCATATCTCGGTTGGAAACCAACATTGAGCATGAAGCCCGTTTTCTTCGCCGTTTGCGCCATCTCGACGGCTTCTTCCAGCGTGACGGACATCGGCTTTTCCAACATAACGTTTTTCCCAGCCAGTAAAGAATCTACAGTCGTCCGATGGTGAGCCACATTAGGTGTGCAAATGCTTACCCCATCAAGGTCTAATTCCAGCAGCTGCCGATAATCATCAAAGGCTTGTGCCGAAGGAATTTGCCAAAAATCAATGAATTGTGCCGCTTTGCCTGGTACCGCATCAGCTACCGCTACAATCTCTACGTCAGCTAGCTCACGATATGCTCTGACATGAGCGCCAGCAATACCGCCGCCTCCAATAATACCGATCTTCAACGTTTTGTTCATCGAGATTACCTCATCGCTATATGATATTAAGACATCTGTCATAAATGTAGCATAGGAATAGCGATATTTTTAGTCTAACTTTAGGACAATCAGATTAAGAAATTACGACATGAAAAAACCAGATGGGTGTTAACCATCTGGTTTATATGATTCTATAATGACTTGCTTCCTCCTGCTTTCCTTTGCGCATCCTCCAGATAACTTCTGTAGGCTTCTTCATCCGGATGATCACGAGTTAAATCCTCATAGTAACGAGTGACCTTCTGAAAATAATACGAATACACATCTTGTATGGGGACAAGTCTGTAAGGATCCCATCGATAGGTTTCCACATGGTAGGCCCGATCCCGCTCATGCACCCACAGCGCTATTTCGCAAAGGCCGTCTCTTCCGTCTCGGCTAGGCATATCTTCAATTTCCAGATGGTTGTAGAAAGTTCCCGGAGGAATCAGACGCTGGAAACCGGTTGGTATCCACTGCACGATATCGAGCTCGGAGGAGGATTCACGCTCATTTCGCCAGCCAATAACCAGGTCCCAACCTTCTCTTCGTGAGACAGGAGCAGCCGCGAAATCGGTAATTGCTTGGGTTCTCCCCGTTGCAGCAGAGGCGATTGGAAACCAGTTACCTGAATAGTTTTTCAACGAAAACAGATACTGATTGTTTAAATATCTATACAAGGCTGTGATTTCAGGGTGACCATCGCCATCTACATCTGCATAAATAATAGCCGCAGGGCTCCCCTCCCTCTGCAATACGACAACCTCGGCTTCCTGAGGTATACAGCTTCGGACGACGGAATGGAAATCAATTGGGGTCAAACTCATCGTTATCCCTCTTTTCGCATCTTTCTCAACTAAAGTATATGCGGCAGAGAACTTGGCCCATGAGTGGCAGTCAACAACATATCGATTATTGAGGTGAGCCTCTGGCAGTTTTGTGCTTATAAAATATTCTTACGCAGTGCAGAAGATAAAATATGCAACTCTTCACGATATTTGGTCACCGTTCTGCGTGAAATTCGAATGCCCTCTTCCGATAAGATTTCTACAACCTTTTGATCGGAATAAGGCTGTTTCTTATGTTCCTGTGAAATGAGTTCTTTGATTCTAATCTTGATTGTTTTGATAGAAGTTGGTTCACCTACATCCGATTGAAGCCCCGAGGAAAAGAAATATTTTAGCTCAAGCACTCCATAGGGGGTACGAATGTATTTGTTTTGTACCGTCCTACTTATCGTAGATTCATGGAGATCAAGCTTCTCGGAAATCATTTTTAAGGTTAAGGGCTTCATGCCACGTTCGCCGATCTCTAAAAATGCCAGCTGTTCTTCAAAAATAGCCCGAATGACCCGGTACAGGGTCATCTTCCGCTGTTCCAAGCTGCGCACAATCCAATCGGCTGTTTTCCATTTTTCTTTCAGAAAGGAAACCGCTTCTTTACAACCTGCCTGCTGGATATGGCTATAATAGTCCTTATTGACTGACGTCTTGGGAACTGCGCCAGCATTCATTTGGATCACAATGTCCCCTTGTTCTTTATAAATAGTAGCATCGGGAGTAATATAAGATTCTTCGATCCAGCTAAAGGCCATACCAGGTCGTGGATTCAAACTACGAATATAGGTGACAATCTCCTTCACTTGTACGAGAGTTACACCTAATTGCAGCGCAATCTTATCCAGCTTCATCTGAGCAAGCTGCTGCATATATTGGCTGACCACTTCAAAAGTGCCGCGCGGCGCTTCCGGATCCCTAGAAATCTGCAGCAATAAGCATTCCTGCAAGTCTTTCGCTCCTACACCCGGCGGATCCAACGACTGTATACAAGCTAGCGCTTCTACGACAGCCTCGCTAGGCTTATTCAAAAACGAGCTTACTTCCGTAATGGAAAGGGGTAAATAACCTCTATCATCTAAATTTCCTGCCAGATAGGCTGCTGTCTGATATAAGGAATCGGAAACCCCTGCTATCCGCAGTTGGCTGAGAAGCCACTGTTCCAAGGTTTCCTCCCTCGCCTTTGCCTTCCATAGCGGATCTGTCATAGACCCTGCCATCTGTGAAGATTTACCCGATTTCAAATAAGAACTTGTGAAAGATTCGATGTCCAGTATGGGGTTTTCCAAGGCTTGTTCTTGGAGGTACTGCGACAACTCATAGCTTGATAATTGCAATATATGAATGGACTGTTGCAGTTCAGGAGTCATCGTTAGCTTTTGGTTCTGCACTTGTATTAGACTATAACCTGTTCTCATACCTAGATCCTCCTTGAGTTTTGCCTTGGCAACACTTTTCGTGGTGAGCATAAGTTATTTACTTGAAAACGCTTACGAATATTATAAATCAATTATAGCTCTATTTAAACCCATTTGGCTTATGGTAACATCCTACAGTTCGCCGACTATCAAATAAAAGTCGATCTAATGTAAAACACAAAGAAATCTCTCCTTATACGAAAGAGAGATTTCTTTGCATGCGTTGATTGTAGCCCTCTATATGTCTGCTCAGGCACTCCCGAGGTGGTACTCATGCATCTGATGCACGCATTGGATGAAACGAACCGTCTGAGTTTGCGCCCTCATAACGACCGAATGTGTTTCTGCACGACCGCCAAATAGAAATTTAACTCCTGTCAGGAAGTCTCCCGAGGTTACACCGGTTGCAGCGAAATAAATGTCAGATTCGCCAACTAACTCGCGCATTCCAAGCACTTTGGATGGATCAATAATCCCCATCTCCTTGCACCGCTGTATCTCTTCTTCATTCTCTGGGAGAAGCCGTCCTTGAAATTCGCCTCCCATACAACGTAGTGCAGCCGCTGCCAGCACCCCTTCCGGCGCGCCTCCGGAACCCACGTGTAAATCAATACCCGTCTCTGGGAAAGCTGCTGCCATAGCTCCCGCGACATCACCATCATTCAGTAAATGAATTTTGACACCTAGCGTCCGTAAAACAAGGATTTTATCCGCATGTCTTTTGCGATCTAGGATGGAAACGGTCAGCTCTGTTATCTCTTTTTGTAACAGAACGGCTGCCTTTCTAATCGTTAATTCGAGGGGGTCATCCAAATTCAATTTGCCAACCAAACGCGGCCCTACTGCCAGCTTCTCCATATACATATCCGGTGCATGCAGCAGGTTCCCTTTCTCAGCTATGGCTACCACGGAAAGAGCATTGCTCCTGCCACTAGCTACAATATCGGTACCTTCAAGCGGATCAACAGCCACATCATATTCGGGACCCAACCCATTTCCTAAAGACTCACCGATGAACAGCATCGGGGCTTCATCCATCTCACCTTCACCAATGACAACCGTTCCACGGAAAGGAATGGAGCTAAAAATAGAACGCATAGCAGAAGTTGCTGCCTCGTCAGCGCTGTGTTTATTCCCTTTTCCCGTCCAACGTGCGGACGCTAAAGCTGCAGATTCTGTTACTCGTACAATTTCCAGAGACAAATCTCTTTGCATACATCATTCACCCTTTCTATTAGGAAATGTTGGCTTCCTGACTATCTTTCTGCCAAAATCAGACCAGCCGTTTCTTCAATGGCTTTCTCGCTTACATCGATGATCTTACAACCAAGCTCACGATATAATTTCATTGCGAATGCCAGCTCTTCTTCGACTCGCTCCCCTGTCGCATATTTAGCGCCAAAAGGAAGTCCGACCGCTTTCAGACGTTCCGTACGAATACGCACCAGATGTTCGGGACTCATCGTCAAACCAATCAATTTACTCGGGTCTAGCTCATATATAATTGCAGGCGGCTTTACCTCAGGAACAAGCGGGTAATTCGCCACCTTATAGCCTTTGTGCGCCAAATAAATACTGAGAGGCGTTTTAGAAGTTCGGGAAGGTCCAATTAAAACAATCTGCGCTTGCTTCATAGCGCTTGGGTCCTTGCCATCGTCACTGTTTACCGTGAACTCGACCGCTTCTACCCGTTGGTAGTATTGTTCATCTAGTTGATAAAGCAGACCGACTTTCCGCTTCGGGGAACCCTTAAAGGTATCTATGAATGCCTGCATCATGGGTCCCATGATATCAATGGCATTTACACTTAAACGTATGGCTTCCTGCCGCATCATCTCTCTAAGCTCAGGTAGTACTAGCGTATAAGCAATGAACCCATCCACTTTCGCTGCCTCTTCTACTAAAGCGCGTACTTCATCTTCCGTTCGGATAGATCCGAAACGCCTGACTTGCACTTGGCTTGCATTAAATTGGCGGATCGTTGCTTGTACGACAGTATTCGCCGTTTCCCCCACTGAATCCGAACAAACGAAAATCGTATGGATCTTCTCTCCCACTTACACTCCCCCTGATTAAGTCCCCAGCGCTACATCAAGCAGCAATTTGGTCATTGTTGTTTTCGTAATTCGGCCAACCACTTCACCTGGCTCTTGATCAGCCTCACTCTTAACCACAGGCAGCCCATCCACTTGATGATGAATCATTTTCCTCGCTGCTTCTAATACACTGTCTTCCGGGTTTACCGTCACAACATTCGGGTGCCTTGTCATGACTAGTGAAACTGGCATCGAATTTGCCGTCGCCTGCCCAAGCGTAACCTTTAGCAAGTCCTTTCGTGTAACAATACCAGCTAAAGCTCCCTGCATATTCACAATTATCAAGCTTCCTACATTTTCGAGAAAAAGAGTTACAACAGCATCGCTTACGGTGACGGTTTCCCTTAGAACAATAGGGATTCCCATAACATCCTTTACTGTTACAGCTTCTATATGTTTGAATGGTGAATCTACTTCAAGAGCAGCCGTTCCTAGGAAATATCCAACCTTTGGCTTGGCATCGATATGGCGAAGCATAACCAAAACAGCAAGGTCGGAACGAATGGTTGGACGGCTAATTCCAAGCAATTCAGCAATTCGCTCCCCTGTAATAGGTGCATGCTTCTTGACGAGATCGATAATTTCCATCTGTCTGGATGTAAGCTCTATGATGTTCCCTCCTTTCATAATTCATGTCTTACCTATTCTAATTCATCTAAACTTCGTTTCAAATCTTAGGTCCAGCAGCGATGATACGTTCATCAACACCCGCGAATTTATTGAAGTTGTGGATAAAACGCTGCGCTAATTCCTTCGCCTTGACGTCATATTGACTTGGATCTTGCCAAGTGTTCCTTGGCAGCAAGAGCTCGCTCGGAACCCCTTGTACCGCATCAGGACATAATAGACCGAAGAAGGGAGCTTCCGTGAACGTTGTCTTCTCCAAGCTGCCGTTTAAAGCAGCTGTAACCATCGCTCTTGTATACACTAAATTCATACGTTCGCCTTCGCCGTAAGAGCCGCCAACCCAACCTGTATTAATGAGGTACACGTTGGCCTTATGTTCTTCGATCTTACGCCCCAGCATTTGTGCATAAACGTTAGGACGAAGCGGTAGGAAAGGCGCCCCGAAACAAGTAGAGAATGTGGCTTCCGGTTCAGTAATTCCACGTTCCGTACCTGCTAGCTTGGACGTGTAGCCAGACAAGAAGTGGTACATCGCTTGTTCTTTCGTAAGCTTAGAAATAGGAGGCAGAACTCCGGAGGCATCTGCCGTCAAGAACATGATGACATCAGGGTGACCGGCGGTTCCCGGAATCTTCACTCCAGGGATATATTCTAAAGGATAGGCTGCACGTGTATTCTCCGTAATCTGCGTATTGCTGTATTCGGCAACGCCACTGGTAGGATCAAGCACCACATTCTCCAAAACAGTGCCGAATCGGATCGCCTGCCAAATCTGCGGTTCCTTCTCCTCGGTAAGGCCAGCGCATTTTGCGTAGCAGCCTCCCTCGAAATTAAACACGCCCGTTTCCGACCAGCCGTGTTCATCATCGCCAATGAGACGGCGATTCGGATCAGCCGAAAGTGTCGTTTTCCCCGTGCCCGATAACCCGAAGAACAAGGCTACTTTTCCTTCTTCACTAACATTGGCCGAGCAATGCATGGGTAGAACATCTTGACCAGGCAAGATATAATTCATAACGCTGAAAATGGATTTCTTCATTTCACCCGCGTACTCCGTACCACCAATCAGTACGATCTTTTTCTCAATGGAGAGGCAGATGAACGTTTCTGACCTGGTACCGTCAATGAGTGGATCAGCTTTTAAGCCAGGCAGAGCAATGACTGTGAACTCAGGCTTATGTGCCATCAGTTCAATCTTACTCGGACGAATAAACAGTTGTCGGGCGAACAAATTGTGCCAAGCATACTCATTGACAACTCGAATCGGCAGCCTGTACGTCAAATCTGCTCCTGCAAAGCCATCAAAGATGAACAATTCCTTCGTCGCCATGTAGTCTTGCGCTTTTCGATATAGTCGCTCGAACTGCTGCTCCGACATCGGCTGATTCACAGCTCCCCAATCGATATGATCAGTTACTGAAGCTTCATTTACAATGTATTTGTCCTTGGGAGAACGCCCTGTATACTTACCAGTGTTCACTTGAAGCGCTCCAGAGGACGCGAAAGTTCCTTCTTTACGCTCGATGCTCATTCTCATTAGCTCTGACACTGACAAATTGTAGTGGGTAGCACCTGCTCTTAGCTGTTCAACCTTTAGTTCTATGCTCATTCTCCCATTCCTCTCATCCATAAGGCATTTTATATAGTGTGTTCTATTTATTATATAGTGTACATTATATAACGAAATAAGTGAATATAATATTGTTTATAGCACATAAAATATTTTTTTATCACTATTCGACACAAATAATACACAATAATACGAAAAACTCTCCTTTCACCCCAACGGAAGGAATGAAAAGAGAGCCCTATAATAAGATGCTTTATAAATTACTGAAAAAAAACAATGCCCATAACACCCGCAAATACGATGACCATAAAAGGATGCAGCTTATATTTAATAATGGCCAGAAAGGCACCTATCGCAATAAGTACCGTCGCAATTTGGTCCCAAGATATTTGGTACTTCACTGGACCTAACCCCGACCACCCGAAGTGTATCGCTGCAAAAATAATAAAGCCCGTTACTACCGGTTTCAAACCATAGAAAGAAGATTTAAACCATTTATTCGCGTGCCATTTATACAAAAAAGCGGCTAATACGATGATAAGTATGAGTGAAGGCAAAACCATTCCTAGCGTAGCTGCAATAGCACCAGGCACACCGGCTGTATGAAAACCGATTAAAGTGGCACTATTCGTTGCAATCGGTCCCGGTCCTGTACCTGCTAAGGATATAACGTTATTAAAATCATCTAAAGTGAGCCATTGATGCCTCTCCACCTCATGTTGGATAACAGGCATCATGGCGTAACCGCCACCGAATGAGATCATGCCAATTTTAAAGAAAGTAATAAATAAACTTAAGAGCATATATCCACCTCATTCCTCAAATCCCGTCTGCGAAGTAATAGTCGGCAGCACGATTGCTTTTGTCCCCTGACATAGAGTCTTCTTGCCTCTTAATCGGATTCTTCATTCCCCAGCGTTGTTTCAGGAAAACAACGGCAATCCCGACCAATAGACCGAATATAATCATTAAAATAGGTGAAATCGGTATGAAAAGCAGCAGAAGAACGGTACTAACTGCGGCTATTAGCGTCATTTTATCTATAATAGAGGATTTCGCCATTTTGTAAGCAGCGGCAGCGATTAAACCTACGATAGCGGCATGGATACCTTCCATAATGGCTTGCATTTTGGGATAACTTTGAAGGAATGTGTAAATGATACTAAGCAGTATCACAATAAAAAAAGTAGGAAGCGTAATGCCGATGACGGCTGCTACTGCTCCTCTTATTCCTGCCATATGATACCCTACTAATGCTGATACATTAACGCCAACACCACCCGGAGCGGCTCCTGAAATAGCAAGCAGTTCCGACATTTCATCGTCGGTCATCCACTTGTTCGTAACAACAACTTCTCTTTGGATGGCAGGCAGCATGGCATAACCACCACCGAATGTGAGTGGACTGATACGAAGAAATGTCCAAAAAATACGTAGTAAATGACGAAAGTTATTCATCGGCATGTTGGTTGACCTCCCCTGCACTTAATTCTATTTTGAACTAAAGACAGCGAATTGTCCAATCAAAAGATTTAATCTTTTCTGTAATTATCCTTTATAATGCAAGACTAACGTCTAATTTAATCCCGATCATCCCGATTATTAAGCTAAGTTTAATTTATTTTGGTTGAAAGGTAGGCGTTCAGCCGCTATCGGGGTAAGTTCTCTATATGAACAACTTACCATTACCCCTAATATAAGGAGTGATTATTCATGAGCCGAATGATTCAAGCCTATTTTCACAATGAAAATCAAGCTGAAGATGCGAGGGTTTTGCTTCTTAAGTATAATCCGGAAATGATGGAGATTGGCCGATTACCAGATGGCTTCAATGGCACCGGACGTGTACTGCTGCCTTTCGTAGACGGAGTTGGAACCGGTGGAGAAACGTATCTGAATAATGGTGTCGGAATTGTAGGTGTGATGCCAACAGTCGAGACTCATACTTCGGAATCATATAGGGATGAGGATGAAGATGCTCTTCATTATGTCCTTTCAGCCAAAGTCAGCGATGCCGATTATCCCGCAGCTGTTGATCTCCTTCGCCGCAATCATGCGCATATGGAGAAAATCGATTAAGACAAAAAAACTGCGTTTTCTACAGATGTAGGGAACGCAGTTTTTTTGCATATTCTAATTAAATATTCCAGTGGTTTTTCAATTTCATTGTACAAAGACTAGTCGCTATCCCGCCTGCGGTAATTGTAAGGATGGAGAGCAGAAATGTTTCAGCCGAAAGCAGTAGTCCTCCAAGGCAAATAATCATACCATCGATTACAAAAATAATTATCCCCACATTTAGAGAAACCCATTTCGAAAAATATTGAGCCAGCAAGTCCGTTCCTCCGGTACTAGTTTCATAACGCAACATGATTCCAATTCCAGTACCCACAATAAATCCACCGATCAAGGAACTGCTAAATGGTGTTAAATCCACATAATATAAGAAAAGATCGCGGTATGGCACCAAGAAATCGATAACGAATGAAGAAAAAAACAACCCATAAATGCTGTTGTAAAACATGTCACTGTAATGAAACCAAACCAATATAAAAATAGGAATGCTGCACAAAAACATAATAAGTCCTACTTTGAGTCCAAACAAATAATTGATAATAAGGGCAATTCCAATGAGCCCGCCATCTAGTATCTTAAAAGGCATCAGAAAAAAATTGATCCCCATTGAGATCAGTAAACTTCCCAAAATGATTGCTACATTTTTTTGTAACGAGGGCAAACAAACCAGCTCCTGTAAAAGGCTTGTCTGATTAATATGCTGATAACAGAAATAAAAGACTCTTATCTTTTGCAATGACAAAAACGGCTAACGTCGTCCTTGGATGACTACCATACTGACCGAGCCCTGCCCGAAAATGAAGCAAGCAGCCGGTGAAAATGCCGGCTGCCTGCTCATAAATTATTTCCATCCCTTTTAAGAAATTATTTGGCGGTCGGGAAAACTCTAGCTATGATCTCTTTAAACTGGTCAACAAAACCGGCAACAGGTCTTCCTTGTTGAACATCAAGTACATAAGTATTGAAGCGGTTTACCAAATCTGGATTCGTTGAGACGTAAACATTCTGGATATTCGGATCCGTTGCTCTGACTTGATTGGCAATTTGGTCTTCAATATTACGTGTTAATTGTTGGTCGTTTTTTAGCACAGCTGCAACATAGGCATTTCTTTTGGTTACCAGCACATTTGCTTGTTTTACGCTGTCTAACTGTGTAATTCTAGCTACCGCTTCATTCGCTACTTGGATACGATTATCCTCATTAACTGGTTGTTGTACTTGTTGCTGTTTAATTGGTGTAGCTTGCTTTTTTTGGTTATTCGGGTTAGCGGTACATCCCGATAGAAATATCGACATGGTCACTGCGGTTAAAATCCAAACTTTGTAAGATCTTTTGGTTATAAACATGTTATTACACTCCCTTTATGTATCTGTATTTGTGTGTTTAGTATGCATTATCAAACATATATTCATTCCTCTCAGGAGCTTGATTTCTAACGAATCTTTCCAACGTTCAATCCTTTCGTTTTATTTATTTATTTCCAGTTTTTTTTTATTAAGATGGGATATATTATGTTCGTTAATAAATAATTATCTGGATGGAGGAGAATGAAAGTGGCTCAACAAATCGATACGGACCTGTTAAAAAAAGCAGAAGCATCTTCATCAATCGCCAAAGACATGATTGCACAAGCAATCGAACAATCTGCTGCAAACCAATCGTTATGTGAACAAGCTTTAAAAGCAGCTTCTGCTGAAATAGCCCAGGCGCAAACGATGGTAAGCCAAGTATACTCTTCGCTTCAAACCGCCCAACAGACTAAATAATAACCATATTTTCCTTCGCACATTTGGTCTTAATTGAAGCGAAAAACCTAGCGGAAGCTCCGCTAGGTTTTTGATATCTCTATTCTTGTGCCTTTCAATTGCTGCTTCTTAATTGCATAATTCGTGATATACACCCCAACTACGATCCAAATAGCCCCTAAAAGATGATACATCCTTAACGCTTCCCCCGTAAAAGCAGTTGCAAAAATGGCACTGAACATCGGGATCAAATTCAGAAAACCCGCACAACGCTGAGGTCCAGCAAGCTCAATGGCACGATTCCAGCTCAAGAAAGCTACAATCGAAGCAAACAAACCAATATAGATAAGTCCTGTTACAAGAGGTGGACTCCAATCAACGTGTGGCGATTTCAGCGCCCATTCCACTGCTGAAAGCGGAAGCAGCAGCACTAAAGCCACAGTCATTTGAATCAGTAAAAAAGGACTGGATGGGAATCGTCCTGACATCTTTTTCATACCTACCGAATATAGAGCCCAACACAGAACGGCCACTAGCATGAATAGATCGCCTTTGTTAAATGAAAGACTCAACAGAGCGGATACACTCCCCCGGCTAATAATCCAGCTCACACCAGCCATGGACACCAAAATTCCAGGTAAAGCCGACCAAGCGAAGCGCTCTTTCATAACTAACCAGGTTAAAAGTACAACCATGATGGGTGTGGCCGAATTCATTAACGATGCATTAATCGAACCCGTATATTGGACAGCCACATAGGTTAACGTATTGAATCCGGCAACACCGGTTGCGGACAGAAAAAGGATCATTTTCCAGCTGCGGAGAAATTCAGTTCTTAGCTGCCAAGCCTGCCTACCGAAGAATGGAAGAAGACAAATAAAAGCAATACTCCAACGTAATGCAGCCAGCGTAATCGGCGGAATGTGAAGGACAAGTGCCTTGCCAGCAACAAAATTGCCTCCCCATATACATGTGGCGAGAACTAGCAGAATGTAGGGGGAATGTTTGATCATATAGATTCTAGCTCCTTTTTTGTATAACTGTTGGATCATTCTATTATTCATTCATCATGATAACATATGATTCAACCCACAAGGCGATGTATGGAAAATAAGACACTTGGTTGGGATCGTTTCCATGAAGTCGAATAGCGAATTCGAAAAAGAAACATAATAAAGGATGGAAATATTGGGCAATCCTGATTCACAGCGAGGAAGGAGATCGATATGCATGAACGGAGACTTGAAGAGTGATCATAGTCTGCTAGAGCAAACTTTGCAATTGCTCTGCGATTGCTCGGATTTATCTCATCTGCATCTCCCGCTACCGCAAATCGATATCATTTATTTCGGTCACCTTGTCAGCACAGAGGCTCTAAGAAAAGATGCCTTAGAGCCTTTCAATAATAAAGAGGTTGATATGGTCAATATCCTAAGCCAATCTTCCTATATAAATAAGCTGCAAGCAAGCGAACTAGTTACAGGTATTTTGGCTGGAAACATCGCTATTTACTATAAAAATAGAGGCTACATATACAAAGCTTACGCGCCTGAATCTCGATCCATTCAAAATTCAGAGACAGAAAGCGTCATTAATGGTCCCATGGACTCATTTACTGAATCGCTAAGTACAAATTTGTCTTTGATTCGGAGACGTATCAAGGATTCTGGATTAAAAGCGATCACCTTCACCATCGGTACAAGAACAGCAACGACGATGGTTCTGCTTTACTTGGAAGATCTTGCAGAACCCACACATGTGCAGCATTTAAGCGAAATGATTGAAAAGCTTGATATCCAAACGATCTATGATACGAATACACTTGCACAACACTTAACACCTAACAAACTATCGATTTTCCCGCAATTCCTGACAAGCGTACGACCTGATCATATAGCAGACAAGCTGACAAGCGGTAAAATAGTAGGGCTGCTCGACGGGAGTCCAATCGCTTTCAGTGCACCAACCTCGTTTATTGAATTTTTCTCATCGCCAGACGATTATTATCAACCATGGGCCGTTGCCTCTGCGGTTCGTATTCTACGCTTCATTGCCCTATTCATCACACTTTGCTTCACTGCCTTTTATGTATCTTTAGTTACTTATCATTATGAAATGATTCCACCGTCTCTGCTCCTAAACTTAATGGAATCCCGCAATAAAGTGCCCTTCTCGCCACTCGTAGAGGCCATTGTCATGGAAATGACTATCGAACTGCTTCGTGAAGCAGGCGCACGCTTACCTACCAAAATCGGTCCGACCATCGGTACTGTCGGCGGGATCGTCATCGGACAAGCGGCCGTTCAGGCTGGCATTACAAGCAATATCCTCATTATCTCGGTTGCAATTTCGGCTATCGCCTCCTTCGTCATACCAAGCTATATCATGAGCTCTTCCATACGCTTGCTGCGATTTGGGATCATTATTATGGCCGGTCTCCTCGGAAATTTCGGCCTGGTGTTTGGACTCAGCTTTATTATGATTCAACTTTCTGGTTTAAACATGTTTGGTATCTCTTATTTATACCCAATTGCACCGTCGAAACCAAGTCGTTGGTTAGAACTTATTATCCGAGCACCTATACAGATTTTGACTAAACTCAAAAAGCCTACCACCAATAATCCGAACGAATGAAGGAGACACTCATGCGTGCTAAGCTTCCATTTTATCAGACCACCATTATGGCAAACTTCGCTCAAACCGGTGTCGTCGTATTCAGCCTTCCTAGGCTATTATCTGAGAATATCGGTACAAATGGGTGGTTAGCTTTACTTATCTGTTCATCCGTCGCCGCTTTCAATCTATTGCTCATTTCATTCGTTTATCGATTTGCTAGAGGGAGATCGATTTTCGAAATTTCACAATCTGCTTTACCTAAATTCATTTTAGTTCCTTTTTTCGGGGTACTAGCTGGATTATGGGCAATTCTAGGTAGCTTGGTTGGTAAAGAATTTATTTTAATTCTAAAATCGTTGTCATTCCCCTCGCTCCATCCCGCCTATTTATATATTTTGTTCGAGATTCTTGTTTTCTTGCTTTTAACCAAAGGTATTATGAGTATCTCAAGTACCGCGGTTCTTTCTTTTTATGTAATTATATGGAATATTTTGTTATTGCTTTATGCTTATAATGATTTTGATTTGTCGCGAATGACTACCTTTTGGTTTAAAGATGCCACTCACTCCTTCAAAGGATGGATTGAGGTTTACATAGCCTTTCTGGGTTATGAAATTTGTTTTTTGCTATTTCCTTATACGGATGAAAAAACACACTTGATCCGTGCTTTTCAAATTGCAAATCTTATCACCACATTTACTTATACGGTAGTTGCATTTGCTTCCTTTGGCTTTTTCAGCCTGCATCAACTTCAGCATATGAAGTATCCTGTACTCAGTTTGCTCTCGTATGTGGAACTCCCCTTTGTGAAAAGAATCGATGATATCGTGTTTAATATAACTTTGTTCCGAGTTCTCATTACGAATGTCCTATACGGTTGGGCAGCGATTGAAACGATAAAATGGCTCCTACCAGCTTCAAACAAGCAGTGGATCCCCTATGTTATTTTTACAATTTTCCCATTAACTGCCTTGTTTGTCATACCTTCAGCGCTTGAAAAGACAGAACATTGGTTAAGCCTGTTTGGATTATCTGAAGCAGGAGTTGCTTTCTTGCTGCCGATCTTCCTATTCGTAATCCTTTTAATTAATAAGTATCGAGGGCGGAATTATGCGTAGCTGGGTTATGGTTGGCGTACTATTGTGTCTCACCGGTTGTGTCGAACAAAATCGCATTGAGAAATTAGGCATGTCTGATATCGTTGCTTTGGACTCCGTGTATAAAGAGAATGGAAAACCTTCTGAAACGGACGTGTCTACGGCTATCTCCATCCCGAAGGCTGGAACAATGGACACACAGCAAACAGACATTCTACAAACCATAGCTGAGTCCCCTAAAGATGGACGGAGCAAAATGTCCCGTAAAATTAACAAAGTCCTTGTTTCAGGACAATTGAGAAGTATGCTGTTCGGTAAAGACTTGGCTAAACAGGGGATTTGGAAGGAACTTGATTCCTATCGCCGCGATTATACCGTTGGAGAAAAATTGAAAATTGTCGTAGTTAACGGCAGTGCTGTCGACATGTTGACCCATAAATATGCACAAATACGATCTATCGGAAGTCATATCGATCAGTTATTGACCCAAGAGGCTAAAATCCATGAGATTCCTGATGTATCTCTCTACAGTTTCGTACGCGACTATTATGACGATGGTACTGATCCAATCGCTCCGTTACTTGTTGTTAAAGGTGATAATGTTGAAATCGACGGGATTGCCCTGTTCAAAAAAGATCGTTACATTGGCAAAATTAGTGCAGAACAAACCGTCATGTTTGCTATTCTTAATAAAAGCCTAAAAATGGGTGAGTTCGATATTACATTCATGGATCGTTCATCTGGACGGAAAGAAAGTGCGATGATTAGTTCAATTGCGAGCAAGAGAGAAGTGATTGTAAACAAACAAGAACGTACAAGCACCGTTCCCCAAGTCGTTATCCGTATTCGATTGAGTGGCATTATTCTGGAATACACAGGAAAATCGACGTTCAAAAAAGCGGAAGAGCAAAAAAAATTAAATCAGGATTTGTCTGAAGCTATTCGCGAACAATTACAAGCGATAGTTAGCCTTGTGCAGAGCAGTGGCGGGGATAACTTGGGTATTGGCACTTACGTTCGCAACAGTATGAGCTATGAGAAATGGAACAAATTGAATTGGAAATCCATTTATCCCCGTGCTGATATCCGTGTAGAAGTTGATACCAGAATTAGTGATTACGGGATGATTCGTTAGCGTTTCACCTGAAAACCTGTGTGAACCGTTCCGTTCCGGACTCTTTTAACGTTAATGTTCCTGTGCTAGAATCAGAGGATGGCTTAACGAGACATGGAGCCCGGAGGTGAAAAGCTCAATGAACAAGACACTGACAACGGATATGGAATTATTCGCGGCTGCGCTTTCGCAAGTTACAGTAGCAGTCATTCAACATACAGCAGATGATATCCCTGTCTTCATCGCTTCAGGTGTGATCGAAAAGTATTCGACTCATTACGTAAAGATTGGCGAAACGAATTATTTGCGGGATGAAAGTGAGTTCCGTATTGAGGAACGCTCCAGCCATCAGCCTTAATAAAAGGTCACTTCACAATAGGAACCTACGGGAATCAATTCTTGTAGATAATCGTGCATGGCTCTTTTTTCCTTATCATGGAGTAATCTAATTGCATGAAAATCAAAATGGATAATACTATCCGCAGCTTGATATCTTTTAAATGTTAAACGACCATAAGGAAATAATCGGTTTATCGCCTCTAAGATGCCATATTGATTCAAATTTCTCCGCAATGCTGTTTGGATGATAGCATTCGGTATTTCTTGCAGTTGTGGCACTTTATCGGGTTGAACCGCGCTATATGCCTTTACTTGAAAGTTGACATAGGGATATAAGTAACCGCTTGCATAATGTTGTACGCTTTGAATATCTTTCTCGGTTAAATACAAATCCCCATTCCAAGCGTAGATCGTCGCTTTATGCTTTTCAGGCGTATGAATTCTAATATATCTTAAATGCGGAAAACGATTTCTCACAAGCTGCTCGGATAATAAACGAGTCCCCACCATGATCACCTCTTCGGATTATGCCTTACTCCCTACAGCATATGCCATAGAAAAAAGACAGCTATCCTTTTGTGGCGAAAAGGTAGCTGCCTCTCACTATTCATTTCATTCCGGTATGAATAACCCAAGACCCTCTGCCACGCGGATACCATATTCGGGATCTGCCTTGTAGAAGTGGCCAATCTGTCTGAGCTTAATATCATCCGACTCAACAGGTTTCATTGCACCAACAATCGTTTGAACAAGTCGACTGCGTTCCTCTTCACTTAACAGGCGATATAAATCACCTGGTTGTGTGTAATGATCGTGATGATCATAGGCAACACTATCAGCCGAACCAGACACCTCGTAAGGTGCCGGTTTATCCGCAGGAGTTTCTTTCGGTCCACCAAGGCTATTCGGCTCGTAATAAACAGAACCCCCGCCGTTGTTATCCGCACGCATTTGGCCATCTCGCTGATAGTTATTCACTTCACTCCGCGGGCGATTAATTGGTAAAGTCTGATGATTAGCCCCTACCCGATACCGATGTGCATCCCCATATGCAAACAATCGACCTTGCAGCATTTTATCTGGTGAAACATCGATTCCTGGTACGAGTGTCCCTGGCGAGAATGTGGCTTGTTCCACCTCTGCAAAATAATTTTCTGGATTGCGATCCAGCACCATACGCCCAACTTCAATTAAAGGATAATCTTTCTGTGACCAAACTTTCGTGACATCAAAAGGATCAAAACGGTACGAATTCGCATCTTCCAGCGGCATGATCTGTACACATAGCTTCCAAGTAGGGAAATCACCTTTTTCAATCGCGTTAAACAAGTCCTCGGTATGATAATCCGGATTGTCGGCTGCGAGCTGTGCAGCAACATCTGGCGCCAAGTTCTGAACGCCTTGTTCGGTTTTAAAATGATACTTCACCCACACGCCTTCACCCTCGGCATTGACCCATTTGAACGTGTGACTGCCAAATCCGTGCATATGTCTCAGCGTTGCGGGAATACCACGATCGGACATCAGTATCGTCACTTGATGCAAAGATTCAGGAGATAATGACCAGAAATCCCAGACGGCATTTGGATTTTTCAAGTGAGTTTGGGGGTGTCTTTTCTGAGTATGAATAAAGTCAGGGAATTTAATCGCGTCGCGAATGAAAAATACAGGCGTATTATTGCCAACCAAGTCATAATTGCCTTCATCGGTATAAAATTTCACAGCGAATCCACGCGGGTCCCGGACCGTGTCTGAAGAACCATTCTCACCCGCCACTGTCGAAAATCGAACGAACAACGGTGTACGCTTGCCTACCTCTGAGAACAAGCTCGCTTTCGTATACTTCGTCAAATCTTGCGTGACTTCCAAATAGCCGTGCGCTCCGGCCCCTTTGGCATGAACGACTCGCTCAGGTACGCGTTCTCGATTAAAGTGTGCTAGTTTCTCTAAAAGGTGGACATCTTGAATCAACGTTGGACCCCGCGAGCCCGCCGTTATCGAGTTTTGGTTGTCCCCAACTGGAGCTCCCCAACTGGTCGTTAGCTTGTTTTTTTCCGTACTCATCCTACAATCACCTCTTCAGTAAAATGTTGAAAACTCTGCGCAAAGCGCTCTCATCGCTTACAGGATTATGTATGTGACAACCTTCCATTTCCCTTATTCATATGTATTCGAGAACCTGTCATGATATGATGCTCCGATTATGCGAGGGTAAGGAAGTGCTCCATTTCCGCACTTTCAGCTCACTTCCCCTCCGGACGCGACTCCGTAAGCTCCATTAGCTAGGTCCTTCGGTTAACAGCCCCTCCCAGTTACTTTGACATCTGCAACGATGTAAAACATTGTTACAAGCCACACGTAGCGCGGATGCCAGCGCTGTTTTCATCTATAACGATGAAAATCATCGTTCCAGCGCGCGACAGCCACGGAGAGACATCTGCAACGATGTAAAACATCGTTACAAGCCACACACAGCGCGGATATCTGGCCTAATACCACCTGTAATAAAGGGGAACATCTCGGTCACCCAAAAGATATAAATTCTTATCTTACAAAAAAAGCATCCCTCACGGGCAATGTCATTTAGTTTAGCTCAAAGACAAGAACAGGAATAAAAATGAAATCCGAAACGGCATGGGAAAAGTCCTGTGCCGTTTGTTTTTTTGGTGAAAGTAAAGAAAAAGC
>NZ_JCAUAW010000023.1:0-106542 GCF_059692155.1 Paenibacillus sp. JT22N1
TTCGGGCTGATGTTCGTATGGATTGCCTTCTTTTTCACCCGCTCGAATGGCAAAATGACCACGCGCAAGATATGGCGCAACAGGATTTACATGATATGCTCGAGCGCGATGATTTCCGCAATTTCTCTTTTTATCGTCGGAAATATTGTAAACATGGGGAGTATGTTAGTATTTATCGCCGAGAATTTTCTCCTCATTCCCGCAGGGGTGGCAATAATCATAAAAAGCGGTCTTATACTCGCGGACAAAAATGTCACCGCGAGCACAAAAAAGGACAGCGATATAACGCTCTCCGAGTAAATCCGATAAATTTTTAGTAAATAAGGAACATATCTTTTTCACGTATTTTTCCATCTACAAGATGAATATTGATGTCTCATTTTAAACCAGTTACGCTTACGGAATCGTTAGTGAAGCATCTATCCGCTGAAGTAACGGGCAGTAGAGCGTGGTGGAACGACTATATATCATCGCTCCCTTAGTGATACGGGTCACCGTTTCCATCAATAAGGTCTATTGGTTTCATGGAAACCCCTATAGCACTTCCACCGCTCGACTAAGAGTGAAATTTGAAGCGATACGATAAAGACGTTCATTCCAGTATATGGTATTATTTATTTAATCAAAGAATGATTTTATTGAAGTTTTACGGGAAGTTATGGAGTGTGGTGTAAACTGATGAAAAACAGACTTATCATAGGGGGCTGTATTACACTTTGCTTGATAGGTTTTACTTACTTCTTCTCTAGAGAAACACAACCTGTTGCTATGGTTGCTAACCAGGGCATCAATACCTGTAAAGAAGCACCACCTATTTCATTCCCATTGGATGGGAAAAAGTTTATTTTGAAATCTAATGATTCTCGGATAGAGCCTTTAGGCAAATTAGGTTTTGTAAAGTGTGTTAATGGTTATTTAACACGGGTTTATGACGATGGTATGAACGTAATGACCGTATATGGTTCATCGGAAAACCATGAAGACATTATCCTATCATTTAATGGGAAGAGGTGTTTGTATTCGCCTATTGCTAATTAAACGGAACAATTGCAAATTTAGAGACTGTTGAAAATGAGTAAGCTGTTTCTGCCTTACTTGTGCCACTGATTGGAAAGAAAGCACGATTTTATTGGACTATCTTCTAAATTAGGCAATAATTTTATATAGAGAGCGAGGATGTGTGGTTTGAATAATGCAAGGAGACAAATGGAAAAATCAATAAAAAATATTGCTATTCCATTTTTAAGAACATTAAACTTTAGAGGTTCTTTTCCAAGATTTTATTATCGTGAAAATGGATGTATAGTGAATGTCCACTTCCAGTTTAGCTCATACGGAGGAGCATTTTGCGTCAATGTAGACGGAGTGGATAGAGAAAAGGGAACCTTTGGTTTTCAATCTTTTAGATTAGGTAGTCAAGGCGGAGACAGGTGGTTTGTATTTGAACCTGACAATGACCTCTTCAGTCATTTGAAAAAAATCAGTGAGGGCAGATATATAGATGATAAAGTATACGAAATCTATGGACACTGGATTTATGAAGAGACAGATTTATCGAAGAGGACAGATTTTATTTCCAACAATTTAATTAGATTGATTCAACAAGAGATTATCCCTCTTATGAATGATAAGTAAAGGAGATTAGATAAAAGAGAAGTTCTATACAGAGAAACCACTCCCTTGTTAGGAGTGGTTTTGTCTTTATATACTGATGTATATTTTATGGTCAAAATGAACTTTGTGCTTAGCTACATTACGGTGAACCGTAGCATAAATAGAAGTCAGGTCGTTAAACTAACGGGAAACTTTTGTTCAACACAAAGCAATGGGAGGCTGCCGGCACGATCGGCAGCCTTTTGCTCACCGAACGGGCAGATTAGTTTAATGACAAGGGAAAAGTGATATGGAACTTGAATTACTAATCAACTGAAAAAAGGGAAAGAAGAGCATTGACTTTGATATAAGGAGAAAATGAATGATTGAATATCGTGGAATAAAAATTTTGTTTGAAAATGGATACATTCGGACAAATGGATTGTATAAAATGATAAAAAAAGAATTCATGATATCCATCAAAAAAAGGTTACAAGACGAGTATGTAGAGCTAATCAGATACTTAGTTAATTACGTAATTGATGCTAAGCCTTTAATTAAACCTGACCAAACCATTGCATACCATTCCTGGATGGTAAAATGTTGTGAACTTTCTGAACTTTATTATGAGATATGGGAAGTCCAAAGTAATGGTGAAGGTTATGTAGAAGGTGCCGACTATGCAATTAAAGTAGTTCAAGAACAAAAACAATTATGTCAGAAGTACGGGGCAACGCCCATATTTCCGATTTTTAATCAAATGATTGTTATTTCTAAAGGTGTGTATGAAGGACTAGCGGTCGAATCAGTGAGATATCCTTCACCAGAGCATATGTCGGGATGGTGGCTTACTACTGACCTGTATGACGATAACGTGGAATCTTTGATGACGGTTCATTATCACCATGCAGCATTTAAGAGACCAGAGTTAATCAAATATTTCGCTTTACCTTATGGATATAGATTTTATATATCAGAAAAAGAACAAGATATTTGGTTCGATCAAAATGCTTTGGTCGATTAAGCTAACTGGGGAACGTATGTATACCGAGATTACTTCGCAACGAAATTGACGCTATCGGATTATTGTATCGCTCCGCTAACGAAGAACATTACTTAAATAGGGATTGCTGGCTGCAGCGCAGTCAGACGATCCCTATTTTGCTGAAGTAAGGGCAGTAATGCAACGAATTATAGAGCCCTGCGTCTAAATAAACAAAGAAAAAGTTGGGGGGGTTAAGTTGTCCATAGAGAGATAAAATGATAAGTTCACTCAAAAACGTCGTTATTCCCAGCTTACGCGACCGCGGCTTCAAGGGTACTTTTCCTCATTTTCGAAGAATAAGCGAAAAGAAAATAGACCTTCTAACATTTCAATTCGATAAATATGGTGGTGGTTTTATTATCGAGATAGCAGTTTGTTCACCAGAGGGTCATACCCATCATTGGGGAGAAAAAGTTCCTCCGAACAAAGTGACCACACATGATTTACATCCCGATAATAGGCTAAGGATTGGTGATAAGGACGAATGGTTAAGATACGACAAACGTAGTTTCTTTGGCAATATTTACGACAAAGTAGCGAATAAGGTGTTAAAAAGTCTTAGTGACGCGGATGATTATTGGTCCGTCACTAACTTTCGCTAAGCTTAGGGGCACGCATGTGGAGGAGCAGGCGACGTAGAGGCACCTCTTCGTCATTAAGCTAAAGGGCAGTTTTGCGTAGCAAGCCCGATTTAGCAGGGGCCCCACATTTAGGTGCAGGGTGAAGTTTCAGGCATTACAAAGTTTAACAAAGGTTGTTGGGTGAAACATGGTATAATTCCTTATAAAAAAATCAATGTGGGGCGTTAAAACAATGCTAATACAGGAAGCCATCGAGGCAATAAAAAAAATTGATCGAGAAATTGACACCATAGACGACCTCTACGCCTTAGAAGTGTTCCATAAAGAATATTTCATCCCCAAACTTGTACCATTACCCGAAAGACCAGAGAGACTTTTAGGCCAAAATGGTCTACACTTTTTACAAATGTCCCTCCATAGGTCTTGGTATTTATTTAGCGGTGTCATTGATTCAATAAACAATAACAACGAGTTGGTGTTTGCAGTTACCACTAGGGCGCATTTTGAAATAACGGGTGCAGTTGCGTTATTTCTAAGGAAGCTGAAAAGTTTTTATGGCGGTGAAATTGCTTATGAGGAATTAGAGACTTTGCTCAGAAGGTTAAATCTAGGGATGAGGGCAAAAGGCGAAATTACCCATGCGCCAGATCCAATCAATGTTATGACTATGATTGATGCTGCTGACAAGGAATACAAAAAAGTCACAGGAGACAAAACACCGATTTTCAGAAGCGTTTATGACGAATTATCCGAGTTTTGCCACCCGAATAGCTTAGGCCTTCAAATGGCGGGGAAAGTGAATAAAATTGGGGTTGTAAGGTATAAGAGTATTGACGAACCAATTAGGGTTAGCAATTTCTTTCTCAGCAACTTTCTTATTACGGGAACTGCCTTCACTTATTTTTATAGAAATGCCCGTAGCCTACTTGAAGCACACGAAGACTTGCCAATCATCGTGAAATAAAAAAGGGGAGAAAAGTAACCTGGCTCTCCCTTTATATTTGAACATCGTGTTCAGTCAAAGACAATTCATGGCTGGACGAGTTAACCGTGAGCCTAAAAATACTGATGAGAGTAGCCGTTCTGGAAGCCATTTAACTAATGATTACGCTCCCTCGGGAACGTTAGTTGAACGAAACAGCGACAGTCTAGGACTTTATTTTTCTTGTCCTTGGCTGTCGCTGTTTCAATTCCTAGGATCAGTCTAAAACTTATTCTTCAAAAGTTGACGCTTTTTCAACTCCAAAACTGCATCAAATCAACAGTTTCTTTGGACAACAATAAATAGGTATTTGATGAGCTAAAGTGTCTTTAGGAATTAATTAATTATTTATTTGAAAACACACTTGACGGGGACATTGTCCCCGTTATGTATGATACTTATTGAAAGTTGGTGATGTAAATAATGCAGACTAAAGAAGTTACAAAAATACTCGGCACCAACAGGGAGCGACTTAAATACTTCAAGAAACAGGGGGTATTTGTTCATGAAAAAGCTATCACAGATAGCAAGAATGCCGACTATACGGAGAGGGATATTGCAACACTTAAAAAACTGGTCGTACTCACAAAGTCTGGGTTGACCTGTGGAGATATCAAAAAGGTGCAGGGTAGTGAAATGACGCTCCAAGATGCAATCATTGAACGCAGGCGTATGGTAGAGGAAGAAATGAAAAGAATGAGTGGTTCGCTGCTTCTTTTGGAAGAGCTGTTAGAAAACGATGTACATTATGACTCTTTGCCGACTGAATATTTCTGGAACGAGATACAGCAGAGAGAAAAGGGAGGCGAAGCGTTCATGGATGTGAATGAAATGTATGATTATCGCCCTGTCCCACTTATGCGTACTGTTAAGTGCCCTCACTGTAGTGCAGAGCAGAAAGTTGATTTGGATGACTATCTGTGGGATGAAACATCAAATGAAAGCAGTTTTGATGATGATATGGGGCCGGATATTGTGTACAGTTTTGATACTGAAGACAACTGTGAATGCAAAAAATGTGGTAAAGCATTTCAAATTGAGGGTTGGATTAGAGAATATCCAATAGGCGCTTACGATTCGGAGCATATTGAAGTTCATCTTAAGGAGGATTGTCATGGGGAAAACTAATGAAGAAAAAGGGCTGCTCGCAAAATTGGCAAGTGGTAAATTAGACAGTATGGTGGGAAATGAAAAAACCTACAGCGGATATAAAGACGTATACTGCGGTAAGTATATAAAAGACGGAGAGCCGGTCTCCTATAGAGAGGGAGAATCTAGTCGCTTTTTTAACGGGAAAGAAAATGAAAGGGTACCAGGAAAAAGAACAGAAGAGCACTACGATACTGATGAGCGTAAGTTGGAATTTCTTCAAAGATACGGATGGTTGATAGATGACGAAGATGCTAAGGCTTATAGCGCAAAATTCAAGCCGAAAAAATAGCAAGGTGGATTGATTTTGTTATATTCCAATTCAACAGATGGAGAGTTTCGAGACTGTAAAATAATTTGTGTAAACTCCTTAAAGCAAGCAATCTCTAGTATTAGACAGACAATAGAGAGGGGGAGACAGGAGAACACAAATTCATCGCCGTATGTAAATAAAATGAGGCATGATGGGTAATAAAACGAACCCCGTTTGGAGCTTAGAATGTCAGAAGGAGGTCGCTGTTGGAAAAGCTTCAGAAAGTAACGAGAGCGATCGAGTGTCCTTCCTTGAACGCGGTCAACATCGGCAGGCACTGCGTATTGGACCAACCCATTGGATTCCATTCGCCAGCATAACCGAAGCGATGATCGACGATCAGAACCCAGGAGGGAGCACAAACCAATTGGCTTCCTTGTTGTTGAAGTAACGGGTAACGATAGCACAACGACACCAGGCTGCCGGCAAGATCGGTGGCCTGTTCAACGGGCAGGATAGTTGAGTAAAAAACTGGTCGATCGAGCAGGTGAACGGGCCTTAGGTGCGGTCGGAGCGGTGATGATGAATTTAAGATTCATTATTGCCCTCCATGTGTAATTTTTTTATATAGACGCTTCAAAAAAACATTCCTGTCGTTTATAGCGTCTAAAGTTTAGAAACATAATTTTAGGAGGTTTCATCATGAAAAAAATCGTCCGATTCATCGCTCCGATCGCTTTATCTGCCGCCGTCCTTTTGCCTTCTGCCGCCTTTGCCGCCGAGCCAATAGAAGGGACTCTCCCGGAGAAAATAACATTAAAAGAGACGACGACGCTTTATTTCCCGGATGGAAGCGGACCGACGGGCCTCGCTTTAGCTCCTCAAACTGTGACCGTAATCGGAGGGAAGGGAAATTCTTTGACTTATACGATCGACACATGGGTCGGCCCTATGAATATTGTTGTCCCGGATACAAAAGCGGAAAAGATTAAACCTGACGGAAAATTCGTCGGGAAAACAGTCCAATTAAACAAGGTGACGACGCTTCATTCGGGTTGGACTTATCGTCCATCGGGAGCGGCCCTCGCTCCTCAATCCGTCAAAGTGACGGGACAAAACGGGATATATTTGACGGTCGAGACTTGGCTCGGTTGGAAGTATATCGACGAGAGAGATGTCCAGTAAACTATAGTAGGGCATTAAGCTAACGGCGAACGATAGCCTAGTACAACGGGCTAACAACTTAAAGTTTTCTAGAAGGGACGAGGAAAAAATCAGAAAAAAATTTTCCACTGAAAAAGCAGAGTGGTCAGATACAAGAGAAAAACACTATCGACAGGATTGTTTAGATATTGTATTTCAGTTCGGTGATACCCTAAAAAATATAGATGATAAAGTGTTTATAATAAGGAACGATAAACAATTCGAGATATTGAAACCAAATAAACAAAAAACATTCTGGTATGAAACTTGGTTAAATATAAAGGATTTCTACGGAGTATAAGCAATTATTGCTGCATGTATTGTTACGCTAACGGGAAACGATAGTGCGGCGATGGAACCGATCCATCGCTTGGTTTGACCAGCGCAAAGACTCACTGCTCGAAAAGATGCCATCGCGCGCAACGGTAGACGATCAGCAATTGGAGCAATATGGTATAATGGGCTTGAATCGGGAGACAAAGGAGGAGGAATAAGTGATGAAGCTTATCGACTTAAGCGTGCCGATTAGTCCGCGTATCCGCGAGCCTCTACCTGCGAAGATCGAGTATGCGAACCATGAGGCTGGGGCACTGCAAGCGGCTGCGGCACTCGGGCTTAAGCAGGACGATTTTCCGGAAAGCAAGGCGTGGGCGACGGAAACGGTAACCCTAAATACGCATGCGGGTACTCATATCGACGCGCCATGGCACTACTGGCCGACTTCGGAAGGGAAGCAGGCAAGAACGATTGACGAACTGCCGCTCGAATGGTTTTATTCCGATGGTGTAGTGCTCGATTTCAGTACGAAGCCGCCGGGTTACGAGATTTCGACGGACGATCTGATAGCCGAGCTGAAACGGATCAAGTATTCGTTGAAACCGTACGATATCGTTCTCATCCGGAGCGATGCGGACAAACGTTTGTACCACGAACATTATGCGTTCGTTCACGCCGGGGTATCTGCCAAAGCTACGCTATGGCTACTGGATCAAGGCGTCAAGGTAGTCGGTACTGACGGCTGGGGTTGGGATATCCCGCTCAACCTGCAAGCTGAAGCGTACAAAAAGCAGCCGAGGGAAGGCGTCTTGTGGGCAGCGCATTATGTCGGCAAGGACCGGGAATATTGCCAGATTGAGAAACTGGCCAATTTGGAAAAAATTCCGAAGCCGTTCGGCTTCAAAGTATGCTGCTTTCCGATCAAAGTGGAAAAGGCGAGTGCGGGCTGGACACGTCCGGTCGCAATCGTGGAGGAATGAGACAGAAAAAGTGCTACAGCACGTACCATGTGTAGTAGTGCTTATTTTCAGTTATTAATCCCTTTCGTTGTTCAACCGAGGGATGGAAAACGATAGCTTTATTAAGGAGATAAACGATGGAATGGATATTAGAAGATGTTGAGAAAGCCAATCAATTATCTCCAGACTCATTTTACATACCTTCTCTAAAAGAACGAAAAGGGCAAAAGAAGGGGGACCTAGTAAGGTTACACTTCATTATTAATATTCATATTCCAGAAGTAGACAGTCCAAGGGCTGAGAGAATGTGGGTGGAGATAACAGGTAAAAAGCTACTCAGCAAGAAATATACTGGTATGCTCACTAATCAACCTGTTTATATAAAAATGTTAGATGTGTGAGATACAATTGAATTTGAACCAAGGCATATTGCAAGAACAATAATAAAGGAAGATAACCCTTTATGGTTGGATATTGGAGAGAAAATGGCATTAGTGTCAAAGAAATGCTTAGAGGATGGAAGTACAATTCGTTGGATGTATCGGGAGAATGGGGATCGAGAAGAGGACAGCGGATGGAGAATATTCGCAGGTGATGAAGATGATGAATACAACAATGATACTAGAAATATAGCGATAATAAATGTTTACTATTTGTTGAATAAAGATCCCAGTCTATTAGTTCCTTTGAAAAGTGAAGTCGGTTCCGCATTTGAAAGAAAAAATGTGCAAACTCCATGGATCGAGATAAATTGTGATTTAACTAGATTACAATCAAAATAATAGAGCATGTATGCAAAACACCCCTTAACTTATCAAATAAGTTAAGGGGTGTTTTGCATTGCTGACGTTTTACAAGTTACAACATGCTTATATGTGTATAAATAAGAGAGAACAACAAGCGTACTAGACATTCTGTCAAAAATTTGACGAAATTATAGACAACTTGTGAACTTTGTTATAGTATAATTGACAATCGGTTAATTGATTAGCAAGTTGAACATGCTGGGTAAGTTAACTCTGTTTATGTATCCTTTTTTACATAAATAAAAAAAATTACGAATCTACAATGGGGGAACAACATGAAGAAGAATATCTTGGGAAAAGTTTCGTATGCGGTCATGAGTACATCATTGTTGGCGGGACTGCTGACTGGTTGCGGTGCAGCGGGAAGTGGGTCCGGCAGCTCAGGTGATGTTATCAAAATTGGAGCTAACTTGGAGCTTTCAGGCGCTGTTGCTTCTTACGGACAATCTATTGCACAAGGTATCGAGCTCGGCGCAGAAGAAATTAATAAAAATGGCGGAATCAATGGTAAGAAAATCGAAATTATTAAAGCTGACAACAAGTCAGAGGCAGCCGAAGCAACGAATGCAGCTATTAAATTAACCAGCCAAGATAAAGTGGCCGCGATTATTGGCGCAGCAACAAGCGGAGACACGGTAGCACAGGTTCAAATCGCTACAGATAACAAAACGGTATTGCTGACACCTTCTGGCACAAGCCCGAACGTAACTGTGGGAACGAGCGGCAAAGTCAATGATTATATCTTCCGTACTTGCTTTATTGACCCATTTCAAGGTAACGTTGCTGCGAACTTTGCAGCTAAAAACTTGAATGTGAAGAAGGCGGCAATCTTTGCAGACAACGCGAGCGATTACGCGAAAGGACTTGCAGCGTCCTTTAAAGATACGTTCTCAAAAGCTGGAGGTACTGTAGTCGCTCAAGAATCTTATGTAGCCAAAGATACAGACTTCCGCGCGACATTGACTCGTATCAAAGCAGCGAATCCAGAGTTCGTCTTTATTCCAGGCTACTACGAAGAAGTTGGTTTGATCATCAAGCAAGCACGGGAAATGGGAATCACGGTCCCATTCATGGGCGGAGACGGTTGGGATTCTCCGAAGCTGGTTGAACTGGCAGGCGCTGCGGCTCTGAACAATACATTTATTACGAATCACTACTCCTCCGAAGATCCGGACAAAACGATTCAAAACTTTGTTACAGCATTTAAAGGCAAATACGAGAACAAATCCCCGGACGCTTTTAACGCACTTGGTTATGACTCCGTTTACCTGATCGCAGACGGTATCAAACGTGCCGGCTCGACTGATGGAGCGAAAATTAAGGATGCTATGGCGCAAACCAAAGATTTGGCTTTGGTTTCCGGAAAAATTACATTTGACAACCAGCACAACCCGATTAAAACTGCAACAGTATTAAAGTATAAAGATGGTAAGCAACAGTTCGAAACAAAAGTTAATCCTTAATACGCATTTAGCATGGGTGGGGGAATCTCCCTCACCCGTTTCATTTTCAGAAGGGGATTGAAAATTATGGATTGGATACAGCAGATTATTAATGGGATCTCACTTGGCAGTATCTACGCGCTTATCGCATTAGGCTATACGATGGTCTACGGTATTATTCGCCTCATTAACTTTGCGCATGGTGATGTGTTCATGGTCGGCGCGTTTATCGGCTTCTATGCCATTAAATACGCTGGGTTAGGCTTCTTCCCGGCTCTAATCATCGCTATGGTTATCTGCGCGCTTCTTGGGGTCGTTATTGAGAGAATTGCATACAAGCGCTTGCGCAACGCGAGCCGAATAGCAGCGCTGATTACAGCGATCGGGGTTTCCCTTCTGATTGAATACGGAACTATCTATTTGCGCGGTGCTCAGCCAGAAGCGTTTCCGCAAGTATTGCCGAATCAAAGCTATAAATTTCTGGGAGCATCGATTAGCAGCGCTTCAATCTTCATTCTCTGCGTATCAGTGTTCTTAATGATTATTCTGCAATTCATCGTTCGCCGTACGAAAATCGGAAAAGCGATGAGGGCCGTATCCCACGATGCGGAAGCCGCTCGCTTGATGGGCATTAATGTGGATCGGACGATCTCGGCTACCTTTGCCATTGGTTCTGCTCTGGCAGGTGCGGCAGGGGTTATTTTCGGGATCTACTATACGAAGATCGAACCGCTCATGGGCGTGATTCCAGGTTTAAAAGCATTCGTTGCGGCTGTGTTAGGCGGTATTGGTATTATCCCGGGAGCTGCGATCGGTGGACTTGTCCTGGGCTTGGTTGAAACGTTGGTTAGTGCGCTGGGCTACTCCAACTGGCGGGATGCTGCTGCATTCATTATTTTGATTTTAATTCTCATCTTCAAGCCGTCAGGCATTTTGGGTAAAAATACTCGAGAGAAAGTGTAGGTGACGGATGAGGATGAAAAAAACTAACGGATTTTGGTTATTCCTTATTGTTTCCATTATTGTATATAGCCTTGTTCAGTTACTCATAAGCACAGGCATATTGAATGCTTTTTATTCGAATACGTTAATTTTTATTGTGATTAATATTATTCTCGCTGTCAGCTTACATCTGGTCATCGGGATTACAGGTCAATTCTCTATTGGTCATGCAGGTTTTTTGGCCGTAGGTGCTTATGTGGCCGCAATTTGTACGAAGCTGCATCTTCCTTTTCCGCTTGCTTTAGTTATTGGAGGCGTTGTTGCAGCAGCAACGGGCTTGCTGATTGGCATTCCGAGCTTGCGACTAAAGGGTGACTACCTAGCAATTGCTACACTTGGTTTTGGAGAGATTATCCGCATTGTGTTCGTAAATATTGAATATGTGGGCGGGGCAGCTGGGATGCAGGTTGCACATTTGACCAATTGGACATATGCCTTCCTTTGTCTGTTAGTTACCTTACTTGTCATTATGAACTTTACGAATTCCACGCATGGCCGAGCTTGTATTTCGATCCGGGAAAATGAAATCGCCGCGGATGCGATGGGAATTAACACGACGTATTATAAAGTTGTTGCTTTTGCAATTGGGGCGTTTTTTGCTGGTATTGCCGGCGGCTTATACTCGCACAATTTCTATATCATTCAGCCGACGAACTTTGGCTTTTTGAAGTCCTTCGATATTTTGATTTTCGTTGTACTTGGCGGATTGGGAAGCTTATCCGGCGCGGTGCTTGCCGCGATATTGATGACGATCGTTTCCACCTTTCTGCAGAGCTATCCGGAAACTCGGATGGTCATTTACAGCGTCATACTGATTGTTGTCATGCTGTATCGACCAACAGGTTTGATGGGAACTAAAGAAATCACTTCTTATTTAGGCAAATGGTCGTTTGGCAAAGGAGGACGTTTGCATGGCAAATAAACCTTTGCTGCTTGTAAAAGATGCCGGCATTCAGTTCGGCGGATTAAAAGCGGTATCTGGATTTAATATGGAAATTCATCAAGGAGAACTCATTGGTCTTATTGGCCCCAATGGAGCGGGAAAAACGACTAGTTTTAACCTGCTGACGGGTGTATATGTGCCAACGGAGGGCGATATTCTGTTCGATGGCAAGAGGTTGAATGGACTCGCACCTTATCAAATTACACGAAGCGGAATTAGTCGAACCTTCCAGAATATTCGTCTCTTTAATGAACTGTCCGTACTCGATAACGTCAAAGTCGCTTATCACTCTTTGTCTAAGCATTCGATGATGAGCTCTATTTTGCGCCTTCCTTCACATTTTGCAGGAGAGAAGGAAATCGAAGAGAAAGCATTGCAATTTCTCCGGATCTTTCAGTTAGAGTCCTATAAAGATGAAATCGCCAAAAATTTGCCCTATGGCCAGCAAAGACGATTGGAAATCGCTCGCGCGTTAGCCGCAGGCCCGAAGCTGCTCCTTCTGGATGAACCGGCAGCCGGGATGAACCCGCAAGAGACACATCAACTGATGGAGCTTATTGCGTTTATCCGCAAGGAATTTCAGTTAACCGTCCTGTTGATTGAACACGATATGAAATTAGTAATGGGTATCTGTGAACGGATTTATGTGCTCGATCATGGACAGCTCATCGCACAAGGAACGCCTGATGAAATCCGCAACCATCCCAAGGTCATTGAGGCATACCTAGGCGAGGAGGTGAAGAGCGGCGATGCTTAAAGTTGATGAAATCAATGTATATTACGGCAACATTCAAGCCCTGAAGGGAGTCTCTTTGGAAGTGAATCAAGGCGAGATTGTCACTTTAATTGGTGCCAATGGTGCAGGCAAAAGCACACTTCTAAAGTCATTGTCCGGTCTCCTTAAACCCAAGCAAGGTGATATCCAGTACATGGGCGGATCTATTGCGGGCAAGCCTGCACAAGAGATAGTAAAAGCGGGGATCTCCCATGTACCAGAAGGCCGCCGCGTATTTGCTAACATGTCCGTTGAAGAAAACCTGGAGCTCGGGGCTTATTTGCGTACAGATAAACGCGGCATTCGCGAAGATATGGAGAACGTGTATCGGTTGTTCCCTAGACTTCTGGAGCGTCGTAAACAGTTGTCAGGTACGCTATCCGGCGGGGAGCAGCAAATGCTAGCCATGGGTCGGGCGCTAATGGCACGCCCTAAGCTGCTTTTGCTGGATGAACCATCCATGGGTCTTGCGCCATTGTTGGTTAAAACCATTTTTGAAATTATTGTAGAAATCAACCGCACCGGCACGACAGTATTGCTGGTCGAACAAAATGCGAATATGGCGCTATCCATTGCTCATCGCGCTTATGTGATTGAAACCGGAAAAGACGTGATCTCGGGAACGGCTGCTGAGCTGCAGGCCAGTGACCAGGTGAAGCAGGCTTATCTTGGCGGTTATTAAAGAGCGGCTGCTCTGGACGGGTCCTGCCAACATTTTAACGAAATATATGCCAAGCCTTCGAACGTGATCGGCTTGGCGTTTTACTTACTCTAAAAAAACGGTCGTATTCGTATCTCTTTCGCGATAGGACCGTTTTTGTTTTTCTCGGTACTAGATTAAGGAATCTTAGATTGCAAAAGCACATGTGATGATTACCAAAAGATATACTTTAAGGAAGATAGGATATTTATGGATTATGATTCCACAAAGTGGTGAACATCATTGGAGGCTTTGGAGTACAGGGATCAGAAATTATTGGGATTGCTCTAATCCTTGTGGAAGATTATGTTATAATTATAGTTGAAAACGTTTCTGGGAGGGGATAGGAAAATGAACCCAAGTAAGCGACTGAATGATCGATTGACACCGCTACTTAAGAGTGTCATGGAAAAGGGGCCTGCCGGCTGTGCCTGTACCGTTGTGCGGCGGGGAGAAGTTGTTTATCAGGAAACCCTGGGTTATGCGGATTTGGAGAAGAAGAAGGAGATCACTCCGGATACAATCTACCGGATCTATTCGATGACTAAGGTAGTTACCTGCGCAGCGGCACTCATGCTTTATGAGAAAGGACTTTATCTGCTTAACGATCCGTTGGAGGAATACCTGACGGAGTTCAAAAATCCGCAGGTGTACCGATATAACGAATATGGTACCAAGTCTTTATCCCCTGCAGTGGGTCCGATCCGGATCAAGGATCTTTTCACGATGGCCTCCGGGCTTACGTACGGTGGTGACGGCACGGAAACCGAACGGCAAACCCGTACAATCATGGAGAACGCTGCAGCGACCGTTGACATGCAGGCTTTGTCCAAAGCGTTGGCAGAAGTTCCGCTGGCTTTCGATCCCGGCACGCACTGGAAGTATGGTACAAGCCACGATGTCTTGGCAGCATTGATCGAAGTGCTGTCCGGACAAACATTCGGAGAGTTTCTGCAGAAGGAAATTTTCGCTCCGTTGGGAATGACCGACACCTCATTCCGGATATCGGAGGATAAGCGAGATCGTTTATGTACCATGTACGATCGTGCAGAAGACGGTACGCTTACTCCTAATACCAGGATGGACGCCCGCTATCAACCAGGAAGCCGTCATGAAAGCGGCGGAGGTGGCCTGCTTTCGACGATCGGCGATTACAGCCGATTTGCTCAGCTGCTGGCGAAGGGCGGGGAGCTGGACGGGGTGCGGATTCTTAGCCCGAAAACGGTTCATTTGATGGCGACCAATCATTTAAATCCACAACAGATCAAGGATTTTAACTGGCCGCAAATGAGTGGTTATGGCTATGGTTTGGGGGTCCGTGTTATGATCGATCCTGCAGCCGGCGGCATCAACGGCTCGATCGGTGAATTCGGCTGGGCCGGTCTAGCCGGGTCTTACTTGTTGATCGATCCTAAGGAAGAATTGTCCGTCGTGTACATGCAGCAGCTGCTGCCGAGCCTTGAGCCCTTCATTCATCCTCGACTGCGGGCTGCCATTTACGGGGCACTGGATTAAGTCCGGGGTTAACGGTGGCGAGAGAATACATTGGCGCTATAATCACAGCGAATGACTCAAAAACTGAGAAGCATCGAATTAGATAATCCCTTCCTTTATTGAGACACTGATAAATAACATGTGTTGAAGAAAAAAAAGTTTTGAAGTAATTAGGCGTTCACTCTACTGGGTGAACGCTTTTTTAGTAGGTTGGAGTGATGATTAATCTAGATGAAGAATCTTTGTTAGGCGGGTTTGTAAAGTGATGGCCGCCCCGGCGACTAAACTAACGGGCAGGATAGTTCCAATTGTGTGGGGAAATGAGGTTTTTTAAGAGAACATAGGACAGTTGTGAACCTTCAGTTGGTTGATTAGAGGAGGGTTTTAATGAAGCTTTGTGAGGTAGCTATGTAACTCCGCAAGTGTTATAGAGATACTGTATTAGCAACGGCTGAAAATAAAGAGTCCCCGCAAGTATGGTGAAAGTAGAATATGGGTAATCCAAAGCTTATGAAAAATTTAACACAGATTAAACTTAAGTCTTAAAGATTAAACCTAACGTTAGTTGAAAAAGCAAGGAGCAGTCTGCAGATTATCAGGCTGCTCCTTTTTCAATGATCTATCTGGTAGATTGGTTATGGATACGCTGGACTAACTTCCAGAGCGGACAAATGTATTGTTCCATAGCGAGCAGGGCAGAGTGTATAAGTCTCAGGCTTACTAAGCTGTAGTAAAGGATAAGGGCATTACCATGATCACATCCTGTAAAGGAACGCCAACTGATAATGCCCCTATTGAGTTAAGTTTATTCCACACTAAACTCGAAAACGTTTTACCTCGAAGAACTAACGACGGCCATCGCCCGTCAGACCGTTCGAGATTACATCAATTACTATAAATTCGGATTCAAGCGAAACTAAGTAGCCAGTCTCCGATGTATTCCGAGGACTGGCTGCTTAAAACTTGCAAGGTGTCTTGATCTTGAGTCACAAAAGGGGTGCAGTTCTGTAACATTCCACCTTCTTTGTAAAACTACCTATTTTTATCATTATCTATAAACAGTAAGACGTTATAACCTTCTCTAAAGGACGACTCCGGAGTACTGGAATACTGCTCTATGATGCTGCAGCAGATTTACCCCCTGTGGAGGGCTTCTGAACGCGATAATCGGAAGGATGCAGCTGTCGTTGCAGCTCCGAGGAACACAATAGCAGCCCCGATCCAACTGATGGACGTGAGTGACACTTGCTCCACGACAACTCCACCGATGCCTGCACCGACAGCCATGGCTAGCTGCACCACAGAGTTGTTCAAGCTTAGCATAATACCTGATGCTTCCGGTGCCTGCTGGACCAAATTGTACTGCGTAGTCGGGCCCGACGTCCAGGCGGAGAAGGACCACAGCATGAGCAGTGGGAACATGACGATTGGCGACATGGCCGCGAGTGAGATAAGGATCAGAGCCACCGCATGAACCAGCAAACTGCCGATGAGCGTGCGGGGTACACCCCATTTATCCGAGCTGTAGCCCCCGAACTTGGATCCTAACAGGCTGGCAATGCCGAAAGCGAACAGCCCGATACTTACGATTTGCTCGCTCATTCCCGTAACAGAGAGCAGGAACGGCGAAATGTACGTATAAACAATCGAATATCCGGCGATCCAGAAGAACGTAATGAGCAACGCCACGGCGATTCTAGGCTCCTTCAACAAGGCCAGCTGCTTGCCGATCGGCACCGGCTCTTCCCCTTCCGACTTTGGAATCATGAAGGACACCGCGGCAATGGCCAGCAGCCCAAGTACCCCGAGGCCTGCAAAGACCATCTTCCAATCGTAGAAAGAAGCGGCCACTCTACCTAGTGGAACGCCGACAACCAGCGCGGTCGAAAAGCCCATCACGACTGTAGCGATACCGCTGCCCTTTTTACCGGGCGGAGCGAGTTTGGATGCCACCATCAATGCGGTAACAATAAATACGCCGGTACTAAGCGCCAGAACGATCCTCGAGATGAATAGAAAGAAAAATCCCGGCAAAACAGCCGTCATGGCTTTGCCTATGACAAATACGACAAGAGAATAAATGATTAGTTTTCTCCGATCCATTCGTGACGTTATAGCCATCAGAACAGGCGTCCCAAAAGCGTACGCCAATGAAAAAACAGTAATCAGCTGCCCAGCTACAGATACGGGAACCCCAATAGATGCCGCTACTTTATCCAGAATCCCCGCGATAATAAGCTCCGACGTACCGACAAGGAAGCTGACGACGGCGAGCATATAAATTTTCCATGCATTTGTTATCATTGTATTGCTCCTATTCCACTCCAATTTTATTTTTAAAATACGTTAGTAAAAAACTGAGTTATATAATTTAATTAATAAAAAATCTCAATATTCTCATGTGAAAATATCTTACATAAAACTCTTTTGCCCAATACCTAAATTTAAAGTATCTTTTCACTTTTTCCGTTACAGACCTGAGTTGTTTAATCATATAGTTCGAAAGCATTGATCCTTAAATTTGATCTGCGCTGATCGCATAAGCTACAGCATTTGAAAGTTCTGTATTTGTGCGCGCCGAATAGGAGGAGGGACTCAACAGGTAGGTCAGTGATGTCCAGAACAGCGAGAACAAGGTGAATTTTGCAGAGAGGTGTCCAGCTGCGGTACCGTCGAGTGATGATGAGCCACAGTGGTGAACACCGATCCAAGAAGACGCAGGTAAGGGACGGGGTCGCGAGATTCGAGATACGGGATAATCGTGCGCAGTTTGACGGCGAAAATAAGTACAGTTGCCGCCGCGATTCCGAAGATGCCATCTAGCCGAGGAGGCGGCGACGAAGCCGCTGATCGTACGTGAGAGCAGAATACCACTAGGGGTGCCTGACGCGATCGCGCCGACCACTCGTCAGCTTCCCTCAGGCTCGGTGAGCTCGCTGGCCAACTGGGGTCAGCAATTGCTCAGAAATGGTGGTCAGTACTCAACTGCCGAAAGCCACGAGAAGCACCGAGAAAGTCGGGGCAAGGGAGGAGTCGATGAGAATCACGGCTGACAGACTCAGGGTCTGGAATGACGCTGGCGTTGGTTGAGAGCATCGCCCCGCGGCACGAGAAGGAAGATCCCGAGTGCATATCCGAACTAGGTAACGGTCACCGGCAAAGACGACCTTTGTTGCCGGTGACATCCGATGGTTAGAGATGGTAGACATGGCCTCTTTCCCATTTCAGATTATAATAATTAAGTTGGACAGCTTCGTCGAACACTGTCGCCGTAGTTCTTTTGCATTACTTTCCTGTTCGAACTCACCTTAGTCTTCACTACAATTCTCAACCGACCTATGTACCGTTATAAGGATTTTCTAATACCTGTCCAATCATATAAATAGACATCCATTCCATAATTTCAGGATCTCTGTGCGAAAGTAAGAGGCTTTTTCTCGTATCTATTAAAGTGATTTATTCCATATCCTCTTGGCATAATTCAAAGTCGAGAATATTGAAGTTTTCGATGATTTCTTTCCTCACGCACAGTTTTCGGAATCGCGACCTTGCCTCTTTGAGTTTTATCAATGTAAAACCACCTGAGCGACAGTTTTATTTGTACTTATTCGCTAAGGATACTAATGCTTCGTTATCAAATAGGTTATTTTCAGCGAAAGATCCACATGACTCGATTTGAACGTTGTTCTCTTTCATGACGTTTGTACTTTTACTTTGATGATAGAAAGGATGGGTTTACAGCTGGAAAGACTTCATTATAAAATATCGAATCCAACAAAACGGTTCGAATAGAAGTGGCTTACTCCAATTGCCCTCTCGATACAATTCCTCCGTTGCCCGTCAAGAACTATATACGTCGCCAAAGGCTGTTGTATTAATTACAAGTCTAAATAATCCATTTTTTTTTGATTTTTCGATGCTTTTTTTCGTATTTCATAACTAGCATCCTGAATCCAAAGTTTCTTAGTAACAAATAATCTCTTCTTTTGAGACACCGCTTCGCCTTTTGATTTTCCCACCGCTTCTTCATTCTTGTAAGTAGCAGTTGTATCAATTAAACGATATCTTAGCATAAGAGCATAGTATACTGACTGTTCACATTGTTTCGCATTCTCAATTTGAAACCAAAGCCAAGAATAGGATCTCTACGCTTTTATTTAAATAGCTTTTTGCGTATTGATTCCTTCTTTTTATTTCCCTTGTATGGAATAATCATCACAAGTGTATTATTATATAAAAGACAGAATTACTGCAATAACCAGATGAGAAACTTTTGAGTAATAAGTAACAAAAACAAAGATTTTGGGGTTTATTTATGGAAAAGTGAGGGATTACGTATGTCTAAAGTGGATCGACGTATATTGAAGTCACAAGAAGCGATTAAAAAAGCTGTTGTTGAATTGATGAGTGAAAAAGATTTTGATGATATTACGATGCAAGAAATTTCAGACAGAGCAAACGTTAACCGAAAAACGATCTATCTACATTACAACGATAAATACGACTTATTGAATAATCTCATTGAAGGACACATCAAAGAACTCCGAATAATTTGCTATCCAGAATCCTCTGATGAAACCCAAATAACCTGGTTTGAGTATTTTGAAAGAAACTATAGCTTCTTTTCGGCTTTTCTGTCGGGTAAAGGAGCTCCGTACTTCCGCAGCAGATTCCTTGAATTTGTTATTGAAGATCTCCGCAATGGATGGGAGTTGGTCGAAGGGAGAAGGAACGGATTAAATGAGGACATTATGCTAAATTTTTTTGCATCAGCATACGTAGGACTCGTGGAATGGTGGTTTACGAAAGGGATGCCGTATCCCCCAAGCGTTATGAATAAACAAGCGGAGTTTATATTAGATATGAACTTGTCATAGTTTCAATAAAATGATGCCCCAATTAAAATCAAGGCATCATCACGTGAACTTCTTCTTTTTCGGAAATTTCACATGTTTCATTTTTAAAGGCTTTCGAGAGAAGGTAAACTCGAAAGCCTTTTTTAGCATATACATGCCTAGAAGCACGCATCTTCTTACAGTGATCGTCAGTAACGGCCAATCCTCATGTAGATGCTCGTGTTGGGCAGTATTGTTTTACTCTCTGCTTCAAGTATTTTAAGTATCAAATCTTATACCTGCGTATCTTTTTGCCGTTTCCGGATCTCTTTTGGAAGGAAACAGACTTGTTTTTGTGTCTATTGTTGCAATCTGTTCCATGTCTTCTTGTTTTAGTTCAAAGTCAAAAAGGTTAAAGTTTTCAATGATTCTTTCCTTACGAACTGACTTTGGTATCACAACAATTTCTCTTTGGATTAACCAACGTAAAATCACTTGGGCAACGGATTTATTATACTTTTCAGCTATGGCTACCAAAACTTTATTGCTAAAAATGTTGTTTTTTCCTTCTGCTAGCGGACCCCAGGATTCAATTTGAACGTGATGTTCTTTCATATATTTAGCACTTTCTACCCGTTGGCAGAAAGGATGTGTTTCAATTTGATTCACAGCAGGACAAAGTCACGAATAGACAAAATAGCCCTGGAAACGGGCTTTTTACCAATTACAAACTGTATGATGTGCATTTTATATAGAAGGTCTTTCTAGAATTAGATCTTAAATCTTGTGTCCCATTGCGAGGAGTTTCGGCATTTCAACCGCTCAACGACTTGGGGAGGCTCCCCAAGTGTGCCCGTGACAAAAACTTGCATACAATGCTGCTACTGCAAAATAATGAAGTTTACCACTTAATCGACAACAACATCTTTTACAAAGGAAAAGTACTTGAAACCCATGTTACTGCGTTAATTAGGATCGAAAGCATCTGACTTGGATGGCTTATTCAAGTCCTTCCTTCTTCTTTCTTAACTTAAGTTAGGTTGCTTTCTAATAGTATCCCCACTTGTTTTTCCATTACATTCGGTGGATAAGGCATACCATTCTTAAACCACCACTCCACGATTCCGACATAAACCGGTGCGATAAATTGAAGAATAATTTCTTCGCTAACCCCGCGTTTTTTTGCCTCAGTCATATCCCATCCATTCTTGACATCTTCGATGACAAACTCAAGAAATTGGCTTCGAAAGAAGGGAGCTCCCCTACTAGCTAACATGGCCGAAAAGAATAAATAATTGCGTTCAAAGTATTCGAACCAGGATATATTACCGTTTGCAGAATCATTTTCAGCTTCTGTTTCACAGATTTCTTTTAGCTCATTAATATGTTCCTGAATGAGCTTATCCATTAAATCAAATTTATCCTGATAATAAAATATATTATAAACACCAAAAGGCTTTAGATTTGATTTTTGAGCATCGACCGGATGTATATTCAGAGGTATCCAGTTATATTGATAATTACCTTAGAGAATTTTCCGAGATTGAGAGAGATAGCAGTACGAAGAGTCTTGTGCGATTTCTAACGACTTCTTTGGATTCGCGTTTAGATAGAGCATGCATGGGGTGGACGAGCAGCAACAGAATTCTGTTATATGAGTTTCAAAATCGGAATGATAAACTTGTTCTCAAACTTATCATCGGACCAGGAGATCCATCCCTCAGGGAAAGGATTTATAATGTGGCACAGAGAAATCCATCCATATTTAAAGGCATGCTGAGTTCGTTATCTCCACAGTACACGCAATTATATGCAAAGGAAATCATGCAAAAAGGCTTTCTAGAGAAAGACGAACCGATGGACGTGATCAAAGAGAAAATTAGAAAACAAATCAATAATTTCATTAGTGGTGACCTAAAAGCGATTGATAAAGCTATACTAGATGAATTATCAGTACCTATTACTCCTTAAAGTTGATAAAAAAACATTACTTTCTATTTTGTTGATGAGACCACAGAGTACCCCTTGTGGTCTTTTGTTTTGCCTATAGTTATCTTATCAAAATAGATCTCATTCTGGAAAAAAAGTAACAACTCAAGACTTAGATTTATGATAAAATGAAAACTGTCTGTAAAATTCATACAGCGAAGGAAAATGGAGGACTTATGCATATTCGACTTATATTTTGGAAGCAGTTCCTGGCCTCATTACTTTCATTAGTTCTTCTACTATCAACTTGTACAACTGCTATTGCAGGAGACGCAACGGACAATCAAAATCATTGGGCAGAAAAACAACTGTCAGAATGGATGGCTAAAGGATACTTAACAGGGTATTCCGATGGTTCCGTCCGACCAGACAAGACCGTAACTCGTGGTGAGTTTATAACTTTCATAAACCGCTCATTCGACTTTAAAGAAGCGGGTACGGTCAACTTCAAGGATACCGACTCATCTAGCTGGGATTATGGGGAAATAGCAAAAGCTATAAAGGCCGGTTATATTAGCGGTTACGAGGATGATACGATCCGCTCAAACAAAACGATCACACGGCAAGAAGCTGCCATTATCTTGACGATCTTACTTAAGATCGATACTTCTAAAGCGGTAGAAAAATCAGTGAAATTTAAAGATGAATCCTCAATTGCATCTTGGGCCATGAATGCCATAGATGTGCTAGCCTCAAAAGGTATTGTTAACGGCTATGAAGACGGTACCTATCGTCCTAATCAGTCGATTACAAGGGCAGAGGCAGTCGTGACAATTGATCGTGTGAAAAGCGCATCAGGTATCACGTATAACAAAGCAGGGACATACGGGCCGTCAAAAGGAATGGATACGATTCAAGGCGATGTCGTAATCAGTGGTGCGGGCGTAACCTTACAGAATCTCACCATTAATGGTAATTTACTGCTTGATGAAGGCATAGGTTCAGGTGATGTCTTCCTTAATAATGTCACAGTTAAAGGTATCACAACTGTGAAGGGCGGCGGAGAAAACTCCGTTCACTTTAAGGACAGTGCGCTCGTTACTGTCATCGTTAATAAGAAGGATGGTACTGTTCGCATTGTAGTTGAAGGTAGTACAAAGGTACAAACCATACACATTGAATCCTCTGCGAAGATTGAACAATCCAGTGATAGCACAACATTGATCTCGCATGTGATACTTACGAATGAGTTACCAGAGAATTCTAAAGTGACGCTTATAGGTAAATTCGATTCGGTAGATATTGTTGCTAATAAAATCGTAGTAGAAATTCTATCTGGCATCATTGGAAACTTAAATGTGAACAAAGGAGCCGAAGGCGCTAGCATAAACCTAAGCCGAGATGCTTCGATAGTTAACATGCTTTTGGACGCGGTTGTAAAAGTCCTTGGTGACGGAAAAATTGATAAAGCTACAATCAACGATGGAGCAAATGGATCAGAGTTCGATCATAAGCCAACAGTAGTTGTCGGAGTACAAAAAGATAGTATTAAAGAAAACAAGCCGGTGTTTGGTGGTGGTGGTAGTAGCGGTGGTGGTGGTGGTAACACTACGCCACAGATTACAACTGCTCCAGTATCCAGTGAGATCCATACTTTTAATTATTTTAGTGGGAACGATGAGGTTCATTTTGAGAACAATATGCCAACTGGTGCAACTTTAAAAGTCTACGACTCCGCTACGGGTGGCAATATTATCGGAAACAGCAACACGAATCAGGTCATTATCACGAACGGTTTTTCAACAGTAGTTTCCAACGTTTATGTATCTCTTACCGAAACTGGAAAACTGGAAAGCGAGAGGGTCGGACAGAAAATTGCAATTGCATTTCCATCTTCCCCCAACTTACTCGATATAAATATTAGGAACTATCGAGTGGGCGATGATCGAATTATTCTCAATCGCTATGAAATGCCTCCTGTTTCGCTTGTAAACTTTTATGATGGCACAGGACAGAGAATAGATACTACCCTCTCTACTAAATCTTCATCTTCTTTAATGTTTATTGTTAACCAAGGATTCGATTCTGTATCATCAAGCATCTATGCTGCTTATACTGTTACCGAAGATACATATGCATATGTAGAAAGTAAGAGGACGGAGCTGCAGATTCCAACACCGATCGATAAAGAAAATATGATAGTGGGAACAAATCTATCCTATACAAGTGATCAATTTGGTGAGAATTTAGTATTTCTCCACGCGACTACATCGAATGTTTCTGTAATAAGAGCTAACATTACCGATGGGTTCCTCATTGTTACTCCAGTAAATCGAGGTCTAGCAAGCGTATCTGTAGTTATTCGAAAAGAAAATGGCGAAGCTTTTAATATTGTATTTGATGTGGAAGTCATTGCTGCTCCTTGAGTAAACCTTACAAAAGAGATTAAAAGAAAGAAAAAACCTGCCCAGAGTTCAACTCTTCAGAGTTGAACTCTGGGCAGTCTCTTTTTGATTGATTACGATGTATATACCTTTTACGCCCCGCTCGGCTCCAATACAAAGAGGTGCAGCACTGAACCACTCCCGCTTAATATTCCATCGTGATGATCGGTGTCCCAACCGTTAGGCGCCACAGACCCGATGTTGTATCATGATGAAGGGAAATTTGAATGTTGACCTTGTGCTTGCCGCTCATAATAAATCCATCGAACACCGATGAGGCTAGCGATATGCTATAGGTCGACCTTTCAACAACATTTCCTTTATATACACGTGCTAATTCCGCCAAGAATTCCTTTGGGTTGCCTGACAAGGAGGCCGCTTCCGAAGAAGCATTACCTTGCATCATCACATTCCAAATGCCAAGTATGCTCTGATCTTTTAAGCGTGTACCCATTTGCTCCTGCCACTTCAAGAGATGATCTTGATCCACACTACCTGAAGCATCCAAACGCAACACCGCATAACAAGATGACTGTCCAGCTGGACTTGCAACCGTTAGCGTTATGTACGCTCCAGGTTCAAGCTCGGATTTCGCGGTATAAATCGCTTGCTGTGAAGGCAGTGAATCGTTATTCGTATGAGCAAATCCCAGTTCTCGGGATAAGCTTTCGCCCGCGGCGATAATTTTACTATTTTCGCTGTCACATTTCCCAAAATAACTTGTATATTTAATAATAACTTTAAGATCAGTTTGCATAAAAGGCTTCGCCACGTTCATCAGCAGTTGCGCATCTTGCTTGGCATGTGCATCCGCATGACGGATCCATCCGAAGAAAAGTCCCACGATTGTTAAACACAGGATGGCTTGGGTCCAACGTGTCCGCATGAAAAAAGCACCTCTTCACTAGAATCTATCACTCTAGTAAAAGGATGCCCTAATCTAGCAAATGCTAAACCTATCCACGGAACGTAGCTGGAATAATATGAAGAAAATTATAAACTTTAGCAACCTTTTTCTTATTTTGTTATACATTTATTTTACGCTTTCATTATTAGTTCGACGATCCATTTTCGCTTGTTCTTTTTTATCTAGGCAACAGTTGGAGAAGTAGCATGGCAGGAATTACATAACCCATCCACCGACTGTTCCTGATGGTAGAGGCGTCCTCTTTCTCAATGAAACCGTCGATATCATCAAAGTTGAGATGAATCCAATGTGAATCAAGTTGACTAAGCTGCGTTTCGTAAGTAGCTATTGCTGCGAACACTGCGTTACAAATATGAGCATTTATCAATGAAGTTGAATTTATTTGAGACATAAACATTATTCTACAAATTATAACGATATTTGCATTCCAAAGTAGTTACAATGTACTAATTACCACAAATTAACTACATGAGGAGACGTTAAGTTGAAGAAACGAGTAGCTATTTTATTAATTATTGTATTTGCACTTTTTTCTGGACCTAATTTAAGTTTTGCTGGAGAGGCTGTACAACTATCAAGTAGCAGGATAATTCAATTATCCACAGGTCAATCGCACGTAATGACTATTACTGATACTGGAATGTTATTAGGATGGGGAAACAATAGTCATGGACAACTTGGTAATGGTAGTTATATTAATAGCACTAAGCCATTACAAATCGGAACTGATACCGATTGGTTAAAAGTAACTGCAGGGCGAAACAATACATTTGCAATCAAAAAGAACGGTACTTTATGGGCGTGGGGTAGTAATTCTTATGGTCAGCTAGGAACTGGTGATACTCAAAACTATAATATTCCAATACAAATTGGAGCAAGTAATGATTGGGTTAAAGTAATTGCAGGAATTACATTTTCTGTAGGATTAAAAAAAGATGGAAGTATTTGGATGAGCAAGGATGGTGAAGGGTATTATTTCAAAAAAGTTTTTGATGGCTCATGGACTGACATTTCTGTTGGGGGTAGTCATTTACTTACGTTAAAGTCAGACGGCTCTCTGTGGTCATGGGGAGGGAATGGAAATGGAGAACTAGGGATAGGTACTGATGGACATACAGCTGGAAATGTTTTTGTCGATACGATTCAACAAGTTGGAATAGACTATGATTGGTCAATTATTTCTGCGGGAAATGGATCATCAATTGCACAGAAAAAAGACGGAAGTGTTTGGAAATGGGGGATGAACAGTAATAACATAAACATACTATACCCAGAAATGATTGATGCAAGTGTTAATGCCAAAGTTATTAGTTCTTCGTATTGGCATTCTACTTTAGTTAAATCAGATGGTACATTATGGACATTAGGTAAAGATACTGGCTCAGCGCAAATCCATGACGTGGGCACTCTGTTTCAGCAAATTGGAACTAAGACAGACTGGTATGAAGTAAAATCAGGTGATAGCTATACAGTAGGTTTAAAATCAGACGGGACTCTTTGGTCTTGGGGTTACAATAAATACGGTCAATTAGGAAATGGTAAACAAACTGATCAGTTGATTCCAACTCAAATAAGTAATAAAAATAACTGGACACTGGTTTCTTCATCTGGAGAACATACTGTTGCAACTGACACATATGGAGACTTATGGGCATGGGGACAAAATTTTGGATATCTTGGTGATGGTACGTGGGACACAAAATATTTACCTGAAAAGATAAGTACAGTTTCAAATGTTACATATATTCAAGCTGGTTGGTATTCAAATTATATAATTAACAAAGATAATGCTCTATACAACTGGGGAATTAATTCAGACTATCAATTGGGCGATGGAACAAATAATACTATTTACGAGCCAAAGTTGATCGGCATTAGTCAAGATTGGAAGTCGATCAGTAGTAGCTATACTGGTACTTTTGGATTGAAGAATGACGGTACACTATGGTTTTGGGGGACTGATTCAAATGGAAGCTTTTTTGGTTCCAGTTACCCATGGAAGATAATTAAGGAACCAATTCAAATTGGAATAGATAGTGATTGGGAAAAAATATCCGTTGGAAATGTATTTGTACTGGCTACCAAAAAAGATGGATCACTTTGGGCAGGAGGAAATAACTATCCAAGTAATACCCTAAATAATATTGACATGAAAAGAATTGGAAGTGATAATGATTGGGATCAAATTGATGCAGATTTCTTTTTTAGTGTTGGGATAAAAAGGGATGGGAGCTTATGGTTTTGGGGTAATGACTTACTAAATAGTAATCTTCCTAGCATGCCAACAAAAACAATAGATGCACCAGAACGTATCGGTACTGATTCAGATTGGATAAAAGTTTCAGCAGGTAATAAACATATTCTATTAATAAAAAAAGATGGTACAATTTGGGCATTTGGAAATAATGATTCGGGACAATTAGGTGTAGGAAATAGAGTTAGTAAGATCCTTCCTATACAAATTAGTAATCAAAAATGGAAAGAAATCTCCTCAGGTAGAGATGGTTCATTTGGAATAAGCATTGATGGGACGCTTTGGTCATGGGGATCAAATGATTCCTATGCACTTGGATTAGGGACAACTAATATTACTCCTGATCCTGAACATTTAGAAATAGATTTTCCAATTGTTTATGAAATTAATAACAGTGGTACAGTGGTAAATGGAGTAACAATTCCAAACTCTGATGTGCAAGTTTTAGTAAATTCTACTGTTATTGCATCGGGCAAGGCAAACGATAAAGGGATTTTTTCGATTAAGATAAATAAACAATCTTCGGGGACTATATTAAGTGTCATTGCAGTAGACGTAAATGGTCAGGTAAGCAACACAACAAGTGTGACAGTAAGCTCAGCACCAGATACAACAGCACCAATTGTTAATGGTGGTGGTGGCGGTGGTTTCATAATCAGCATCCCACCTGTGGAAACACCTAGTAAGGAAAAGCCAGTATCTAAAGACGTTTTCACAAAAAATATTGATACTACAAAAGTTATAACTGCAATAAAAGAACAAATCTTGACTAATAGAAGCTCATCCGCGAATGTTTTTTCTGATACTGCAAATCATTGGGCAAATCAAAATTTAAAAGTATTTATTAAACTTGGAGTAGTTAATGGCTATAAAGATGGTAGTTTCCACCCAGATGATAAGATTACGCGTGCAGAGTTTGCAACAATAATTTCTAAAGTATTTAGCCTTGAAAGTAGCGGCAATGTTTTAGGTCTTTCCGATGTTAAAGGTCACTGGGCTAAAGATGCTATTCAAGCGCTTTCTTCTCGAGGTATTATTAATGGCTACGAAGACAGTAGCTTTAAGCCAGATAACACTATTACTCGTGCAGAAATTATAGCAATACTTGCTCGTGTGATCGACTTAAGTTCAGCTCAAAAATCAAGTAGTGCTTCTTTCGGAGACATTGATGGTTCTTGGAATAGTGAGGAAATTAAAGAAGCTGCTGAGGTAGGGTTAATAGAAGGTCGGAATACCTCGACGTTCGCCCCGAATGAATCTTCTACTAGAGCAGAATCTTTAACAATTATCTTAAGAGCATTGGAATTAAATCCTGAAATTAAAACCATTCTAGATCAATTAAAATAAATTATTTAGGGGATCGTAACTTTACGCTCCCCAATGGGTATGTCAGTAACTATACGTTGATGCAAACCTTAGGTGTGCAGAGGTGTATCGTACCAAAAGTAGTGATAAAGAAGAAGGTTGAAATAGTAGTTGAAAGTCAGTATGGCAATGAAAGCGGCCCTGAATATGGTAGCGGGGCTGCGTGGCGAAAAGCCGCAAAATTTAATCACTTAAAACATCTTGTTATTATCGCAGGACATGCTTAGAAGGATCGTTATTACGATCCTCCTAAGCATGTCTTCTTTGTTTTTCTTAAACGCCCGTATAGGCCATGAAGCCGCCGTCAACTGGAATGGTGGTACCTGTTGCTCAAAATCAAACTTAAAGGAGTTGAAATAATTTGGCTAATTTTCTCGCAACATTTCTTTGGTTTGCTCTATGGGCAGACTCGCTATTCCTTGGAATCATAGCTAATTCAATTACTAAGAATGATCGTTTTTCTTTTGCTGTCCTAATCTGTTCAACGGGGATTGCATTTATTGGAGGCAGCTTTTTTGGCATTCTCAATTTTGTTTATGTAACTTTAGCCTAGGAGTCTCGGGCACGGTCGTGTCAACCATCGTGTCGATGTGTTTTTGATCAGCGATTGGAAATCCGCGCTTTCGCACACAAACATGTACACTAAAGTAATGCGATATTGAATAATGCACAGAAAGAAGCACTTCGTGGTTACACTCAGGTTGTCAAAGCGATGATCGCATACTGATAATCATAGAGATCTACCGCATAATAAGTGGTACGACATCATCGCTGGATCTGAATTCTGCCCCTTGACTTCTCAAACTCGGAATCAGTCGAAAGATTTCTGGGTACAGCAACCCGTTTTATGGTAACTTTAAGGATGTGTGGAAATTACAAGGAGGTTTTTATAATGAGTACTGTTCAATTTAATCTTTTCAATAATGGAATTGATTTTCTTAGAAGGGGATTAAACGAGTTTCTTTCAGAGGGAAACTCCCACTATGAAAAATATTCCGCATTACATATCGCAACTGCTGTTGAATTGATTCTAAAAGAAAAATTGATGAGAATAAATCCAGGGCTTATTTACAAGAATCCAGGATCCGCTTTTACTGTCACTGTTGATGAGGCTATTAAAAGACTGCACGATAATGGAGTTCAAATTACCCAAAACCATTTACATAGTATTTCCGTATTAAAAGACTTAAGAAATAAACTAATTCATTATCAAGTTACATATAACATTCGTGATCTCTCAATGGTTATTTCAAACTGTTTAGAATTCATACATAACTTTTTGTTAACTGAACTACAAGTAGATTTAAAAACTATAGCAGAAAGTGAAGACTGGATATCATTAATAGATAGAGTAAATAGCATAGGGAAGCATTATTTAGAGGAAGCTTTAAAGAAAATAGATGAGATTAGAAGAACAGAAACAATTTGTGTGCATAATAAAGACATTGATGCATATTGCCCGCGATGTAATACTGAAACTATGTTAATTAAAGAGTTGCTGCAGGAATATCCAAAATGGTCCGGTAATTGTTTAATATGTGGACTAGAAGCTATGCTCACGAGTTGTCAGTTCTGTTCCACGACTATTATTGATTATGGAAGCTCTGAAATATGTAATGTTTGTAGTGAAAAGATGATTGGGAGAAAAGACATTTTTAACCCATATGGAACTAAAGAAAATATTGAAGAGTTAAAGACAATAATACAACAACAACTTGATCTAAAAGATTGAACGAACTAGATTATTGCGCTTTTCGTTCCTTCAATAGTGTGGGAGCTTATTTAGGAGTATCTGGAAAGGGACTAATGACAGAGGCAGTAAAGGGGATAACTAATTTCGCTATTGAGTTTTTGGAAGCAAACCGCATCGAAATACGTTGCAATAGCCGTTATATAGCAAATGCACGTGTAGCAGAACAAGCAGGATATACGTTGGAAGGTATACTCCGAAACTGGAGTCATGAGAAGAATGGTGATTTAGCGGATATGATGGTTTTTGCAATGGTTAAAGGAAAAGAGTATTAGATATGTCTAGATACGAATAAAAGTATTGCTTTGATAAAGAAGTTACTATAATAACCTGGAAAGGTTCTGTGTGATTTTGTTTTTCTACTCTCGGGGACCGCGCTAAAGGGCAGGATGACGGGGGAATGTTATTAAGCTAACGGGAAACGTTACTTCAATAAGAATCGCAGACTTGCTGCACAGTCGGATGACGGTAATCGATAGATTAAAATTGAATATAAGATTAAACCCTCCTATTTCTAGCAAAACTAGAGTTAACAAAACTTGGGAGGGTTTTTATTATGAATTTGAAGGATCTGTGGATGCTGTATGAAGCTGATAAACGTATTTTGGGATTTAGTTCGCACACAATGAAAGCATACGCTTTACAATTAAAGATGTTAGTTTTTGATCTTGGTGATCTTGAACTAGAGGAAATATCTCTAGTCTTACTTAAAGACTATTTGGCTAGGGTATCAGAGAGATTAAAACCTAGTAGTTTAGGCCATCGAATTCGATTTGTGCGTTCCCTTTTTCGTTTTGCATTTGAAGAAGGACATCTCACGCGGAATCCTTCTATTAAGTTGAGAGAACCAAAGATGGACAAACGAATTCCGAAATTTCTGATTGAAGAGGACGTAATTCATCTTAAGATTACCTGTCGATCTCATAGAGAGCACGCATTATTAGAGTTTCTATATTGCACAGGATGCCGCGTTGGAGAAGTTCAGAAAATAAACCTTGAAGATATCAACTGGGAAAACTGTTCTGCTATTGTAAATGGTAAGGGATCCAAACAAAGAGAGGTCTATTTTACTACGGAGTGTAAGGTTTGGCTTAAGAGGTACCTGGAGAGCAGAAATGATACTTGTAAAGCATTGTTTGTCACCGAAACGAATCCTGTCCGTCGATTGTCGATTCCAACGATACGTTGGTCTTTGAAAAAGCTTGCTAAACGTGGTGATATTACTGCGAATGTATATCCACACCGATTCCGCCATACATATGCCTGCCAATTGCTAGATAACGGTGCACCGTTAGAATTTATTCAGGGGATGCTAGGACATGAGAAAGCATCTACAACTCAGATTTACGCCCAACTTCGCGGTGAGCGTAGGAGAGAATTATATCGTCGTTATTTTTAAGACTAATCAATGTATTGCCTTTACTCAAGAGAGGCAAAGTGTAGGTTACACGAACCGCTCCAAGCGGAAAGGCCATGACCCTCAACTAATTGTTGAAAAACATGACCTTTTTCAGTGCCCACTTTCACTTTTTACACCAAGGCGAATAACTGATTTTCATTTGGGTGAAATAAGGGTAGAACAAAGATACATCAGAATTTGCTCAGGCGAATAAACTCGAACAACTTTTTGAAGAAAATATGCTTCGATACTTATTAGCACCATATCTACTCTAAATTTTATATTAGGGGCTGGATGCACAGATGATTCCATTTCATCGAACATTTTAACTAAAATTTTACGCATTTTGTTATAAAGTGGATTTTGTGCCTGATAAGGAAGCTTACCCTCTATAAGCAATTGAGCTTTATTTTCAATGAAGAGCATGTAAATGCTCAAAATCCCTTTTAGCTGTTGTTGAGGTTGCTCTTGCCAATTCTTTTTAAGGTAATTTTCGATATCCTCAAAAAGAATAATAACACTATCCTGTATTAAATCCCGACACAAGTCACCTTTATTTGTATAATGTCGATATAGTGTGCCCTGACCGATCTTAGCTTCTACAGCAATTTGGGTCATGCTTACTTGATCAGCACCCTTTTGCTCAAAAAGCTTGTGGGCAGCAATTAGTATACGTTGACGATTTTCAACTGAATCTCGACGTTCTACTCGAGTATTCAATCCTGTAGTATTTTCCGCCACATAATCACATCCTAATGATAAAATTACTGATCAGACGGGTGGAGAATTCCCGATTAGCCAACTTAGGTTAATATACCTAAGTTGAAATATTGTTTAACCCCTAAAAAACATATTTGATATTTATTGTCTACAAATTATTCCAATATTATCCTCCCACTAATGAGAGATTTTTCATTCAGCACGAAACGGTCCATTCAAGTCTTTTTAAATTTACTCACTAACTTATTTCCGGGGCTAGCTGTGTTATTGTCTTCAAAATATGAACATGAATTTTCAGCTAAAGAATTAGTTTGTGACAGTCAAAATCAAAATGAATTCGGAAGTTGGACTCTCTAATACTTATCTTTCATTTTCAAGACGTATTACCGATTCAAACACAGGTACAGCTAAACGGCCAAGTTAACCATTCGACTAGAGTGAGAGCCCCCAAGGCTCTTTTTCTGTATGCCACGAGGCACGCATCTTCTAGCCGGTGAAAGTCCGGTCGCGGGAGGGGCCAAGTCCCCCGTAGCTAGGAGGCCTGCGTACGTCGAAATCCGTGCGTATGAAGTACATCGACGAAAGTACCGGTCGGAGACTGAGCGAGCGACATGCCAAGCCGTAACATGAAGTGAATCCTGCCGCGTCGTCAAAAAGGCCGAGGGAGACAAGGAAGCCGAGTCGCGGGAATATCGACGAAGGCCACGGAAGCTGCGAGGAACTTGGAACGGCAGCGAAGAATCCTCACGCGTAGAGTGGAGCGGCATGAGATGAAAGAGGATGCAGTGAACGCGGGTGAGGACACACCCCTGCTGCACGGGATTTTTTCGGCTCGTAAAGAGGCGCTCTATAAGCTCAGAAGGTGAAATGCAGGAGCGCGTCCCTGCACCCTTCAGTCGCCGTGCGGTAGAGTAGGGAGATGAAGACGAAGATTAAATGAACACTTCGCGGCCTTGAGCTGCTCACTTTAGGCATGGCACCCTCCACCGAAGGAGTTGCTCATTTTTCTCGGAGCAATCGTTTACTCACAACCGGAATGGTGGCTCTTCATCGAATATTCACTTTGGAATTCAAATACCCGATTTGAACTTCAAAATGAAAGGGTTAGTAGAGACCCTTATTTTTACTAGTCCTAATGCTATCTCAAATCTTTTTGAGGGGGAGATGATATCTTGCAACCGGGTTAGTTGAGGTACAGCATGCAAATTGTGATGCTCAGGCAATTACTGACATCATTCTTGATAAATGAACATGAATTCAATTTGATAGAAAACGCAGCGTGATTATGGCATCTATTTGAATATTGCTTCCGGGTAAGTCATTCATTTCACTTGAAGTTTGTGGACTATCAAAATGGAGCTTTGAAATCCAAATTCACACATTTGTTGATTTCACCTGAATTCATTACGCTAATAGCGTAGAGATATGTCTGCTGATAACCGCAGTGTTGCTAAAACTGCTTCATGATAAAAACGAGTTTACAATCACTTCAATATTCATCACATTTTTTGAACCGCTAGTTAAGGCGTTTCTGACATAATGAAAGCGACTCGTCATCGAAGCGTTTTCAATGAGTGGATATTTGACAGTAAGTTTTGAATAGCCGCGATTGTGTTGGCCAATTGTAATCTGGTTTACAGATAATAAAAGAATTGGGTCGTAAAATAAAATAGGAATGAACGAAATTTGTATTAAAGGAGATGCTCGAAAATGAGTTATTTAGCATTATCTAGAAAAACAGCACCGGTCACTGGAGGATTTTCCTCATAAGGTTTGCTTCAAATTTATTTGTGAACAAGTTAAATGCTCCGTGATATGGATGAAAACAGAAGAGGAGGCCTTCCTATGCATTATAAAGCGATTATTATCGGTACAGGTCCGGCCGGTCTAACGGCGGCGATCTATCTGGCAAGAGCGAATGTTGCTCCACTTGTTATTGAAGGAATTCAACCCGGCGGCCAATTGACGACAACAACCGAGGTCGATAACTTCCCGGGGTTCCCGGACGGGATTATGGGTCCCGAGCTGATGGATAACATGCGCAAGCAAGCGCTGCGCTTCGGCGCTACGATTCAGCCGGGCCGGGTGACGAAAGTGGACATGTCCAAGCGGCCGTTCACGCTGTTCTTGGAGGACGGCGGTCAATTGACGGCTGATTCGTTGATTATTTCGACAGGCGCATCGGCCAAGAAGCTGGGCATCCCCGGCGAAACCGAGAATATCGGCAGAGGTGTCAGCACCTGTGCGACTTGCGACGGCTTCTTCTTCCGCAACAAGAGAATCATCGTGATTGGCGGCGGAGATACCGCGATGGAGGAGGCGCAATTCCTGACCCGGTTCGCGTCCGAAGTTCGCGTCGTGCATCGCCGCAATGAACTGAAGGCTTCGAAGATCATGCAGGATCACGCGCGCGGCAAAGAGAAGATTGCTTGGAGCCTGAACCGGACACCGCTCGAAGTAACGGCGGGGCCGATGGGCGTAAGCGGACTGAAAGTACGTAACAACGAAACGGGCGAGGAGGAGCTGCTGGAAGCCGACGGGATTTTCCTAGCGATCGGCCACACGCCGAATACGGGCTTCTTGGCCGGGCAGCTGCCAACCGATGAGCTCGGTTATCTGCAAGTCATTCCGGGCACATCCCAAACCGCCATACATGGCGTTTTCGCCTGCGGCGACGTGCAGGACCGCATTTACCGCCAAGCCATTACGTCGGCAGGCAGCGGCTGTATGGCCGCGCTGGATGCAGAAAGGTTCTTGTCCGAGCAGCACGCTTAATATTTTCGCATAACGAATCAACCAATCATTCTTAAGGGAGGCATATGCCATGTCAGTTCAACCGATAACAGATGCTACTTTCCAAAATGAGACCGCAGCTGGCACTGTGCTCGTCGATTTCTGGGCGCCTTGGTGCGGAACTTGTAAAATGATCGCTCCGGTACTGGACGAACTGTCCGCCGAGATCGGCGATAAAGCCAAAATCGTAAAAATCAACGTAGACGATAATCCGGAATCCGCGGCCAAGTACAACGTCATGAGTATCCCCACCCTGTTAATATTCAAAGACGGGCAAGTCGTGAACCAAATAGTCGGGGTGCAACCGAAAGATCGATTGAAGGCGGCTATCGAGCAGGCCTGAGAGTCAGAAAAAAACACCCATACACCATGTTAAACCTAATCGCCCAGCAGATACGGGCTAAAATCCAGGAGGAAACTCATGAAAATTGTAGTGATCGGCGGCAGCGGACTTATCGGCAAAGGACTCGTACAGAACCTGAACAATCTCGGGCATGAAGCGGTGGTGGCTTCCCCGTCCCTGGGCGTCAACTCGGTAACGGGCGAAGGGCTGGCTGCGGCGCTGGCCGGCGCGCAAGCCGTCGTCGACGTCACCAACTCGCCTTCGTTCGAAGAGCAAGCGGTGCTGACGTTCTTCGAAACGTCGACCAAGAATCTGCTGGCCGAGGCGGCGAACGCGGGCGTGCAGCACTATATCGCCCTATCGATCGTCGGCACGGACCGTTCGCCCGGAAATGCTTATTTCAACGCCAAGGTCTCCCAAGAGAAGCTGATCCAAGCTTCCACGATTCCTTACACGATCGTCAGAGCGACGCAGTTCTTCGAATTTGCCGGCACCATCGCCTATACGGCGACGGAAGGTCAAACCGTCCGTTTGCCGTCCGCCGCCATGCAGCCGATTGCGGCCGCGGATGTGAGCGCGGCTTTGGCCGAATACGCGCTGGCGGAGCCCGTGAACGGCATTGTCGACCTGGCCGGACCCGAGAAGATCGGGATGGACGAGTTCGTCCGCCAATCCTTGAAGGCGGTTGGGGATAATCGCGAGGTCGTCACGGACAACGAGGCAGGCTACTTCGGCGGGCAAGTGGACGATAGCGCGCTCGTTCCTGCGGACGACAGCAAAGCGCGTATTGCGCCGACCCGTTTGGCGGATTGGCTCGCGCGCTCCTGATTGCAATATCTGGGAGACATATGGAATATCATGAGCAGGCTGCCAAATAGGCAGCCTGTTTTACTCTAACGGAGAACATTTGGGTAACCTTTAATGAAAAGCACGTACGAAGTTTGTTGAAGTCCCTCGGTACAATTTAATTTTCTCACGAATGCTCGCTTATTCGCAGGATTCCGCCCCTTTTATAGGGGGGGGGAGTCAGGAAGTTCGATCCGTTTAAAAACGTTGGCGACATGAGGGCGTACTGAAATAGAGGGGGAGGTTGTCGCCCCAGACATTTCCAGATACTGCACGCATTCTCCACGCCTTCCTTGGAGTTTTCACTCCCATGTCTCAACGGGTCATTGCCCTCTCATTCGTTACGCCTGTCCAAGGGGTGAAGGCCGGTCTTGCTATCGTTATGGGTCAGTGCCCTTTGGTTCAATGTATCCGGTACTCCGTGCTTTCTTTTTGAAATCCTGCGAATAAGCCAATCTACGTGCAACGCAATGGTTGTTTAAGCAGCTTGCTGAAGAGGCAGTGTTTTATGAGGGATGTACGCCTGACCGGTACGTGCCATACCAACTAAAATTCGGGCGAGTTTACCACATAGCTTCATAATCTTAATTGAGCGATTTTCTCCTGCCATCCAGGACAAAATAAAATTGACTGATAACTCAATGGTACTTGGCGGTTTAGTTTACAGATAAACATGCCAACCATCGGCATCTGTCATCTACATTACATTGTTCTGCCGTTTTACACAATTTCAAAAATAAAATGGAGAACTGTAAACTACATTACAGAACTCCGATTTTTTTAGAATTATAATTAAGCTACATTCGATATTGGAGGTTTCAGAACGATGAGTAAAATTTAACCGAATAACTGGAAGCGGCCACACAGCAGTTTAAGGCCAATGCACCGATTGAAGCGCAGATCAAGATCGGTCAAATGATTGAGGAACTTCAGAAATCGGGGATCGCTTCCGGGAAGCAACCAGGCGAGAAGACGATGGACTTTAAATTAACAAACGCACTAGGCCGGGATGTAGTTTTATTTGAAGAGATCGCGAAAGGGCCGGTTGTGCTGGTCTTCTATCGTGGCGGATGGTGTCCTTATTGCAATATGCAATTACAGGCTTACCAGCAGGTATTGCCGGAAATCCAGGCGATAGGAGCGCAGCTTATAGCGATTAGCCCGCAAAAGCCGGATCATTCGTTATCCCTTCAGGAAAAGGAAGGATTGGAATTTTAAGTCCTTAGCGATCCGAACGGCTTGGTAACGGCCAAGTACAATCTGCTCTTCGATGTTCGGCAGGAGTAAGGGAACTCATGGAAGGTATCGGAGTCGATCTTGCGGAGTACAACAAACCTCGAAATGGGTTTTGCCGGTTCCGGCTACTTTCATGATTGATGAAAGTGCCATTGTTCGCTTCTCCTATGTCAATCCGAATTTCATGCAGCGTCAAAGCCCGGAGGAAATTCTGCGAGAGCTAAAAAAACTGTAACGATTTTTGCATCATACATTTGTGAGCAGAATAATCGATTATGGTAAAAACAAGTCTGAAGAAGCGATGCTTAGTATTGGATATCCGTGGGCGGAGCGAGCGGCTGAAGCAGATTAATGAGGCAGACGCAGGCGGCTGTTGTACATGGGGCAGCTATGCATCTATATTAAATGTTAGTTAAGAAGGAGAATATAACATGACAATGACCAAGGAAGAAATTTTGAAAGCTTATCGTTTTCGGCATGCTAGCAAGGCATTTGATGCCAACAAAAAGATTTCGGATGAAGATTTTCACTTTATTTTGGAGACAGGAAGACTGTCTCCAAGTTCATTTGGCTTCGAGCCGTGGAAGTTTGTCGTGATCCAGAATGCAGCTCTTCGCGAAAAATTGAAACCTGTATCTGGCGGTGCCACGGGACAACTGCCCACTGCCAGCCATTTTGTAGTTATATTGGCCAGAAGAGAAGAAGGCTTACGGCCTGACTCGGTTCACGTGAACAAAATGTGGAAAGACATTCATCATATGCCTGAAGAAGTTGTGCAAGATTGGTACGATTTCTACAAATTCTTCGTCGAAACAGAACTCGAAGATAATGACCGTCTCATTTTTGAATGGTCAATCAGACAAACCTATATAGCATTGGGAAACATGATGACAGCCGCGGCTCAAATCGGTATTGATTCCTGTCCGATCGAAGGTTTTGATAAAAAGCAGTTGACCGCTATTTTACAAAATGAGGGTATCATTAACGGCGACGATTTCGGTGTAGCCTGTATGGTCGCTTTCGGATATCGTCAAAAGGATCCCAAACGTCCACAAACAAGACAACATCTCGATGAGATTGTTGAGTGGCGATAAACTTAAGATGATATTTCTCGGCATCAGGGGACATGTTTCGCTAACAGGTGCTCAAGTTTAAGAATGGGGTTGCTGCGGGTGCGGCAACTCCTTTTTTATGGTGCTAACGGGTAGGATTCTTTGGGGGATTGTGAAAAACCATTTTAGTACAAGAATGTAACGGCCGCTCACAAAAAATGCCTGAGCCGTCGTCAGTGACGGTCATTATAATATCTTCGCCAATTCTGACGGCTGAGATCTCAATGCGCCCCCTGTTAGCTTTTCGTATTTATCCCGTGCGTGAGGGCGTTCTTATGTTGTCAAGAATAACAATGGAGTCATCCCAATTCTACCCATGGCGACAAAAAGACCTGACACAATAAAGAAGCTGCTTTAAGATTGGCTGCAAAATATAACAACACTAAAAGAAAGAAAATGCCATTTATTTGGGATTTCATCAATTTAAGAAAAGGGAGCGTTTGATTTAACATGGCACAAGTTCTATACATTACTGCTAATCCAAAATCAATTGAAAACTCAGTTGGTCATCGAGTAGGACAAGCTTTTCTTAAAGCTTATTGCGAAACTCATGCAAATGATGAGATTCAGGAAATAAATTTATATGAAGAGGAATTTCCAATCGTAGATCGCGATATCCTTAACAGTTGGGAGAAAATGCGTCGAGGGGGAATGCCATTTTCAGAGTTGAGTCAAGTCGAGCAGCAAAAAATCAATGCTTTAAATCAATTTATAGATCGAGTAACGAGCGCTGATAAATACGTATTTGTATCTCCTATGTGGAACTGGAGTATTCCACCACGATTAAAAGAATTTATCGATTCCATTGTGGTGGCCGGAAAAACATTTCATTACACCGAAAATGGTCCTGTCGGACATTTAATGGATAAAAAAGCCATTCATATTCAAGTTAGCGGCGGTATTTATTCGCAAGGACCTTTAACGAAATTGGATCATAGTCACCCGTATTTAAAACAAGTGCTTAACATCATAGGTATTCATAATCTAGAAGTATTATATGTGGAAGGACATGATTTTGACCGAGAGCGAGCAGATGAAATTATTCGCAAGGGTATATCGGATGCAGAAAAGCATGCGATGACTTTTTAATCACGATGTCGATTTCGCCCCCCAGCTCGTGGCGCTGTTTCCGAGTCGGAGCACTGCTCGTCGTCGTCGGCCAGAAGGGATTTTTCGAACGGGAAATGGTAAATGGCCCTACTTTGCACGACGGAGCCGGTCTCGCTTCCATTAGATGATCCAGTCCGGATGATCCTCATGGTGCTTGGCTTGTTCATTGGATAATTGACGACAACCATGGACTGAACTAATAGGTAACGATAGTATCATGAAGAGCAGGCTGCCGGCATTTCCGGGAGCCTGCTCAACTATCGGACAGTATTATTTAGGAACAATCTTATCTGAGATTACAAAGTAGTGGTTTTACTCAAGCGGATAATCATAGCGAATGAAACCCTTGTAATTGGCAACCTTGTCATAGATCAAACGAGCTGTGGTATTGTCTTGACGAGTATGCGTGTTCAGCTTCATATACCGACTCCAGGGCTAGAATGATGAGCCATGTTATTTTACTGCGGGAAACCCATATCTATACATAAGGCACAACCCGAAAAATCACATCCGTAATGTGAAATATTTCGCAGAAGGATTCGTCTCATTCCGGTTATGATAAACACATGAAATACAAATCACAAAAACAAGGAGTGTTCATCATGAAAAAAGTAGCTATTATCGTACACGCCACGGAGAATGAAGGGGGAAGAGTGTCTCATGCCCTGCTGTATGGCCAAGAGCTGCACGAGGCTAATTTCGATGTCAAAATTTATTTCGACGGCCAAGGTACGACCTGGGTCAAAACGCTGGAGGATCCATCCCACATGTTCAATCCCCTTTACAAAGCCGCTAAAGGGCAGGGCCTCATCGCCGGAGTTTGCAATTTCTGCGCGAACGTTTTCGGCGTGACCGAGGATGCCAAATCCGCCGGCCTCCCGACTTTCGCCGAAGTTGAAGGACACCTCAGCATAACGAAATTGATTGCGGACGATTACCAAATCATCACCCTTTAATTTCGAAGCGGCGTAAACACCGTTTGACAACAGGAAGATGGGCTGGTCAAGACACCTTGATCAGCCCGTTTTCGCTTTCGCTTGACTCTCTCCCGTTTCGGCCATCATACCGCAGGAGTTGTTTAAAATGTGCTCCTTACCAACTAAATAGTTAGAATACAGTCATGGAGAGCAGAAAAAATCAAATCATTTCGTTGGCGTTCAAGCTGATTCAAGAAAAAGGCTTTGTTGACATGAGCTACGACGATTTATCGAAGCCGCTTGGCGTGACCAAAGCGAGCATTCATTACCATTTCGAAAAAAAGGAGGACTTAGGAGCCGCAATCCTGAGAGCGAATGATGGAGCGCTTGGAACAGCTGTTGCTTCGTATCGCTTCATTACCGCCCGAAGAGAGGCTGGAGCATTATTTTTCCGATCGGTTGTCTTGCTTCGGAATGCAGGATATATGTCCTCTATCTTCCCTGCAAGCGGATTTCGAATCGCTGCCTGTGGCGCTGCAGCACAAAGTAAAAGAAGTGAGCGAAAAGGAACTTTTTATCCTGATCCAAATTCTTAAAGCGATTCAGGAAGAAGGCGGCATCGACTCTGCAGCGGAAATCGAACCGCTTGCGATCATGATATTGGCAGGCGGTAAAGGAATTTTGCAATATCAGCGGGTATTCGGAAGGAAATTATCCCCTGTTTTTTTCAAACAAATCAATCGGCTTATTCAGTAGCCCGGCCGTGACTGGCCGGTTCTTATGACCTCAGCGGGAGCAAGGGGGGAGATGGAAATGAAGAATGTCGTATTGTATGGAGCCGATCATTGCGCCGCATGCGCCGAAGCCATAAAGTTCTTTCAACAGGAAGGAATTCCTTACCAATACAAGAGTGTCGGAACCGACAAGAAGGCTTTCGCCGAAATGCTTCGTCTCGGCGGTATCGCGACGCCGTTCATCGTAGCCGGTACGCACGTATTTCATTCGTTTGACCGCCAGAAATTGAAGGAGGCATTGAAACCGCATGGATAAGCTTTGGTATATATCGAGAATCAGCATTTTTGACTCTCTCTCTCCGGAGGATTTTAAGGAAATCGATATGATGGCTCCGATTTCCCATTTTAATGCAGTTCCCAAAGGCACGCTTATCCAAACTCCTGAACATCATCGCGACGGCTTGTTTTTCGTAAAAACAGGCAAGCTCCGGATGTACAAAGTGAACGCAGAAGGCAAGCAGTTTACGGCTGCGATCCTGGGGAGCGGCAATATGTTCGGCGAAATCGACTCCTTATCGTTCGGAACGCACGACATGTACATCGAAACGATCGAAGAGACTTTGATCTGCTCCGTTCTGCGCGAGCATTTCGAAAAGTTCCTCCTGAAAAGACCGGAGCTGGCCATGCGATTTCTGAAGGTTTTAAGCAATCAGCTGAAGGAGAAAGAGGAGCTACTTGAAAAGCTGGCCATCGGTAATATCGAAGATCGCGTGCTGCATTTGCTGCTTAAATTATCCGAGCAGTTCGGCACGGAAAACGACGGCTTCGTCAAAATCGATTTTCCTTTGACCCACCAAGAAATTGCCAATATGATCGGCGTAACGCGCGAATCGGTGACCACGATTTTGAAGGACTTGTCCCAAAAAGGCATCCTTGAAACCGGTCGAATGCAGATCTCGGTTCATTCGCAAAAAATCAGTGCATACTTGAATCATGCTGAGTTTTAACAATAACGAGCGATTACAGGCAAAACGAAACGGCCTCAATCCCATGGAATTCAGGACAAAGGCCGTTTAACCGCATTTTATTTTTTCTACTGTCTACTTGACGGGGGCAGTTTAAAACTGTTGATGCGTTTTTATTGATCCACGGAGCACACTAACCCTTGATCGTTTTGTTGTCAATTATGTAGTTAATGAAGGTGATAAGCTCGGATTTAATCACGCTTCCTCGAAATGATTCAGTTTTCTCACTCAGTCTCATGAATTCGCAGGATTTCACCCTTGGCTAAGTGTGAGAGAAGAAGATACACGAAGGAGATGATGGCTTGGGCAGTATACAGGGCAGGCATGAACAGAGGTGAAGAATGAACACCTAATTTGTTCCATATCTTGCACGTCTAAAATACTGTCCGATTCACCAAATAAAACTGGTTGATGCCTGTCCAAATTGCGATAATAGCATTCCTTGTTTATTAAGCGATAAGATGCTTGGGGCTCCGTTTACTTGCGAATGTGGACATAAAATGGCAAATATTACCGGAACCGACGCGAATTTCGGCCGCGACCTGTCGGAGTGCCTGCTGAATGCCGTGCCGCCGGGAGGAGAATGGCGGGCGCTGGTCTGGCGTGTCGTTTCTTCGGAGGAAGCGGCCATTGAGGCGATGAACCGCCAAGAGGCCTCCGCCGCGCTCGTCATTCCTGCGGACTTCTCGAAGAAGGTGGCGAGCCTGCTCTCGCCCGATCCGCAGTCCACCTCCGCCGTACTGTACGTTAACCAGGGCATGAATTACAACGGCGCGACGATGGCGAGCGGCATCGTGACCCAAATGCTCAGCGGCACGAACGCGCAGCTTCGCGAACGGCTGCTAGCGCAAGCTGGGCCAGGTGGTACACTAACGCCCTTGCAGACGAACGCACTCGCCGAGCCGATTATGGTTTTGAGCCGCAGCGTGAATACCGTCGGTCCGAACAGCTCGAACGGCAACGCACCCGTCGTGCTGACGCAGCTCGCCTGGTTCGCCGCGATGGTCTCGACGATGATGCTCTTCGTAACGGCGAACAGGGCGACCGCAAACGGGTTCCGCCTGCATCGCTTCGGCATCCGCGTATCCTAAATCCTGATGGGCATGGCTGCGCTCAGTATTCTCTGGATCGCCGGCCAAATGTTCGGCCTGCATATTCCGGACTACGAGGCCATCGGCTGGTACTTATTGTTCGTCTGTTTCGTGTTCTTCCTGGTCCAGACGACCGTCGTCAGCTGGCTGGGCGTCGCGGGCATGCTGCTCTTCGTGCTGGTCTTCTTCTTCGAGACACCGTTGCTCGGGGTACCGCCGGAGCTGCTTCCGGCATTCAGCCGCCGCTTCCTGTACGACTGGCTGCCGCTCCGGTTCGCGTTTAACATATTTCCTTAAAGTAAAAGCAAAGACCACCGGAAATCCGGTGGTCTTTGCATATCATTGTGTAGAGTTTCGAGGAATATTTTCTTCAAGTATTGTAACAGCAAGTTGAACAGACAGGCGTTATGTCTTAACGACGCCTTCCTTGGCAAGCTCGCTTATCACGCCACTGATCGCTTCGCGGTTAGCACCGAGCATATTGGCAATCTCTTGATGGGAAAGAGGCAGGTCGATCAGGGCATATCCGTTTTAAATGACGCCGAATTTGTCGCTCAGTGTGGAAAGGAGATGGAGAACGCGTTTTCTAAGACCATACCAACCGACGACCAAAAAACGTTGCAGCTTTACATGGAACAATGACCCTAAGATTCGAATTGCTTCGCAGAAAGTGAAAACGAAATTTAGGGAGATTACCTCGCGGAAAAGACCACTTTCGTTGGAGCAACGAATTAAAGAACTGAATCAATACCTGACTGGATGGTGTGGTTACTTTGCTTTAGCGGATACACCATCCATCTTTCAAGGACTAGACGAGTGGATACGGAGACGTCTGCGAATGTGTCTCTGGAAACAATGGAAGAAACCTAAAACCAAAGTAAAAAGGCTTCTATCTTTAGGAGTTCCTAAAGATAAAGCCTTCGAATCGGGAAATACCCGAAAGGGATATTGGCGTGTAGCTTGTAGTCCAATTCTTCACAAATCACTGGATAACCAATACTGGAAAACCAATGGATTGAAGAATTTATCAGATAGATACAAATTCTTACGGAATATTTCGTGAACCGCCGTATACCGAACGGTATATACGGTGGTGTGAGAGGTCGGGAGTTAATCTCTCCCTCCTACTCGATTATCTTCGACTATAGCGATGGTCACAAATGGCATTAGACACGGCTAGACAGTTACTTTCTTTGCCAGACGCGCTGCCGCTTCTTGAGCCTCATTTTTTGCTTTATCCAACACGTCCGCTTTGTCAAGCTTGCTTGTACCTTGAGCTCGGATAATTTGGTAATCCTCTATGCCGAGGAAGTTAAACATAGATATGAGGTACTTGTGTGAGAATTCGTTATCTGTATACCAATCGTTATTCGTGTAGATAGCGCCACTTCCTTGAATCACGAGTAGACTACGTCCGTCAGTTAGTAAACCTACTCCGTTTCCATTTTTTGTATATTTGAAGGTTTCGCGGGCAATCATGATGTTATCCATGTAATCCTTAAGCCGGGAGGGAATATTGAAGTTGTGAAGCGGCATGATGATCACGTATTTTTTCGCGCTCTTGAATTGGTGCAAAATTTCGTTCATTTTGCTGGTAACGCGGTTCTCTTCGTTCGTCAACTCTCCACCCGATTCAAATTTCTCCCAAGCGCTCAGAACGGTGCTGTTTATTTCCGGAATTTCTTCACCATAAAGATCAATTTGCTCAATCAATTCGTTCGGATTCATCTTGCGGTAGTTCTCAATAAAATATTTGCCGACTTCAAGACTAACTGAATCAGGGGCATCAACATTGGCATGCGCATTGATAACAAGTAATTTTTCCATTTTTCCACTCCTAAATTTGTTTAAATGGCGACATGATTATTCGCCGATAAATTTCAACTCCAATATACTGCAATGCATGTACCAAGTCTTAGAATGCAAACCTTCAATTAAGTTACGGCTTTCATTAGAAAACCTGATTAAGGTTTGGATCAACGGCCAAACAAAGTGTTCAAAGTTACGGTAATAGGGCAGATAGAGCCAGACTGTTGCAAACCGGAATTGAAGATGGTCACGGATTTTAAATTGTTTCCTTTAGGCCTAGCTGTTGAGCTACGGGAGCGCTAATCTGTGATACCTGTTTCCGTTTTATTGCAATCAATAACATACCGGCAATCGTCATGAGTCCCCCGAGCATCTGCGACATCTCCAAAGCATGCCCCAAGATAACTGAAATAATTGCTGTAAAGACAGGAATCAGATTCATCGTTATGCCGGCCTTGCTCGCACCTAGTATCTTAACTCCTTGATTCCAAAAGATAAACGAACCGACTGACGGGAACACCCCCATGTATATAACCCCTACGATCCCCAAAGAAGTGATTTTGTCGGAGTGAATCGGCTGGAAAAATAAAAAAGGAATCATCAGAATAGCACCGACCAGCGCAATCATCGCAACCAATGTCACAGGCGGAATACCTTTTGCTTTTTTTAGAAGCAATGAATAAGCAGTCCAACATAAGACGGCCAATAGCATGATCGCATCGCCCTCGTTAAACTGAGTATGAAACAACTGCAGCAGGTTGCCTTTCGTCAACACAATCAGAACACCAATAAACGAGGTGATTAATCCAATGAACTGAAAGGCACTTACTTTTTCTCTCAGGAAAATCAACGAAAAGAGCATAATCAAGCCAGGCGCAAGGGTAGTAAATAGAGCGCTGTTCGTCGCAGATGTGAACTGCAATGAAGCATACGAGAGATAAGTGTAGAGCACAATGGATAAAGTAGCTAGCAAAATGATCAACACCCAGTTATTCCTCCATATTTGATTCCATGAAGGCTTCTCAATAAATTGGGCAATGGGAATAAGAAGAATCAGTCCGACGACCCACCTTAGAAAGACTGTCCATTCAGCAGGTAATTCAGCTACAATCAATTTTCCAAAAATGATATTACCGGCCCAAAACAGATTAGCCCCGATCAGAAATGTCCATGCCTTATATTTCAACATATTTTTCACCTTCACTTTTTTTTGTTTTGCAGCCCATCGAATTCTTTAAAAGGGGTTTTTGGGTTTCTTTGTTGAAGCTCTCACCCGAGATGACTTTGTTATCAGTAATCACAGCGAACGATTCGGGTTCGCCTAGGGAAAAGGGAAAATTTCAAGGTCAGTTCCAAAAGTCTTCAGGCTACAACTATCTCAGAATCTGGAGTCCCGAACGAACAATGACTCTGCACTATTTACTTCGAACTATATAGTGAAGAATATCAGTACACTCAATATAACGCTTATTGACGAATTGACGTTCACAGCTTCATCATGTCTATTTTCGGGAATTGGCCGAGCTAGCGCGGATATCCTTATTTATATAAAATGGGATATCATGTTATTAAAGAAAGAGACTGTCATTGAGACAGCCTCAAGGTTAAGTTTATTTAAAAACTTTTATACGTTCTTGTACCGGATTAAATTTCTTTTCACCTGCTGCGGCAGACGGTTTACCGAACGGCATTTGGGCAATCAGTTTCCAGCTTTCCGGCAACTTCCATTCTGCTTTTACCCGTTCATCAATCAATGGATTGTAATGCTGTAGGTTTACACCCAGCCCTTCAGCCTCCAGCGCCATCCAGATCACCAATTGGTGCATTCCATTTGTATGCTGTGACCAAATCGGGAAGTGTTCTTGATAAGATGGATATTGTTTCATAAAACTATCAATAATTGACTGATCTTCAAAGAAAAGCACTGTACCGTATCCGTTCCGAAATCCGTTCATTTTTTCCTGAGTAGAAGAAAATTGTTCGGCAGGAATGTCTGCTTTGAGAATTTCGGTCGTAATATCCCATAACTTGTTATGTTGTTCACCCAAGAGCAGAACAACGCGGGTAGTTTGATTGTTAAACGCCGATGGTGTATGTTTAACAGTTTCCTCGATTATTTCTTGGATACTTTGATCCGAAATTGGTGATTCTTTGCTAATTCCATAAATGGAGCGCCGTTCGCGTAGTGCAGTGAATAAATCTTTCTCCAAGGTTTCCATGATACATCTCCTTACCATATTTTTCGATTTTCAATCTTCCATGTTCCTGTGTCCACGGGACATAAATTTATTATAACCACTACAAAAAAAAAGTTATGTGAAGTAAATTACATACTTGAATTGATCTTAGTGTGCAAGTGAAACTTAGTTTTAATTTAATTAGGGAACAGGAGCGATTAAAACAATACGTCACATGGTTTTTCGCTGTCAAGGGCTGCACGACGGCGCCGGATCATCGAGCTATTGGCAACTCACGCTTTGGAAATTTACGGACATTTTCAGATCAGCGCTCCTGCGGTGTCGCAGCATCTCAAGGTGCTGCTCGAGGCGAACGTCGTCACGATGGAGAAGCAGGCGAAGCAGCGCATCTATCGACTAAATCCGGTGGCGATTTCCGAAGTGGAAGAGTGGACCAGAAGGTATCGATTAATGTGGAGCCGCAAGTTTGAAAAGTTGTACATGTAGAATGACGGAGTCTCCGTAGTAGTCCGAGGGCGGGAAAGCCGGTCATACGGCGAAGGGAGACAATTTAAGTGGTTTGCTTGGCTCATTAACTGACCATAGTGAGGTGAAGACCTTTGATAATCAGTGAAATGCAAAGCAAACTGGCGACATGGTCAACAGAAAGCAAAGAACGAAAATTTGACCGACTTCTACGACTTATTGCTACGCTTTTTCCCGTAGCCACCGCCAGTACCCATCCAACGGCCTGACTGAACGACGTACAGATCAATGCTCGCCGACCTTGATCAGTCGAAATTTTTTGTGATTCCACCCATATGTATAAAAAAAGAGTTTTTTCCACAAAATAGCATGGCCCTATAAAGAATATTTGGATACTTTATCTAGAAAGGATTTATTCGCAATGAATACAGAATTTAAAAACCTCGATCAATTATTAAAATTATCCGGACAATCGAGTGACTTTAAGAAAACAGTGATTTTACTTGGTAAACAAGAAGTGAGTATTTTCTATTATAGTACCTTAATCGATGCGAAGTGGATGCAGCAACATTTGATTCTTGTGTTGCAAAATCGCTCATTGGATTCCGAAATCAAGGAAATTGAGGATATTAAGGCCTGGCTTCCCATTAATGATATAGAGATTACCGACGATTTAACAAATATTCAATTCAAACTGCTGAAAGGTTATGCGATCGTTCAACTTCATGAAAACGATCAAAAGTGTGCATTGGTTAATTTAGCCGACAATCATGGATTGCGAGAAAACAATGATACAGAAAACGAGTTTAGCGTCGTCGGCCCTAAAGTCGGTTTCGTAGAGGACCTAGATACAAACATCGGTTTGCTAAGAACACAAATCAATATCCCAAACTTGATTATAAAAGAAATCATCGTTGGTACAACTTCAAAAACAAAAGTCGCAATAATTTATATCGATGGGGTGACAAATGAACAGTATATTCAAACTGTTGAACAAAGGCTTACTGATATTGATTACGATTTCGTGTTTGATTCGTCCTTACTGGACCAAATGATGTCAGACAATTCTTTGACGCCATTTCCATTGTTTGTATCCACGGAACGCAGAGACCGAGTGGTGTATTCACTTATTAGCGGGCAAGTCGCGGTCATTAGCGACGGATCACCTTATATTATTACGGGACCCTCTACATTGTTTGATTTTTTTATTTCTGCGGAAGATTATTATTTGCCATGGATATTAGGTTCTTTTTTTCGAGTGATTCGAATCTTTGGTGTCATTTTTTCGCTGTTTACTACGTCAATGTATGTTGCGATAACCACATATCATTATGAAGTCATTCCAAAAGATTTGCTTAGTCCCCTTATTTTTTCCAGACAAAACGTTCCATTTCCTCCCTTCTTTGAAGTGCTTTTTTTAGAAATAACCATTGAATTTCTTCGGGAAGCAGGGGCCAGATTACCAACAAAAATTGGACAAACCTTAGGTATTGTCGGAGGAATTGTTATCGGTCAAGCTGCGGTCGCAGCAGCTTTAACAAGTAATATTTTACTAATTCTTGTCGCGCTATCGGCTTTAGCCTCATTTACGACACCGATATATAAGATGTCAAATACGATACGATTTTTACGCTTTCCTTTCATCATTCTGTCAGCGATATGGGGGGAAATTGGCATATTTATCGGGGTGGGTTTTCTGTTCATCCATATTATTCGTATAAAATCATTAGGCTCTCCTTACGCTGTTCCGATTTTTCCTTTTAGGATTATGTCTTTTAAAGACAGTTTTATACGTTCATCTTTTCAAATTCTGAATAAAAGACCTCAACATTTAAGAACAAAATCTTCAGTTAAGTATTCGCCTAAACCAGTTAAACAGAAAAATGACTTAGATGAAGAATAAATTATGGAAAGCGGGCCATTATGCATAGGAGGAAAATTTTTCTGGTTATCATTTTGTGTGCAGTTTTATCGGCTTGTGCCGATCAAAAAATTGTGAATCAGATTTGTCTTGCCCATGTAATTACCTTTGATACCGTTGCGAATGGCATAAAAAGCGCTGTTCTAATTTCTCACTTTAAAGAAAAGGGAAAAACAGAACTAGAACTTTTACATACGGAATCCAACTCTAATATTGGCGCTCTGCCACTACTAAATACGCGGACAAATGATCCCCTTGAAAGGGCACAGCTAAGGATGGTGTTATTCGGAAAAACGCGTGCAGAAAAAGGGACTGGGACTGTAATCCATCATTTTCTCCGCGATCCTAAAATTCCATCACGGCTTCAGCTTGGAGTCGTGGATCGGGACGCTTCGGAACTGTTGGAAATCATCAAAACAAACAATGAACCGTTTTTTTTATCGGATATGATTGAGCAAAACATGAGAAACGGAAATTTACCGTTGATGAACCTTCATGTATCCTTGTTTAATTATTATGGTGAAGGACGAGACATGTTTTTACCGTATTTTAAAATAGATAACGGAGAAGTAAAAATCGATGGTCTGGCTTTATTTAGAAGTGATAAAAAGATAACCGAAATTAGCATGAAGGACGCTTTCTTATTAAAAATGCTTATTCAGAATTCGAAGAATGGAAACTACAAGGTTCCAGTTGCAGGAAAGGCATCAAACAAACAGGGTGATGAAGATTTTATTTTATTGAGAAGCATGCATTCAAAGGCAAACTATATTGTGAACAATGTTAATCCAATCCCTTCTATTTCAATTCGGTTGAAATTGGTGACGGAACTTCAGAATGTCCCGGATTGGGTGGATTTGAGATCAGAAGAGCAGCTTACACAGCTTGAAAAAACGATGGGTTCTTATTTTAAAAAAGAAATTGAAAAATTCCTTTCACTATTGAAAGAAAATAAGGTTGATCCAGTCGGCTTGGGCGCCTTAGTAAGAAGTCGGTCTAAGAATTGGAGTGCCCAAGATTTTGAAAAAATTTATCAAGTAATAAAAATAACAGTAAGTGTTCAGGTTAAAATTGCTAATACTGGTAATGCTTGAACGATGTCTGGAAGTACAGTTTAGGGAGGTGTTTCGTAAATGAAAAATGCTGTTGACGAAAAATACTTAATATCTCCCTTCTTAATTGTTCCTCTAATGTATGTGAGTATGGTCGGGGTCGGAGTTCTGAATTTCCAACGTGAAGTGGCTGAACATGCCGGATATAATGCTTATATTTCTGTTGTTTTAGTGGGGATTAGCATTCATTTAATCTTATGGATGATTTATAAAATTTTCAGTTCTAATAAAGAAGGTCTAGATGTAACTGCAATCAACAATACATGTTTCGGGAAAATTGCAGGGAACATAATCAATTTTGCAATCGTTCTTTATTTTTTTTTCGGAGCTTATATTGAATTCAAAGCCAATATTGAAGTTATTCAAGTCTGGGTGTTTCCATCAATGAAAATTTTACCCATAAGCACCCTTTTGGTGTCGTTTATATACTATACCGTATCAGGCGGGTTTCGGTCCGTTACCGGACTAAGTTTTTTGGGATTCCTAATGGCACTCATTTTTATTATTCCAGAGAATATGTTAGTTTTTCCGTATACACATCCGGAAAACTTGATGCCTCTTTTTAACCATTCAATAACCGACATATTGCTCTCTTCTAAAAGCATGCTATATCAATTCCTGGGATTTGAAGCTCTTCTACTCTTTTACCCATTCATTAAATCACCGGTAAAATCTCAAAAATGGGCACATTTGATGGTATTTTTTGTTACATTATTGTATTTGATGATAATAATCATAACGTTTATGTATTTCAGTGAAGGGCAGCTGCGCGAAATCTCTTGGCCAACGCTTAATATGCTCAAGATTATTGAGGGACCTGTGTTCCAGAGAGTAGAATATCTAGCGATTTCATTGTGGTTGCTAAAAAATTTATCAGGCATATCTTTAAGCTTATGGGCGGCATGCCGTGGAATGAAAAACGTTTTTCAGATCAAACCGCGTGCGAGCTTGCTTACTTTTCTGGTCGGATTTCTGATATTAGAGTGTTTTCTGAAGGACCGTAGCATATTTCGATGGATGGCCGAGTTTTATTCAGACATCGGACTTTATTTTATTTATGGATATATCCCGATTTTGTTCGTAATCACGCAGGTAAGGAAAAATTGGAATAAAGGGTAGTAGTAGCACAGCTGATACCACCCGCAAACGAATGGATTATAATGCAGCTAGGTTGTTTAGTAAATAGTTACAAACGGGGCAAGGCTTCTGATCATCCTTTGAACTGTGATCCGTAAGATGGACACTTTGAAAAAAGTGCCCCTCTTGCGGGTCATTTGTGTGGCTTTTAAAGTCGCTACAGTACGGGCGTATCTCACTGGTCAACCGCCGATGGAGATCTTCTTGGAGTCAGGCTTTCATCTAGATGCCATTGGACATGACAAACCAAAGAAGTGTCTGTTGCGTTGGCGTCAGGTATTCACCGCTCGAGGTGAGGAAGGGCTGCTTGAAGAAATGCGAGGTAAACAAGCCACTGGCAGGAGGAATGCTGGTGTTAAGGTGAGTGTAAGCGGCTATTACCGTTGGTGCAACATCGAGGCAGAGCGTCAGATCAGAGAGGCTGCGGACGAACGTGAGGTACAGCTTCCAAGCACACTTTAAGCAGTAAACGGCAAAGCCGGTGCGCTGGTAATTAAAATGTGGCTTGAACGCCATAATGGGATTGTTATGAACAATAAAAAGATCCGCCGTTTAATGAAACAATTCGGTCTTATAGCGACCCTTCGTCAGGCTAACCCCTACCGTAAGATGGCAAAAGCTACGCAAGAACATCTAACGTGTGAGAACCTAACTAGCCAAAGACTTGAGAAAGTCATTTTTAGATATTGAAGAAAAGATGTGAGAAATTAGAGTGGAGCAGGATGGAATATAACAAGAAATCCGGAAGTTACAGAAGTCATCCCCTCGAACCTTCATTGATGCTGTAGAAACTCGGAATGCATTGTCCGTCCTTGAACTTAAAACACACGGAGAACTCCAAGACCGGGCTTTGAAGTGGCTATATAACCTGGGCCACATTGTAGCAAATGAAGTGGAGTTACCGAATGGGAGAAGGTGCGATGTCATCGGGTACGATGAGTCGGGAAGGATCATTATCATCGAGGTAAAAGCATCCGTCTCTGATTTTCGTAACGATGAGAAGGGCGTAGTTACCTTGAATTCTGTGACGTTTTTTATTTTCTGTTGAGAGATCCCGTTTCCGTTAATTTATTCTACAAACAACAGGATTCAATGAATGTAGGGCTTTTTTTGGAGCAAAACAGTTTGTATATAGTGTGGCTGATTCATCTGAGCATGCTCCAAAAGAACGTGAATTGATTTATAACGCAATTCATAAGCACTTAACCCGAAGGTATGTATATAGCCATTGAGCTTTCTGGTGCTTGATGAAAACCATTTCCAATTGATAGGCGTGAAGGAAATGAAAGAGCTAATTTCTGGATTAGATTCTTTCTTACAAGTAACGTTGGATGGATATCACTATCTTGAATGTATTGAGCAAGGTAATGCAGAAACAATACTTGAGAAGCCGAACAATATCGCTTAAATTAATTTCATTACATTCTAAAACGAACGTTCGCAATCTTCAAATAGAATCCGTTAATTAAGCGAAAAGCTGCCAGATTCTGCCGGCAGACCTGGTTGAGTTTTACCTTTTATCAAAGTGATTGGATGCATTATGCCAAGTACCTTCCCGTGATCGACTGCTCCGCATGGATGATCTGCGAAGGCGTGCCCTCGAACACCACCTGTCGACCCTTGCTGCCTCCGTCCGGTCCCATATCGATGATCCAGCAAAGACCACCGGAACTCCGGTGATCTTTGCATATCAATGTGTAGAGTTTCGAGGAATATTTTCTTCAAGTATTGTAACAGCAAGTTGAACAGACAGGCGTGATGTCTTAACGACACCCTCCTTGGCAAGCTCGCTCATCACGCCACTGACCGCTTCGCGGCTAGCACAGAGCATATTGGCAATCTCTTGATGGGAAAGAGGCAGATCGATCAGGGCATATCCGTCTTGAATGACGCCGAATTTGGCGCTCAGTGTGGAAAGGAGATGGAGCACGCGTTTTCTAAGATCATGAAGCGCAAGCTGTTCCAATTGCTCCTCCCGCTCCTTTAACCGGTCACTGAGTGCTTTAAGAAATTTGAGCGCGAGCTGAGGCCGATTGATCATCAGCCGTTCGAACTGAGGCTCGGACATGGTGCAAAGAAGCGACGATTCCATCGTTTCAATATAAACCCCCTTGGTTCCGAACGAGAATGAATTTAACTCTCCGAATATATTTCCTCTTGTGAGAATGCCAAGCGTGAACTGTTTTCCGCTGTCGTTCAGTTTATAGAGTCTAAGCTTGCCCTCCTTGATGAAATAGAGTCCCTCGCGCGTGGACTCCGGGGTTTGGACCAATGTGTTTTTTGTGATCCAATTGAAATGATGGATGGTATCTAGCTGATCGATCTCTCTAATTTCTTCTCGTGACATTTCTTCAAAAATACTTATTTGCGATAAATACCAGAGCTTGTTCATCAGATATATCGCTCCTCCAAAATAATGTTGGCAAAGTCATTGGCGTTCGTTGCAATAACATTATTGCAACGAACGGACTATTTTTAAGGCTTCGGATGGTTCCATCCGCGTTCTATGGTTTAAATCTGAAGCACCTGCTATGACGGTTCATTTTTTATCGATAATATATGTGGCTGTGACAGGAAGCTCAAAAGTATGGTCACCGTTATATTGATGTAGCTCAATACCAGATCTTTTCTGAATGGCTTGCATAAAGTCAGGCAGCTTGTATTTAAGATTGTAGTTTTCCGCAGTTTTGTTGTTCGTATCGCTAAGGACGAAGAAGCTCAGTTCATGTTTTTCTTTCATGGAAAGCGAATGATCCGGTGTTTGCGGGCTAATGGCAATCAATTGAGCACCGGCAGCTTTAATCTCATTCATGATGCGCTCATAGGCCTTCAATTGCAAATTGCAGTACGGACACCATTCACCCCGATAGAACACGATAATGACGGGGCCCTTGGCTAGTTCTTCAGATAATGTGACGGGTTTGCCCGTAGCATCTTCTAGGGTAAAATCGGGAGCCTTATCTCCGATATTCAGTCCTTTGCCTGCACCTTGATCTCGAAGGTCCTGAATCAATCTGGCAAATGTCGCCGCGGCATCTGGCGACATATTACGGTTTTGTGCCTGGAGTGCATCAAATTCATCTTTTAAGCTTCTTTCCCATTTAAAAACACTGTCCTGGACCATAAGCGAAATCGATTTTTGAATTGGCGGAAATTCAAATCCTAAAGATGCTGCTCTGGCATTCAATATCTTCCAAGTATAAGGAAACATGGCGTAGGGGGATAAAGTTTGTTCTTCATGTCCGCCTACATGAAACAGCGGGGTCGTATTCAAGCATTCCCCTATCTCATAACAGAGTTCTTGGATGCTTAAGTAACCGGTATTCGCCGCATTGATTGGTCCGACAAAATCGGATTTGGCTCCGATAAAATTAAGAAATTCGGCCGCATCCCACGCTGTCACATAAGTAATAGGATGCTCGGCTTCCAACACGCCGATAGATTTATGTTCAGCAACATGCCTCACATAGTAATCAAAACGGCCTGTATAATCGTCGGTTCCCGATACGACCATGGCTACGCGAACCGCAACGACGGGAAATGTCGCATTCCGGAAGAAATAGGCTTCGGCTTGGCGTTTTCCTTCGGCATAATCATATTTCTGAGCGTCTAAATCATAGCTGTATAGTTCCGGCATGAAATCGTCTTCGGTAATTTCGGTATCTTTACTGTTATAAACCGCCATACTTGAGGTTAATACATACCGCTTAACGCGGTTTCCAAACACTTCCAGGGCAATTTTGGCATCTTGAGGATTAAAGCAGATTTGATCGTAGACGACATCATAATAACAATTGCCGAACGCTTCCATCATGGCATCTTGATTCGTCCGGTCCACCTTTATTCGGGTCACGGCGTCGTCAAAATCATCTGGTGTCTGACCTCTTGTTGCAATGGTCACATCGTGGCCATCCCCGAGTAATAAATGGACTAACCGGCGACCGAAAAACGCTGTTCCTCCTAAAACGAGTATCTTCATCCATATTCTCCTTTCACGTTTGCATTCTTATTTTTTAATTAGAGAATTTTCTCCCGCCAGGAAAAAGATGCGGTTAATTGATAACCCATTGTCCATGGCAGGCTCCCTGATTCTTGCAGATTAACATGCCGGCCGAATCGGTTTCAGTAATCTACTTTACATTGTTCTTCCGAATTTCGTATTTCAAACTATGATGGAGAACTGTAATCTACTTCACTGAACTCCGCTTTAATTTGAATTTATAATCAAGCTATCCATTCGATATTGGAGGTTTCAGAACGATGAGCAACCAAAATTTAACCGAACAGCTGGAAGCGGCCACTCAGCAGTTTAAGGCCAATTCACCGATTGAAGCGCAGATCAAGATCGGTCAAATGATTGAGGAACTTCAGAAATCGGGGATCGCTTCCGGGAAGCAACCAGGCGAAAAGGCGGTGGATTTTAAATTAACAAACGCACTAGGCCGGGATGTAATTTTATTTGAAGAGCTCGCGAAAGGACCGGTTGTGCTGGTCTTCTATCGCGGAGGATGGTGTCCTTTTTGCAATATGCAATTAAAGGCTTACCAGCAGATATTACCGGAAATACAGGCGATAGGAGCGCAGCTTATAGCGATTAGCCCACAAAAGCCGGATCACTCGTTATCCCTTCAGGAGAAGGAAGGATTGGAATTTCAAGTCCTTAGCGATCCGAACGGCTTGGTAACGGCCAAGTACAATCTGCTCTTCGATGTTCCGCTGGGAGTAAGGGAACTCATGGAAGGTATTGGACTCGATCTTGCGGAGTACAACAATACCTCGAAATGGGTTTTGCCGATTCCGGCTACATTCATGATTGATGAGAGCGCCATTATTCGCTCCTCCTATGTCAATCCGAATTTCATGCAGCGTCAAAGCCCGGAAGAAATTTTGCGAGAGCTAAAAAAGCTGTAACGTTTTTTGCATCATTCGTGCCTTACGATAAGACCTGACATATCCATATATGCTGGTGATACGGGAGAAGCTTGTATGGCTGGGTTCAGCGACAATCGGAGCGGGCAGGCGCACGAGCAGGGCTGTATTCCCTGGTCGTGCGTTTAAATAGCCCACAAAGACCGCAGACGTCCAGCGTCCTCAAGCGAACATTTTGTTGATACAGAGGGGATAGAGGAGTGGAAAATAATTCTCAACCTCAGGCCATAAACGTCGAAAAATTGCTACGTCATTGGCTGGGTGCTATGAAGTTCCGATTCACGGTTGCCATTTCCGGAACAGCGAGCGATTTTGCTTCATTTGATGCCGGTTCCGGCGTCAGGACGCCGATCGAAATTGTATGTCACATATCGCAATTGTTACAAAACTGCTGTTCAGCGATTGCCGGTTCGCCGCGCGTATGGCTTGAATCTAAAGGTTGGTAGGAAGAAGCGGAGCGATTTTATAAAATAGTCGAACAATTGGATCAAGCCATCTTGCAATTTATTCCGGAGCAAATCATTGTCGAAAAGCTTGTTCATGGACCGTTAGCGGACGCGACCAGCCATATCGGCCAATTGACGCTGCTTCGCAGATTGTCAGGAAGTCCGGTTGCGTACATCAATTATTCGCAAACAACGATTTATGGGTGGATGGCTAAGGCAGACGGACATAGATTCCTGTGTTGGCTCTCAAGCAGCGTATACGGCTTGAAGAGGTCAATGCGTGGGCGGAGCGAGTGGCTGAAGCGGATTAATGAGGCAGATGGAGGCAGCTATCGACCGCGTAATGGCCGTGATTGACTCCGGAGAGATTGCCCCTTATTGGGCAAAGTAATGATAGAGGACCGGTACGGCGAATGCCATCCGGTCCTCAGTAAAAAGAAAGCAATAAAATCATCATCCAATTAATGAGAGGTCGTTCTCTATGAAAAAAATGTTATGGGTCATCTTCATGATGTCCACAGGAACTTCTTTTACGGCGCCTTTATTTCCGTTGTATCAGGAGCAGTACCGATTAAGCAGTCTACAAATCACCATTTTATTCGCTATGTATGCGATCTTCCTGCTGCCCACTTTGCTCATTGTCGGCTCCAGAGGAAGCGGTTGGGGGCTGAAGCGGGTTCTTCGCATCAGCATCCTGTTGTCGATCCTGGCCACGCTTCTCTTTATGGCAAGCCATCAGGCCTGGCTCGTTTACGGGGCGAGAATGCTGGAAGGAATCGCTTATGGAAGCTTTACGGGCACCGCAGTCGCGTTCTTGTTGAAGCATACGTCCAAAGAGAAAGCGGGCAAGGCGATTCTGTTATCGGGTATGGCCGTTTCCGTTGGTTTCGGTCTAGGACCTGCCTTGGCCGGTTTGATCATCGAGTATCTGCATCTGATGCCTCTGCGCGCACCGTTTTGGCTTTTGACTGTTCTGTTGCTGAGCGCTTGGGTCAGTCTGGAAACGTTGCAGGACGAGGATTTTCAAGCTCGGAAGGAACGCCGTCGAGCGACATCGATCTCGCTCGGGGTGTCTAACGACATTAAGCCTCATTTCTGGTCGTTTAGTGCGCTACCCGTTTTCACGCTTTTTACCTTGAACGGAACCGTTCTCTCCTTGATTCCTTCGTTCGTGAAAAACGTGATTCACACTTCCAACCTTGCCGTGTCCGGTCTCCTGATTCTACTACTTATGGGGGGCGGCACGATGATGCAAATGCTGCCTTGGTTCAAACAGCCGGTCGTACGCCTTCGGATCGGTATCGCTTTATTGGCTTGCGGAGCCTGGCTTGTCGTTCTCTCCGGGACGTCGGGAAGCATAAGCCTAATGTGGATCGGGGTGCTCGTTCAGGCGCTGGGCAGCGGTTGGACGTTCCAGATTAGCTTGCGACTGGCCGGCGAGCTTCCGAATGCATCGGAGCGGCCGAAGGTGATAACGACTTATTACTTTGCGGGTTACATCGGATTTATTGTTCCCATCGTGGGAGTCGGTCTACTAAGCTACTTATTTGACTTGTACGTGTCTCTGATCGTCCTGAATGTTCTCGCTTCCCTGGTGGTTCTCTACATATTGGGTTATTCCGTAAGGTTTGCTCGGTACTATGCCACCAGAAACGGAACGCAAGCTCAGGCGGAAGGTCTTACATCCAAGGTGGGTTCGCAGACCTTGCCATCCTGACGTATGAGGCTAATTCGTCGGGAACGTTCGAAGGAAGATGAAAGAGTAGTTATGATCAAGCTTACAAACACAGGTACAGCATTGAAGGGAAAGGCGTTATGTATTCCCTTATCACTACTCTCAGCCAGCGGCATGTCGACAGATGAACTGAGGACATTGAACGAAACCATCAATCATTTATCGGACAATGATATTCGTGTTAGCGGTAAATAAAGATGTATTGTTCTCAAGCTCGAAATTAACGCTACTTGTACATCTTTACCCCAATAAATTGTTTGCAATATTATTTTATATAATCTAAATAAGGAGTTGCTTATGATGTACAAAACAATTGTAATCGGTACTGGACCAGCTGGTTTAACCGCAGCGATCTACCTGGCAAGGGCGAATCTGGAGCATCTCTTGTTATCGAAGGTACCCAACCCGGCGGACAACTGACCACGACAACAGATGTTGAAAACTTCCCCGGCTTTCCAGACGGGATTTTGGGAACGGATCTGATGGATAATATGCGAAAACAAGCGGAGCGATTCGGAGCCAAGTTTAAATCCGGGCGGGTGAGCCGAGTCGATCTACAGAGCCGTCCGTTTCGTTTGTTCTTGGAAAGCGGTGAGACGCTTATCTCCGAGAGCGTCATCCTCTCGACAGGGGCTACCGCGAATTTACTTCACATACCGTACGAGCATAATTATATCAGAAGCGGCGTGAGCACTTGTGCTACATGCGACGGCTTTTTCTTTCGAGGCAAAAAGGTAATCGTTGTAGGCGGAGGCGATTCCGCGATGGAAGAAGCGCATTTCTTGACGAGGTTCGCCAAAGAAGTCCGTGTCGTGCACAGAAGAAACCAACTGAAAGCTTCTCAAATCATGCAGGACCGGGCACGACAAAATGAAAAAATCGAATGGAGTTTAGATCGGATACCTCTCGAGGTTATCCCGGGCGAGAAGGGAGTGTCTGGACTTAAGGTGCGCGATAATCAAACCGGCGACGAAGAAATCTTCGAAGCGGATGGAATTTTCGTAGCGATTGGCCATCATCCGAATACCGAGTTTCTTGACGGACAATTTCTGACCGATAGACAAGGATATTTGATTGTAAAGCCCAGAACATCGGAAACCAGTATTCCAGGCGTATTCGCTTGCGGTGACGTACAGGATCCTCATTACCGGCAAGCGATTACTTCGGCCGGCAGCGGTGCAATTGCTGCGATGGATTGCGAACGATTTTTGGAAGAAACATCCGATAAGTTAATTAGGAATTAGGCGAGTATTATGTATTGATACTCTATGGAATAATTAAATGTGTAATATGAAATCACTTTATAAGGAGCGACTAATAATGGAAAGACTACAATCGGCAGAACGTTTTCGCGATTTGGTTAATCGGGATCAATATACGATAGTTAAGTTCGACGCAACCTGGTGTCCCGATTGCAAAAACATGGACCGGTTTATTGGTGATATAGTAGCGGAAAATAGAGATAAGGACTTCTATGCAATCGATGTGGAACAATTCCAGACGGTTGCGGAAGAAAACGAGGTTATGGGAATTCCAAGTTTACTCATTTATAAAAACGGAGTGAAATTGGGACATTTGCACAGTAAGTATGCAAAGACACCTGTTCAAAGTGAGGGGATATCTGGAATCTGTATTCGTGTAATAAAGCTGTCATAATTGAGTATGAGCAGTGGAAACGATTTTGTATGGGAATATAATTTCAAGGCGATCGGCAGACGGGTTTGGGAGAATTTAAACAATCTTTACCTTTCAATTCCCGATCGTGAGTTTCTATTCAGCCAAACTTGTGCTTTTTTATGATAGCTTCGTAACACAGATACAACGGACGAATCAATATTCCACGAAAATATCCATATTCGACTCCCATTATCACCTAAAAGCTTATGGCCAGATTGTCTTGTCTGCCCAAAAGGTAGAGGAGGTTCTAGTTACGTAAATGAAAGCTCCGCGTTCATTTACGATGGAAGATGTAGTGGACATTGTAGCCAGTTCAGACATGATTCCAATACCTAATCCTTCCTGGACCATATTTAATGTTGTCATGTAATTATTGAGTACATATTTTATTTGAGGTTGTTTTCCGGATTGCTCAAACCAATCCATTATGGGAGGTTTACAGCCGGCATTGCAAATAATCAAGGGTTGATCCATGAGATCGACCGCCTGAATAACGGACTTCGCGGCAAGAGGATCATTCTCCTTAAATACCGTGTATATTTCTTCACGGTACAAATGGAATGTTATGAGTTCATCGTGATGGCCGGAAGGAACGATAAGTCCAACATCAACCTCCCTGGATTCAAGCCGTTCCTTTATTTCAGTAATGGTTCCCTCATGAAGTGTGAATTCAATTTTCGGATACTTCTCAGCTATACTGCACGTCAGAAATTCTCCAACCTGTCACACGGAGCAATAAAATTATTGGAATATACTCGTTTAATTCGATGTTAGTGAGGTGAATATCTAACTGCCTTAATTCGCCCTCAGGTATGAACTTTATGTCATCCTATAACCGCAGTGTTGCTAAAACTTCTTCATGATAAAAACGAGTTTACAATCACTTCAATATTCATAACATTTTTTGAACCGCTAGTTAAGGCGTTTCTGACATAATGAAAGCGACTCGTCATCGAAGCGTTTTCAATGAGTGGATATTTGACAGTAAGTTTTGAATAGCCGCGATTGTGTTGGCCAATTGTAATCTGGTTTACAGATAATAAAAGAATTGGGTGGTAAAATAAAATAGGAATGAACGAGATTTGTATTAAAGGAGATGCTCGAAAATGAGTTAATTAGCCTTATCTGGAAAAATAGTACCCGGTGACTGGTGGATCTAAGCAGTGACGTGAATGCAATTAAAAGTGCCGTAACAGACACGATCACCGCTTTCGGAGGCATTGATATTCTCATTAACAATGCCGCTACCTCTTCGATTTAAACCTTATTATCAATTCACTATTGAGGAATTTGACTACAATGTCTCCATAAATTGCGTACAGTCTTTACCGCCGTCCAGGCGGTTGGTTCTCACATGGTAGAAGGCGGTGGATAATGGTGGATAATTAATATAGGACGAATGTTTGATGAACACGCAGGTGAGTTGTGGAAGTGAAGGAAAGTCTAGACAACGACGCACACAGCTGCAACTATTTAATTTGTGTACAATACAGTTGCAGACAAAGTAAATTTTGCTTTATATCTATTTGTAAACAATTTAAATGCTCCGCGATATGGATGAAAACAGAAGAGGAGGCCTTCCTATGCATTATAAAGCGATTATTATTGGTACAGGTCCGGCCGGTCTAACGGCGGCGATCTATCTGGCAAGAGCGAATGTTGCTCCACTTGTTATTGAAGGAATTCAACCCGGCGGCCAATTGACGACAACAACCGAGGTCGATAACTTCCCGGGGTTCCCGGACGGGATTATGGGTCCCGAGCTGATGGATAACATGCGCAAGCAAGCGCTGCGCTTCGGCGCTACGATTCAGCCGGGACGGGTGACGAAAGTGGACATGTCCAAGCGGCCGTTCACGCTGGTCTTGGAGGACGGCGGTCAATTGACGGCTGATTCGTTGATTATTTCGACAGGCGCATCGGCCAAGAGCTGGGCATCCCCGGCGAAACCGAGAATATCGGCAGAGGTGTCAGCACCTGTGCGACCTGCGACGGCTTCTTCTTCCGCAACAAGAGAATCATCGTGATTGGCGGCGGAGATACCTCGATGGAGGAGGCGCAATTCCTGACCCGGTTCGCGTCCGAAGTTCGCGTCGTGCATCGCCGCAATGAACTGAAGGCTTCCAAGATCATGCAGGATCACGCGCGCGGCAACGAGAAGATCGCTTGGAGCCTGAACCGGACACCGCTCGAAGTAACGGCGGGGCCGATGGGCGTAAGCGGACTGAAAGTTCGTAACAACGAAACAGGCGAAGAGGAGCTGCTGGAAGCCGACGGGATTTTCCTGGCGATCGGCCACACGCCGAATACGGGCTTCTTGGGCGGGCAGCTGCCAACCGATGAGCTCGGTTACCTGCAAGTCATTCCGGGCACATCCCAAACCGCCATACCTGGCGTTTTCGCCTGCGGCGACGTGCAGGACCGCATTTACCGCCAAGCCATTACGTCGGCAGGCACCGGCTGTATGGCCGCGCTGGATGCGGAACGGTTCTTGTCCGAGCAGCACGCTTAAAATTTTCGCATAACGAATCAACCAATCATTCCTAAGGGAGGCATATGCCATGTCAATTCAACCGATAACAGATGCTACTTTCCAAAATGAGACCGCAGCGGGCACTGTGCTCGTCGATTTCTGGGCGCCTTGGTGCGGACCTTGTAAAATGATCGCTCCGGTACTGGACGAACTGTCCGCCGAGATCGGCGATAAAGTCAAAATCGTAAAAATCAACGTGGACGATAATCCGGAATCCGCGGCCAAATACAACGTCATGAGTATCCCCACCCTGTTAATATTCAAAGACGGGCAAGTCGTGAACCAACTCGTCGGGGTACAACCGAAAGATCGATTGAAGGCGGCTATCGAGCAGGCCTGAGTCTGAACAATCCTTTAGGTGAACCTATTACTTTGTCCGAAGAGTTAGCTAAAGGCCCGGTCATTCATATTTTTATCATGATGAATGGTACCCGTATTGTAACATGCAGTTAAGGGCATATGAACGTATCATGGGAGATGTACGAGCATTTGGCGCCAGTTTGATTTGATTAGTCCTCAAACTCCCGATCATTCTCTTTCCATGAAAGAAAAACATGAATTATGCTTTCATGTCTTGAGCGATCCTGGTAATAAAAAGGCAGGTTGCGTTATTGCATTAACTCGGCAACGCTTCGCTTTATTCCGAAAGAGGATCTGAAGAAGGAAGGATACGGGAAATACCTTCACTTGTTTGAAAATGATTCTTCGAAGGACTAAGTTTTATGAGATCCGCAGTCCGCAGTGTCCCAAAAATTATGAAGAAGGTGCGTGAAGAAATGGAAGCACGATTGAACTTAACACACAAAATCGGTCAAGGGATTTCTCCTCAACAGTTCATGGATGACATGCAGATTCGGGCGATAGAAAACAGTAATATCCCGAATACCAAAGAGCAGTTTATCTCCGTTTACGAGAATTTCACATGGACGCAAGAAGACCAGAAAGCATTCTTTACCGCTTTAAACAATCGCTCCGACCTGCACTGTTTGATTCTATGCACGGATTGGTGCCCGGACGTCATCTGGAACGTCCCCATACTGTTTCGAGTGATGGAGCAGAGCCGCATTTCGACTGAAGTGTTGCTCATGGAAGAGCATATGGAAACCATGGATCACTTTCTCACGGATGGGGGGCGAGCGCAGCCGATCGCGGTTATCTTGAATGCGTCCGGAGATGTTCTAGGCAGATGGGGAGCGCGTCCAGCCTATATTCAGGCCGTGATGGATCGGTTTAAAAAGAACAATCCAGATAAACAGAAAGCCGATTATAAGGAGAAATTGAACCAAATATATCGGGAGATCGGCGAGCTCTATCATGCTAGCAACGAATATCAGGAAGTTATGCTTCATGAATTAAGAGATTTGTTTACTACCTTTCCTTCGTGAATTTTCAATCTATCTGGAAGCAGGGATGACCGGACAGTAGTCATTTCACAATTATTGATTGTTGTCCGTATCAAACCTGAAGAGCATCATCGGCATAGCACCATACAATGATGTTTCGGGGGCCCGATTTGATGAGATTAAATGCCGGATGGGAAGAGCCGTCATAGCACCGTATGTTTTTGGGGTCATACTAGTGTTAATGCAAACATTAGGTTTAAACAGGAGCAGATCGCCGCTACTGATATGCTCCCCTTAAGGTAAACAGGTGAAATATAAAAACCTGCTACTGAATGGGGAGCTTTATTTTGCCTAGATGACAATATTCAGCACTGGAGAAACTTGTTATCCTGGAAGAAATTGAATTGAGCTTCTGCTTGAGAAGGTTCATTTCTTCGGTGGGGAGGTCGGTTTTAATTCTGTAGGCCTCTGACTCGAAGTTTTTCTGTGAAGTGATTCGCTCATAAACGCCGAAAAATTACTTCGTCATTGGCTGGCTGTTATGAAGTTCCGATTCACGGTTGCCATTTCCGGAACAGCGAGCGATTTTGCTTCATTTGATGCCGGTTCCGGCGTCAGGACGGCGATCGAAATTGTATGTCACATATCGCAATTGTTACAAAACTGCTGTTCAGCGATTGCCGGTTCGCCGCGCGTACGGCTTGAATCTAAAGGCTGGTATGAAGAAGCGGAGCGATTTTATAAAATAGTCGAACAATTGGATCAAGCCATCTTGCAATTTATACCGGAGCAAAGCATTGTCGAAAAGCTTGTTCAGGGACCGTTAGCGGACGCGACCAGCCATATCGGCCAATTGACGCTGCTTCGCAGATTGGCAGGAAGTCCAGTTGCGTACATCATTTATTCGCAATCAACGATTTAAAGGATGGATGGCTAAGGTAGACGAACATAGATTCCTGTATTGGCTCTCAGTTAAAAGGAGTTGTGCGAGTGTCACACTTAAAATTATCGGGGTGGATGCATGAAAACGATCTGTCTCTAAGAAAAAAGTACGTAAACTTTGTGATCAGACAACTTGGTGCAGGAGGGAATGGAGGATATTTTTTCCGTAACTTAGTCCAACAAGTATCGTCTTACAAGGCCAGTAATTCATATTATCAGGTTGATACCGTTTTTGATTTATTGATCGCAGATGGTGATGAAGTGGAGAAGAAGAATATAAGGAATCAATTATTTTCCGATGATGATGTGAAAGTGAAGAAATCGATTGCCTTAGCGGATCGTTACGGCGGCCATTATGGAGTGGATATAAAGAGAGTGACGGAGTATATCACTTCGCTCGAAATGCTTCGGCGCCTTTTCCCGATACATGATAACGGAAGGCAAAACATACCAATCTTAGTGCGAATGGTTGACAACGACAGATCACGGCAGCTATTCGATAGTTTCTTTTATTCTATGGTGATGAACAATCTGTTTCATATCAAAAGCATCTACGCTTCGGAAATTAACTTTAATGCTCAATTAGGGCAAATGAAGCCAACTTTTTTGACTGCAAATCAAGTCCGTGACTTCGATTGAGCAAGTAGAAAGGTGTTAGTATGACGATTAAAATTGCCAGGTTACCTGCCTTTTCTCTTGGAGAGCTGGTACGGATCAAGCGTCGTGCTGATATGACAAAAGAATGGGTGGTGTTATTCCGTAGTTGGGCGAAGCTTCTGATGTGATTGGGGAATATCACTTGGAAGGCTTTATTGATATGGAGGAATTTCCCTTAGTCTTCATATATGCCGATCTGATCGAAACCATTAATATGCTCCCGCTTCTGCTGCCGGACAAAATCAGAATCTGCTTTGCAGAGTCGATAAAAATCCTAATACCTGAAAAAGGAGAAATGTATATGAGTCAAGTTCAGTTTACGGAGGAGCAAATGCGTGACTTTTTGGAGATCAAAGGTTATGTTGTTGGTGACGCGGTTGACTTATTTGCGAAGGCTAACGCTATGAATTTTGAATACAATGAAAAAAGTGAACTTTGGAGTCCGATAAGTGATCCACATTTTCATTCGGGGGTATAGGAGTAACCAGGCAATCTACAAACGAGTAAATTCGATCACCAAAGCCTATTTTGGTATCTTGAATAAAAAAATAGAGAGGAGGCATCGCCCTCTGGCTTTTGAAGTAGAAGCTGGAGTGGCGATGCCGACTCAGTATTTTTACTTGAATGTCATGGCGAGTTGCGATGGACATACAATTTTCGTTTGTTTCAACCGAGCACCGAATTACCATAGATCAGAATATACGAAAGGCCAGTAACGTCTCTCGGCGGATTTGGTCTTCACCTTAAAGTTGCCCGGCATTTTTATTTTAATTACAACGTAACCCTCTAAAATAGCTTCCGGTTGTTAAATACAAAACTTAAGTGGGGTTGGGGGGAAAGAAGAAGCGGCTTTGGTGTGACGCCCAGCTTCTTCTTTTATAATTACGTAAAATTGTAGTTAGACGAATTTAAAAATAGATTCATAGCATTGTTACTGTAAATAATCGTTAATTGCATTTCTGATCGCCATTGTTTTATCTTGACCTCTGAAATGTAATTATCAATAACATCATCAATCCACATTGGAGCAAAAGTATCCTGACGAAATGAAAATTCTTCTAGTTTTTAATCCATCACGATTATCCGTATTAAGACCACATTCGCCATGATGCACCGTCTATTATCGTTTGAAGTGTGTCTATGCCTTTCCGTTCCTGAGAAGTACGGCAGCCGACACACGATTGGATGCCGTAGTCTGTTGAATCACCAACTTAGAATTGAGGTGCGTTAGATATTGAAAGATTCAAAATTGATTTACAGGCAAATATCGATAAAAGATCAGATTTAGACATCAATATGGTGTCATTTTTCTTATCAAGATCAAGCCTGCTGCCCAATTTCTTCACACTGCACAATAATTGGCGGGGAATTAGCGTGTCAATGAACATGCCGACTGTGCCGGTTCAACTCGATGCAAGTCTGGGCTGGGTGAATGCCGTGCAAGAGATGCTGGTTCAGGTATCGCCGGGTATCAGCATCGCGGCATCTATCTGAACAGACTTACGAGACGTTTTGATAACTCCATCCTTCACAAGCCCACTCATGACTCCACTGACGGCTTCCCGAGTTACACCAAGCATGTTGGCTATCTCTTGGTGCGTAAGAGGGAGATCGATTAAAGCATAACCATCTACGATGATACCAAATTTTGAACTAAGCATCGTTAACAGATGAATCACCCGTTCGCGGAGACCGTTAAATGCAATTTGTTCTAACTGTTCTTCTCTTTCCTTCAACCGTTCACTGACCGCTTTTAGAAATTTCAACGCCAGCCTCGGTCTGCTTATCATAAGCCGGTCGAATTGCGCTTCGGATATTGAGCAAACCAGTGTTGGTTCCATGGCTTCAATGTAAACATCTTTAGTACCACACGAGAAGGAATTGATTTCCCCAAACATGTTCCCATGAGTCAATATACCTAGAGTGAACTGTTTCCCACTGTCATTTAATTTGTATACTTTAAGCTTGCCTTCTTTGACGAAAGAAAGACTTTCGAGAATGGTATCAGGTGTTTGAACCAATGCGTCTTTCGGTACCCATTTGAAATGGCGAATGGTATTTAGTAAATCAATTTCCTTCATTTCTTCACTGGTCATTTCTTCAAAAATGCTGATTTGAGATAAATACCATAATTTATTCATTTGGCATTCCTCCATGTAACAATCCTCCAATTCAGGGAAAAGGTATCTCAATCTTATAGAATTTTTTGTCCATTCATCATGCTCTATAAGGCTCATTATGTCAATGCATCCTAGGCTTCTCAATTATAGTGACGTCACGATTTCCAAAACTTCTGACGGTTCCATTCTCGTTCTGTGATTAATATCTGAAACGCAGGCATTGATTCGGTTGTTTGATCGATGACATAAGTCGCAGGGACAGGCAGTTCAAACGAATTATCTCCATTTATATTAGGTAACATGCTTAAAATGCCTTGCATGAAATCGGGGAGTGTATATTTCAAGTTATACATTTCAGCCACTTTATTTTGGCGATCACTTTCACTTACCACAATATAACTCAGTCCTTGCTTTTCTTTTAGCGATAAAGAATTATCTGGCGTCTGAGGACTGATAGTTATAAGTTGGGCACCCGCTGACTTAATATCAGTCATGATGCGTTCATAGGCTTTTAATTGCAAATTACAAAATGGACACCATTCTCCTCTGTGGAAAATGAAAATGATAGGACCTTTAATCAATTCCTCTGATAACGTGATCCATTTTCAGTCGCGTTTTCCAATGTGAAATCCGGTGACACATTCCAGATGTTTAGTCCCTTGCCTACACCTTTGTTACGAAAGTCTTCTAAGAATTTTCCAAACACGGCAGATGCGTACGAATTGTTTGAGTTTATGGCCTGAACTTCCAATTCCAATCCTTCTTCAATGTTGGTTTCACACCTTTTTTTAGTCTTTCATCGTAACAATGTAGCAATTATAAAATAATGATTCTGTAATATAGTTTACAGATGTCAATTGGTTATGTAGTTATGATCAATACGTACCGATCCTAAATTCGTCCGGTCCGCTTTTTATTCGGGTCACGGCATCGCCAAAGTCATCGAGTCTGACCTCTAGATGCAATGGTCATATCATGAGCTTCCGCGAGCAATAGACGAACCATCCGGCGACCCAAAAACGCTGTTCCTCCTAAAACGAGTATCTACATCCGTATTCTCCTTTCACGTTTGCATTCTTATTTTTTAATTAGAGAATTTTCTCCCGCCAGGAAAAAAGATGCGGTTAATTGATAACCCATTGTCCATGGCAGGCTGCCTGATTCTTGCAGATTAACATGCCGGCCGAATCGGTGTCAGTAATCTACTTTACATAGTTCTGCCGTTTTACACAATTTCAAAAATAAAAATGGAGATTGTAAACTACATTACATAACTCCGATTTTTTTGAGAATTATAATCAAGCGTCAAAGCCCGGAGGAAATTTTGCGAGAGCTAAAAAAGCTGTAACGTTTTTTGCATCATTCATTTGTGAGCAGAATAATCGATTACGATAAGAACTGACATGTCTGATCGAGCTGCTTTCGTGATTTTCGCCGCAGTTGAACCCAAGTTGCTACAGCTTCGGGTGCTTGCTCCGGAACGATCCCTAGGGGTTCTTATGCCCACGAGACACTTGAAGCGTATACTGCAGAATTTGATTGAGAACGCCGTAAAAAATGTCCGAATATTTTATCGTTTGGAGAAGCAAAAGATCATGGGTATCGTGCATGCAAATGTTGCAGACCAGAGTGTGTGTCCGCAGCTGAATCCGTTCCTACCCGCACCTACGCTTCGCTTCATTCATGTTGGTACGCCCGCATCACGCTACAGGAGGACTTTGATCCGCAGTTGCTCTGTGAAGCCGTCGAGGCGTTAAGTGAAAGATGCCGACGCTTTTCGGATTCTCAGCGTGTCTACCTGGCAACGGGGGTTCTTTATTAAATGTAAGTTAAGAAGGAGAGAATATATCATGACAATGACCAAGGAAGAAATTTTGGAAGTTCATCGTTTTCGGCATGCAACCAAAGAATTCGATCCTAGCAAAACCATCTCCGACGACGACTTTGAATTTATTTTGGAAACGGGTCGGCTCTCGCCCAGCTCGTTTAGCACTGAGCCGTGGAGATTTGTTGTTGTTCAAAACGAACAGCTTCGGAACAAAATAAAAAACTCTTCGTATGGAGCGGCCAGCAAACTGCCGGAGGCCAGTCATTTCGTCATTATTCTTGCCCGGACCCCACTGGATATAAGATATGACTCCGCCTACCTGAAAGAGCAGCAGGTCAGAGACGTTCCGAAGGAATACCTAACAAGGCGGCTTGAAATACTTGAAGAGTTCCAGAGACATGATTTCAAGCTCCTGGATCATGAACGCTTTCTTACCGATTGGGCCGTCAAGCAGACGTATATACCGCTTGCGAACATGATGACGGCTGCGGCGCAAATCGGCATTGACTCATGTCCGATCGAAGGCTTTGACATTGAGAAAATGAACCAGCTGTTAGACGAGGAAGGGCTGCTGGAAGACGGACACTTTACCATCTCAGTCATGATTGCCTTCGGTTATCGCAAAAAAGAGCCGGGACCGAAAACACGTAGACCGTTTGATGATGTTGTGAAGTGGGTCAAATAAATATAATATGGTGGCATGTGTACCGGCGTAGGGGAGATGAATCCTTGCTCCGCTTTTTTTCATGCACAACGTTAGAATAATCGAAGCGAACGCTTGATTAAGTCGACTGTGATTGGAAGAAAGTTTAGCAACACGCCGCGCGGAGCCAAGGCAAGAGCGATCATTTACAACATCGTGGAAACGGTGGAGGCAAATGGTCTCTTCATGATAAAAACGAGTTAACAATCACTTCAATATTCATCACATTTTTTGAACCTCTGTTAAGGCGTTTCTGACATAATGAACGCGACTCGTCATCGAAGCGTTTTCAATGAGTGAATATTTGACAGTAAGTTTTGAATAGCCGCGATTTTGTTGGCCAATTGTAATCTGGGTTACAGATAATAAAAGAATTGGGTGGTAAATTAAAATAGGAATGAACGAAATTTGTATTAAGGAGATGCTCGAAAATGAGTTATTTAGCCTTATCTGTAAAAACAGCACCGGTCACTGGAGGATCTTAGCAGTGACGTGAATGCAATTAAAAGTGCCGTTTCCCAAAAATAATGAAGAGGGTGCTTGAAGAAATGGAAGCACGATTGAACTTAACACACAAAATAGGTCAAGGGATTTCACCTCAACAGTTCATGGATGACATGCAGATTCGGGCGATGGAACTTAGTAATATCCCGAATACCAAAGAGCAGTTTATCTCCGTTTACGAGAATTTCACATGGACGCAAGAAGATCAGAAAGTATTCTTTACCGCTTTAAACAATCGCTCCGACCTGCACTGTTTGATTCTATGCACGGATTGGTGCCCGGACGTTATCTGGAACGTCCCCATACTGTTTCGAGTGATGGAGCAGAGCCGCATTTCGACTGAAGTGTTGCTCATGGAAGAGCATATGGAAACCATGGATCTCTTTCTCACGGATGGCGGGCGAGCGCAGCCGATCGCGGTTATCTTGAATGCGTCCGGAGATGTTCTAGGCAGATGGGGAGCGCGTCCAGCCTATATTCAGGCCGTGATGGATCGGTTTAAAAAGAACAATCCAGATAAACAGAAAGCCGATTATAAGGAGAAATTGAACCAAATATATCGGGAGATCGGCGAGCTCTATCATGCTAGCAACGAATATCAGGAAGTTATGCTTCATGAATTAAGAGATTTGTTTACTACCTTTCCTTCGTGAATTTTCAATCTATCTGGAAGCAGGGATGACCGGACAGCAGTCATTTCACAATTATTGATTGTTGTCCGTATCAAACCTGAAGAGCATCATCGGCATAGCACCATACAATGATGTTTCGGGGGCCCGATTTGATGAGATTAAATGCCGGAAGGGAAGAGCCGTCATAGCACCGTATGTTTTTGGGGTCATCCTAGTGTTAATGCAAACATTAGGTTTAAACAGGAGTAGATCGCCGAGACTGATATGCTCCTCTTAAGGTAAACAGGTGAAATATAAAAACCTGCTACTGAAAGGGGAGCTTTATTTTGCCTAGACGACAATACTCAGCATTGGAGAAACTTGCTATCCTGGAAGAAATTGAATTGAGCTGCTGCTTGAGAAGGCCCATGTCTTCGGTGGGGTCGGTTTTAATGCTGTAGGCCTCTGACTCGAAGTTTTTCTGTGAATTGATTCGCTTGGTTTATCGTTCTAAGAAGGAATCACAAACTGATACTGAACTTAATGATCAGGAGAAGGCTATTGCCACAAATGCATATCGGCTACTTGTTGATTGGAAAACTCCACTGGGAATGAAGAAAGATGGAAGTTTCTCGGAAGAAGATTTCAGTAGTTGGTTAGAGCTAACTAAATCGTTATGTAATGAATCTGGGCATTTTGAAGTGGCACTTACACATATAGGTGGGGTACTGGTTTATTCTCCGCCTGACCTTGATGGTTTATGGATCAATGAAGTTGTTGCAGATGCCTTATATTCTAAAGATGCAGATAAAATGCGAAGAGGATTCACCCTTAAATTATTAAATTCTCGAGGGGGCCATTGGGTAGATCCGACTGGACAGCCAGTAAGAGACCTTGCAGTAAAATATAGACTTCAAGCTGAAGATGTAGAGAATGCTGGTTACCAGCGCTTCGCGGCTTCTATAAGGGGATTATCGGATTCTTATTACCGTGATGCTGAAAGAATCATTGCAGAACATCAACAAGTAGACATGGAGTTATAAGTAGTTTAATTTTATCGAAGCATCTTTTGGGGACTATACAATGTCATTTACGAAGGAGATGAGCCGGTTTGAAAAATAATTTAATTGAATACTGTCTAAACAAAAAAGGAACGAGTAAGGATTATCCCTCAGGACCCGATCCAATCGCTATAAAAATTGCAGGTAAAATATTCGCTCTTTTTTTTGAGAAAAAAGGGTACTTAGTCCTAAAATGCGACCCGGTGATTGCGGAGAACTTGAGAGAGCAGCATGAGGACGTTCGACCGGGGTATCATATGAACAAACAGCACTGGAATACGATTATTCTCGAGGGTTCTTTGCCAGAGTCGTTTATCTTTGAAATGATTGACCACTCTTACGATTTGGTTGTTAAAAGCCTTCCTAAGAGCATCCGGGAGTCTATTTAATTTCACAATTGTTGGATATCTATCTTACAAATCTGTTTCCTCATTTTTATATAACGAAGGCTGCGCTCCCGTATCTCAAGGCAGGAAGGGGCAGATTGGGGCATTCCCCCTCGGCTCAAGGCGTTCATCGACGCCTTCGTCATCGTCGGCAAGACGTTCCATTACACGGAACGCGGACCGGTCGGCCTGCTGTGCGACAAAAAAGCGCTGCACATCCAGTCGAGCGGCGGGATTTACTCCGCAGGGCCGGCAGCGGCCATGGATCACAGCCATCCCTATCTGCGCCTGGTGCTCGGCATCGTCGGGATTCGTGACGTACAAGCGCTGTACGTGGAAGGCCATGATTTTCAACCGGAGCGCGCGGAAGAGATCGTCCGGGCAGCAATGGAACAGGCCGTCAAGCTTGCCGCGGCCTGGTAACGCGCCTTAATTGGGGCAATTTATAATATGATGGCTTAATATACCATCATCTCTTCCCTTTAGGGTGGATTAACAGACAAAAGAAGAGGCTACCAAAAGAGGCTACCTTTCAGGTAGGCTCTTCTTCTTTCCGTTCGGCTCTGTTCAAAATTTTTAAGTGATTGAACTTTCAGGTTTTCCCTCAATATTTTGAATCGATTCTTCATCGACTTCGTTGGCTACGTTGAAAAACGTACAATTGCGTTCGGCGGTGGGTTCGTTTTTTTTAATAGGTCACGGAGGATTTCCCTCTTCAGCGCCTGCTCGGCGTAGAGTTTCTCGTGTTCCTTCTCCAAGGCCGCGTAGTCTGACGCTGAAGGAATGAACGCAGCTTGTTTTAAAGCCGATCCGTCCAGTTGATCAAGATCTTTGCGCCCCAGTTGCTTCCCAGCGTAACACCATCTTCGGATCGAGCTCATGCTGCCGCACAACGGCCGTCAAGTTACCGATCTCTTTGCCCTTGGCTACAACCATTTTCTTGAAATTCAGATCATACCGTTTTCTCTCCATGGCGTTCCCCTCCGACTAATTTCATTGTATCGGAATAAGGGGTGTACTGTCCAAGTTCATTTGGGGGCTAAATAGATGACCATAAATGGGCTGGAATAAAAATCTGTGGCCTAGGGACATAATGGTAACATCCGATGGGAAACAGGTGATCTAGAGAATGATGAAGAGATATCCACTTTTGATGAAAAGTGTTCCTTACAACACGAATGTTTTGCATCCATTAAATCCTTGGATACCTTTATGGTGGTCGGCAGCCTTTCCAGGATACGGACACGCTGTTATGAACAACCTCTTAATTGGCTACTGTCTAGCTATCTTTGAATTTACAATAAATAATCTTGCAAAGGTTAATCAAGCTATATATTATTCCATGATTGGTGATATCCAAAGTGCAAAAGACGTAATCGATCTTCGCTTCTTTTATTTATATATTGGAGTATACATTTTTACCATGTTTGATTCTTATCGAAGAGCTGTAGATCTCAATAATAATTATGTGTTGTCCTACAGAAAAACGAAAACAACAGACACAGCCTCTATGTCTACATTTAGTGTAAACACATTGAACAAGGTAAGTCCATCGGTAGCTCTATTCTGGGAAATGTTGATGCCAGGGCTAGGTTCATTATATTTGAACCATGTGTTCTCATTTCTGTTTAGTCTGGTTTCGTGGGTAATAACTATTACTTTTTCACGTTTTTACGTGGGATTGTTTTATAGCTTTACCGGAGATTTTGCAAAAGCAATAGAAGTTATTAATCCTCAGTGGTTTTTGTTTATTCCCTCTATTTATGGTGGATTTTTATATCATTGCTACTGGGAGGCTGTAAAAATTAACAAACATTATAAACTATCCCAAGCTCAGCTTCTGGTTTCTGAGTATCAAAATTCATTCGAAACCCCATTCCATTCGGAGAGAAAGGGAGAAGATATGTATATTGTTGCATCCTACGAACATTCAGCTTCTGTCGAAATCGCATTAAGTGAACTAGAACAGAATGGGGTGAAGAAGTCTGATATTCTTGCTTTGCCCCTACAAGTTCGAAATAAAAAGACCAGGTTGTTTGATAATGCTCATTACTCGGACGGTGTAAGTTTTGTGGATCTGGCAACCATCTTAGGTTCCATTTTCATGCTATTGGGTGGAATTTACGGTTTTGTCCTTAAGCTTGGCCCTGTGTTATGGGCATTGATCGGACTGGTCGTAGGAGGAGTTCTTGGTTTTTTAATAAAACTGATCGCGATCAAAAAAATGCCCACAATCGATTTGTTTGGTCGAATAAAAGCAACAGAAGTCTTTTTGATGGTAAAGTGTTCCGAAGGAAACGATGAATTAATTAAGGATATCTTATGGAAAAATAAAGCGTTAGGCGTTAATAATTACAATGAAAGTACTCCCCAGATTAATCTTTAGTAAAAGAAGGTCAATGTAGGGACTTCATTAGAGAAGTCCCTTATTCCTTAACTCCCATTTCCGTAAGATCCACATTCAAGTGTACATCTAATTCCCAATATTCTTTCTCCCACATTTCTGCATCCCAATTTCGCTTTTTACTTCTTACAAGTTCGCCAAATCCAAGTGGATCGATTCCCTCTTCTTTGTAAGCGTCACATAACCTCAAGCTTGCCCATGCCTATCCAATAACACGACAAGTGATCGGAATCGAAGATGACCATGGCAAATAAGGCTCGAGCGCCTCTGGATTTTGGTCTGGAAGCTGCGGAAGCTGCTCGAACAGATACTTTAAATATTGAAACGGAAGAAGTCCGTTTTCCTTTGCTGTCTCGATGACGCTGTATATCACCGCACTTGCCTTCGCACCGCGAAGCGTGTTCGCAAATAACCAATTCTTTCTCCCGATCACGAATGGCTTAATTGAGCGTTCACTTCGGTTGTTGTCGATCTCGAGTCGGCCATCCTTCAGGAATGCGGTCAATTTCTCCCACTGATTCAGGCTGTAAGAAATCGCTTGTTCAACCAGACTCTTCGGCAGTGTTTGAGAGTGCTGTTGCTTGAGCCGCAACGAATAAGCCTCCAGAATCGGAAGGCTTCGCTTCTTCCGTTCGGTATATCGTTCTTCTGGCGATGCATCCTTCAGCTCGCGCTCAATATGGAAGAGAGCATTGCAGTAAGCCAGTCCTTGATGAGCTACGGAATCCTTGTTACCTCTCGTCGCTGGCGGAGCTGCTTTCAGCGCTTCGTCATATTTACGTCGCGCATGTGCCCAGCATCCCACAAGAGTCACATCTACAACCTTATGATAGCCCGTATAACCATCGACATGCAGGTAACCTTTGAACCCGGATAGGAAGCTTTGCGGATGCTCGCCGCTACGTGTCCTCTGGTAATCATATTGATAAAAGTACCAATTGATGAAAAGAGCGAACTACAATTTCACATTTGGTTCAATGAAAAAAATATGATTGATTTTAAAGTTATTGATTTATTTTGTCCGTAGAACAGTATTAAAAAAAGGTCCTGTAGTATTTTCACCGCCAACCCCTAACCTTCTTGTCTTCCACACTATCGCGTGTGATACGGGATCACGTCCCAACCAGCCTTACCATGGTTGAACAAGTAGGGGGGATGAACTGAATACCTCTCGGGATCTAAGTCCCACGGGCAGATACGTTCGATCCCCGGCTACCGTTATCTTACGGCCTCAAAAAAATGAGGTCGACCAGAAATATCTGGTGACCTCATAATACGAACGGGCAGATTAGAAATTTGAAAATGACTGTAACTTTTTCCCGGGATTAGGAGTCTAATCCTTTCAATTATAGTAAGAGTAGCAAAGGTTAGTATTTATAAATTTATTTTAGCTTATTGGGATAAGATATAAAATACTAATATCTTTTATTAGACCAATTTACAATAAGAAATGTTAAATAAGATCACAATCACATACCCTTTCAGGAGCCTAAATTGAATGTTTTTGATCTGGTCGGTAATCTCGATATCATCAATCGGAATCCAAACCTTAATATCCTCGATCCGTTTGAATTCCGAATCCAGCGTACGAGTCTGCATCGCAAGTATAACCTGCTGGAGCAGCTTCTCATCGACTAATGTTTTGTAATAGGAAATGACTACTTCTTGCTTTCCCAGTGAAACCGTCGTCGTCTTAAAATCGCTCGATTGTGCGGATAGCTGCTTCAGTTGATCCGGATTTTCCAGCTCAGGTTGTAGTTCGGATACATGCTGTTCGGATTTAAGGCGATTGTTCAGCTTCATATACCGACTCCAGGGCTAGAATGATGAGCCATGTTATTTTACTGCGGGAAACCCATATCTATACATTAGGCACAACCCGAAAAATCACATCCGTAATGTGAAATATTTCGCAGAAGGATTCGACTCATTCCGGTTATGATAAACACATGAAATACAAATCACAAAAATAAGGAGTGTTCATCATGAAAAAAGTAGCTATTATCGTACACGCCACGGAGAATGAAGGGGGAAGAGTGTCTCATGCCCTGCTGTATGGCCAAGAGCTGCACGAGGCTAATTTCGATGTAAAAATTTATTTCGACGGCCAAGGTACGACCTGGGTCAAAACGCTGGAAGATCCATCCCACATGTTCAATCCCCTTTACAAAGCCGCTAAAGGGCAGGGCCTCATCGCCGGAGTTTGCAATTTCTGCGCGAACGTTTTCGGCGTGACCGAGGATGCCAAATCCGCCGGCCTCCCGACTTTCGCCGATGTTGAAGGACACCTCAGCATATCGAAATTGATTGCGGACGATTACCAAATCATCACCCTTTAATTTCGAAGCGGCGTAAACACCGTTTGACAACAGGAAGATGGGCTGATCAAGACACCTTGATCAGCCCGTTTTCGCTTTCGTTTGACTCTCTCCCGTTTCGGCCATCATACAGCAGGAGTTGTTTAAAATTTGCTCCTTACCAACTAAATAGTTAGATGAAAAAATCAAATCATTTCGTTGGCGTTCAAGCTGATTCAAGAAAAAGGCTTTGTTGCCATGAGCTACGACGATTTATCGAAGCCGCTTGGCGTGACCAAAGCGAGCATTCATTACCATTTCGAAAAAAGGAGGACTTAGGAGTCGCAATACGAAGCGTTTTCAATGAGTGGATATTTGACAGTAAGTTTTGAATAGCCGCGATTGTGTTGGCCAATTGTAATCTGGTTTACAGATAATAAAAGAATTGGGTCGTAAAATAAAATAGGAATGAACGGCTTCACGCTGTTCTTGGATTACAAGAACGCACAGGAGTAGGGACATTAAGAGGTAACCCGATTACACTTTGAAATATAAGTTGCCAGATTACATACATGAATTTCTTCGTAATGGGGGTATGATACTTGAAGAATTTAATAGTGTTGATTCGCTTGAGCTGCCTTCTACGGCAACTTATATAATAAATCAGAACGGCTTAATCACAGCCGGCTATGCGGATGTTGATCAAAGCAAGCGAATGGATCCTTTGGATACAATCCACGCAGTGCAATCGTTAAAATCGCGATAATCTCTGCTACTTATGAGACGTGGAGCTAGATCTATGTCTAACTGAGTTTGAAGGCTGATAATCGTATTATAGTGGAACTACGAAAAGAAAGCATAGATGACGGATTGAAAAGCGGTCATGTGATTTTAGCTGCTGTCCCAAAGCCGAACAATTTTTCGTTTCCGGTGCCCGGAGTGGTATTAAAATAAATTATCCTATTATTAGGATAATTTATTTTAATAATATATATTATTAGGATAAATGATTCAGAGAGCTATGCTGAAAGGAGAGAGGCAAATATAGCCCACTAGAAATTTAGCCAAAAGAATAATGTGATAGGAGAGATTAAACATGATGCACTATTATGTTTCCAATAAAGCTCATCTTTTTTGGGATGATGTGATTGAAGCAGTTGTGATTCGTTGGAATTCCTTTGCTCAGAACGAGGATTTCCGTGTGCCACTGGAAAAAATGATTGAACTGGCAGTCATTAAAAAGGCAAAAAAAGGCTTGTCTGATAACAGTCATATATTACTTTCAGCAGAAGACGCTAAATGGTTGTCTGAAGATTGGCTTCCTAGACTCCTGAATGTTGGCATTCAATATACGGCTACAGTTGCTCCAGATAAAACAATTACTAATATCGGCTTAAGAAAATCTATCGGAAAAGATACAACTAAATGGCATCACCATGATTTCGAGGATATACACAATGCGGTCGGCTGGTTATCAGGAATATCCGCGTGATGCGTTAATTAGTCTGGGACCGGAAAGCGGCATGTTGCGCATAATCATAGTTCCTACGTGTGAAGGCGGTATCGGCACGTCTAATTGAATCTCGAAGAGCGCTCCTTCTTCCAGTTCTTTCGATACGAATTCTCTGGTCTCGTAAGAGATTCCGAGTCCTTTCCGCGCTAACTCGATGAGAAGATCCACGCTTCCGACCTCGATTTCAGGTTTGAGGCTATGACCATAGCTTTGAAATAATACCGTGATGGCCATTCGAGCCCGGCTATTGCGCGAGAAAAGGATGACGGGGTATTGGAGCAGCATATCCAAAGATAGAACTACGTCTTTAAGCTCGGAATAAAGGGCTCCCGCTACAAAACAATCCTGCAGCTGGAAACTTTCCCTTACTTCAAGCTGGAATCGACGACCGGCATACGAACGACGCCCAAATCAATTTTTCCTTCTTTTAAGAGAGCAATGATTTCCGGCGTAGTTCCGTGATTCAGATGTAGTCTGATGCCGGGATACTGCTTATGAAAGTTTTCCAAATACGGAAGAATGTAATGCTTGAACAGTGAATCGCTTCCGCCGATACGTAGCTCGCCGCTGTCCAGATTTTTAAGCGCGGTCATTTGTTCTTCAGCCAGCGATATTAAGATCTGAGACTTCTCTATATAGGAATACAGGATGGTGCCCTCTTGCGTCAGCGCAACGCCTTTGGAATTGCGGTAAACAAAGTGATACCAAAGCAGTCTTCCAGCTGTTTGATGGCGTGGCTGACGCTTGGTTGGGTGAGGTACAAGGCTTTGGCAGCCTGAGTTAAGCTGCCTGTCTTCGCAGCCAAGCAAAATACTTTGTACAATTCGTAATTATTATTCATAGATCTGGTCTATAGTTCCTGTTAAATAGATTAATTGTATGGATGATAATCGTATTATAGAAGAACAAAAAAAAGAATCCAGAGCCTTCGGATTGGAAAACACTTATGTGACTGTTAAAGTCGCCTATGCCGGTCCTTCAAGAGAGCTCTGCTGGAAGGAGAAAGTAAATTGGAGCCAACCACGTTTGTCTTATTTGGAGCGACAGGGGATTTAGCCAAAAGAAAAATTTACCCTGCCTTGTATCTTTTGTTCGTCGATCAGAAGCTGCCGAAATCCTTCTCCTTGATTGGTCTTGGAAGAAGAGAACTGTCTGATGAAACATTTCAAGCAAATGTAGAGCAATCTCTTAGTACTTTTTCCAAAAGTGAAGGAAGAGATCCAGAAGTAATGAGAAATTTCTTGCGTGCATTCCGTTATCATGTTCTGGATGTTAACCGCAAAGAAGATTACACGAAACTGCTGCAGTTGGTTGAACAGCGGGAAGATGAGCTTAATATTTTGCCCAATCGTATGTTTTATTTATCTGTTGGACCTGAATTGTTTGAAACGATCGCAGCAAACATTCATGAAAGCGGACTTGGTTCCGCGAATGGCTGGAAGCGTCTGGTGATCGAGAAGCCTTTCGGCCACGATTTGCCATCTGCGAGACAGTTGAACATTCAGTTGAACCAAGCATTCGATGAGACTGAAATTTACCGAATCGATCACTACCTAGGCAAACCTATGGTCCAGCAAATGGGGCAACGGCTTCACTCCGCTCTCTCGGAGCAAGATCTAGGGACCCGAAATATTGCCAACATACAAATTACGGCGAGCGAAACCTTGGGCGTGGAGGAAAGAGCAGGATATTACGATCATGCAGGCGCGATCCGCGATATGTTCCAGAATCATATGCTTCAATTGCTTATGATGTTAGCGATCGAGTTGCCGAATCGAAGCTCGGTAGTAGAGGTTGGGAATCTTAAGAAAAAAGTAATGAAGACGTTGAAGCCACTTCACAAAATGGATGTTAGCCATCATATCGTCCGTGGACAATATGAGGAGGGGGAAATTAATGGGGAAAAGGTTGCCGGCTATACAGCAGAACCGGGAATTGCCTTGGACTCCCTAAATGATACTTTTATTGCGGCCAGACTAAAAGTCGATGATCTATTCTGGAAGGACATTCCCATCTATATCCGAACGGGCAAGCGATTGAAAGAGAAATTGACGAGGATTGTTATCGAATTCAAATCTGAGAGTCCCCTACAGGATCATTTGATCGTAGAGATTGGTCCCAACGATGGAATCTTCTTTCAAAGAAGCAACTCTGGCAAGGAGGTTTCGGATGTTGATAAACCCGTTCAAAGTAAATTAAGCGTCATAAAAGCTGGTATCCCGGAAGCTTATGAAATTCTTATCCACGATGCGTTGAAGGGTGATAAAACTTATTTTGCCCATTGGGATGAAGTGGAATTGTCGTGGGAATGGGTACAGCCTATATTAGACGCTTATAGAGAAAATCTTCTACCGCTTCATATCTATCCAGCGGGGACGTACGGACCTAACGAATCCGATAAGCTGCTTGAGCAAGACGGCTTTCATTGGTTCGATTTCAAAAGCGCGTCGATTAACGACGCAAACAAAGGAGAGTTATATGCTTATGGACACAAAACTTGATCAATTATCCGTGAATACGATTCGAACTTTATCCATTGATTAAATCAACCGGGCGAACTCGGGGCATCCCGGGCTACCGATGGGAGCCGCCCCAATGGCATATTCATTATGGGCAAAACATCTGAAGCATAACCCAGGCCATGCCAAGTGGTTTAACCGCGATCGGTTCGTTTTGTCCGCGGGGCATGGCTCTGCGCTCCTTTACAGTATTCTACATTTATCGGGATATAAGGTGTCGATTGATGACCTTAAGCAATTTCGTAAGCTAGAGAGTAAAACGCCCGGTCATCCAGAATACGGACATACAGATGGCGTTGACGCAACGACCGGTCCTTTAGGACAAGGAATTGCGATGGCCGTCGGGATGGCAATGGCGGAGGCTCATTTGGCTTCGAAATTTAATAAAGAGACCTTCCCCATCGTTAATCATTACACTTACGCACTTGTTGGAGATGGCTGTCTGTGACCTTGATTTTTACCGTGAATCAAGCCTTGTTGGCTGCGCGGGCAGGCGCCACTTATGTATCCCCGTTCTTGGGTCGACTAAATGACATATCGGAAGACGGCGTACAATTAGTCGTCAAGATCGCGGAGCTATTCCGAGTCCACAACTTAGATGCTCAAATCATCGCCGCATCCGTACGTCATCCTGATCATGTCACGCGCGTAGCCAAGGCGGGCGCGCATATCGCAACGGTGCCTTTCAGCGTAATGAACAAATTTCCAAGCATCCGTTGACGGATCAAGGGCTTGAGAAATTCTCAGCCGATTGGAAAAAAGCGGTTAAAAGCTGAACGACCATGAATGGAGATAAGATCACCAAGAGGAGGAACCAAACATGACTATTAAATTTGATTATTCCAACGCACTAGCTTTCATGCAGAAGCATGAAGTCGATTACTTCAAGGATTTCGTAAAAGCAGCGCATTCAATGCTTCATGAGAAGCAGGGTCCTGGCTCCGATTATCTAGGTTGGGTGGACTTGCCTCTTCAATACGATAAGGAAGAATTCTCGAGAATCAAGGACGCTGCCCAAAGAATCCGTGGCAACTCCGATGCGCTAATTGTCATTGGGATTGGAGGTTCCTATTTAGGAGCCAGATCGGCCATAGAAGCGCTATCCCATACGTTTCATAATCAGATGAACGGTAATACCCAAGTGTATTTTGCTGGGCAAAATATCAGTTCAACTTACATCGCCCATTTATTGGAGCTGCTGGAGGGCAAGGATGTTTCCTTGAATGTCATTTCCAAGTCGGGAACGACGACGGAACCGGCAATTGCATTCCGTATTCTGCGTAATTTCATAGAGAAGAAATACGGAAAAGAGGAAGCAAAAAAACGCATCTTTGCAACAACCGATAAATCTAAAGGTGCATTAAAAAAACTTGCCGATGAAGAAGGCTATGAAACCTTTGTTATTCCTGACGATGTAGGGGGACGCTATTCCGTTCTTACAGCAGTAGGGCTGCTTCCCATTGCCGCCGCCGGGCTCGACATCGATCAAATGATGGCGGGTGCTGCCGCCGCTGCACAGAAATACAATAATGCCGATCTAGCTACAAATGAGAGCTATCAATATGCAGCCGTTCGCAATGCCCTTTACCGCAAGGGAAAAACCATCGAGCTGCTGGCTAACTTTGAACCAGCCTTGCATTTTGTATCCGAATGGTGGAAGCAGCTGTTCGGCGAAAGCGAGGGCAAAGACCAGAAGGGGCTTTATCCGGCATCCGTCGATTTTTCGACTGATTTGCATTCGATGGGACAGTATGTTCAAGAAGGCCGGCGCGATCTCATCGAGACGGTGCTTTCGGTAAAGAAGCCACGGGTAGAGTGGACCATTCAAGAGGACTCGGGCAATCTGGACGGATTAAATTTTGTTGCGGGCATGACGATGGACGAAGTAAACAAGAAGGCAGCCGAAGGCACACGGCTTGCGCATGTTGACGGAGGAGTACCTAATCTGATTGTAGAGGTGGATGCGCTCAATGAATATACATACGGTGAAATGGTGTATTTCTTCGAGAAGGCATGCGGCATCAGCGGCTTGCTGCTTGGGGTGAACCCGTTCGATCAGCCGGGCGTGGAAGCTTACAAGAGCAATATGTTTGCGCTTCTTGGCAAGCCTGGATTTGAAGCGCAAAAGGACGAGCTCATCAAACGTTTATCTGTACCAGGCGGAAAATGACAGGGAGGTAGTTACAATGAAAAAACAGCAAATTGGCGTGGTCGGCTTGGCCGTCATGGGTAAAAACTTAGCCTTGAATATTGAAAGCAAAGGGTTCTCGGTGGCTTTATATAATCGTTCACCAGAGAAAACGAATGAACTTGTGGCGGAAGCGCAAGGAAAGAACCTTATAGGTACTTATAGCGTCGAAGAATTTGTCCAATCGTTGGAGACGCCGCGTAAAATATTAATCATGGTAAAAGCGGGAAAACCGACAGACGATACCATTGATCAGCTCGTACCTTACCTCAGTCAAGGGGATATTCTCATCGACGGCGGAAACGCCTATTTCCCTGATACACAAAGAAGAAATAAAGATCTGCAAGATAAAGGATTCCGCTTTATCGGTGCTGGTGTTTCGGGCGGCGAAGAGGGAGCCCTGAATGGCCCTGCGATTATGCCAGGCGGGCAAAAAGACGCGTATGAACTGGTAGAGCCAATCTTGACTGCCATTTCGGCCAAAGTGAACGGCGATCCATGCTCGACCTATATCGGAGAAGACGGCGCTGGCCATTATGTCAAAATGGTACACAACGGCATCGAATACGGCGATATGCAGCTCATTGGCGAAGCGTATCACCTGCTAAAGGATGTACTGAATTTAAATACGAGCGAACTGCATGACATTTTCTCCGAATGGAACAATGGCGAGCTGGATAGTTATTTGATCGAAATCACGGCCGATATTTTCGCAAAGACAGATCCGGATACAGGCAAACCGATGGTGGATGTCATTCTCGATTCGGCAGGACAAAAAGGAACCGGAAAATGGACAAGCCAAAGCGCATTGGATTTGGGAGTTCCATTGTCCATTATTACCGAATCCGTGTTTGCGAGGTTCATCTCGGCGATGAAAGAAGAACGCGTAGCCGCAAGCAAGCGGCTGAGTGGCCCTGCGGAATCCAGCTATGACGGAGATCCTAAGGAATTCATCGAGGCCGTTCGCAAAGCTTTGTATACCAGTAAAATCGCTTCGTATGCGCAAGGCTTTGCGCAAATGAGAGCTGCTTCCGACGAATACAATTGGAATTTGAACTATGGCCGCATTGCAATGATATTCCGCGGGGGATGCATTATCCGCGCAAGATTTTTACAAAATATTAAATATGCTTATGACCGAGACCCGGCTCTTAAAAACCTGTTGTTGGACGAATATTTCGGCGGAATCGTTAAAAACTATCAGGATGCTTGGAGAAAAGTCATATCAATTGCCGTAACCAGAGGGATTCCGGTTCCTGCGTTTGCTTCCGCTTTAGCTTATTATGACAGCTATCGTACAGAGAGACTACCGGCTAATTTGCTTCAAGCGCAAAGAGATTATTTTGGGGCGCATACGTTCGAGCGGCTTGATCAAAAGGGAAGCTTCCACTTCCAATGGATGGAAAATAACGAATAACCTATTCATGCAATCCTTATAACGAATCCATTATTTAAACAACATAAAGGCACTCCTGTGGATGATCATGAAACTTCTCATGATTTCAGACAGGAGGATTGGCGCATTATAAAAAATTAGAATTATTATTAATAAATAGTAACTTTAAAAAATATTAACAAATTAAACTTCGGAGGATTTATCATGACATCTACCATCAAATCGGCAGCGAATAACACCTTTGTCTCCGCAGAAAATCAAGGGGCGAGTCCGCTCGTTGCCAACCGGCCGGCCGCGCAAGCCTGGGAAACGTTCAATGTGATTCATAATTCCGACGGGACGGTATCGTTCCTATCGATCGCGAACAATAAATACGTGACGGTGGATCTCAATCAAGAGACCAATCTGATCGCACGCGCGTCCGTCATCCAAGAATGGGAGAAATTCAGAAAGATCGACCGCGGCAACGGCAAGGTTGCGCTGCAAGCCGTAGCCAATCAACTGTACGTATCCACGGATTTAAACAAAGGCGGCGTGTTGTACGCGAATCGTACGGCTGCAGCGGGATGGGAGGAATTCACGATCGAGCAGGCGGATACCTCCGCTACCCAACCGCAGCACCCGAGTGGCAGCGGGTTCATCGTGTCGGAGCAGGAATTCAGCCAAATCTTCCCATCCCGTCAATCGTTTTATACGTATGCTGGATTTATCGCGGCGCTTGGTGCCTATCCCGGCTTCGCGAACACGGGCGACGACACGATGCGCAAACAGGAAGCGGCGGCGTTCCTGGCCAACGTCTACCATGAGACGGGCGGCTTGTACTATATCAACGAGGCGAATACCGCGAATTATCCGCATTATTCGGACTACAGCAACACCCGATATCCTGTCGCGTCGGGCAAGCAATATTACGGCCGGGGACCGCTGCAACTCAGCTGGAACTATAACTACGGCGCAGCGGGCGATGCCCTGGGGCTTCCGCTTCTTAAAAATCCGGACTTGGTCGCCCAAGATTCCTCGGTCGCCTGGAAGACGGCGCTTTGGTTCTGGAACACGCAGACCGGTGCCGGATCGTTAACCTGTCATGACGCCATGGTGAAGTCGCACGGATTCGGCGAAACGATCCGTACGATCAACGGAGCGCTCGAGTGCAACCACGGAGGCGGGGGTCCGGTTCAAAGCCGGGTCGAGCAGTATAAGCGCATTTGTTCGATTCTGGGTGCCGCGCCGGGCAATAATCTTTCCTGCTAATCGTAATTGTCGAAGGCAGCATACTCTCAGAGAATAGGAGACATGACTATGAGTACTGGTAATTGGCGCCTCGTATGGAGCGATGAATTCGATGGAGCGAGCGGCGCGGCTCCGGACCCCGCCAAATGGGGTTATGACATCGGCGGAAGCGGATGGGGGAACAACGAGAAGCAGTATTATACGAACAGCACGAAAAACGCGTATTTGGACGGCTCGGGTCACTTGGTCATCAAAGCAATCAAAGAAAACACGAACGGCATGCCATATTCTTCGACCCGGCTGGTATCCAATAAAAAGGGCGACTGGACGTACGGCAGATTCGAGGTCCGCGCCAAGCTTCCTGCCGGGAAAGGCTTGTGGCCCGCCATCTGGATGCTGCCGACCGATTGGGAATACGGCGCTTGGCCGGTCAGCGGCGAGATCGACATCATGGAACAGCGCGGCTCGGATCCGCTAAAGGTGCACGGAACGATCCACTTCGGCAATCCGTGGAAGTATATCAGTTCGAGCTACACGCTGCCGGACGACGGCTACCACGTGTACGCCGTGGAGTGGGAGCCCGATGAAATCCGGTGGTACGTGGACGGGAACCTGCACCAAACACGCAAATCGTCGGAATGGTACAGCTCGGGCGGCGGCAGCCCGGCGCCGTTCAACAAGCGATTCCATTTCCTGCTGAATGTGGCTGTCGGCGGCAATTTTGACGGCGATCCGGATAACACGACCGTATTTCCACAGACGATGCTCGTCGATTATGTGCGTGCGTACGATCACGATGCGAATGCGGCACCGGCGCCCGTGACGATCCCCGCTCGAATCGAAGCCGAGAACTTCAGCGCGATGAACGGCGTTCAGCTGGAGAGCACGACCGATGCCGGCGGCGGCCAGAACGTTGGCTATATCGATGCCGGCGATAGGATGGAGTACAAGCTTAACGTTACCGCAGCAGGCCGATATACGGTACAGTACCGCGTTGCGAGTCCGGCCGTGACCGGCCAGATTCAATTGAAAGCAGGAGAGACGGTACTCGCGACGACGGCCGTTCCGAATACGGGCGGCTGGCAGAACTGGCAGACAGTCTCGGCGACGGTGAATCTCGATGCCGGTCAGATCACCTTGTGCGTTTTTGCGAACGGAGCAGGCTTTAACCTGAACTGGATCGGCTTCGCGAAATCCGAGAGCCCGAACCTGTTGAAGAATGCGGGCTTCGATACGGGCGATATGACAAGCTGGTTCGAGTGGCATAACAACGAGCTTGCCCAGAAGGTCGATCAGGACCAACCGCATAAGGGAAGCTTCAAGCTGACGCATTGGGCGGCAGGCGATTATCAGCAAATTACGGCGCAGAAGGTCAATGTGCCGAACGGGATGTACAAGGCGAGCGTGTGGGTACGCTCCAGTGGCGGCCAGCTCGCACTGAAGCTGTATGTCAAGAACTACGGAGGTGCAGAGCTGGGAGCGGACATCGGTACAAGTCCGGTGACGACGTATACGCAATTCACGATCGACAACATTCCGGTCACGAACGGGCAGATCGAGGTCGGGGTCTTCAATGACGCCAAAGGCGGCAACTGGGCTGCTTTCGACAGCTTCGAGTTCGTGAGCAAGTAAAAGCATGACCCCTAACACGAATGGTACGTATGATCTAGTGCCATTCGTTCTCTGATGTGAAATCGCAAGACGAAACGCAAAGGACGTGCTGGAACACGATGCAGTCAAAATCGGCAAGCAATAGGAAGGTAATCGACGTATCGCACCATCAGAGCGACCGCGGCGTTGTCGGTTGGGCTGCCGTCAAGGAGGACAGCGTCGCAGAGGCGTTCATCAAAGCGTCGGAGGGTGGTTCAGGCAGAGATAAAGCATTTGCATCACATCTAAACAAATGGCCGTGAAGTTTATTCACAGCCATTTATTCCAAACTATTATTAACAAGATGATAAGACAATGGTGATCGGAAATGCTATTAACGATTATTTACAGTAGTAATAAATAATAAAAGCAACAAAAAAAAAGAAAAAATGTAAGAGGACAAGAACATATATCTATAGAGATCCGCGCGCAGCACGGATTTATCATTGTTATGGATGTAAGTTCTTGTCTTTTTCACAAGACAAGAACTTACATCCTTTACCGATACTGGACAAGAACAAAAATCCTTTGCCGTGCTGGAGTTCAACGCATAATATTTCACAGTTAAAGAGTGTCAAAAAGCACATTAAAGACTATTTAGGGACGTCATTCAAGAAATGAAAAATTAATTTTTGTGCTAAGAACATATATTTTTTGCCGAATTATTGTACAAGAACATTTATCTATTGCCGTAAATATAGACAAGAACTTATATTCTTAGATGATTTTTTGGACAAGAACAAAGTATTATTGCCAAAGCGTGAAATTGTTCAACAAAAGAGGTAATTTGTTAACCTTTACACTTCTCATCAAATTATTCTGTGTAGGTTGATTGTCAGGTCGGTAGTCTGTTTACGAACGGGCAGGATAGCGTGGGAAGATTCAGTTATAATAGCTGTTAGTAAGAGTACCAAAGGGAACCTCGGAAACCTAATGTTTTTCCCTTTACTGTTTACACTAAGCTTAAAGGTACGCGACTAGCCCCATTTAAAAAACCTCTTATACATCACCATATTTCCTTGAAGGGGGACATCTGTTTTGGATGAGCAGTTTCTAGATTTATTGGCCCAGAAATATGATACGGAAGAACAAGTTGTGACAGCAATCATCAACCTTGAAGCGATCTCCAATCTTCCCAAGGGAACTGAGCATTTTGTCAGTGATTTGCATGGGGAGTTCCAGGCTTTTCAGCATGTGCTAAGAAACGGCTCGGGTACCGTAAAAGAGAAGATCAAAGCTTTGTTCCGTGAGGTTTGGACGGAGCATGAAATCACTGATTTTACGGTGTTAGTTTATTATCCGGAAGAAAAAATACAGCTGGTCAAAGGTGACCTGTGCAATAAACAAGCCTTGAACCAATGGTACAGACAAACGATTGAACAAATGCTTAAGCTCATTTCTTTTGCCTCTTCCAAATATACGCGCTCGAAATTGCGTAAAGCTCTGCCGGAGCAGTTTGTATATATTGTAGAAGAGCTTCTATACAAGACGGATTCCACCAACAATAAGGACCCTTATTATGAGGAAATATACCGGCAAATTATTTCCTTAGGCCAAGCGGACAAGCTCATTATCGGCCTTGCGTATACGACCCAGCGTTTGGTGGTTGACCATCTTCATGTGGTTGGAGATATCTATGACCGCGGGCCTGAGCCTGATAAAATTATGGACACACTAATCAACTACCATTCTGTAGATATTCAGTGGGGGAACCATGATGTCCTGTGGATAGGCGCCTATGCGGGTTCTCTGGTCTGCCTTGCGAATATTATCCGGATCTGTGCCAGATACGACAATCTAGACATCATCGAAGACGTATATGGAATCAATCTTCGCCCACTTCTGAACTTAGCGGAGAAATATTATGAGGACAATCCGGCCTTTAGACCGAAACTGCAGACCGACCATAACGGTTCGGAAGAGGAGATCCTGCAGATTACCAAAATTCATCAAGCCATTACAATGATTCAGTTTAAGCTTGAAATCCCTATTATCAAGAGACGTCCATATTTTAATATGTCTGAAAGACTTTTGCTTGAGCAAATCGATTACGACAAAAATGAAATCAAGATCGGCGAAAAAACGTACCCGCTGGAAAACACCTGTTTCTCAACCGTAAATCCGCAGCGGCCTGAAGAATTACTGGAAGAAGAACAGCAGGTGATGGAAAAGCTGCTGTTCTCCGTTCAGCATTCCGAAAAGCTGGCTAGACATATGAATTTTTTTATGAAACAAGGCAGCCTTTATCTAAAATACAACGGGAATTTGTTATTTCACGGCTGTATTCCTTTGGATGAAGAAGGAAACATGGAAGAAATGCAGATTGAAGACAAAGTGTATTCGGGCCGTAAGCTGCTCGATGTTTTTGAATACTATTTACGTTACGCCTTTGCGCATCCGGAAGAGACGGATGATCTAGCTACGGATATGGTATGGTACATCTGGACAGGGGAATGTTCCTCGCTCTTTGGAAAGAGGGAAATGACCACCTTTGAACGATACTTTATCCAAGATAAAGAAGCCTATAAGGAGAGAAAGAACCCTTATTACCATTTGCGTGAAAATGAGGAGATCTGCAGGAAAATCCTGCTGGAATTTGATATGAATCCAGATCATGGACATATCATTAACGGCCATACGCCAGTTAAAGAAATTCGTGGAGAGAACCCGGTTAAAGCAAACGGGAAACTGGTTGTTATTGACGGTGGTTTTTCCAAAGCCTATCAATCTACAACAGGCATCGCCGGATATACCTTGTTGTATAATTCCTTTGGGATGCAGCTCGTTGCTCATCAGAAATTTAATTCCAAAGAAGATGTGTTATGTAACGGAACGGACGTATTGTCTGTAAAAAGGCTGGTAGACAAAGAACTGGAGCGGAAGCTGGTGAGGGAAACCAATGTCGGGGAGAAGATGCTGCAGAAAATCTCAAATTTGAAGAATCTCCTGGAATATCGCTACATGAAATGAAACAACTGCTACAGCCGCGTTACGCTCCCTCGAAATGATTCAGTTTCCTCACTCAGACTCATGAATTCGCAGGATTTCATCCTGTAGATAGTATGAAGAAGTGGATGGAGGAGGAGCCGGTAGCTTGGGGATGGGGAACTGGGCATGCACCTATTAACAATCCCAACTCCAGCCCAGATTCCTTAGGTCGAGGATCGGTTCGGATGATCTTTACAGTCAAAGATCCGGATTCGGTATTCAAATGGGCCCTCGATGCTGGAGCAACCGAAGTTGCACCCATAAGTGAAGGCCACGGTTGGCGTATTGGGCGCGTCATCGACCCGTTTGGCCACCATTGGGAGATCGGCAAGCCGCTCAGCTAATGAATGCAATTAGTGAACTTTTTATATCCGGGATGTCTCGGTAATGCAGAAAAAAGTTAAAGCGGTTGATGGTGGCGCGCTCTGTGATGCGATTTACCGAAATTTTCTCGACATCCATTTCCTGTAGCAATTCAACAAAGGCTTCTCTAAGCAATCGACACATGCGGAGTATGTGGAAATCTGTGCGAGGCGTGTTATTATCCGTAATTTCCATTTACATTTCGTCAAAGAATGTCGATTGTAAATACAATATTTCTGATTATAATTTAATTTACAAAGTGTCTATTATATAACATATTGTAAACTTAGTCTATGAGAGAGATTCTGTAAAAAAAAAAAATGTCCAATGACACAAATGTGCCTACATATTTTAAAATGTAAATGCTTGAGGAATCAGGCTTTTTTATTTTTATGTGGGAAGATTTGTGTCACCAAAAAATGCACAAATGTCCCTAGGTGGTTTGAAGCCGGACGGCTATTACTTCTACATTCAGATTGCTTGAGTTGATGTTCGCCTGCTTCCATCGGCCTGTATAATTGTCGGTTCAAGATACGACCATGGCTACGCAACCGCAACGGCGGGAAATGCCGCATTCCGGAAAAAATAGGCTTCAGCTTGGTGTTTTCCTTCGGCATAGTCATATTTCTGAGCGTCTAAATCATAGCTGTATTGTTCCGGCATGAAATCGTCTTCGGTGATTTCGGTATCTTTACTATTATAAACCGCCATGCTCGAGGTTAAAATATAACGCTTAACGCGATCGCCAAACGCTTCCACGGCGATTTGGGCGTCTTGTTATTCTGTATTTCGTATTTCAAAATATGATGGAGAAATGTAATCTACTTCACAGAACTCCGATTTAATTTGGATTTATAATCAAGCTATCACTTGATACGAATACTAGCCATGTCCGAAGGGAGTCTTACTTTACATTATCCCCTAATGATTTCTCCCTTAAGGGTAATCAAGCAAATCGTTGCAATGTTTTTATATTTTGAACTTGAAAAGTTCGTTCTTCATAAAGAAACAAAATATTCACCTCCCTCAATTAAGATTTATGGTGCATTCATGACAGGCAGGTGGACACGTTCAAGCGGGATAACAGTAAAGGGGATTCTTACGCCTACTGGGGGAGTGGCAAAATTGTAATGAGTGAAATTGCCTTTCCTCATTTATTTATGTTATGACTATTGATTCACCGCCATCTGATGATAGGTTGACTGACATATCTTGGTTCTCGAAGTATGATTACAATGAATTTGATATGATATACCTACGGTTGGCAAAAGTCATTGGTGCAGGAAAAAAAGCAATGAACATTTACAAACTTGTCTGTATGATAATGATTGTGATTGACAAAACCCAAATTAAAGGAGACTGGAAGATGGAATTTCAAGGAAAAGTCGTAGTGATTACAGGTGGAAGCAGCGGTATAGGAAAAGCAGTGGCAATTGAACTGGTGAAACGAGGAGCAAATGTAATTATTAATGGCCGCCGCGAACAAATGCTGGTAGAGGCTGCAAGTGAAATTGATCCGACAGGTGCACACGTCGCTTATGTTGCCGGCGACATTTCAGACACTCAAATCGCAGACAGCTTAATCGGCGAAGGGCTTTCTCGCTTTGGCCGGATCGACACACTGGTGAACAATGCTGGCATTTTTATTGCGAAACCATTCACGGACTTCACTAAAGAGGATTTTACATCGATGTTGTCAATCAATTTGGCAGGATTTTTCCATGTTACGCAGCGTGCGGTGACTGAGATGATGAAAGTGGGTTCCGGCCACATCGTAAACATCACAGGAAGTGGGATTGTAGTACACCCACACAAGTCTTTGCCATCTGTACTTGCCGCACTGACCAAAGGAGGTTTGAACTCAGCAACAAAATCGCTAGCGATTGAGTATGCGGATAAGGGTATTCGTGTGAACGCTGTCGCGCCTGGGGTAACCAACACACCTATGCATGCGGTTGAGACACATGACTTTCTGTCTAAATTGCACCCTATAGGCCGAATGGGCGAGGTTCAAGATATTGTTGACGCAATTGTGTATCTGGAGTCCGCACATTTCGTGACAGGAGAGATTCTTCATGTCGACGGCGGTCAAAACGCTGGCAACTGGTAAGCCACTGAAAATTTGATTATAGTATGAAAAAACCAACTGCAAGGAGATTAAGGTGGGAATTCATAAAATGAGAGAATTCCCGCTAGGCCGAATCGGACAAACGTACTTTACCCCAACGAGCAGGTCACCAAAATACGGTGGGAGCATCTGAGTCGTAATTAGGGCAAGTAGGCAGGATCCCAAAGTAGGATCCCCCCTCTCTATTTACTGTTTATCTCTATTTTCTCGATCAACTGCGCTCCGTTATTTGCAAACCTTTCCGACGTCCTTTCGAAACGGGATACCTTACCATCTGTTCCGCGGGTAAGGGAACGAGCAAGGATTGAAGTAATTCTTTGTCTGAATTGTCCGGATCTAACCAGGTATCAACGCCTAATGGCTCCAGAATAACCGGCATGCGGTCATGCACATTTTTAACTAGATCATTCGGGGTTGTGGTAATGATTGTGCAGCTCCGCAGCTTTTCCCCGTCAGGCTGCGTCCATTCGTCCCATAGACCGGCATATCCATAGACGGATTTATCCTCCAACTCAAACCGGTACGGTTGCTTGTCCGCCCCTTCTTTTTTCCACTCATAGAATCCGTCTGCCGGTAGTATGACACGCTGGCTTTTCAGAAGACGGCCAAAGGCAGGCTTTTCCTGAACGGTCTCGGCCCGTGCGTTAATCATCTTAAACCCGACCTTAATGTCCTTTTCCCAAAATGGCACCAAGCCCCAGCGAAAACCTTCGTTCTTCGGGAATATCGGGGGCAAACTAGATTCTCCTGCGAAGACAATTATGTAAGAGGACAAGAACATATATCTATAGAGATCCGCGCGCAGCGCGGTTTTATTATTTTAAGGATGTAAGTTCTTGTCTTTTTCGCAAGACAAGAACTTACATCCTTTACTGATGCTGGACAAACTTATATCCTTTGACATGGTGGAGTTCAACGTATAATATTTCACCATTTAAAGAGTGTTAAAAACCACTTTAAATACTATTTAGGGACGTCTTAAAAGGAATAAACAATTAATATTTGTGCTAAGAACTTATATCTTTTTTGCCGAATTATTGTACAAGAACATATAACTATTACCGTAAATACAGACAAGAACTTATATTCTTAGCTGATTTTTTGAACAAGAACAAAGTGATATTGCCATAGCGTGAATTGGATCAACAAGAAGTGATTTGTTAACCTTTACACTTATCATCAAATTAATCTGTGTAGGTTTTAGTAATCGTAATAATTGGTGCTGTCGTCTGGATATTGAGTTTTGGCATTTCTGTTGTTGGAAACTAAAAAACACCTTCTCGTAAAGAGAGATGTTTTAAATGAGAGGCTGACAGAGACGAGTGTACTGGTAATATACAATATATGTTCAAGTGGATAGTTCCGCATTAGGTCAATACCCCATTTCGATACCCATTTCACTATTCCTTCCAACAAGCAGCTGTAGCCGATCCGATATCCCACCACTTACCGTCACGATACGTAGTTTACGGGTTATACCTTACTGGATCTGTGCAATATGCTGATTTTGATTACCATAACAACAACTTTGTGATCACTCATTTGTTTGGACTCACTATTTGGTGGAAGCGTTGCTATTTTCGGTCTCTTCATATTAATGCATTTTTAAGATACCGACTTAAAAATAAGTGGGAAAGAAATGGGGGCTTGTTCAAGTAACGGGCAGTAGAGCTTGATAAAAATAAGCAGAATGGACCATTTCAAATCTTCAAGTCAAAATGTAAAATTTTACTATAACGAAATAAAGACAAAATAACCAAACTTTACCAAACGGGAGGGAAATTCAGTGGAACGTAAAATAAATTTGCTGATTGGTTTCGTTGTTGGAGTGGTATTTATGCTTTTGCCTACGCCAGTTATTTACATATTAGGACGATATTCTTATGAAATTACTGGTGGTGGTTCATTAGAAAATATCATTCAAACTATCATTAAGACAATTGGGCTTGTAGTTGTCATCACTATTGGAATGAAGCTAATACTAGAGGCATTTAAGGAATTAAAAAATAAGAAGTAATTATTAATGTAAATGACATGGGCTTCGCTGAACGGGCAGGATAGTGGAATGTTTTCGACTAACTAAATTTGTGAACAGCTAATCCGACTGAAAACTTATTAAGTATGCATAATCGTCTAATAATTACTAACATTCATATTAGGAGGTATTCGGATTTGAAAAAATTTATTCTTGGTTTAGTTTGTGGAATCGGATTAACTGCTACGACTGCTGTTTATGCATCAGAGACCATTCAAGCATACTTATTTCCAGTCAGGTACGAAATTAACGGTCAAGATAAAGAATTAGATAGCGAATATGTAACATTAAATTATAATGGTCATGCTTATGTACCTGTTCGATTTATAGCAGAAAGTATGGGTGCATCAGTGGGATATCATCAACAGTCAAGTACAATTTTTATTGACCAGTCATCAGACGTACCTTATAGTAGTAGAAATCTTGCTTTAGGAATACCTAATCTTGAAGGATACATTACTAAAGTAGAAAACCAAAGAATACTTGTTGTAAGTTCCAATCCAAAAGATTTTAGTTCAACAGGTGGTGTTAAGGAATTCTACGATGCTGTATGGGTCACGAACGTACCTAAAGATGTTAAAGTTGGTCAACAAGTACAAGTTTGGTTTCAAGGGGGAGTCGCCTTGACTTCATATCCTGGACAGGCTAGGAGTGATAAGATATCCTTTAAGACAATTGAAAAACCTATTAAAGCAACACTATCAGAAGAACAAATTATTAATCAGGCAGTGAATGAATACGTCAATATTAAAATCTTTGTAATAAAAGAAGTTAAATATGATGAAGTTACAGATAAATGGCAAATTCGATTTAAAGATGGAATATTAGATACTTCTCAGGGACGGGATTACATAGTTCAAATTACTGATTAAGCAAAACTAATCTTCGTTATACAATGCTTCAGTATGATTAAAACTAACTTCCGACTTATTCATGGGACGTATATACTAGGTTACTTTATAAAAGTGATTAAACTAACGGTGAACGATAGTTAAGGAGCTTACCTCGCGGTAGTTCCTCTTTTTGTTCATTGAAGTAACGGGCAGATTAGTTTACTTGTGATATGCTGAACCCTATCACAAGTGACAGCGAAAAATACGGGAACGATCAGTAAAAAATGTTATTTACCGATCGTTCTCATTATGGTATAGTACTCGATGTGGAATAAAGAAAGGGGAAGGAGGAGAACATAATGCCTAGAGTGAAGGAATTTGATGAGGACGTAGTTCTGACGAAAGCGATGCATTTATTCTGGGCACAAGGCTATGAGAAGACATCCATCAACGACCTGGTCGAGAATATGGGCATCCATCGCAGAAGCTTGTACGATACGTTTGGAGACAAACATCAATTGTTTCTAAAAGTCATCGACCGTTATTGCAAGACCTTGCTCGGGCACTTTGATTCAGGCGTTACTCGCGCCAAAAGCGCAAAAGAAGCTTTGCGTTTTCTATTTGACTATATGTTTGAAGGAAACGAAGAGAAGCCGCTGGGCTGCTTGCTCGTTAATATGGCGGTGGAGCTTGCTCCGTGGGATCCCGAAGTGGACGTTATGGCTGAAGAAAGCTTTGACCGGACGGAACAGCTTATTGCCGGACTGATCCGAAAGGGACAGGAAAACGGAGAGTTCGCCACGACCCATGACGCAAGCGAACTTGCGGCGAATATTCATAACACGATGGTGGGGCTGCGCGTACTTGCTCGAACCTCCGCCGACAAAGAGAAGCTTTACCGCATAGCCGATTTTACAATGGCGATGCTTAATGCCTAAGTAAAGCTTTTTTTTTGCCAATATTAGAACGATCGATCTCAAATAAAAAGGAGAAATTACGATGAGTAAAGTGTGGTTTATTACAGGAACTTCGACAGGATTTGGCCGCCATTTTGTGGAGCAGCTGCTTCAAGCGGGAGACAAAGTCGTTGCAACGGCGCGCAGACTTGATGCTATTCAGGATTTTAAAGCGTTGGCACCGGATCGTGTCCATCTTGCTGCTCTGGATGTGACCAAGAAGGACCAAATTCAAGCCGCCGTTCAAGAAGCCGTTGACGTATTCGGGCAAATCGACATTGTCGTGAATAATGCGGGATACGGACTTTTCGGCATGCTGGAAGAGTATACGGATGAACAAATCCGGAAACAGTTCGACGTTAACTTGTTCGGCGTACTGGATGTCATTCGCGCGACGCTTCCCGTGTTCAAGCGTCAAGGCTCGGGGCATTACATTAATTTCTCGTCTTTCTTCGGAGAAGTGTCCTATCCGCCGTTCAGCCTTTACGCCGCTTCCAAGTTTGCGGTCGAAGGCTTCTCTGAGTCATTCGCACAGGAATTCGCAAGCTTCGGGATCAAGACAACCATCGTGGAACCGGCCGTGTTCGCAACCGAGTTTATCGGACACTCGATGGACCGCTCCGTGATGAAGCCGGAGTACCTGCCGTATTACGAAGCTTTTCAAAAAGGATTTTCGAACGTCAAGATCGGCGATCCGGCCAAAGCGGTGCAATATATTATTTCCGTCATTAAAAGCGGTAATGTGCCGCTCCGGCTGCCGGTTGGATCTTATTCTGCAGACACGATTCGCGAATCGTATAACAATAAGCTGAAAGAGCTCAGCGTATGGCATGAGCGTTCGGCTGAAGCGGATTGATGATAGTTCTGTTTGAAGACGAGATCCTCCAAATGTAGATTGTTAATTGAGCCATCTTATTAATGAACACTTGAGGAGGAATCTTGCATTCGAAGGTGAGCGCTTCGCCTAGTCCGCTACGTACGCAGCTACCCGGAACAGCTGCCTTTCCTGCGCGACCTGGTGGGCCGGAGGCTACACGAAAGCCAGCTCCAGCCGTTAATGAAGGTGAACCGTATCATAAGTAAGGAAAAGAGCCGTAGATGAAATGCCCCCTTAGAATAGCCCTTTTGCCGTAGATGCAGGGGGCTATTTCTGTTACGCCTTCCATGAACTAATTTTACTAAATCTTAAAATGGTGAAACCATTGAGCTAAGCACTACCCTTCACTTTTGTTAATCTATCCAATGATACGGTGAACCGTACCACAAGTCGTTGAACTAACGGAAACGATAGTTCAATTAACCGCTTTATCATGAGGCGGTTTTTCTTTTGGTTGAAATCAACAATATAGAATAACAGAAAACCATATTCTCTATTTAGGAGGAACGGTTTTTTTATTCCTTCCATCAAGCAGCCTGACTTATGTCCAAGCAATCACTATGTAGGGAGCATATGTTTATATCGTAATGAAAATTCACTGAGGGGAATGAGTAAATATGAGCGGAGTAGGTACTAGCGCAGCAGCTGTTTTGGTTCTTTTTGTTCTTTTGGTAATCATCTTATCAGCAACTTGTGTGTGGTAAAATTCTTTAATACAACACTAATATCGAGAAAAACAAAAACGGTTCCTATCGCGAAATAGATGCGCGAACACGGATCGTTTTTTTCTGTTGTTGGAAACTAAAAAACACCTTCTCATAAAGAGAGAGATGTTTTAAATGAGAGGCTGACAGAGACGAGTGTACTGGTAATATACAATATATGTTCAAGTGGATAGTTCCGCATTAGGTCAATACCCCATTTCGATACCCATTTCACTATTCCTTCCAACAAGCAGCTGTAGCCGATCAGATATCCCACCACTAACCGTCACGATACGTAGTTTACGGGTTATACCTTAATGGATTTGTGCAATACGCTGATTTTGATTACCATAACAACAACTTTGTGATCGCTCATTATCAGTTTGTTTGGACTCACTATTTCGTGGAAGCTGTTACTATTTTCGGTCTCTTCACATTAATACATTTTTTAAGATACCGACTTAAAAATAAGTGGGAAAGAAATAGAAGTCATTACGGAGAACGATAGTTGAAAGAGACTGTAAGCAATAGTTTGTAAGAAGTACTTCAAAACTTATTTGTAATTCAGGTTTTTTGCCCGAAAACACCACTTCAAAACTTATTTGTCACCAAACAGGAGATGATTATGCTAAATAATTAACGAACTTTATTAGGCGGGGTTTGCAGTCCCCAGCATTAAGCTAAAGGGCAGGTTAACGTGATAATTAACTTGATTATATTAGTTTTTTCGGACTATAATAAAGTAAATATTTGGTATGTGTAACTGGCGAAACGTGGAGTACCACGAGGAAGCACATATTTCAAACGCCGTTCGCCTGGGCAAAGTATTTGATCTAAGATCAGATGCTTTTTTTTTGTTTCATTCATGAAAGGGACGGTGTTATGGAATGAAAATAGCTTATATTCTTTTTGACAAGATGACAACATTGGATTTTGTCGGCTTTTATGAAGCGGTATCTTGGCTAAAAATTCTAAATGCTAAAGAAGATGTGTCTTGGGATCTCTGTGCAAAACACGAGGAAATTACAGACGACCGTGGTATGACAATAAAGATAAAGCATATTAGCCCAGATCTGTCTAAATATGATTTGATATTTATACCCGGAGGTATGTCTACCAGAGAATTGAGATACGATATAGAGTTTGTTTCTTGGATACAAAGTGCTCGTGATGTGGAATACAAAGTGTCTGTTTGTACGGGTGCTTTGCTTTTAGGTGCCGCAGGGTTCTTAACTGGTAAAATGGCGACAACGAACCCATCTGCTTACGAATTATTGACTCCTTATTGCACAGAGGTTGTTAAGGCTCGAATTGTACGGGATGGGAATATTTTTACCGGCGGAGGTGTTTCAGCTTCTATCGATTTAGGTTTGTACCTTGTTGAATCATTAACGAGTACAGATGTAACGGAAACGACTAAAAAGATGATGGATTACCCGTACTATCATTCAGGGAAATTGACTAGTGTTTTCATGCCGTACGAGTGATGGAATAGTTAAAATTACAAATCACGAATGAAAGTTAATTATTTTCAATAGCTTCATATAATTTAGGGGGTGAAGGCTTGATTATACGTTTATTGGAAGATAAAGATCGAAGCCAAGTTAATGATATTATGGCAAGTCATCCTCTTCAATTCCCAGAATTCATCATTGATAAATACCCGCAAAGGTGGTCTGATTTTTTGGAGATAAAGGATCATAAGAACTGCGGGTATTACGTGGCACATTCCGATATTATTCTTGGCCATGCTGGATATATTTTTGATGTCGAAACAGGCTTTTATGAAATAGTTGGGGTAGCAGTTCATAAAGAATGTCAACGTAAGGGAATCGGAAAATTACTACTTGATACCATATGTAATCAGGTCCATTTAATTGGTGGGAAACAGGTGATTCTACACACTTTGGGTCATATCAGAAATGAAAAAACGCTAATTTTCTACCAGAGTATCGGTTATGAGCAAGTAAACTTTGAAAAGGACTTCTTTAAATCTGATTATCATAGAGTAACTTTTGTGAAAAAGTGGGACTAATAGTATTCCGCTAACGTAATGTTGAAATGTGATAATTAATTGTTCAAAACTGGCTCAGTCGTTCTGATTGTTGAGCATTGAAGAAGGAAGAGTTTATTGACCGAAAAAACAAATCGTGATAGTATTGATTCATAAATTTCGAATTCGAACTATAGAGGGATTTGTATGAATGATCAGGATCTACAAGCTACATTGAAATTGTTTATCGTCCTTTCACGAGCTTACAAGAGTGTATTGGAACATTCGCAGATCGATGCGCAACGCCACGGGTTAAGTCTATCCGAATTTTCGGTTATGGAACTATTGTATAGCAAAGGTCCCCATCCGTTAAAAATGATCGGAGAGAAGATTGTATTAGCCAACGCCAGTATCACTTACGTGGTCGACAGTCTGCAGAAAAAGGGCTATCTTGTCCGTAAAGATGATGCAAAGGACCGACGTATTGTGATTGCAGCATTAACACCGGAAGGCGATGCAAAGATGGCGGAGATCCTTCCCTTACAGTTTCAAGCGCTGCATGAAGGCATGAAAGGGCTGGCAACAGAAGAAAAGCTGCAAGCTATCGAGTTATTAAAACAATTGGGCACAGTTGCTAAGAGAGAGTTAAAGTGAAATCTTCGCATTAATGAGGGGATATTTGCTCGGAGGATCGATTAATTTTTTTTGGAATAATATTTCGAATTCGTAAATTATTAAATCATAAATTCAAATTATGTAATAGGTGGTGGTTTATGTGTCGGGTCTTCTTTACGGAATGATATCCGCATTTTTATTTGGCACGGCGGATTTCCTAGCGGGAATCTCCAGTCGGAAATTAGGTATTTATTCGACCTTCTATTTCATGCAGGCAACAGGCCTTCTTTTCTTAACTGCTGTATTTCTGCTGACTGGTCAATGGCAAACTCTTATAGCTCATCCCGGTTCCACAGCACAGGCAAGCCTATGGATGGGTGTCGACGCGGTGGGAATTATGTTTTTATACCAAAGCCTCCTTAAAGGGAATGCCGCTGTGGTCGCACCGGTTGCTTCCAGCTTTTCGGCGGTTACCGTCGTACTTGCGTATTGTTTTGGCGAACGTCAGGGCATGCTTGCGATGGTTGGAGTGGTTTTGACAATTCTCGGTGTCCTTGTAACTTCGCTGCGCAGTACTCAGGCTCGATTTCTTCACAAGGAAAGATTCGTCAGTGGAACCATCTGGGCGGGTCTCGCTGCACTGTTCCTTGGCGCAGCTTTCTTCGGGCTCCGTTTTCCTAGCTCGGCCTTGGGTGGCATCGCTACCGTATGGATTGGTCGATTGCAAGCAACATTGCTTTTGCCGCTTGTCTTCCTGATGTTGAAGCGTCCTATTAACAAACCTCAGACAAAAGATTGGAAATGGCTAGTGCCTATTGGAGTGTTTGATTCCGTCGCACTGGTCAGCTACAACATCGGCCTAGAGCTTGAGCAAACTTCTATCGTTGTTACAGCCGCATCACTTTTTGCGATCATTACCCTGCTTTGGGGAGTATTGATATGGCGTGAGAAGCTTCAATGGAACCAGTGGATTGGTATTGGAGCGACTTTCACGGGGATTATTTTCATCACCATTTGATTAAGCTTGATGCATCTATCACCTTATAGATCACACATTAGTTAATTGCCCTTCAGGGCTAAAATAACGAGAACGCAATAATCAATAAGTGAAGTCGGCTGCCAAACATGGTTGCTGACTTCTCGGCTCCTGGATATTAATTTTGAAGGTTTTACCAATTCTACATGGAATAACATAAATTAAATAAGTCCTTGGGAAGAGATGAATTATGTTAGGTGCTGTTATTGGGGATGTAATAGGTTCAGTATTTGAATGGCATAATACCAAATCTACAAAGTTTAAGCTTTACGATAGGTTCACAAGATTTACTAATGATACTGTTTTAACTATAGATATAGCTGACGCTATTCTAAGCAAGAAAAACCATAGTAATAAGTTATTTGATTATTACGCAGGCAAATAATTGGTTTATTCAATGACAAGTACAACATTTTATTTTAAGTATCTTGTTTACCTTTACCAATTTGTTTATTTTGAACTTATAGCTAATTCTAAATAAATCAGGAAGATCCGCTGAACTAACGGAGAACGATAGTTCAATCACGACATGACGGCAGCCGGCACACGATCGGCTGCCTCTGTCTGTTGAAGTAACGGGCAGTTTAACGCAACTTTCCATTATTTGGTGTCGTATAAGAAGTGAAACGGGCGAGACGAACGGCTATAGAGTGAAGAGTGAGAAACTTTTAGGGAGTGAACAAAGTGATGATGTATTCTAAAGGCATCAGAATATTGATTGGTGTTGTTTTTATCGTTTGTGTAGTGGGAGGTGCAATGGCATTCCAAAGCACATATGCTAAAAGTACGATTAATCAAAGCCACACAAATCCTCCTAACTATCCCGAAAATGAAAATGGAAAGACATTCGGTTCTACTGAAGAATCCACCTCTGTTGAAATGCTACCTGATTTAATCCATGCAGGAAGTGTGAATGGCATTGCAGGATATGTGCTGAAAAAAGATTATCTCGGTGAACCTGGTCGTGATGTCCCACTGTATGATGTTGATGGGAAAAGCATAATTGGTTCTTTTCATATTGGCACTAAGAATATGAACTATCCTAAAAATAAAAACGGACAGACATACGGTTCTGCCACAGATGCTACTTCTCCAGAAACGGAACCTGAATTAATCAGTGCTATAGGTGTGGATGGCACAAAAGGATATGTGCTGAAAAAAGACATAGACGGTGAGCAACCAAAATCACCCGAGGAAGCCATTTCGATACAGAACAGTAGATCGCCAGGTGGTCGTGATATTCCGCTGTATGACGTTGATGGTGAAACCGTAATTGGTGTGTTTCATGGTGGATGAAATTAACAAAAAAAGTATGTTCAAGTGTTACGCTAACGAGAACAGATTACCACGCGGCATCTACCTCTTGTTTCGTTGAAATAATAGATGCTAAGCCAAAGAGGAGGGGACCTATGGAAACGGTGAAGATTGAAGAATATAACGATGAATGGCCATTTAATTACCAAAAGGAGAAAAGAGAAATTGAGGAGGTTATGACTGATAAAGCAATTGCTATTGAACATATTGGCAGCACTTCTGTTCAGGGACTAGGAGCAAAACCGATTATCGACTTCATGGTCGGAGTAAAGGATTTAAAAGAAGTTGAATCATTTATTGAACCCCTTGCAGAGATTGGGTATGAGCATGTTTTTCATAAGGAATTCCCTAACAGAAGGTTCTTTAGAAAAGGTCAATGGAGAGCAGGAACGCATCATTTGCATATTTACGTTTATAGAAGTGAAGAATGGAATAACAATATTCTATTCAGAGATTATTTAAAAAACCATCCTGAAATGCTTAAGCAGTACAATCAATTAAAAAAAGAGCTTGCAGAAAAGTATCCTCATGACAGGGTTGCTTATACCAATGCCAAGCATCCATTTATTATTGATGTAATTCAAAAGGCAAATTTGATCGAGAAAAATAACCTCCGTTGATTATGCTAACGGATAACGTTAGTTAAGACAAACCTGGGAGCAGATCGCCGCGGCATAGGCAGGTTTCTGCAACTTGATTGTTATTCTGTACTTCGTTATTTTGGGTGTATTTTCCTTAAAAACTCTGAATGGAAGTGTTCCTTTGTGGTAAGAAAGGCTGTTATTACGTTTTTATTGTTAGGACTCGGTATTATTTCATTTTCCATTTGGAACTATGTCGATGATGATGTAAGAAGGGTATTGTTTGAACGACAACGTGCTTGGCAGGATCAAGATTTTCAGAAGGTAAAGCAAGTGTACATAAAAACTGAAACACAAGAAGTCCTTTTGACGGAAGATAGCAAAATCATAACGGAGCTTATGAAGGATTTAAAATATAAGCTGGCAACAAATCAGTATTGGTTAGTAGAAGCTAAAAAAGGTGGATTTATCCCTTACAATAAGGGGGGATGGGAATTAGTCTTTAAAACTGATGAATATGAGAACTTGGCTTTCGCAAAATACTCACAACAAGGTGACGTGCTTACTTATCAAACGTTCTATGGGCCAGTTGCCACTTTTGCTTCAAGCGAAGTTTTAAAAAAGCTACTTAGAGAAAAGGAATTATTATAGTGCCATTGAACTACCATGAAAATTAAGAATCGGCAGTCGAAGAAAAAGAACAGCACTAAAGAAGACGCAGCTAATTCATTTTTTGAAAATGTGCAGCGCCTAGGATATTGGTGATCCGTG
>NZ_JCAUAW010000024.1:0-102859 GCF_059692155.1 Paenibacillus sp. JT22N1
CCTCATCATAACTTTCACGTTGGTTTCCCATGCCACACCTCGACCTTGAATTTATATCTATTATTATAAAGGCCGTCCCCTAGTGTGTGTCTACTGAAAAGTCTAACATCATTTCCTAACACATAGCGCCTACTCGTTCCGCCCAGCGCCATTTTTAGCGTATATTCATAAAATAGCGAATCCTCGTTCCCTTTCTGGCTGTAAAAGGTAGCATCACTTCCAACCTTTGAGTATATACCGCTCACCGCACCTGCATAAGCATCCTATCAACCTTAACCTTTTACCGCGGACCCCGTAATCCCTTGTATGATATATTTTTGTCCAATAAGAAATACAAGCAGCATGGGAACAATGCCAGCAGATGTAGCCGCCATCATCCCGTTATAGTCAATATTGAATTCTAGTATGAAATTCTGCATGCCCAGCGGGACAGTATACAGATCACGGTCAAGTAGGAAAACGAGGGCATTCTCATAGTCATTCCAGTGCCAGGAGAAATCAATAATCGCTAAGGTAGCCAATGCCGGTTTGGCCAGAGGCAGCATGAGCTGAAAGAAAATGCGGAAGTGACCAGCCCCGTCTACAAAAGCAGATTCAGTAATCTCCTGCGGGATCGACATAAAAAATTGTCTCATCAGAAATACCCCGAAAATGGTAAACAAACCAGGAAGAATAAGTGCCCAGTGCGTATTATAAATCCCTATTTTATCAAACAAAATAAATTTAGGAACAAATAACACTTGTGGTGGAACCATCATCATAGATAAGTAAAACATGAAGAGCAGGTTTCTTCCCTTAAACTCAATTCGCGAAAATCCATAAGCCGCTAAGGAGGACAAGAATGTAGCTCCAACCATGCAAATCAGAGCTATTTTCAACGAATTCATATAATAAATAAGAAAGCTTTCTTTGCCTGTCCACACTTTAAGATGATGTTCAAACGTCACCTTCTGAGGTATCCACTGGATCGGGTACTGGAACACTTCATTGGGTGTTTTAAAAGATGTGCTTATCATCCAAAGAAACGGCAAAATCATAAAAAGACCCAGTACCAGCATGGCAATCGTATATAGTAATTTCGTCGATTTTATCTCCATATGTCTCAACTCCGGTTTTTACTTAATAGTGAACCCATCGCTTCTGACCGACCCATTGAATCATCGTGATCAAGAAGATGATAGCGAATAAGACCCATGAGATTGCTGAAGCATAGCCCATTTCGTAGTAACGAAACGCATTGTGATAAATAAATAAGGATAAAATCGTTGTACTGCCGCCAGGTCCGCCTTGCGTAACAGCTTGAATCATGCCGAACGTCTTCATCGACGTAATTAAGCCCGTAATCATTAATAAAAATGTGGAGGGACTAACAAGAGGAAAGATGATTTTCCAAACCGTTGTCAATGAGCTTGCTCCATCGATTTTTGCGGCTTCCAGTTGTTCTTGCGGTATTTCTTGAAAGGCTGCCAAATAAATGATCATATTATAACCAAGAAGAAACCAAATCCAAATAATGTCTATGGCGTACATCGAAGAGGTCGTCGTAGACAGCCATCCTGGCGGATTATCAATGCCAATGGAACGAAGAAAGCTGTTAATAGGTCCCTGCGACGGCTGAAACAAAAGCATCCATACAAAAGCAACAGCTACACCGCTCGTAATGTAAGGCATGAAAAACATAGCCCGTAACAGACTCTTTACATACACACTGCGATTCAATACAAGGGCTACAAGAAAGGCCAATCCGATTGAAACAGGGACAGCAGCAAGAAATAAAGCTGTTTTCTTCAGCGAAACATAGAATACAGGGTCATGGAATAATCTATTGAAATTATCGAGGCCGATCCATTCGATATCCGGCGATGTGTATTTATAATTCGTAAACATAATCCCCAGCGAAAATATAGCAGGGATGACAAAGAATAAGATGACGCCTAGCATATTAGGTAAGATGAACAAATACCCTAATCTACGTTGTTTTTTTGCCCAGTTCATTCCATAAATCACTCCTTTTTTGAACAAAAAAGGGAGTTGCCTCTTTCTTGATGCATCCCCCCATCTTCCTTGCTATTTCTTATTTTTGGATAAGTAGTCGTTATGGCGCTTGACCGAATTCTTAAGGGTGTCATCTAAGGATTGTGCCTTCAAGAAATACTTTTCATATTCTTCTCTTCGCGCATCCACAACCTGTTGCGGAAGCGTTGCTGTATACGTAGGGAATTTGCCGAATACAACCTTTTTGAGCGAATCTACATCATATGTTTTTTCATTGTCTCCAAGGAGCAGTTTAATGGCTTCTTCCACATTCGAATCCTTAGAAGAAGGAATGCGACCACCGGTAGCAAGCGGCATCATTCCGCCATCTGCATACCATTTCAAAAACTTCCAAGCTTGCTCTTTATTCTTCGAGTTTGGATTAATGGAAATAACGTCGCCAAGTCCTCCCGGATATTTAAATGATGACTGTTCTTTCGTCACTTTAGGAACCGTGGCAAAAGCAATCTTGAAGTCGCGCGGGAAATCTTTCATGTTGTTTGAACTGCGGAATATAAACTCGCCCGCGCCCAGCATGGCTGTTTCGCCTTTTAAAAACATCGAATCGGTCGGCATTTTACTCGTCATTTGTTCGCCTAGAAGAGGCATTGATTTATCATTATGCATCATGTCGAACATAACTTCGTATGCCTTACGAACAGTCGGTTCGTCGAGGTTGGATGTCCCATCCGCTTTCGTGAATCCCGCTCCCGCACTGGCTCCATCAAAGAAGTTGGTGTAACCAGAAATATGTTCTGTAAAGCCCCAACGTGTGCCTTTTTTAAGCTTCGTCGCATATTGCTGCAAATCAGCCATCGTCCAATCTAACGTAGGAACGGCCAGCCCCGCTTCATCGAGTGCATTTTTGTTCAACCAAACGAAAGATACATTCTTTTTGGTTGGAAGACCGTAGTACTTATCTTTTACTTTCCAGTCCTTTGCATCGGTGCCCATTTTATCGTCAATATTGTAGTCTTTAAATTCAGTAAGATCGAGTGCAGTTCCGGCATCAACACGTTTCGATAAACCCGATAAGGTATAGTTCACATATAAATCAATACCTTGATTTGTCGTAAGAGCCGTATCTAGCTTCAGATTTCCGGCATCATCATTGACAAAACGCTCATATTTCACCTGAATATCGGGGTTCTTTGCGTTCCAATTATCAACAACCAACTGCGGACCGGCTTCAGCTGGTACGCCACCCCACATCGTAAGCGTGACTGCTTTCTTAGCTTCTGAAGAAGCAGCGGGATTGTTCTTAGCGGCATTCTCACCCGATGAACCGCAGCCTGCTGTAACTCCCAACACGATAGCCGCAGAGAGTAGACTTAGCGTTGTTTTCTTCATATTCATAACTTTGACCCTCCTGTATTTCATATCCTTACTGGTTACAAATCAACTATATCACCAGCTTTTTAGGGTTCGAAGGAACAATGTATTGTTCTTTTAGCACAAAAGTTTGATTTGATTCTTCATAACTTCGCATTTTGTTGTCTGAAAATACTCGGCGGCATGCCGACTTCTCTCCGAAATATGCGAGCGAAGTAATTCTCATTAGCAAAACCAACATTGGCCCCGATTTGAGCAACAGGTTGATCCGTGTGCAGCAGCAGGTGACAAGCCTTTTCAATGCGCAGCCCTATGATATATTCCGTTATGGTTTTACCGATTTTTTTCTTAAAAAGGACACTCAAATATTTATCATCCATCGTTGCAATACCAGCAAGCAAGGACAACGGCATCTCTTCTTCAAAATGCTGATTCATATAGGCAATGACTTTATTTATTTCAGAATGATCCGTAACCTCATAGTTCGTTGCCTTCCAATGTGCCATGTACATATCGATTCTCTGTTTAAAAAGAGTCCCCGCCTCCCTATGAGAAAGAGCCTCTAAAAAGGTATTTGGCGAGTCAAATGTAGTGAATGCGAGCTCTGCAAATTTGCGATCCAAACGCAGCATTATTTCTTTTACACGAAGCAAAGACAGTTCTACATCCCTCATCCACGACCAGATTTCCTGCCATGAAAGATCCAGTAATCCTTGGTTCATCTGCTCAAAAGCTTGGATTAAGTTCTTCTCCAGCGACCAAGGCAAGTTGGAATAAGCATTAGCCTTCAAGGTTTTGGACTGGTGGAAGAAAATGCCCGCTCTATCTGCATACCATAGTTCAGTCAATCGAGAAACCATGGTTTTCCAAACCGTGTGAATATCCTCATCCGACAACAGCTCTGAGATTAAAACAACGAAACCACTACGCTGCTCGGAGTCCCTTATTCTAATCTTTGTTTCCTCTGGAACAGCGCATAGGACCGTAGTCAGCCCCATCTTGGTAAAAAGATGCATCCTTGCATTCATTTCCGTATCGAATAAAGGCAGTTGCAGCAAATCTTGCTTATCGAAAATGGTTTGTCCATGCAAAACAAGGATAAGTAGATTGGGGTTAAAAGAATCCCGAATAAAAGCCGGGCTTTCAGTCGTCCGTACCTGATCGTTAGGTTCGTTATATAAAATCTCACAGTAATCGTCTATTTCTTGAGAAATAAGACGCAAGTTTCTTTCTAACTCCCGTTTTACCTTTGTCAGCGCTTCAGTCATTTTCTCCGGAGTCAAATAAAGCTTAAGCACATAACCCGATGCCCCTAGCTCCATCGCTTGTTGGATAAACTCAAACTCATTCATGACAGTGAGCATGACGAAGGCTGTTCCTAAATTCTCCCGGCGAACCTGCGCAAGAAGCTCTACACCATTCATAACAGGCATCATAATATCGCAAATAACTAAATCCGGCTGTTTATTCCTGATGAATTCCATGGCTTCTTGGCCATTTCCGCATTCCTCTATCACCTTGAAGCCATTTTCCTCCCAAGGCATTCCCTTTCGGATACTTCGTCTCACGAAGGCTTCATCTTCTACCAAGAGAACTGTCCACATGTAAGCTTTCTCCTTTCGAATAGGGTGGAGACAACAAGAACGGAATGCGAATGCGAACTAATGTCCCAATTGGGATGGATTCTATCGCCAAAGTTCCTTCTTTTCGAAACAGGAGCACGAGTCTCTCTTCGAGATTTTTCAAGGCAATGCCATTACCTTTACCGGATGTTGACCCTGTGTTACCTACTCCAACGCCATTATCCTCCACTTCTATAACAAGCTTATTTTCTTGTTTTTGAACTCTAATTTGGATGCTGCCTGACCTCTCGATATTCGCAAACCCATGATAGATACTATTCTCAATTAACGGCTGCAAACTCAACTTAGGAATAAGCGCATGGCGGAGCTCAGGGTCAAATGTGATATGAACATCGAATTCGCGGTCATAGCGAAGCTGCTGAATACGGATGTATCTCTGGGCAAGTTCAATCTCATGCTCCAGGTGAATTAAATCCACATCCAATCGCATTCCTGCTTCCAATAACTTGCCGAGCGACTCGCATACTTCAGGAATTTGATGATTACCGAGTTCAATGGCAAGCCATTTCACCGTATTTAACGTGTTTAGCAGAAAGTGCGGGTTCATCTGTGACAAAAGCATTTGGAAACGCATAGCCTCTTTGTGGCGTTCTTCCTCTTTTAACCGGTTAAGAAGACTCTCCACATCTCTGACCATCTTATTAAAAGCCTGAATAAAGGTTAGAATTTCACCCTTATAGCTTTCCTCAGGCAATTGAATCTTCAGATTTCGCTTCACGACATCTGACATTTTTCTCTGCAAAAGCTGCAGGGGTCTGGTGATGGTGGTCGAGATCAGAAAGGTCATGACAATAAAGAGAACGGCAATAATCAGCGTTGTCAAAAAGTAGGATTGCTGAAGCTGATTTACTTTATGAAACAGATACTTGGTCGGGATACTTTTAATCAGATACCAATTCAAGCTCGGAATTTTAGAATAACTAATGATATGGTCATTCTCGACCTTGCTTCCCGTCGGCTCCCAACCTAGCGTATTCAATGGATTTGGCAGCGCAAGAGCATTGGATGTGTTGCTGCGCCCATAGATTTCTCCTTCTGCGGAAGCCAATACATATAATTCATCATTCATCGGGCTTGGAATAGCGCTTCGAAGCCAGCTTTGATAGTCTACGCCAATTCTTACGACGGCATATACCCGATTATTTTCGTCTCGCAATCCTTTATACATGGTCAATAAAGAGGGTTGAATACCAAAAGCTGAGGTTAGCCCTCCTTCTTCTAGCTGCCATTTGGAAAGGGACTTTCCAAGGAAAGCATCCTGTATCACTGGCATTGTCGAAAGAGCAGCGTGGCTTAATATATGAGTAGGTCCATATGATGTGTAAACATGATCTTCCGCATCAAGAACGGTATAGTAGACGTAGGAATTAGCAATAAAAACACTATTATTAATGGCATTAAACTTCTCTTCGATTTTCTGTCTTTGTTGGAAGGAGGCATAAGAGCCCCCCGTTTCGGGGTTTTTCAAAATCGCAGTTACGAAAGAATCCTGTTCAATCAGGGTAAAGGTCTTCTCTGAAACACTTAATAAACTTCCAAGTGAGGATGTAATCGTTGTCATTTGTTCGAGATTTTGACTGCTAACTTGTTCTCTCATTAACGTCTCAAACTTTTGAACGTGCGTCATATTTAAGATGATGATGGGCAGCAGAATAACAAGTAGAAAAGCTAAGAACAGCTTGTACTTTAACGTTTGTGGTATGAAATGCCTCAATTCCATTGTCCATTGTCCCCTTATGATTTTCATATGGGTCAAGTATACTTGCTTGTTAATTAAAAACAAAGAGACTGGCATGAATTTCCGCCAGTCTCTCTTTTATGGAAAATTAGTTATACTCGGCGAATACCGTCCCTCGAAATTGTCAGCTTTTCATAACCATTTTCGGTAATCAAATACGTATCCTCAATACCAACCACCCCGCGACCAGGGAAGGTGAATTTGGGTTCGATCGCGATGACCATGCCAGGCGCCAGCGGGTATTTGAAGCCTTTGGCGAGAACGGGCAGTTCGTCGATTTCGAGCCCAATGCCATGACCAAGGAATTTCACTTGGTCGGCGCCGTACCCCATAAAATGGGCGCTTAGCCCCGCTTCCTGCACTTGATCCAGCGCGAGCAGATACAGATGCTCGGCGATAACGCCAGGCTGCAGCCTAGCTTCCGTGGCGCGGAGCACCTGCTCCGCCACGTCATAGGCCCGCTGCAGCTCAGGGTCTAGATCGCCGATCACGAGCGTGCGCGTCTGATCGATCAGATAGCCGTCGATCGAGCAGCCGATATCGACAAGAATCGGTTCGCCGCGCCCAATCAGCGCGCGGCCTGAGCTTTGCGGGCTGGACGGGTGAAGCCCCGTGCCCCCGGCCGGCCCGTCAAAATAGGTGGGCACCGCTGCCGCCGCGCCTGCCGCTACCATTCCGGTTATCAACTCGGAATTGTACGCGCGCATGCGCATCAGCCCTTGGTGCCCGCGCAGCCGGAGCTGATGCTCGATGAGCGCCATCAGCTCAAACTCCGCCATCCCCTCACGAATGTGGGGGATGACTGCTTCCAGCGCTGCGTCGACGACGTGCGCAGCCGCTCGAATCGCCGTGACTTCGTCCGGCGATTTGATCATCCGCTGCTCGCGCACGAGCAGCGAGCCGTCCTCCCAGGCCGCGCCGGGCAGCGCAGCCTGCAGCCTTACATACAGCTGGACGGGTAACACGTCCAGTTCAGTCCCGATCCGCAGCACTCCCGCAGCCGCGGATCCATCCGCGCAGCGCGCGCGAAGACGCTCACCCAGCGTCTTCAAAGACCCCAGCGCTTCCACGGCCGCTGACGCTTCCTCCTCCGCTCGGACCAAACTTCGGCGTACGAGGTAAAGCGCGTCTCCCTCCGCCGGAATAAACAAATACCCCGTCTGCATCGATCCGCAGTAGTAATATATATCGACGTTGTTCGTGACCAAGAAGCCGGACCAACCCCGCTTAATCATCTCACGCTGCAGCGCCTGCTGCCGTTGCTGGAAAATAGTCATATGTATCTCTCCTTATAACCCTGAATTCACACTTCACCCTCTCATTATACTTTCGTATGTGGTCAAAACACCATCTCCGCAGAAGACTTAATCGTCCAAGTTATCGGCTGCAAAACCGTATAAGTCCGCGGAAACTCCAACCGGATGAACATAATCACACCAGGCCGATCCAACGTTACTGAATATCCATTTCCCGCATTCACATACGTATAAGGAAATACCTCATTATCATTAATAATCTTAAATAATTCCACGACAACCCTGCTGCGCAAAAACGTATTCGGCAGCGGATCGTTCACCCCATTTAATCTTAAATTAGCTTGCAAATATTGCATAGCCACAGCTCTAGCCTTCGTCTCATCAATACTGTGAATACCGCTTGCCAGCTTTACTTGATCACTTTGCTGAGCCGCCGCATGCACCGAGTTATTCAATGCATGCTTCCCGTGAAAAAGCGTATGCATCGCCAATTCTTCATCCGTTTGCAGCCCATATAGCGACATAAAGACGACGCTCATCAAGACGATTAAAAGCAATTTATACAAGAAATCACCTCGGGCCCTTAAGGCACATACTCACTCATCTTCATGCCTGTTGCCCCCATACGATCTGATCCGGAAGGGACCGTGATTCCGACAAGCTGATCAATTACAAAAAGTCGATGATACGGATACGTCATTTTCAAACTCAATCCCGTTCCTCGCCAAACGGGCATTCCTGGATCCATTCCCCCGACCCCCGAAGTCGTATTTACCGTGTAAATGAGATCTCCTGGAATGAAGCCTCTTTCCGCCATCCGATCCCTAGAATCCTGGATCATGGTGCTATTAATATAACCGTGCCTGCCATTAGCACCGATTTCTAGCAAATAATCGACTTCTTTTTGCAAAACAGCCTGCCGAACAATAATGACATGCTTATAAACAGGAGCAAACATAAACCAACAAAGCAAAGTCGCAAATAGGATAAACACCAAAATCTGCTTCATGGGTTAATCCGCTCAATCGTCCCATTGATCCTTGCTCCGCTGTTGCTTACTTGCTTCCGAGTGCCTGTGCTGCCACCAACCACACCGTTATATATGACAATCACCACCATAATTAACATCACCGTAACGAGGATCGATCTCACAACAAATCTTCCATCACTACGGCCTTAATGCCGTAATATCCGTATTTGCCTGCGTTCCGTGCGTCGAAATATTCCGCCTCATCCCTGTCGACCCATCATTAATAATCGATGTAAAAAGAAATGCCACAACAATTAGCATCATAACTGTGATCAATATATTCCTCATAACTTCCCTCTTTCATTAGTTAATTGCATTAAATAATCGCTGGCCTTCAGCAATCCACGGGTACATGAATACCCGAAATGTGTTCAAAATCGGCAGTCCTGCTAATACAAACAAAAGATACGACACGGTTTCTTTTTTACTATCTCGAACCAGTTCCATTTTTTCTTTGTAGTCCTGAATTCTTTGCTTTAACAACTCATAATAGCTGCCATGCTCATTCAGCCTCAAAGCATTCAGCGTTTCCCCAAAGCTGTGTGCTTCGTCTGTCCCTAGTCTGATTTTAAAACGGTTAATAGCCTCTTCAGAGCCTTGATACCATTCATTCAACAGCAATTGAAAGTGAGACCGGATGGAGCGCGTTTGTGAAACACATAAGGATAGCTTGGCATGTAAATTCAACCCAGAATCGTTGTAATAGAGAAGATGATGACTAATCACGTAAATCTCTCGGACTATTCGATGTGCTCGTTTTTCCTTTAATTGAGCCAGTACTTCTTTGTCAAAAAACAAAAAAATGAGTAAGCAAGCAGTCCCCACCATGACATAAATCGGCTGCATATACAAAGCTAGCATCGGATACTTCAGAGCTAAATACCCAACAGCACAGAGCATAATTGCGCAACCCATCCCTATCCTTCTCGCACCTTCATAAAGGTTAGCATTCATCCAAATACCGCACCCCAGCAGCAGTTGACGCTTTTCCTCCACGATTTTCGCACTCATACCTAAGCATGAGAACATCCATGAAGGAAGTTTTGTTTCTTGCAGTGCTCTTTTGACATGTAGTGATCTCCATCTCTTCTTACGTGCAGGCATATGCATGAAAAAGTGATAAAAAACAGTCATGAAAAGAAGAAAGAGCAGCAAATTAGAAACCATCTGCAGCATAACTAGTTGTGTGCTTTCAATAATCACAGAAGCAAATCCCTCACATTCTTCGCATAGATAAGTACATGCCCATTAGAAACGAGACGAAAATGAGGAGAAGTGCATCAAGAATCATGTTTCGCCCGCCAGGGTCAACAATATAATACAAATAAGCGTTCTCCGTGTTTACCTTGAAATTAATAAATATGAATAAGGCAAGAAACAATATCGGCGTAAAATTAGCAATACGTATCTCCAAAAGTCGATTTCTTTCCAACTGATCGAATCGCTGCGCTTTCCGCATATCGACAATCAAATCCTTTAAGCTTTCACCGACAAAGCTCCCTTCCGTCAAAGCAACACGCATGACACCGACAAAATAATCGGCCCATGTATGGCCCAAAGTGAGTGAGAAAATGCGCAAGCTCTCCTCCGTATCCCTCTGCGTCATGAGATTACGATATAATTGCTCAAATACGGGCTTGATCGGATAAAGAATTCGATTCTCTTCTAAACAATATTTAAGAGCCATTTTCATATTTTTATTTGGATCCACCATATAGTACTGATAGAACACTTCAACGGCCGGAAGAAACTCCAATCGGGTTTGCAGTCTGACACTGACCAGCTTCAACCGAAGCAGCATATAAGGAAGTGAAACACAGATAGAAGTAACGATAATGACCCCTTTTAACGTCTGAAAATACAACGTTCCCGCCAACAATCCTACTAAAAACAAAACGAAACTAACTGTCATAATGCCACGCATGCTCATTTTGGATTCGACGGATTCCATCATTTCCTTTATATGCTTAAATAAAGAGCTCCTATTTCCCAAATATTCGCTGAATCTAGCGACGAACGTAGAGGTTTTGACATATTGCAGCCTATATCTGGCTTTGCGTTGTCGGATAAGTACGTGTAAAAGCGATTGAATAAGCACAAAAACTAGAACAAATAACAACAAAAGAAAGACATATTTGGCGAAAATCATGGCTACGACTCGCCTTCTTTCTCAATAAATCCGAGTTCCCTCAACAAAGCAAGGCCCTCATTGTCTACCTTGGCTATTCTCTTCGATGCATGATGCGACAATTTCCCGGGAAATGTCCATTCATCTGTCGACTTGTCATAAACTGCGAGATCCGTGACGCAAACCTCCTCATTTTCATAACGATATTCGACGATTCGCACAATCTTTCTTTTTCCATCAACTACAGCCATCTCCATACCGATTTGTGTCACAAACTCTGTAATCCGTTTCGTTAGACGCAGTGGATTCATCCCCCTGCCATCCAGCATACACATATCTGTAATCGCATCAGGCACATCCTCAAGTTCACTCACATGAACCGAAGTAATACTGCCCTCGTGACCCCGCGTGCAAGCTCTCACATAAAGGTTCGCGTCATCATCCCGAATTTCAGCATGACAAATGCGCTTTGGCGATTGCCTCAATGCCAATTTAAAAGCTTGCAGCCCAGAATGCCGCGGATCTTCCTCGTCAATTTCGTATTCGACGATATTTTTATGCGGAAAATCGCGCTTTAAATTCAACTCGAATCTCGATTCGATCGTAATAATTCGTTCATTATCGTCCATTTCGGCAATAATCGCTTTGATTAAATTCGTCTTTCCCGAGTTTGTCGGGCCAATAACCACCATATTGAAATAAGATCGGATCAAGATTAGAATCAGCTTCTCCATCCTTTTATCCATCGTGGCTAGTTCCACAGCAGCAAGGGACGCCAAATCAAACCGCTTAATCGTGTAAAAACGAATCGTTAATGTCGGTTCAGCCGTAAACCCAAACCCAGTCATCGTAACGCGAGATCCGTCCCGTAGAACAACCTCTGCCCATCGCTTCCTGGGATTCAAAGTATCATTGTTAAAAAGAACCAAATTCTGCTGAATCCTCTCTAATTCACGCACAGAAGGCAACGAATAGGCAGACGGCATTGCCATCCCACCGCGCACTTCAAAAATCTGTCTCCCCACAACCTGAATCTCTTCAAGTCCCTCCTTATGCTTAAGTACAAGTTCAAGAACGTTCAGCCCAATAATCTCTGCAAAAATGGCTTCCGGCAAAGTCGTATAACCACTCGTTCTCGGAGGCACATCTGAAAGTCTTCTTTTTGAAACCAGATCATGGATAATCGCAAGAAGCTTGCCTCGATCCTCCTCATAACCAAGAATCGCACGATTTAACGTCTCGTTATAAAGCTGCTTTTCGGCCTCAGTCCTGCCTTTCATCGAAACAAGTTCACTTCGAATATCCTGTACCCATTGGTTAAAAAGAACATCCCCCTGCATTTGCAGTTCAGGTCTTTCTCCACCGACAGCTCTTGGACTTCCCACGCCATCCTCGTCTTCTCCAACAGAGCCCTGACTCCGCCCGCCCTGATCTGCCCCAAAACCAGATCTCACCGAGCCATAATCTGATCCTCTTCTCTTTTCCAGCTCAGTACTTGAAGTCAAATCAACCACTGCGCCCTCGCTTTTACGTTCATGCATGTATGTAATGATTGAAAACCTTTCCTCACTCACTCCCCTCACCTCTTCCCAGCCTTATTTAAGTTGCAGCTCGTCTGCCTGTTATGATCTTCTGCAGCCATGTTACTTGTCGTAAACTCACCTTCCTTGGCAGCTTATAGTAATCAATGAATTTTCGAGAAACCGCCCTAACCTCCTCATGCATGGCGTGGGTCGGCACGAACATGTCCAACAGCTTGCCTTGATTGCAGCGAGAAAGCGCATCAGCATGCCGAGATACTTGACCAATCAGATGCAGCTGGGTTTCCTTGCGAATATCTTTAATCGTGAACTCGCTATGCTTGGCATGTCGATCCGTTTGAACAGCCATTAACTCAAAACCATCCGGCTGAAGACCAAAAACAGCGCCAACCTGCCTAATCCACCTCGAAAAATCCTCTTGAAAATGGGCGATATCCGCTGTCGTTACCACAATTTTGCTATCTGCTTCTAACAGTCCACAAACCGTCGCCGCATTGTCCCAATAAGCGCTCACTTCTATGATACATACATCAAAAGCGCCTCGTGCCACACGCAACAAATGAATAATCTCCGATGGTGTAAAAAACTCGGCCTGCTCTCGAAGCATATTCCCATACAGGATATGCAGCCCATGTGCCTCTTTCGGTTTATCGCATACCTGCTGCAGCCTTTCCGGTGTGAGACTTTGTGCCTTCAGCTCCGCTCTCAGACCATCCAACGTAAAAACATGCTCGTCTCGCCCTAAATAACGATGAAGTTTAGAGCTTTTTAGATTGAGACACAAATATCCGACTTTCATAGAGGTCTCTAAGGCTAACGCGTGTGCTACACCAAATGAAGCTAATGTCGTACCTATATTCGGTGTTGAGCCGATGAATGTAATTAACTTTCCTGACGATTGTTGATTCGCATGATCTACCCCAGAACCATCAACCCAAGCCCGAATATCATCTGCAATAACAGCGGTACTGCGTCCTGGCTGGACATAATCAAGCTTCATCAGCTTGCACATTTTCAAATATTTTTCATTAATGGAAGCATCGTGATAGTTCGAGAGCAGAACAATAATTTTTAATCCTACATACTGCTGTTGTAATTCCTCAAGGAACTCTTCAAAATCCCCAAAATCCATCTCCCGATCCGAAATGATCGTATGCGAGTAAGGCATCTCCGTTAATTTACGACGTAAATCATCAGCAGCCGAACAGATCATCCAGTTTAATGGCTTCGAATAAACCACATTCGTAATCTCATCAATTAATCGTTGATCCGATGATAGCAGTCCTATATGCAAATCCCATACCTCCTTTCATTCTCCTGCCAAAATAGAAGAGGAACTGAACGCGATGACCAACTTCGCTTTCTTCGAGCTGCATAATTGATCAATCTGAAGCCACTCACTCTCCGCTAAATTAAGGTTGATCTGGTCGATAGCACCGTTCGCTTCCAATCGGGAAGCATACATCTTTTCCTTATCCCCTTCCACCTTGGATAGCAGATTAGAACTCTTCGGATTGTCCACCTCCACATTCGCCGATGATTTCACAGAAGCAACCGTAATTTCCTTCTCATCAAAAAGCCTGCGCGAGCTGCCATCTGCACCAGATACATAAATACGGACCCGATCCCCGGCACGAATGCCATTGGAAACCGACAGCAAATATTCCTTGGGAATTTGAAAAGTAGCCTGCTGCTCATTAGGGAGCAAATGATAACGATTCACCTTCCATTTCAAAATAGGCTCCTGTTTACCAAGAGGTATCAAGGTCTCCTGCCCAACGACTTCCGTCAGCTTCGTCACCATGCCCTCTGTGTAACTGCCCTTCTGAACAGCTCTAAATTCCACCATATCCTCACGAATCAAGACACCGGCCCGAATAAAATCCTTCGGAACCGCAACCTGAACAGTCTGCTGCAGCTCGACCTGATTCACCTGCATGACATACACCCCATACACAAGCAACCCCGCCATAACCGCAGCAACCAAACTAATAAGCAGGCTTCTCCTGCGATTCAAAACCTCACCCCCTTTTTCTCGCTAAAACAAAAAAGAACGCAAACCCGGACATTCATCCGAAATTTGCGTTCTTCGCAAATAAAACATAGCATACGATCTTCCATTTTTCAACATATTTTTACAAAACCAAGCTTTACCCCTAATGTCATATGACATTTTGGCACTAGATTAATTGACACGGGAAGCAGTAGGATACGGCTATTACATTGAAGGGACGATGAATCCATCATGAAAAAGGAGATCATTAGCTTCATCCAAAATGGCTACTTCTTGCTGTTCACATTTGCTACAGGATTATTTTATTTTTGTTTTTATCTAGTTACCCTTACCTTAGGTTTAGGTCTTTCATTTACAGTGGTAGGCATTCCATTACTCACACAAGTACTGCGAACTACACCAACTTTCGTACAATACGAACGTATACAAACGAAGATTTATACCGATATCAGCACTCCGCCTTACGAACGGAAAATAAGACTAGAGGCGTCTTTCTGGGAGCAAGCCAAAGAGGAGCTTCAAGATCCCCGCAACTGGATCGCTATCTGTTGGTTGATGTTGAAATTTTTGATTGGACTTCTTTGTCTCCTAAGTGCAGCCATGCTCTATGTAACGCCTCTTTTGTTTATCCTAGCTCCGTTGCTCCTTCTTTTTTTTGACATACACATCATGGGTATAACGATAGGTACATTCACGAAATCTCTTCTTTTATCGGCCGTTGGAATTCTTCTTACTTTTGTGAGCGCTTGGTTAGCAAATGGGTTGGTACGATTGATCGGCGGTTACACACATCAAATGATCAAAATGTTAAACCGATCCCACGACTAGCCAAGGATAAACGACTCCGTCGTCCTTATGGGACGAGCGCGTTTGTCAAGGTAGATGCGAAGCAAAAGTATAAAACTTATACTTTCTTATCTACTGAGAAAAGTGTCGTTTGATAAAAATTTGTTCTATACTGGTTAGAAACAGCAAGAATCTGAAAGTTTAGTAGGGGATGATGGACTTGTTTGAAACGGTAAAACAGTGGTTCTGGTATGACTGGATTATGCTCATATTCCGGCTTATTGGTAGTAGTTCTCTCATGGTTACGACCGTACATTTGCATGCTGACATACCGCTGCCGCTGTGGGCTTTGATTTTTTGGCAGATTATTGCTTTTTCCGTTCCTTGGCTTTGTTTGTTGCTCAACTATAAGTATTATCTACTTACAGAAATCATTTTTTCGGGCGGACTAATCTTGTATTTAACTTCTTTGTTCCCGGAAGCTTATCTCGCATTTCTGACATATGCTTTTCTGATTGCAGTGAACAGCGCTCACCAATCCTATCGTTGTTCAGGGCCCGTCACGATCTTTCTCATACCTCTTTTCATAAATTTGCTTTCTCATCAAAACAATTATTGGATCATGATGAGCCACATCGGACTCGCTTATGCCATTGGGTTTGCCTTTCATTTACTGGTGGTCAATCATCGGCAAAGTGAGGTCATCCGTGAACAGAATACCGTTTTAGAACAGTATTTGTCCCAAATCGAACGCATCACGCTAGCTGAAGAACGCAATCGGCTCTCCAAGGATCTTCATGATACGGTTGGACATTCTTATACCTCTATTATCATGGGATTAGAAACATTGCGTCCGGAACTTTCTACAGAAGCTGGGGGACAGAAGCTCGATTCTTTGTTGCATTTAGCTCGCAAGGGCATAGACGAAGTCAGAGGATACTTGCATCAATTAGAGTCACCACAGGAGACGCTTCCGCTGCTTCAGTCGTTGCAACAATTAGGAGAAGAATTTCAAGCATATGCCAAAGTGAGCGTTCGCTTCCGAACTTTTGGTGAGGAGTACCCGTTACCCAAGCAAGCCAAAATGGCATTCTTTCGTTGCTTGCAGGAATCGTTAACTAACGCTGTGCGTCATGGACTGTCTACAGAAATTACCGTTTCACTGCAATTTGAGCAGCGGCATACTAGACTCGAAGTACAGGACAACGGTACAGGGATGGAGAAATGGCAGGATGGATTCGGCTTGAACGCGATGAAAGAGCGAGCCATGAATCTACAAGGGCAAGTCTCTGTTTATACAGAGCTTGGTGAAGGAACGCTCGTAACCTGCACATTGCCAAGGCAAGTGGAATTATCGGATGAGGTCATTCGCTTACTGATCGTCGATGACCAACCCTTCATCAGAGAAAGCCTTCGAACCATTCTGGAGGGACACAAGGATTTGCAAGTGGTGGGATTGGCCGAGGATGGCGAACAAGCCATTGAGTTATGCGAGCAGTGTCAGCCACAGTTGGTGCTCATGGATTTGGACTTGCCCCACATGGATGGGATTTCAGCATCAAAAAAAATAAAGCAAACATGGCCTCACATCCGAATTCTGATTCTGACCACGTTTCAAGATACCGAACAGGCCCTGGAAGTTCTGCGAAGCGGAGCAGACGGTTACTTATTGAAATCTATTGAACCGCGTGAGCTTGCTGAAAACATTCGTCTTGTCTATCGCGGTGGCACACTGATTGATCAGGAGATGTCGCATAAATTGTTTGAGAAGCTCGAAATGGACAAGAATGAAATCGAATTGTTGAAACCGAAAACAACCGAGAACTACGACCTGACTCCACGCGAAATTGAAATTTTACAGCTTGTATCCAAGGGTCTACGTTATAAAACCATCGCCTCGAAATTATACTTATCTGACGGTACAGTGAGGAATTATGCCTCAACGGCCTATATGAAATTGGGTGTTCGTAACCGGGAAGAAGCTATACAGAAGGCATTGGAAGCCGGATTTCTCAAATAAATCCTGGCTTTCTATCTTACCTTCTCATTCACTGAGCGAGCCTACATATGGACCTGACCAGGAGATTTGGTTCTCGGTACGACATCTCCAATCCCCCTCGCTTCCTTACCCAGCAGCTCATCCGTTCGCAGACATTTCAAACCCTTCATTTGAATTTCTTCCAAAACTTCCTTCAGAACTGCTATCATGTGCCGCGGTGCTTCTTCATCTGCTCCAAGTGTATCGCCGCTATCGTGTAGAACGACGATGGAACCAGGCTTAATCCTTTTCAACAAGGCACGCTTCATTTTTTCAGCGCTGACCGATAGTTTCCAATCTCCTACAATGACCGACCACAGTGCGATCCGATAAGACTTTCTCATCAAAAGGAGATCGCCTAGATTGAGAAGCCCCCAGGGCGGGCGGTAAAAGATAGGCCGCTCTCCTGTGATTCGCTCGACAATGTCAGCTGTGCGATCTGCTTGCTCCCGTTTACTCGTCCATGGGGACAAAATCCAGTTGGAAGTGTGCGTATAGTTATGAATGCCGATTTGGTGCCCCTCCCGGTACATGAGCTGAATCAACTCCGGATATTTTTCGGCCTTGCTGCCCAGTACGAAGAAGGTGGCCTTTACTTCATGCTCTTTTAACAAGTCCAGCAATTTAGGCGTATAGCAAGGGTCAGGACCATCATCGAAAGTAAAGGCAATTCCCTTCGCCACTTTTCCTTTTGAGTGAACGCCCCACCTACATATTCGGGTAAGAATAAAGGGAACTATCATATAGAGAATCATCACATCTATGGATAAATTAATTAGCTTTTGTATCATGAGACCGCCTCTTTCTTCCTTTGACCCTGCAGATCCTGATTACCATCAAGAGATGATGGTTTCGAATCCTTTTTCCGTACCGTAAAACGTTCCTTCAGAGACTGTTTGCTTATCACTATCATTATGGGAGATAACTTCTCGATGCTGTGCCCGACTCGCTGTTTCCCTTCCGGATGCAGCATAGTAAGAAGAAAGCGAAGATACATCGCATAAAATCGTTGCTGCCATTTTGACTCAATGGGATGCTGTTCAAACCCTATTCCGTGAATGATCCCCCGGTGAAGCAGCGTGATCCCGGTTAAGGCCTGGACTTTCACCAGTTCCGGATTGCTATCCAGCTCCTGACTTATTTGTTTGATTGCAATGCGGAACTGGCGTGCAGTACTCAACCCGGCTCGATCTGCACCGACCGTACGTGTAAGCCTCAGTACTTGCCGATTATCCAGATGAAGTTCGCCCACCCAATCTCCGGCAAGTATCCGACGCCCGTCTTGACAGGTAATACTATTTCCGCGATGCTGCCTGACCACCAATTTACATATGCCATATACCCACACAGACTCGCTTCGAAATCTGTTTAAGAAGTCAAACACGTGCTCCCACATCATCCAGAGGGACTGTGAGGATGTTTTCATAAGTGACACTGTCATAATCTTCCCCTACTCTCATTTGATATGCACATTCCTTTAATGCTAGACTACAGCTGGTTTTATTTTCCAGATAAACCTTCAACCATACGATGCGTATGGCTCCCGATCATCCTTACCAAGCCATTACCCAAATACGGACCGAACCATATAAGGATTACACCTGCAAGCATGACGTAGAGTGAGTCGCCAAACGTTCTGATTTCCATCCCTAAGAATGAAAAATAATCTAACAGATTCAAGACGGACAAGAAGGGCGCTAACAGGAGAGTAAGCGGTGTCACATAGAAAAGAGCAGCGCAAATCACACTGACAAGTTCGATAACGAATCTCAACATCAGCACGAATATCGCTTTCCAATTACGCGTATCGGATAATTCAGCTTTAACCTGATCCCATAAGCTTCCTTCCGTTCTTGTTCGGCTTGGACCAGGGCCAATGTAGATATCTGTGTAGGCTTCGGTTTGAATCCGTTCGTGCTGCACAAACGCACCAGTGGAACGCAAAACATAATGGAGGATCGGAAGCCCTACTAAAGTGAACGCCATCGAGACCCCCAATGTAATACCCACCAAATAAAAGCAAAAGTAAAACAACCCTGTCACAAAAGTAAGCAACAAAAAACAGACGTTTCTCAAGTCTTTCCGGATTCTTTGATTCATGTCCATCTGTTCCTCTCTTTTTAGAAATCCCTTACAACTCTTATGCTAGTTCTTGTGATGTAAAATCGGCTAGTGCCATAATGTCATATGACAGATATTCTCGATAAACGTTGTCGGTTAAGGTCATTCCACACTAAAAACACCCTATCGTCTAATTCCGGGAAGGAATGTAGATGTTAGGGTGCCTTTACCTCAATGTAAACAAAAAGAACGCAACCTCCGGACTACATCCGAAATTTGCGTTCTTCGCAAAATATACCTAATTCACTGTGGGCTACGACCTGCACCATAATGTTTGTGCCTTGGCCCTCTGTAGAATCACTATCCCTTTCACTCAGAATTGCACATACGTCAGGAATCTATTTCATCTCGTTAACTTTAGGTTAATTGGATGAAACTTTTCTTGCATTTATTTCTGAGCTATGGGGATAGTGGGCATAGACTTGGTTTCCATGAATCGATCGCTCTGCATTGATAGCTCTTAAAGCTCGGTCTCACAACACTATCCCTTTCACTCAGAATTGCATATACATCAGGAATCTATTTCATCCCGTTTAACTTTCGGTTAATTGGTTGAAGCTTTTCTTGCATTTATTACTGAGCTGTGGGGATAGTGGGTATAGGCTTGGCTTCTCACAAGCTAGCCTTGCACTTCCGCTAGCGTAGGGAGCGCAGGAATCGCCCCCCTGCGCGTCGTCGTAATTGCGCCTACGCGGTTGGCGAAGGCGAATACCTGCTCAGCGGCTCCTGTTTCAGCGAGCACGTCGACGATGGTTGCTGGCGTAGCGCCAAGCGATACCAGCTGAAAAAGCATTCCGCCGACAAAACTATCACCGGCGCCAGTCGTATCCACGGCTGCCACAGGCTGGCCGGGGATAACGACATCCTGCCGTGCGGTCACGACACGGCAGCCCCCAGGGCCTAAAGTGATGATAATCACTTTAGGTCCGCGCTGCAGCAGCTGCTGCGCCCCTGTGGTCGCGTCCACGCCGAGGAGGAATTCGACTTCCTCCTCGCTGACTTTGACCACATCCGCAAGCGGAAGCTGCGCAAGAATTTCTGCCCGAGCTGCGTCAGCGCTAGGCCACAATGCCAGGCGAACATTGGGGTCGTACGACACCAATGCACCAAATTCTCTCGCTCGGCGCGCTGCGTCCAGCGTCGCGGTGCGGCAAGGCTCGGCGATCAGTGATACCGAGCCGAAATGATAGACCGCGGCGTCTTCCAGCCACTGCGCCTGGACTTCGTCTGCGCGCAGCAGCATGTCCGCCGCCGGGTCGCGGAAAAACAAGAAATCGCGCTCACCATCCGCGCGCAGTGAAACAAACGCAAGACCGGTCTTCGCCTCATCGGTCTGCACAACTGCCGTATGCACGCCGACTTCGTCTAGCGTGCGCACCAAAAAATCGCCGAATGGGTCACGGCCGATTTTACCGATAAACCTTGCGTCGCCGCCCAACTTGGCGACCGCTGCAGCGACATTGGCCGGCGCTCCGCCCGCCGCCCGCTGGAAGTTCGTAACGTCTGCCAATGCTTGCCCGTTCACCTCCGGTACGAAATCAATCAAAAGCTCACCCAAACATACGATACACGTTTTACTCATTGTTCCATCAATCCCCTTTACGTTGATATCCTAATGCGTTCATCACATAAGTTGTTGTTTGCGCAATTATTGTCTGCGTATCCGGTCGCTCCTCCGTAAATAAAAGCTCAAAAAACTCCCTCTGCTTATAAAAAAAGATGGAGCCCAGTACAAACATAAGCGTGCTATCCAAAGATTCAAAATGAAAAATCCCGTCCTGCCTGCCTTTCTCTAGCAAATCCCTTACCTTTTTCCATAATGGATACACGAGCTCTCTCATTTTCTCCACACGTGGGGTGATCGTAATAATTTCCATTTGCATAATTGTAATCATTTGTGGATCAACACTTCTGATCTCTATGACACCCTGAATAATCGTCCGGATACCTACAGTGGGATCTTCAATGGCAAAAAAATCAATTAACTTGTTCTTCGGAAAAAACTGATTAAATATCTCATAGAAAACGCTCTCTTTTCCACCAAAATAATAGGAAACCAGAGCCACATTGGCCCCGGCCTCCTCACATATTTGACGAACACTTGTCGCATCGTAACCATTCTTCGCAAAAAGCTTTTTCGCTGCCAAAAGAATTTTCATTTTCATATCTAATTCTGGTTCAGCCATTTTATCAACGCCCTCCTCGTACTTGAGCTAAGCGGTCTGTGGACGTTGTTCCATAGCAGGCACTGCTTTTGCCTTTTTCGCAGACACAACCAAAATATCAATGACTAGTGCAACTGCGGCAATAAGAAACAAGAAACTGACTTCCTTGGCAACACCTGGTCCACCAAACAAGATATTCATTAACCCATTCACTGCATAGGTAGCTGGGAAAGCATTACTGATTGTATGATAAAAATGCGATAAAAGCTCCCTTGGCACAATAGCGCCAGAAGACACCAATTGCAAGGACAACATCGCGATGTTAAATAGCATACCTGCGTTCCCAAACAATGTCAAAAACATTTGAGCGACGAGCGCAAAGGTGAGTAAGAATAAGGTTTCGAACGCCCAAAGGGATAAAAAGCCTTTCTCCACATGCCCGCCCAAGGCAACGACCATTGTTGCACTGATCAGTCCCACAACAACGACCGCAATGACAGTCACAGCGATTCTTGCAGTCATTTTACCCAATTTATTAACAGATACACCGAGTATATTCGTAGATACATTAAAGTTCATTCCCATGATCATCGTACCCACAATAGAAGCAAGCACGAGCATCATAGGAAGCATCTGATTCGGCATATCCTTTACTTTATTGGTGCTTTGAATGTCCGAGGTCACCTTAGTTGCGAGTCCTTGAGCTATTTGCCCTGCTTGCTCGGCTGGCAGCTTCGGATTCATCTGTGTAAGGACTGCTGATGTCCCAGCTGCTACTGCCTCTTTGTTAACAGACGCCGTAACATTCCCAGCTACCGCTTGCATCACAGACTTCGTCATTGAAGGATTAGACTCATTAATTGTATATGTAATGGGTACCGTCTGTCCTGGTGTTTGAAGCTGTTTAGAGAAATCAGCCGAGATGTGCATAACCATCTGAACTTGTCTATCATTTAACAGATTTTGTGCTTGTTCATTAGTAGACACTAACTCCGTTTGAAACGGAAGATTGCCCTGCAGGTTTTGAACAATTTTGCTCCCCAAACCTTGATCTTCATTGACGATCGCGATCTTTAATTGGCTCGTATTATCGGTTACTCCCTTATAACCCGTCATCCAAATCAAACTAAACAACAACTGAAACGTAATGGCTGTGATAATCCCGACCTTCGTCGTTGCTTGTTTTAGAAATGCACCTAGTGCTTGGTTCATTTTAACCACTCCTCTTCGTTAAACGATCGTTTAAATTAAACGTTTGTTTAAATTATAGAATGGAGCTGAAAAGCTGTCAATACGTCTTTTTAACATGCTAGATTACAACCAAGTAATATCCCTCCTACAAACATTAAAACCACAGAAATTCATGACAATAAAATACCTCGAAAACGAACAATGCGACATGAAAATCCCTCGAATGTGTACAAAAAAAACCTTGAATTAACAAGGTTCTTTAGTAGGTATTTTCATGTCGTTAAACTATAAAAGGAGATGCAAGGCACGCTTAAGAAGGTCAAAGCTTATATACAGGATCACCTTTCTCATAAGATAGCGCTTAGTGATGTGGCGCAGAGCCTCCATCTATCGGAACGACAGCTATCACGTCTGATTTCTGATGAATTGGGACAGTCCTTCCCTTCCATCGTCAAAACGGAGAGGATCAAAAGAGCCGCTTATTTACTAGGCTACACGGACATCCCACGTGAAACCCGTGTTCGTGATCGTGACGAATGTTTCGTTATCTGCTTGTGTGGTGAATGTCCACTCAACCAAGGTACCCCAATCAAGTAGAATTCGCTTGTTTACTTCGATTTCTTTGACCACAACCTCTGCGGATGCTCCGTACATGGCCCAATCCCAATGAACGCGAGTTCCAGCCTCTAATCTTCCACTACATTGGGTAAACCAGGAATTTTGAAGTAATCTCAGGGTTGATAAAAGTTTCAAATACCTCATGAACAGGTTTTCTAATCAGCATTTCTACTTTGACAACAGGATTTTGGATATGCTCAGCCATCTCAATTCCTCCATTTAACTTACCTATTTCTAAAACATCATAGCATAGGTTGAGGATCAACAAAAAAGCAGTTCTCACAGAAGCATTCTCTGCGATAACTGCTTTCTCCTTCATCCTACTACTCAAACAAAATGATGTCCACATGACGAACAGAACTTGGTGTCAGCTACAACCACTTTGCCGCATACGCATTCTTTTTCATTCCGAACCTCTGTAATCTTCTGTTCAATTTCGCTGATCTCTTGGTTGATTTGAGCTATGCCTTGGCAATAGTCCTTAACATTGGCTTCTACCTGTGTATAGTCTCCAGAAAGATACGAAGTATAGACCGATTCCCCAATTAATTTATAGATTTTATCAATTTCTCTTTCTTTCAATGATATTTGAGTTTTGAATTTCGTAATCTCAACGGTTTGTTGCGCTTTCTTCGCTGCCTCTGATGCCCCTTGCTTGACTTTATCAAAAAAAGACATGCCCTTCCACTCTCCGGCCCTTAATATATTCGCTTCCTAACGAATCATATGCGAAAATGTCGTAAAATAATACCGTTCAAGCCACAAATGGACAATTAGTTTCAATTTACTTGAGCCCCTCTTCTCTTCATCCACCCCAGAATGAGTAGGATTAATGGAAGCAGCATACCAAATATAAGGATATAAAAGGGCCACACTTGAAAAGCGATCATATCAGCAGGATAGTTAGGGAAAATATCCTTCGCACTGGTGAGCGCGATGAATGACAACGGGATGAGTAGTGACTTTGCGTTCTTTAACTGAAAGATCCCAGCCAGCCCATGTGAAACGACGTGTAGAAGTAATGTCAAGCGAAAAAAAATGGTAATATACCATAACATAGCAAACAATTGCTCAAATCGTTCATAGATATCGGCGAAGTTCACTGTACGCAATACGAAATAACTGGGATAAGTTAAATTGGCTGTCACACCCTCACTAAGTGTCCCAATCACCAAAAAAGTAATGACTAAGAAGGTTATTCCACTCATCATGGTACTTTTCACCATAATACTCTTCCATTTAGTTAGATTTTGAACATGAGGAGCAAAAAACAAAAAAAGCACACCCTCTAAATAAGGGAACGCTAGAAGCAGCAGAGAACCGTGAATAACAGGCTTAAACCCATATTCAAGCATGGGAAGTATATTTTCCATTTTAAACACAGGCAGTAAACCCGAATATCCAATGATAACTAGAAACAAATAGGAAAAAAACAAGAGCTCTGCTACTCTCCCCACAACTGTGACTCCAGCTCTAACAACACAAATTACCGCGATGATCATTAATAAATAGATCGTCTCATAGGGTGTTTCAGGGATAATGGACGTCGTTAGAAATGCGCCCAAATCATTCAATACCAAAGTGAAGGTCAGAAATGGGAAGCACATTAAGAAGAAAAAGAGTGAAATTTTCGCAGGAAATCTGCCTATTAGGTAAGTAAGATGTACAATAACGTCATGGCCTTTCATTTGAGACGCTAACTTGATATAGACAGGACTGAAGGAAAGAAATAATCCGATTGCAACTACAACTGAAATCCAAGCATCCTGTTTGGATATGCCAGCCAAAGCAGCTGGTAGAATTAGCAAGGCGCTTCCCAATTGATAAAGTGTAAACCACATGGTTGCTTGCCGAGTCGAAATGAGCTGCTTGGTCATTTGTAAACCCCTTTCCTTATGAGAGAATTCCTGTAACATAATTGCTGACTGGACGAAACACATTCTCAATGATCGACATTGGGCTAGGAACTTTCAGATGGTAAATATGTAAAACACACAAGATTACGCCTATCATAAGAAATCCTCCACTTACAACCAAATCGCGATTATGCTTTTGTTTCTTTAAACTTCTGCCTTCGATAAGAAAAGATATGACGGCAAGTATCATGAGAAAAACAAGTATCAACCGTATTCACTCCTTATTTTGCTGAGAATTATTAGCAATGGGACTGATGATTTTACCAAACTTGCGAAGCTTGTAGTTCATCGTAATTTCAACCGGCAGGTTGCTAAATATGTGATCCCAATCCTCTACCTGTTGATGCCAATAAGTTGGATACTTCCTATGGAATAACTCCCCAAAGCCATAAATATCAACACCGTAAGTGTCTTGGACATGATGAATGCCATTCGTAATGACTTGCTTCAATTGTTTACTCGCATTCGTTTGCATGGTAAGAAAGGTAGCCTCATCCTTCAAATCTAACTTACATTGTACTTCGGCAACGTTAGCTTCTATAAACACATTCAAATTTACAAATGGCTTGCCAGCTTTCATTGTAGGAACTGCTTTCACCTTTGCCTGTTTAACCTCAACATTAAATAAACCATTCGAACGAGGACACTTAATATGAGCTACAGTATTAGATACATGATTCGTAATGAAAGAAAATGACTTACTATCAGAATCATTCAGCCATCCAATTAAGCGATCATCTCGGAAAATTCCTATCCCTTTAAATTTGAAATTGGCATAAGCTTGAGGTTGTTTGATGTTTTCTCCAAGCATCCCTTTCTCGATATCACCTTCCAAAGTCAGTCCGGTCAGAACAGGTTCAATCCCTTTTTTAGTCAAATTCTCCATGATCGTTTTCACATTGACCGCAGCAGTTGGTGCCCAAACCTTTTCGGAAACACGAAGCGATTTATATAAATCCATAGCAGGAAGAACTTCCATCGGTGTAACAAAAGACATGATATCTTTGGCGCTGCTCCCTCTGGCTACTGCTATATTAAAGTCAGGTCTAACTTCGTGATCGCGAAATAGAAAATCCAACGGTTCTTTAATACCTGATCGTGCAACATCTTCATCAAATAGCAGTAAAAGCATTTGAGAAAAATACAATTTCCTTGAAGATTGTGATGTTACTTTCCGCAACGCTTCGAACATGGTTACAGCTTTTTCTGTGTAAACATGTGTTGGAGAGCGTTCTGCCGCGCGATTTCTTGACATTTGAGATGGATCAACTACTTGAACGGTCACCATATATTGATCGTCCTTATAGTCAATCCCCATCGCAAGTACAACCGATAGCTCATTTAACTCTCTCCGATTCCAACATCCTGACATTAGGAATACGATCAGTAAAGCTGCCGTGCATCTCAAAAAAGTCATATATCCAACTTGTTTCACGGTGACATTCTCCGTTCGGTTCATGGTTACTTCCTATTTCGAAAAGGCAAACGTAAAATACCGTCGCTTTGCTCCGTTTTATCGAAGGGTGCAAGAGGACTCATGTACGGAACACCAAAAGAATTCAAATGGCATAAATGAATCAATAATAGAATGATCCCTATGGTTAAACCATACATGCCAAAAGAAGCTGCAAGAATCATAAAACCGAAACGGACGATTCGAATGGGAATCGACATACTGTATGATGGAATGACAAAACTGGATATCGCCGTTATGGCTACAACAATGACCATAACCGCTGAAACAATCGTAGCTTCTACAGCTGCCTGTCCGATAACAATCGTGCCAACAATGGAAACAGCTTGTCCGACGGTACGAGGCATTCTAATCCCTGCTTCACGTAGTATTTCAAAGGTAATCTCCATAAGAATAGCCTCGAAAAATGCTGGAAATGGAACGCCTTCTCGTTGTGCAGCTAAGCTTAATAAAAGCTGTGATGGCAGCATGTCCTGATGAAATGTCGTAAGGGTTATATAGACAGAAGGTGCCAGCATACAAATAGATAATGCAAAGTAACGTAATAATCGAATAAGATTACTAAAAATAACAGATTGATACTTATCCTCAACTGATTTGAAAAAATCCACGAACAAAGCTGGTGCCAATAGAACAAATGGCGTTCCATCAATGAAAATGGCAATTTTGCCTTCCAAGAGGCCGGAAGCGATAATATCTGGCCGATCTGTATTGTAAATAACCGGAAATAACGTGAGTTGTTTCTCCTCTAATAGAATTTCTTCTAAATACTCTCCCTCCAGAATATTCTCTGAATTGGCTTTATTTAGACGGAGTTGCAACGTATTGACGAGTTCCTGATTGGCCAAACCTTCGATATACATGAAAGCTATATCCGTTTTCGTTAAGCCTCCAACCTTGGTAGCTGTTACTCGAACCCTTGTATCCTTCACTCTTCTTCGAACTAAGGTTGTATTCGTTCGCAACGTTTCCGTAAATGAATCCTGCGGTCCTCTAACAACTGATTGTGTCTTCGATTCCGAAATGCTGCGTTCTTCCCAACCCTGCATTGGCACTACAATACTTTCACTAGCACCGTCCATTACAAGTAGCACGGCACCTGAAAGCATCAGATCCAATGCCTCCACGATAGAGGACGTGCTTAGCACTTCTGGGGCGTTCAGTACATTCGTTTTAATCGATTGGATCGAGATTTCATTCTCCAGAAGTGACGATCGCTCATGTAAGCATTGGATAATGCTTTCCTGAAGTGCTTGTTTGTCAACCATGCCATCTAAGTAAAAGAGGGTCATCTGCAAACTACCCGGTAGTGTCAAGTTGCGCACAACAAAGTCCGAGCTATCGCCCATTACCGATTGTAAATACTGGCTATTTTCGTTTAATTGGGCTGAAAAATTCATCATCAGCTCGTCCTTGTGCATACGTGATCCCACCTCATAGTAAGTATTTCCAAAAAACCGAAAATAATTTTCAAAACAAAAAAACGCACGCTTTGCACGTTTTAAACGTCAATTTCACGTATTTCAGGGATTTTCTTGTCGTTCGTATGTTTTGTAGGGATATTCTTGTCGCAAAAAAAACGACAAGAATATCCCTACAAACACAAAAAACCTTGATTTAACAAGGTTTCATTGTAGGTACTTTCATGTCGTTGTATTCTACTAGTCTAATTACGACAAGAAAATACCCGATAGGAATACAATTTCTGAAGATCAATTGAAGTTTATCGATGCTGTTTTAGAGGCGTTTAACAAAAAGACAAGACAAATGAGCCAGCAAAATAACTCTGCTGGCCTTGATATAAATAATTTACCTGAACATACAACGAATAATTTTCAAGATTCAGGAAAGCCATGTGAGGCCATTGAAATCATCCTCCACGAATCTTCACCAGTCACTCTATCAAACTTGATATACGCGGCATCCTCATGTTTGTCACAAGCATGTAGTTCATAGTTAACATTTCCGATTCGAAATGTCGCTGGTTGATCGCAGTAAGAGCATATTGCCGTATTTACTATTCCTATTCCCATGCCCCTTAACACCCACCGTTCAATACATCATATAACATCTATGATGCCACCTTCTTGGCATTTCTATACATAGAACACACATTCCTGTCCTTCCCCATTTGATATCCATGCTTATCTCCCTCATCCCGGCATTCATACGCCTTCTCTGCTGCACGGAGTTACGGGATTGACGATAATACGTTCACCGCGAAAAACGGAAGATATGTGAGAGTGCTTTGTACAGCCAGAGGAACAACATACGGATATTCGTTATTTGATTTCGAGGTTTACGGCTCCTAAGTTCAACTGAATAATAACAAAAAAGTAATCCACTCCGGTCGAAAGTCCCCGAGGTGGATTACTTTTTTATTGACGATCAGTTAATTAATATTTACAAATCCCACGTGTAATAATGACAAGCAAAATGAACAGAACGAGAATACTTCCTACTGAGTTATAAGAGCTGACTTTTGCTACAGGGTGGTGTACAGCAGGGTGGTGTACAGCAGCCGGTTTCGGGAAGACATACTGTGTTTGTTGGTAGGATGCGTGCAAATGGATATCATTGTGGACCGGGCTTTGCATAATAGGAGCTTGCGGCATTGGGGCTGGCATCGGCATCGGCATTGGAGCTGGCATTGGGGTTGGCATCGGCATTGGGGCCATCGGGTACGTTGGAGCTTTTACATATTCCATGAAAGAGCACCTCCTCGAAGTTTTCCTTAAGGAAAACTTTCATCATTGAATTAAATGGTCTTAAACTTTGTTTTCGATTAGGTTGGGTGAATAGCTTACAACATCAGTCTATGGGGGAGCACCTACCTTGAACACGGTAAACACCCAGATCCAAATAAAATGGTTAGGTGTCATGGGCGAACGAGCATTCATGCTGCTAATGAAACGGCAAAAGGACTGTCCCATACATCATGGACAGTCCTTCTATATTACACATATGGATTGTTTTCTCGTTCAAAGCCAATCGTTGTTTTGGCGCCATGTCCGGGATACACAATGACGTCATCATCGAGTAGAAACAGCTTATCTTGAATGGAATCCAGCAGCACGTTGTTATCCCCACCGAGAAGATCCGTTCGACCTACCGACAGTTTGAACAAAACATCTCCACTGAACAGGTGCTTCTCGTATAAGAAGCTCACACTTCCCGGTGAATGACCAGGGGTATGGAAAACCTTAAGCTTAATGCCAAGAAACTCGAGCGTCTGCCCTTCGTCTAGCGCATATTCAGCTGGGTCCGTTTCAATCGGAGCACCTAGATCAGGCCAGCGAGCTGAGCCGTTTTTCTTCGGATTCGTCAGCCAATCGGCTTCTAGATCGTGGATATACACAGGGCAGCGTTTGAGCTTACGGATCTCATCGACACCACCGATGTGGTCAAAATGAGCATGCGTGAGGAGAATCGCTACAATATCCAAATCGGCAATCTTTTTGATAAGTGATTTAGGATTCATGCCAGGATCTATGATAATGCCTTTTTTCGTTTCTGGATCAGATAACAAATACGCATTCGTACTTACCGGGCCTAGAACAAATGATTCTATTTTAATCATATGTATTCACCTTAGAACGACTCGATTAATTCACGAAGTTCCTTCACAATAACAGCATGATATCCGTTACCTTCACCATATTGACGGCCCATTTCGGCTCTGGCTACTTGAATTTTTTCGTTATAATCTGCCGCTTCACGATCTGGATTTTCTTTTTTAAATTGATTCATGACAGCTTGCACGTGTTTAGGACGCGGACCCCATTGTCCCAAAACAAAACCGCCTGTATCTGTAAATATAACAATTGGAATCGCACGACCGCCACCCGTTAGGAACTGGTCAATAACGTCGTAATTTTGTTCAATAATAAGTACTTCCGTAGGAATACCGCTGTTCTCCAGCGCCTTGAATACGACAGGTACGTTGCGAACAACGTCGCCGCACCAATCCGCAGCAACAATTAGACAACGTAGATCATCCCGGTTGTTTAGAGAATCAAAATACTCTTTATCCTCTTCATTATCCCATTCAAATCCATTGTAATAAGCTAAAAATTGCTCTTGATTTTTCTCCATGCTGTCAATGAACTGTTGCGGCTTTAAGCCCGTGCGCAGCTTGCTTGCAAGATTCGTACTCATCGCTATTCATCCTCTCTAATCGTCATTCGTTTCTTTTATTGTAGCAAATGTAAGCGAAAGCTCCAAATCTTTGTGGCTTATATCTTTGCTTTTCTTTTCAAATATAATTGATAACCCACATACAAAAGAGTCAAGATAACAGCCGCGATAATTAATGGCTTAATGTAAGGTCCTGCGATTTCGTCAATCGTTTCCCAGTTATCTTTGAGCTTCATGCCCAAGTAGACATAGAGAATGGAATATGGAATTAAAGCTAGACCTGTGTAGAGTGTAAACTTACCTAGTGGCATTTTGGCCATACCGCCGGGAAGGGATATCGCATGACGGACAATGGGAATGAATCTAGCTGTGAAGATCATGCCAGTCCCATAACGGTTAAACCAAGACTCGGCTACATCAATATGATGCTTGCTGATAAGCAAATATTTGCCGTACTTTTCAAGGAAGGGTCTGCCTCCATAGCGTCCGATCCAATAGAGCACCACTTGTGCTAAGGTACCGCCGATTACTGCGCAAATAATAGCACCAACAAAATTAATTTCACCTTTTGACACCAAATAGCCTGCGTAAGCCAAAAGCAATTCGTTAGGGATAACTTCCAACATTAATCCGAGGAAAATCCCCCAATACCCAAGCCCTTCCAAATAAAGCAGTACATTGTGAATCAACTCACTCATCCATGAAACCTCTCTCCACTTAGAATATCCGTTTCTAGTCTATAAAACATTCTATCACAGAGGGGCTCCTATCAACCAGTTTCACGCTCTTTTTGCGCTAAAAAGTAGGATATAATGTGCTCCTTGCAAGCTTGTACGGGTGCACTTAAGTCTTTGCCTGAGCGATGAATGAGCCCATGCTCTAGCAGAATTGTTTTCTCCTGTTGCAGTCTCAACAGTTTGCCCGTTTGAAGCTCTTCCTGAACCGATGTTAACGGCATTAAGGATAGTCCCATTCCAAACATCATGGTCTGTTTAATCATTTCCGTGCTGTCGAACTCCATTGCTGTAAAGGTGGCTAACCCTTTGTCTGCTAAGACCTGAGAGGCCATCGTTTGGTAAATACAGCGGCTTCCAAAGCCGATTACTTTGGTATCCGCTATCGCTTCCCAACCATCGTTCTCCATACGACTTACCAATGCAGGAGCCCCTACCCATACCAATTCATCCTGGATAAGAGGTATAAAAGTAAGATTGTTAGCCTTCGGGTCTCGAGGAACAATACCAAGGTCAACGCGGTACGCAGACACTTCTTGGATAATATCGCGTTGAAATCCGGTTTCCAGCTGCAATTGAATCTGAGGATATTGTTCAAATATGGTAGGCAGCAGCTGCGGGAGATGCGGTACGCAGAATGATTCAAGCGCTCGGAGCCGTACCACGCCTTTGGGTTCATGCAGACCAGTTAATTTATCTTGAAGGGATTCGCCAAGCTGTAGGTAACGATAGGCATAGGGAGCAACTTCTCTACCCGCGTCAGTTAATTCTACACCTCGTGGCAAACGCTTAAACAGCGCTTGACCCAGTGTTTGCTCAAGTTGATGAATATGCATCGTAACCGTAGATTGCACGTATCCGAGCTTGAGGGCCGCCTTGCTGAAGCTTTTCTCCTCCATCACCGTGATGAAGGTTTTCATGCTGCGCCCGTCCATATGTTCAAGCATCATACTCCACTCCTATCTATCGAATTATCAAATATCTAATATCATAATCATTCGTTATTCAAATGATTCGTCTCATGATACCATGAGAACTAATAAAGGAAAAGAGGTGTACACAAGCAATGAATAGCCCTGCTTCATTCCCTAAAGCATTCGCTCTGCTCATCCCCGGAATCGGCGGGTTTCTCGCCATTCTGGTTTGCAGCTTACTCGGCGATTTCACCCGAGTCTCGCTGCTTATGGCGCCCTTCGGCGCTTCCTGCGTCATCGCCTTCGCGCTCCCGCAGAGCCCGCTTGCGCAGCCCCGCAGCCTCGTCGGCGGCCACGTGCTGAGCACGCTCGTCGGGCTCTGCACGCTCTCCGCCTTCGGCGTCCACGCGTGGAGCCTCGCCCTCGGCGTTGGCGCCGCTATCACGCTCATGCAGCTGACGCGCACGCTGCATCCGCCGGCCGGCGCCGACCCGCTGCTCGTGATGCTCACGGGCGCGGGCTGGGGCTTCCTGCTCACGCCGGTGCTGCTCGGCGCCGCGGTGCTCGTGCTGGTTGCCCTTGTTTATCACCGGGCAACCAGAACCCATTACCCCACAGCATGGTGGTAATTAGAACCCCTACTTGAACAGCAGCTTGAACTGTTCATCAGATCATAATCATGCGCTGACAAGCCTCCGCATAAGATGTACAAGATACCTTGTACAGGAGGCGGACCAACCATGTCCCGAGTATGGATTGTGAAACGTAAACATCTCTATCTAGCAGCCGCTGCTCTGCTGCTGCTCCTCTCCGGCTTGCTGTATATAAACCGTGGAAGCATCGTTTCAACGGCAGCCGAACCGACTGCGGAAAGAACGATTCACATGGTTGTCGGAGAGTTCAAATCAACCACGGCAGACGGTAAAACAATCGAAGCCTATCGATGGGATCCGGGAACCGTCGTTGTCCAAAAGGGTGAGAGAATCAAGCTTAGCATCTATGGCGTGAACGGTCAGAGCCACCCTTTTCTCATCGAAGGGCTAAATATTAGCGGTGAAGTCAAGAAAGGGAAAGAAACCGTTGTACATTTTACAGCCAATCAGGAAGGGACTTACCGCATCATTTGCTTGACGCATACGGATATTGCCCATAGCGGTCCGATGATCGGCTATATCGTGGTGGATTAGCCCCCTTTTCTGGCGAAAACCTTATCTGCTCTCTGGTCTCTTAACTCCCTCGTGGCGTTTTGACATCAGAAGTGGCAATAAGGTTTTTTTTCGTTTACACTGTTGCAAAGTTCAATGATTTTAATGAAGAAGGTGCCCCAGTCTTGAAAACTCATATTCTAGTAGTCGATGACGATGCTCACATTCGGGAATTGCTCCGTTTCTTATTTTCAAAGGAAGGCTATGCGGTGTTTGAAGCAAGTGACGGAGAACAAGCGTCCAAGGTGATGGAAACCGAGCAAATTCATTTGGCGGTTGTTGATGTCATGATGCCTCTTCGCGATGGCCTGGAGCTATGTTCCGAAATCCGCGAGCATTATGATATTCCTGTCCTTCTTTTAACAGCCAAAGGAGAAATCGAAGATAAAGAGAAGGGCTATCTATCTGGGACCGATGACTATATGGTTAAACCATTTGAGCCCAAGGAATTGTTGTTCCGAACGCGAGCTTTACTGCGCCGTTACCAGCTTGTCTCCTCCGAGGTGATTACCTTGAACCAAACGATCATCAATCGCAAAAGCTATGAAGTGATCGCTAGGGGCCAAAATCTTCTACTTCCCCTCAAAGAATTTCAACTGTTAGCCCAATTAGCCAGTCATCCAGGACGCATATTCACGCGAGAGCAGCTGATTCAAATGCTCTGGGGAACGGATTATGAAGGCGACAGCCGAACCATTGATGTCCATATTAAGCGTTTGCGGGAGCGGTTTTCTGAGATGACCGATGATTTCGTCATTACAACTGTACGAGGACTTGGGTATAAGCTTGAGGTGACCGAACGGTGAAGACACTCTATACACGCATCGTTGTTACCTTCATTGTCATTGCTATGGTCAGCAGTATGCTCGCCCTGCTCCTCTCGAACAGTTATTATTCGGCCAAATTAAGAGACGAAAATGAAGATCAGCTTTGGAAAATCACAACGGAGATCCGCACCTTGTATGAACAAGTGCCTGATCTGGAGCCGGCAACCTATTTTACACATATCGCCAATATGGGATTTCAACTTTATGTCGTTAACGATCGGATGGAAGGGACCTTCTACGGGACTCCGTTCAAACATACCCAGATGGATCCCGAGCAGATAAGGCTTGTCTTAGCCGGAGAACCGTATCGGGGCGTTTTGCAAGAGCGTCATTTTCTCATGGTGACCGGATTCTTTGAAAATAGCCTTCAAAATAGCATTGGTGTCCCTATTCAGGTAAAGGGAAAACCTTATGCGCTATTCGTGCGGCCTAATCTAACGCAGCAAATTGGCGGCGTTCGCATCCTTATGGCCTTTCTATTAGGGCTTACGTTTCTTTTTAGTATTATCTTTATCATTATTTTCTCGCAATACATTGTTAAGCCTGTTAAAAAGTTAACCGAAGCTACTAAACGGATCGTCAAAGGAAACTTTGAGAGTGCCATGGACGTTTCCCGGCAAGATGAGATTGGAGAGCTGGCCAGAGACTTCACCTACATGGCCCAGTCCCTCAAACAGCTGGATAACATGCGTCAGGAGTTCGTGGGCAACGTTTCTCATGAAATTCAGTCACCGTTAACATCCATCCAAGGCTTCGCTCAGTCGATTCTTGACAAAGAAACCTCCGAAGAAGAGAAAGAACGGTACCTTCATATTATTTTAGAAGAAAGCAAGCGGTTGTCCTCACTAAGTAAGCAGCTGTTAACGCTAGCCTCTTTAGACAAAGAAAGCCATGTCATTAAGCGCAGCGTCTATCGACTAGATGAGCAAATTCGCCAGATTCTGATTGTCACCGAGTGGCAATGGACTGAGAAAGAGATAGCGATCGAACTAGAACTGCCGGAGACAGACATCTCCGCAGACGCCCAGCTGCTCCATCAAGTTTGGCTGAACTTCATCACGAACAGCATCAAGTTTTCGAGGCCAGGAGATACATTACGGATCGAGATTCAGAAGCTGGAGACGGAAATCCTCATTCAGATCAGTGATACAGGGATTGGGATTCCGGAATCTGAGCTACCGCATATCTTTGATCGCTTCTACAAAGCAGATAAGGCCAGAAACCGTGCTCTTTCCGGCAGCGGCTTGGGATTATCGATTGCACAGAAAATTACCCAGCTCCATCATGGAAGCATTGATGTGCAGAGCGAAGTCGATAAAGGCACTACGTTTACAGTACGACTGCCGAGATTGTAATCGAACATTCATCGTCCGTTCATATTCCTTTCCTACAATTCTAACGAGTATAAGGAGAGGGGACACGAACACAATGAATCGTTTCTTACCACAGTTAGCTCGTTTCGTAAGCAGCTCCAAAGGTGCCAAAATCGTACTGATCAGTTGGCTAACAGCCATTATCTTATTAAGCGCTATTGCGCCCTCCTCGAAGGAAGTTGCCAAAAGCGGCGGAGAAGGCAGCATCCATGAAGATACGCTATCCGCGGCAGCTCAGCAAATTCTGAAAGAAGACTATCCATCTCAAGATGGCTTGACAGCTCTTCTTGTCTTCCATGGACAGAACGCAATAACAGATGTAGAACGCGGAAATATCCAAAAAATTAGCGAATGGCTTAGCTCCGATCAGAAACCGCCCTTGGTCACGCGTGCTATACCTTTCCATCAACTACCCAGACCTCAGCAGGATTCCTTATTTTCCGAGGATCAAACAACACTCCTGCTAACCGTCTCATTACAAAAGGATTTGGAATCCGGGCAAGTCTATGACACCCTTGAGCAAATTCGACATACTGCGGATCAGATTGGCATGGGGGCTGTCAAACTTGAAATCACAGGGCCTGCCGGCATCTCTTCCGATACGATCATGCTTTTCAAGAAAGCTGACTTCGTCTTAATGCTGGCAACGGTTGTTTTGATTTTAGTCATTTTGATCATCATCTATCGTTCACCCCTGCTCGCCCTGCTGCCCTTAGTTATTGCCGGCATGGTGTATCAAGTTGTGGACCGAATCCTCGGATTAGCAGGTAAAATGGGCTGGTTCTTCGTCGAGAAGCAATCCCTTTCCATCATGATGATTCTGCTTTTCGCGGTGCTAACCGATTATTGCTTATTTATCGTTGCTCGTTATCGGTCTGAATTAAGGAAAACAGACTCCAAATACGATGCGATGACTACAGCTTTCTCGAAAGTAGCTGAACCTATCTTATTCAGCGGCGGCACGGTCTTTATCGCCATGCTCACTTTGTTCGCTGCCATTTTCAAGCCTTACCATCACTTTGCGCCTGTGTTTTCGGTTGCTATGATCATCATCCTGCTAGGTGGGTTGACCTTAATCCCTGCTGTGTTTGCACTCGTTGGACGCAAAGCCTTCTGGCCCCTGATTCCAAAGAGGGAGATGACACTTTCCGAAGTGAAACAGAAGGGATTCTGGGCAAAAGTTAGTGCTTTTATAACAAAAAAGTCTGCTTTCACAGCCATCCTATTATTAATCGTATTAATTATTCCCTCTTTTGCTACGTTAAGCATGAAGTATTCATTTAACTTAATGAAGTCCTTCCCTAGCGATATTTCGTCGCGACAAGGCTTCGAGCTTCTACAGCAGCGCTTCCCACAGGGACAGTTAGCCCCGGTTACGATCCTTTTGAAGTCGGAGAAAGAGATCGTTTTGGATACCGCTTTTATCGATAAAACTAGTTTATTAGTTAATGCCATGAAAAACAGAAACGGGATTAGCGGAATCACACCTGAAATCAATAAGGATTTTCTGACTTCCAATAGCCCAACTGCCCAAGCGATGCTATCTCAACAAAAGCATACTATCAAACTCCAGATGACGTTAAAGCAAAACCCATACGATCAGGAAGCACTGGATTTGATTAACCAAATGCGTGTGGATAGTGAACAATTACTCCGAGACAGCGGATTCGATCCTGCTCAGTTTTCCCTGCATGTTGCAGGCCAAACGGCTGATCAATTGGATGTTCGATCCATGAATAAACGTGATACTCTCGTCATATTTTCGTTAATCACGCTATTTATTACCCTCATGCTTATTTGGCAGGCCCGATCCATCCGATTGGCTCTCACGATGATCGCAACCATGCTGTTATCCTATGCGGCGACTATGGGACTAGTATGGGGTGTCTTCCATTACGGATTTGGCTATGATGCTTTTAGCTATCGACTGCCTGTCTACACGTTCGTCTTTCTCATTGCGTTAGGAGTCGATTACAACATTGTGTTGGTCTCAAGGATTAAAGAGGAAGCTCAGAACTATGCGTGGAGGGAAGCTGTTGGACGCGGCGTCGCTTTGACGGGCGGGGTCATCTCTTCTGCCGGTATTGTCCTTGCAGCTACTTTCAGTGTGCTGATGACACAGCCGCTCCAAGAATTGATGCTGTTCGGGTTCGCCATGGCGGCCGGGATATTAATCGACACCTTCCTCGTTCGCGGCATGCTGCTTCCAGCGCTGATGACATACCTGGGACCAAAAGGATCAGACACCAAGCTCCAACAAAATACGGCTCTAAAACATTAATCCACTACCCAAATGGGCGGCTTAGGTTCCTGTCCACAGTGGCTCTGCGCCCTCTCCATGCATACAAATAGCATAGAGGGAGTGTGGATACCGTCATGATCAATAACAAGCCGAGTGAAAAACATAAGCAGCAGTTCCCCAGTGCACGCGGGATTCGAAGAGCTTGCAGCAAGGAATTATACCGAACAGTTAAGCGCTTGAAAGTATGGATTTCCCCCGAGCAGATTAAGGCTGCTGAGGAGCTCTATGTGAAAAAGGTGATGTTGAATCTTCCATTCATCATGGAGAACGGCAGCAACCGCAAAGCGCTTTCCGACTGGTTCGACGAAAATGTAGGGCCAGAAATTGCCCCGCTTTGGAATGTGGAGCTTGAAGCATTAAACCGTGCGTTTCGTGACGCATTCGGTGGTTAAAGCAAAGAAGGCCATGGGTATGTTAGACATACGCCACGACCTTCTTTTTCATATGAACATTCTAGTGATATTCAGGCAGCCATTTGCCGTGTGCTTCAATCAACTCATCACACATCGCAACGATATCGTCCATCGACAGCTCTGCTGATGTATGTGGATCCAGCATAGCCGCGTGATAAATATGCTCGCGTTTACGTGTGATAGCTGCTTCAATCGTCAGCAGCTGCGTATTGATATTCGTACGGTTAAGCGCCGCTAGCTGTGGAGGCAGATCTCCCACGTAGGTTGGCGTAACACCGTTACGGTCCACTAAACAAGGAACTTCAACACATGCTTCGCGTGGCAAGTTCGTAATTAAACCGGTATTCATCACGTTACCGCCGATTTTGAACGGAACATCTGTCTCAATCGCTTCGAAAATGTACGAAGCATACTCATGTGAACGCACATGCGTCAAATTCGCATCATTCACCAAATCCTCGCGCATTTTTTTCCACTTGCTAATTTGCTCGATACAGCGGCGTGGATACTCGTCGAGCGGAATATTAAAGCGGTCAACCAGTTCTGGATAATTACGTTTGATGAAATACGGATGGTACTCCGCGTTATGCTCGGACGACTCCGTGATATAATGACCGAATTTCAGCATCATTTCAAAACGAACCATATCTTTATGCTTTTCCTTTTGCTTCTCGACAGCCCGCTTCTTAATCTCTGGATAGAGGTCAACGCCATCTTTGGTTACTTCCAGCAGCCACGCCATATGGTTGATACCGGCGATTTTGGCTTTAACGCCTTCCTTTTCCAAGCCAAGACTTTTGAAAAGCTCCGGAATACACGCTTGTACACTGTGACATAAGCCAACTGTACGAACACCGCCATACGTATTCATCACATTGGTTAATACTGCCATCGGATTCGTATAGTTGAGGAACAGGGCATCCGGACATACCTCGCGAATATCCGCAGCGAAATCCAGCATCACAGGGATCGTACGCAGATTTCGGAAAATACCTCCGATACCGACTGTGTCCGCAATCGTTTGACGCAAGCCATACTTTTTAGGGATTTCAAAATCCGTTATTGTACATGGATCATAGCCACCTACTTGGATAGCGTTCACCACATATTTAGCTCCGCTCAGAGCTTCTTTACGGTCCGTATATGCTTTTATAACTGACGTACTTCCGCTAGTTTTTTTGATGTTATTCAGCATGTTAGCTGAATCCTGCAGGCGTTCGTGATCAATATCAAAGAGAGCGATTTCAAAGCCTTGCAGCGCAGGTGTGAGCAAACAATCACCAAGTACATTTTTCGCAAAAACCGTACTTCCGGCACCTAGAAAAGTAATCTTGGACATGTGTGAATCTCCTCCAATGTGTGGTCTTATTTCTTATCTTCACTATAGCGCAGGACAACTCCCAAAAACATGGATCGAATGAACTCCTATATGGACATTTGTAGTTTATTCATGTACCCTAGATACAAAAACTAAAAAGAGGCTTCTATGAGTCAGGACCATTCCTATTACACCGTTCAGATCAATCCGCTCCATAGTACCAATGAATTATCTGTACTTTTCAGTGGAGAAGGCAAGCCTATTCCTTTACATAAAACGGGACCGGCTGTGCATGATTATTACCTTATCCATACCGTGCATGCAGGAGAAGGCACCTTCGAGATGCATAACCGCACTTACCGATGCTCCGCAGGAGACACTTTCGTTATTTATCCCGGAGAGCTGTTCAGCTATATCGCAGACAACCATCATCCCTGGCACTATACGTGGGTTGCCTTTTCAGGTCGCGCAGCAGGAACCTTGCTTTCGCAAATTGGCGTTTCCCCCCATCAGGCCGTCATTTCGGGGAGTAACCCTCGCTCCATACGTCATTATTACCGCCATATTCGCTCTAGTTTCCAGCATTCTGACACTCCTGTGCTTGAGGATATGGAATCCGCTGCTTGGCTTCGCCTCTTAATCCGGGAACTCGGACGCATGAACAGCCACCAGATTGCCTTTATACCAACAACCGAAACCGATATTGAGCGTCAAGTCGGACAAGCCATCCGATATTTAGAACTACAATACACACAGCCGGTATCTATCGAGGAACTCGCACACACACTAGGCTATCACCGTACGTATTTATGTAAAATGTTCAAACAATCTACGGGCTTAGCCCCTATGCAGTATCTATTAAAAGTTCGCATGGAACGGGCGAAACAGTTGTTAGAGACGTCCATGACCATTGACCAAGTAGCGGCTTCTGTCGGATTCAATGATGCCCTCTATTTTTCCAAACAATTTCGCAAATGGAGTGGATCAGCACCTTCGGTTTATCGTAAAGAACAGAAAGTCTAATTGGTCTTCTTGTATGAAGAGGATAGATTTATAGATTGGACAAAATCCGCATAAAAAAACTGCTGATAAGGATGGTCCCTATCAGCAGTTTTTTCGTATATTAAATTTCAATATCAACAATCAAACTATCTTCTCTACCTACTTCTCTAATATATGCAGCAACCGCTTGGTGCTCCGGATTTGGACCGTAAGCCTCCAGCGCTGCTCTATCATCAAAACGCACGGATAAAACAATCTGATAACCTTTGTTCTTCTCTGAAAAGTTAATGCCCGCTTGAATATCTACGATGCCTGTTAGATGCTCTTTTAACGCTTTAAATCTATCAACGACTTCTTGGAGCTGCTCCTGCGTCGTTGTTTCACCGAATTTAACAAGTACAATATGATCGATCATGAAATAAAACCTACTTTCCCTAAAATGTTTTAGTACGTTTATGATTAACGTTCAAATAAGCTCGGAAATCGCGCTTATTCGGGCGACCACGAGCAAATAGGCGCAGAAAACGCGCTTTCAGCGAGGGCTTGGCGAGCCGAAGCTCGTCGGTAGAGTCTGAGAAGCCGGAAAACAGCTTATCAGCAGACCTTCCCGCGCATGCGTGCTGAATAAGCGCGGAAAACGCGCTTATTCGGGCGCCCACGAACAATTAGGCGCGAAAAACGCGCTTACAGCGAGAGCTCAGCGAGCCGAAGCTCGTCGGTAGAGTCTGAGAAGCCGGAAAACAGCTTCTCAGCAGACCTTCCCGCGCGTGCGTGCTGATTAAGCGCGGAAAACGCGCTTAATCGGGCGCCCCCGAACAAATAGGCGCAGAAAACGCGCTTTCAGCGAGAGCTCGGCGAGCCGAAGCTCGTGGTAGAGTCTGAGAAGCCGGAAAACAGCTTCTCAGCAGACCTTCCCGCGCTTCCGTGCTGCTTAAAGATTAACGTCTTTAATCATATCAGGTAGACGTGTACACGTCGATATGGAGCCTCTACTTCGAAGCAAGGTCAGCAATCTGAGCTGACAGCAGCACATGTGTGCCTATCTGGCCTGACTTTGCGGATTTAATTAATCCCGTGGCGATCGTTTTCGCATGGATGGGCCGATAAGTCCGAAGTCCACCGATCATTAGTGGAGAAATGGCTCGTGACACCACACTTCCGATTTTCTCACCCCATCGAAACTCATCTCGATCACCTAGAATAAGTGAAGGACGAAGCATGTAAAGCGCAAGGAGCTTAAGCTTCTTAAGACCTTCTTCCACCTCTCCCTTAACCTGATTGTAGAAAATCGAGGATTTTCGATTTGCCCCCATCGCCGTTACAATGGCAAATGCATCTGCCTTACCCTTACTGGCTAATTGCCCCAATTTCATAGGGTACGCCAAGTCTACTTTACGAAACTGTTCTTGGGACCCTGCCTTCTTAATCGTCGTACCTAGTGTGCAAAATACATGAGCATGTTCCATGTCAGACTGTTCAATAACTACCTCTAAATTGTTAAAATCAGTTACGATTTGAACCAATTTCTCATTTCCGCGGAGATGACTAATTTGTATATTTTTACGAACCAGTGCAATCACTTTCGTGTATGCCTGATCTTCTAGAAGCAGCTTAATCAGCTCACGACCAACTAATCCGGAACCTCCTGCTACAATGGCCGTCATTCCCATAGGAACCCTCCTAATTAAACTTCCCAATCGTTTCTCAGCTTCTCATACAGCTGGGCTAAATATGCAGCAGGATCCTGAGTAAACCCTTGGTCATGTTCTAACTTCTTAGTAAAATGTTGAGCAATTGGTACGGCTAACTCCTGCAATCTTACATGATGCATAGTCGGTATTCGCTCGACCCAGGCTTGTAAAAGCTGCCAGTCTATAGCAGTGATCTCTTGTCTTTTGGCTACCTCTATCTCCACGGTGAGGATGGGGAAATTCTTTTTGGAGATTGCCTTATCGATATGTTTACGACGTTTCATTCGCTCAAAACGAGCCTCAATCACAACAATGGTTCCCGCTACCATATCACCGATGCGCTTATCTTTTGAACTAAAGATGATACTGATTGCACCTATGAAGTAGAAAGTTGGCATCATATCCAGCAGACGAAACAAGTTACGAATCAAGATTGATAATAAGGTTGCAGACTGCCCATTATTTTGGAGCACGCGAAGTCCTAGGATTCTTTTCCCTGGTGTTTGCCCTCCCATGAAAGCTTCCGTGCAAACGAAATAGCCTAAGTTCACTACAATCCAAAGAATGATGGCAATCGCGATCAAATAATCAGCAAGGGCAGGCAGCCAATCACCCGAATATAATCTGCTCACCAAAATAGCGAATAGGAATAAAAGGCCATTCATCACAAGCAAAATCAAACAATCAAGTAGATGCGCTATCGCCCTGCTGCCAATGCCAGCGGTTTGAAATTGCAATTGCACCTGCTCAGGTGTAACGATGGTTAGTTCTTTATCCAGAGACTCGTTCATAGCATCTCCTTATGATTTCAAAATTATGGTAACGAATGTCATTGATATGCTAAAATGAACAAGCAAAACTCAGAGATTGTGCTTACGTTGCAAGTTTTCTACGAAAACTCTTAGCTCATGCTTACGATGCAAGTTTTGCTAAAGCAAAACTCTTAGGAGGTCCCACCAATGAATATCTCGCGCTTTATTCGAGAACATAAATCACAATGGACAGAGCTTGAGCAGCTGCTGATTCAGCTTAGTAAACGGAAGAACAGTTTGCAGGCCAGCCATGTGAATCGATTCACTGAGCTTTACAAAGTGGCATCCGCTCATCTTGCTACCTTACAAACTCACATGCCTACGGATGAAACAACCCTATATTTGAATCATCTCGTATCCCAAGCCCATAATGCGATGTATAAAGAAAATAACAAAAGCAGTAAGCAAATGAAGGAGTTTTTCCTCCACTACTTTCCATCACTTATACGAGTGAGAAGTCTTTTTGTGGGCTTTGCTCTTTTCTTATTTTTGCTTGGTGGACTGCTCGGCTTCCTGTCCGTATGGAACGATCCATTGAATCTATCCATGATCATGCCCGGGGCTATGGCCGATAGTATTGACCCTTCCAAAACTGCCGATCCACGCGGAGATCTACACTCCCCACTCGTATCCACAGCCATCATGACGAATAACATTCGGGTCGCCGTTCTCGCCTTCATAAGCGGTGTAACGCTTGGGATCGGGACCATCTATTTAATGATAAGCAACGGACTTATTGTAGGAGCATTAGCTGCCGTCTTCATGCAATCTGGGAAAAGCTATGTATTCTGGGCCTACATATTGCCGCATGGCATTATTGAGCTTACTGCTATTTTCATTGCAGGCGGCGCCGGCTTATATATGGGGTATAGATTCTTCGTTCCAGGACCCTATCCGCGTAAGCTGCGCTTTCTGGAGTCGGCCAAGGAATCCGCCCAGCTCCTGATCGGCACAATTCCTTTATTCATCATCGCAGGGATTATTGAAGGTTACATTACACCGTCTACGATGTCGCTTGAGGTTAAATATCTCATAGCTGGAGTGACTTTATTGTTACTCGCACTCTATTACGGATACGGCATTAGCAAATCATCTAAACAAAAACAATTAACGCTATAAACGATCTCGCGATTTCAAATCCAAATACGCATTAACAGCGCTAAGCGTCAGTTGGTCGGCAGGGACATCCATCACCGGGATGCCTCGGCCGGCCATTTTGGTTACGTAAGCGTAACGATCCGTCGTAAATTGGTGGGCAATACTTTGCCGATAAGCTTGGCGGCTATCCTCAGCGCGAATACGTACCCATTGATGAAGAAGCGGATCCTGCAAGGACAAGAGCAGCATATGGTGACTTCTGCGTAATCGCTGCACATAAGGCAGCAACTCTTGATCATACAGATAACTTTCCATATCGGAAAATAGCACGACAAGCGAGCGTTTTTTCAGAAAACGCAGCACATGAGAGAAGGCGATCTGTGTGTTCGACTCCACGAAATCCGTACGCAGATCATAAACGGCCCTAGTTAACACCTGAAGATGGGGAAGCCCTTTTCCAGCTGGCACATAGACTTTCACTTGGCTCGCGTAAGCAATTAACGCTACTTGATCCCCTTGCTTAAGTGCTACGGCAGCAAGTGTTAATGCAGCTTCCAGTGTCCGATCAAGCTTCACTTGTCCCTCAAGCTCGATAGCCATTTGCCGACCACAGTCTAACACTAAGGTCACAATCTTCCCTTTTTCCGGCTGAAAAAGATTCGTCATCAGCTTCGTCGTGCGAGCAGACGCTTTCCAATTGATATGCCTAATATCGTCGCCTTGCACATAATCACGGATATAGTGGAATTCGGAGCCGCTGCGCTGTTTTTTGAATAGTCGCTGGCCTTCTAATATTAATGCATCCTGTACAGCGCCTAGTACACCTCGTACCTGAGATAGATCAGGATAAATATCAATCTTATCTACTTGATTCAATCGCACTTGCTTCTTCCAAAGACCCATGCCTCCGGAGTAGCGCAAATATACGTGTTCGAAGACGTATTCCCCTCTTTCGAGAGCCATCGTTGTATAAAAGAAAGAAGCTGAGGTTCCTCGGAACACACCGCTCATCTGGTTGCGGACCATACTGAATGTTTGGGGCAAATGATCCATTAACTCAACGTGAACAGACGACTGCTGCTCGGATTCAAGCTCAAGACCCACCTCAAAGCTGCTTCTGACATCCATCTGCTCCGGAAGTTTGCGCCGGATTCCCCAACTGCTGCGTTTAGGAAGCAGTAAAAGATCAACGCCACTTAGCACGCAGAGTAGCGCATTCCAGCTACAGAATACAGGTAGGGAGGCACCAAATATAGAGGCTATTAACGTGACTACTGCACCTACGATTACGAGTACAATGAATCGGTTCGTTGGCAAGATAAAATCCTGAAACAGGAATTTATCGAGGAACCGGAATAGAGCCGAGCGTCTCTTGGATGATGTGGTCACTTGTTCCGCCCTCCAATTCCGCTTGCGGTGTTAACAGCAGTCTGTGCCGCAGTGCAGGTCGCGCTACAAGCTTAATATCGTCAGGTGTCACATACGTTCGGCCATCCAGTAAGGCCCAAGCTTTACTTGCCATTAGCACGGCAATTCCCGCCCGAGGACTGGCTCCCAGCTGTACGCGTTTGGACTCGCGGGTTTTGCGAATAATTGTGGCAATATAAGAATATAAGGATTCCTCCACAACCACATCGGAAAGCCTGCGCTGCAGCTCCGTGATGCGTTCTGGGGTCAGTATGGCCGCGAGTGACTCCTCTTGATGCTGCCCGAACGATACATGACGGCGAAGAATTTCTACTTCTGCTTCTTCGCTAGGATAATCAAGCACCAGCTTGAACAAAAAGCGATCTAGCTGTGCTTCCGGAAGTGGATAGGTACCTTCGTACTCGACAGGATTTTGGGTAGCTACGACAAAAAAAGGATTTGGCAGCTTGTATGTGTTCCCCTGAATCGTTACTTGGCGCTCTTCCATTGCTTCTAGCAGAGCCGCTTGTGTCTTCGGTCCGGAACGGTTAATTTCATCAGCCAATAGAACATTCGTGAAAATAGGACCTTGAATCGTAGTAAATGAATGATCCTTCATATGGTATATGACGCTGCCCGTAATATCTCCGGGCATCAGGTCTGGTGTAAATTGAATACGGCGGTAGTCGCCGCCTGATAATTCCGCAAGGGTGCGCGCCATCTTGGTCTTTCCGAGACCCGGCACACCTTCAAGCAGTACATGACCGCCAGCCAATAGGGCGGTGACGAGCAGCCTTATGTTCAGCTTTTGGCCGAACAAGCGCTGCTCCATCGATTGGATTAATTCATTCATTGCGCTCACTCCTTCTCCAAGTAGGCGATCATCTCGCCCATCTCCCGCGTTCGCTGCACGAACGCTTGGGTGCTCACGCCCCGCTGCTTCGCAGCGCGGGGCCCTTCCGAGCCGCCGCTAGCAGGCGGCTCATCCAGCAGGCGCGCGAGCTGCGCCGCCTGCGCCTCAGACATACGGCCGCGCGCAGCTTCCGCGGCCTGGAAAGCACTTGCGCTGGGGCTGAGCCCCCAGCGCTGATGCAGCAGCTGCCGCAGGAACAGCTGCTGGTGCGCAAGCGCCTCGTGCTGGTAGCCGAGGCGCTCGTACCAAGCGGCGACGGCGTGCACGCCTTCGTCGCCGCGGCGAACCGTCCACGCCCGCGGCGTGTGGACGGGGCCAAAGCGCTTGCCGCGCAGCCAGAGCCACAGCAGCAGCGCGAGACCAAGCTGCACGCTCGCGAGCACGAGCCACGCGGGGTAGACGGCGAGCAGTCCGGGCTTCGTCCCGAAGCCGTGATGGGTCTCATCGACCCATACGACATCCCAGGACTTCGCGAACAGCGGCCAGATCAATTCGAAATGGGACTCCTGATCAATCGTCCCATTCTGCATCCAGTTCGGGGTCAGCACCACGGTAATGCTGCCCGCCCCTTCTTCTACACGGCTGGCGAGCACGCCGTGTTCATCTTCGAACAGCACCCGCCCGTTTCCACCGGGCTTAATCCGGTATGGTGTATCCACCCGTCCCGTCAGCAGCCCCTCAGCTGATGTATAGTCCGGCGAGACCCTAATCGTCGAGACAGATGCACTTTCTTTTGTACTATTCGTACTGTCCTTTGTACTGTCTTTTGTACTGTCCTTTGTACTGTCCTTTGTACTGTCCTTCGTACTGTCCTTTGTACTGTCCTTCGTATTGTCCTTTGTACTGTCCTCAGTACTGTCCTTCGTCTCCTTTTCCGTACTTCCCTTCCCAATTCCCCCCGCCAACTCAGTCCCCCAAAGCTCCCACCCCTCGGGATTCCGATCAAACAGAACAACATCGTTACCCTTCCTAACCCAGTCCAGAAGCTCCTTGCGATCCGCCTTGGTCACGCCAGACGGCTGTAAGGCAACCAACATCATTGCTTCACCATTAGGTAGGTTTTTCCAGTCGAGACGCCATTCCTTTACAGCCTTCTGCTTCGTACTCAGCAACTCTTTCCAAGCTTTCGTACCGTCTATATCCGCTGAGAAAGACAAATAGGGAGGTTGGTCTGGGAGCTTTGGCTTCACTAGCCAGTAGCCTAATGCGAGAAAAAGCAAGATGCTGAGTGCTAGTCCCACATGCAGCTTATTCAGCCCTTTCATGTGCAAAGCCCTCCTCCCTGCCGATAACACGGGCAACCTGTTCATACATGGAAGTGAACTGCTCCTCTGTTACAACTTCTTTGCCATACCATATACGCTCAAATAAAAGCGAGCTATCATGGAACAAAGGGACTAGGGAAGAAGCTGAACTTCCTAGCTCCTCCGCATACTCCCAGTTCGTCTTCCATTTCTCCACACGGATCATACGTTTAGCTTCCATAAAGAACAGAAGCGACAGAAAAACAGCGCGTACACCCTCTCGTAAGTACCCAGTTCCCCTCAGCTCCGCTGCTTGCTGCCAATAGAAGCGATAAGAACGGCTTATTTCTCCTACAGGCAAGTAAGCGTCAGAGCGGATCCTCTTTTGCCAAATCATTTGTTTCAAGAACCAATAAATCGCGAATGCAGCAAGACCAAGTAGTGTAACGACAACACCAATGGTCAGCCAGTCCGTTACCGAATCAGAAACTTGAAAATCTGGCAGCAAGCTCCGTATTTTGCGAAAAAGCGGCTTCAACCATGCCCAGAACGAGTCGCTCTCTTTGACCTCATAAGCCGTATATTCGCTTTGATTTAAGATTTGTTTTAATTGCTCTTTATCCTCTTGCAAAGAAGTCGCTAAAGCTGCATTAATCATTCTTTTTATCCAAGTCTATCGGACGAAGATCTTCAAAAGTATCAAACGGCTCCAGTTCTTCCTCTGGTTCCGTTGGAGAAGTTTGTATGGTTCTTTCAATCAACGATTCAAGTCCAAGACCCTCATTACGAACCTTGAGATCGAAGAAGCTAACCGCATAAGGCAGAAACCATAGAGACATGACTAAGATTGAAATTAAACTTTGTAATAACTGAGCGCCTAGTCCTAAACCCAAGACTGCAGCAATAATCAACTGAATGACGAGTAGGAAAAGATACAAAATGAGCGTAAGTACGAAGTACATCAAAAATAAACGCCAGAAGCTCTTACGGGTCAACTTCCAACTGCGGCCTAGTCCAACAGACTCTTCACCCATTGCAACAAATGGCAAATAATAGCACCAGCGAATGAAAAAATAGAAAAATGTGAAGATGGCTCCAAGACCAAGGATGATGAAGAAGATAATGGTTAGTGCCACCGCACCTCCACCAAATCCTCCTACCGAACTGGATAAGTTTCCACCTATAGCAAAGACGGCAGCAAAAATGACAATAATAATAGCGAGACCTATGTATATGCCGAACATGATAAGAGCATCCAAGAACGTGCTTCCTGCTAACGGCCAAAATCGACGGAACGATTTGCGCAATAGCTCCCCGACTCCCGGTGTTTCTTCGCCGAAGAGGCTTGCTTTAACCAGATGTAAGACAGAAGCCACCGAAGCTGGCATAAGGCCAAGAATCATGATTGGTAATAATACCAACACGAAGATGAGTGTCTTCCCTATGTCTTGCGGCGTCGGGTTATTTCGCATGAAAGAACCAGATCCTAATAAATCTTGCATAGATGCTCCACTGCGGATCTGTTCAAGAATGGATGATGACGTACTTGCCGTCTCTTGATAGGTAAGCAAATGCTGCAGCAAGTAAAATGGACCATACAAGATCAGCATGATAATTGTCAATGTCACAAAATGCTTACGGTACAACTGGAAACTGCGATCTAATATTCTTCCAATTCCCATTGGTCTTAATGATGCGTTTTGCATGGTAAACCCCCTAAATGTTGGTAATTCAAATACTCTCTGACTATTATACACCAAACCCTCCAATTTCTGACCATCAAATTCTACACAAAAAAACTAGATCAATACCCATCATCGATCTAGTTCTACTCTGTTTCGTCCACCGGATTTCGCGCGATAGAGGGCATGGTCTGCTCTAGAAACCATATCTTCAAGCACCATCGTACCGAACTCCAGTGTAGGAGAATATTCAGCTATGCCTATACTCGCTGTCAGTTGTACGGTAACCTGCTCATCCGAGTATGGTTCTTCCATGATATGTCGTCTCAGATCCTCTGCTAAGGATACACTTTCTTGTGCATTTTTACGCATCGCAAGCAGTATAAACTCTTCGCCTCCATAGCGTGCAACAATCGTATCTGTTCCCGAAAGCCGCTGTAGTATAGAAGCAACGTGATGAAGAACGCGATCACCCACCAAATGCCCATAGGTATCATTGATTTTCTTAAAATGGTCAATATCGAACATCATAACCGAGCACATGTGCCCAGCAGCAATACAAGCTTGAAGCTGTTTATTTCCTTCTTGCATCATATAACGGCGATTAGGAATCTCAGTCAGTTGATCCACCAATGCAGAATGCTCCAGTAGAGAAATATTCGCCTTGAGCTTATCAGACATTAGGTTGAATGTATTGACCAACATACGCAATTCAATCGGAGCCATTCGAATTTTATCCGCATCAATCTGGTAGTCGTAGTTCCCGTTCTGAATGATTTTGGTTCCGCGAAGCAAGTATCGAATCGGTCTCTCAATTCTAGATGCAATCGTAACAGCAGCACCGATACTGAAAATAAGTGCAATAAGAGAAATGATAATAATCGCTATACTTAATTGATTTAATTTTTGAAATACTTCTCTCTGCGTAATCTCACCAACGACAACCCAGCTTTTTCCCGTAGACCATTTATACTGACCATATACCCTTTCACCGTGAAATCCGATGTAGGAATCATTCGAAGTACTCCCTGTCTTGGCTCTTTGCATAATTTCAGTTTTCATCTGGACATTGACGAACTCTTCGCTTTTGCTTGTATCATTTGAGGCTGTGACAATATTCCCTTCCGAATCCAACACATAAACTTCCCCAGTTTCACCAAAACTTAGCTGCTTCATTAAACTATTCAGCATTTCCAGTGTTACTATTCCCAGCACAGCACCTTTGAAATCATTATGGTCGCCAAGCACGGGGGCAGAGAACGTTATGACGGGTTTTCCTGAATCTTTGGATATGATAACGCCGGAGATAAAACTTTTCTTCTCAAGCGCTTGTTTAAAATACTGCCTATCTCCAACATAATACGAAATAGCTGGATCTGCATCCGAACGAATAACCCCATCTTTTTCTACGTAAGTAATCGACAAGAATTCAGAGTTCACTCGTGAATAATCTTGAAATTCTCTTTTCAAATCGCCTATTTGATGAAATTTTGCATGGTCGGATATGGCGAAGCGTTTAATCGCATCCAGTTTCTCCTGATTCCATCTTTCAATATACAGACTTTGCAAGGTGATTACTTGCTTTAACTGATCTTCTGCTTCATCTAAATGATCTTTCTTCTCTATATAATAAAAAGGGACAATTATTGAAAAGGCTAATGTCACAATGACAACAACGATCCATAATTGAAACCTCATTTTTATCGTTTGATTAGTAAAATAAGAAAACATGGGTCTCATTAAGATTTTGGCTCCTCTTCATCCCTTATTTCCTCATTATACCCTTATATTAGGACAAGAACAGACATTTTTCTCCTTTTTTTTCAACACAAAAAAGCTCTCATCCGAATAGATTTGAGCTTCAGTTTCGAGCTGCAGCGCATTGAAAAGCGTGCTTTTTTCGCTTATGCTAATTTATAAGCAGAAATGAGGTCATTTTCCCTATGAAAATTCTTGTACTCACCGAAAAACCAAGCGTCGCCAAAGAAATTGCCCGTGTCCTTGGATGCAACCAAAAGCAAAAACACCATTATGAAGGTGCCAAATATGTCGTCACTTGGGCACTTGGCCATCTCGTTACCCTTGCCGAGCCCGATGATTACGATCCCAAGTACAAAACCTGGAACTTGGAAGATCTCCCTATCATTCCTGAGCGCATGAAGCTTAAGGTGATGAAAGAAACATCGCAGCAGTACCGTGCGATCGAACAGCTCAGCCGTCGGGGTGACCTTGCAGAGCTGGTCATTGCGACGGATGCGGGGCGCGAAGGCGAGCTCGTCGCGCGCTGGATTATGGAGCTGATCCGCTGGAAGAAGCCGTTCAAACGGCTTTGGATCTCGTCGCAGACGGATCAGGCGATTCGCGAAGGCTTCGCGCAGCTGAAGCCGGGCACGGACTACAACCGGCTGTATCAAGCAGCCGTCTGCCGTTCCGAGGCCGATTGGCTGATCGGCCTGAATGTGACCCGCGCGCTGACCAGCAAGTTCGGCGCGTCCTTGTCTGCTGGGCGTGTACAGACGCCCACGCTGGCCATGATGATTAACCGCGAGGCGGAAATCCGGGATTTCCGGTCCGTCGACTATTGGTTGATCGAAGCTGATCTGGGCTCTTTCCGCGCGGTGTGGCGAGACCCCAAAACAGGCGATACGCGCATTTTTGACCGCGAGCGCGCAGATGCCCTAAAAGCGAAGCTGCAGGGCCAGAGCGGCAAAATCCTGCACGTGCAAAAAACCGAGAAGCAGATTCCACATCCTCTTGCTTATGACCTAACCGAATTGCAGCGCGATGCCAACCGCAAATTTGGTTTTTCAGCTAAGCAGACGTCGAATGTGCTGCAAAGATTGTATGAGCAGTACAAGTTGGTCACCTATCCGCGTACGGATTCACGTTACTTGACCTCGGACATGGTGCCGACCCTGCTTGGCAGACTTAAGGGCGCAGCCATTGGCCCCTACGCAGCGTTAGCGGCTCCTTTTATACGCAAACCATTAACGATTACGAAACGCATAGTCGACGATACCAAGGTAAGCGACCACCATGCGATTATTCCAACCGGAGAAGCCATTTCGCTCGCCACCTTAAGCGCTGACGAACGCCGACTTTATGATCTCATTTTGCGGAGATTCCTGGCCTTGTTCTGCGGTCCTTGCCGCTATGATGAAACCAAGCTGACTGTGGAAATAGCTGGAGAGAAGCTGTATGCATCGGGTAAAGTGGTTAAACAAGCAGGTTGGAAAGACGTGTACGGAGCCACTGATTTCACTGATCCAGAACGGGAAGAAACCGAGTCTGATGAAGACTCTGCTCAGCTGCTGCCCCAAGCTGCCGAAAAAGACGCCGTAACCGTCCGTAACGCCCGTCAATTAAGCCGCCAGACGAAACCGCCTGCTAGATACAACGAGGCCTCCTTGCTTTCTCAAATGGAAAAATGGGGCCTCGGTACACCTGCAACACGCGCTGACATTTTTGAGAAGCTTGTGTCTTCCGACACCATTGAACGTCAAGGCTCCTTACTCATTCCGACTGGCAAAGGTACGCAGCTCATAGAGCTCGCTTCGGAGGAGCTGCGTTCTCCTGAACTTACAGCTCGCTGGGAACTGGAACTTGAACGTATTTCCAAAGGCAAAGGAAGCATGGAGCAATTCCTAAGCGGCATTCGCAAAAAAGCAGCTGAGCTGGTCGATGAGGTCAAGAAAAGCTCTGCGGCCTATAAGCCGCATAATTTAACGGGCAGCAAATGCCCGGATTGCGGGGAGTTTCTTCAAGAAGTAAAGGGGAAACGAGGCCGTTACCTCGTTTGTTCCAGCCGCGAATGCTCCTATAAACGCGAAGCTGACGGACAACTGACCAACCACCGCTGCCCGCAGTGTCACAAAAAAATGGAAATCCACACCGGCAAATCCGGCAAGTATTTCCAATGCCGTCCTTGCAATGTTGTCGAGAAAATAGACAACGAATCGACCGGCGGCGGCCGGCGCGCTTCTGCCAAAGCTAACCGTCAGTTGATTGAGAAGTTTTCCGATCAAACCCAGCTGGGCAACTCGCTCGCTGACAAATTGATGGCTGCGCTGCAGCAGAAGAAAGACGAGTAGCGTGCAACCAACTGTCTGTTGTGCAGATAGTTTATGGGAAGCAGTGCAATGAATTCCGTAAAGCTCCCTGCTGCTGCCCATAAGGACTTCCGCCAATACGGGGAGGTCCTTTTGGTGCAGAATTGTTCTTAGCGGAACGTGAGAGCGCTATTCGATGAAAAAACCAAGCGAGACTGGCGTCATCGCTTGGTTTAACTTTCTTAACTACTCACAGCTACTGTTCCTTTTACCGCTAGTTGAAGCTGCTCCAAACTCGTAATCCCCAAACTAATGAGCGCTTCTCCCGCTTCCATGGGGACATTCGCTAGCATATGCATACTCGTATTGGGTACAAGTGATTTTCGGAATTCATGAAACAAGACTACGTTGTACGTTTTAAGAACCGTCATGAATTCTACCGTTGGAGGGATAAATGAACGGATTTCGGAAGCTTTCCAGAAAAAATCCCTCACTAACATAATATCAGCACCCGTACGCGTCAATTTTCGAATCATTGCAAAAAATTCATCGATCAATATCTGTTTATCCGGCCTCATGTGACCATCCTCCAGTTTAACGTCTTCTCGCTCAAAACCCGTCTATTTGAAGGATATCACAAATAGTACTTTTGATCTACCTATATAGTTTAATATACCTACGTTTATTGAAATTTTTTCTCTTTTGGTAACAGCTTATGCCTGTAAGAGAGAAACATATCCAGTACAAAAAACACTACACCCAAATTAATAGCTAAGTCAGCCAAATTCATCACACCATTGCCAGATCGAAAAACAATGAAGTCGGTCACTTTGCCAAATAATAATCGTTCGATTCCATTACCAATAGCCCCACCTACGAATAGTGCGGCACCACACTCTTTGAAGAATCCTTGAATGCTTCCTTTTTTTCGGTAGTACAAAATAACTACGATAATCACAACAGCAAGAATTCCTAAATAACGCGCTGAGCCCTGCAGCGAACTGCCTGCTGCTCCACTATTTTGATAATGCGAAAACGAAATGATGTCTTTATAAAACGGCATAGATTCACCTACTTTTAGGATAGACCGAATCCACACCTTCGAAATTTGATCCACGGCTGTCACTACAAATATGATGAGATAAAATAACATTAGACGCCTCCTCCCACAAATATCACCTCATAGCTTCTATTTTACATGATGACACCACTCGACTGCGAATGCTGCCAATAGCTCTTATAAAAGCAAACACAAATAACTACCTCAGACACTGTCTGTGATAGCTATTTGCTTCATCTTGTACCGTCCTATCAGGTTAAGGACAGAAGTGTTTTTAGCAGCTCTCCGGGAGAGTTTACTAAGTAATCTGGCTTTCCACTGAGCAATAAATGCTGAGAATCATAGCCCCATGTAACGGCAACTATGGGAACGCCTAGTTTCCTGCATGCCTCAATATCCCTTAATTCATCTCCAACATAGATCATCCGCGAGGGGGAAGTCCCCCATTGTTTCATTACTTTGCGAATCGAATGATGCTTACCAAAAATATGCTTAGCCGAAATGATTTCCTTGAACGCGCCATCCAGCTTGTTATTTTTAAGTATCTGACGAATATTCACCTCGGAATTGGAAGAGAGTATGGAGCTTCTCATCCCTTGTGAGGACACTCTGGCAAGAACCTCCTTCATCCCAGGTACAATGTGAAGCGTACGAATATTTTCCTGATAGAGCTGTCTTCCGGCCGTTACTAGCTTTGGAATTTGAAGTACCGGAACACCTAAGCGATCCACCCGCTCAGAGATCGAAAGTGATCTCAAAAGCGCAAGGTCTTGATCTCGAATCCTGCGAAATTGATACTGCACGGCCATTTCATTATAAAGCTTAACAAGCAATGCTCTAGAATCGACCAGTGTCCCATCAAAATCAAAGAGGATGTGTTTTACCATTCTGTTGTATATAGAAATAAGGCCGGGCCCTCGGGCGGCACTTGGCGGATTTGATTATGAATAAACTCCTCAAGCGGGTCCACTGCGATATGCGGATTACTAACGACGCGCACATCTTCCCATACACAGGATACACCAATTCCATGTTCATCGGCATCACCGGCAAACATTTTACATCCTTTGCAAAATTGCTCTTTCTGTTGTTGGTCAAGCTTCACAATTTTATTACGAAGACAGCAGTAAATTTCATTCTCTGTATTACATACATTAACATGGGTGATTAGAGCCATTGACTGTCAACTCCTTGCGGCGCTTTTTGTGTGTAATAGTAAGTTTATCGTCCTATCATTAAGTGTATGACAGTTTTTTGTAAACGAAATATTTTTTTCTCTGACAAACTGCCTAAATTTGTTACAATAAGGAAAAACTACGTTTCTCTGGAGGAAATCTAATGCAAACCTGGATGCACTATGCCATTCCTTTCCTACTCATCGGCTTTTTTATTTATCGAAGAACGAAGCGAACCATTGGTTTTCAAAAGTTATCCCGAGGCAGACTTAAATTCCGACTCACTCTTTTTAGTATCCTCGGAGCCGTCATCTTCCTGCTAGGCTTTGTCCACCCCATCCATTTCATTGGTTACATCATCGGTCTAGCGGCAGGTATTGCACTCGGACTCACCGCGATTCGCCACACCCTTTTCGAACATCGTACAGACGGATGGTACTATCGCACTCACTTATGGGTCGAAATTACGGTTCTGGTGCTATTTCTTGGCCGGATCGTCTATCGCTTGGCCTTTATCAATCTTTCAACCAACTCAGCAAACATGAATCCAGTAGATCCAGCTCAATTTACCAAAGATCCCCTGACCGCAGGAGTCTTCTTCATCATCGTGTCTTACTACATCTTATTTTTCGGTTACCTACTTCGCGAAGAAGCCAAATTGGATCCAGCTCCTTTAGTCTCTGATGATTCAAGTGATCTTTCGAATCCAAAGGCAAACGTTAATGTGATTAAGTAATCCCTAATTTCAAAAGGAGGCCCGTTCTCTTATGAGAGCGGGCCTCCTTTAATGATACCAATACATATAAAATTTGTATGACGGCTGGATTAATTAGAATAATAAGGACTTAACATAAATAAAGGAGTTCGAAATCCCTTGGTTGCGATTTTATACTCGGTTTTATGGTTACTAGCAGCTCTTCGGTTTGCGGACCGAAATTGGGAGAAGTACTATCCAACACTCCTCTTTGCAGCCCTATGTAATGGGCTCTATGAGTTGATCTGTTTTCAATATCAACTTTGGCAAATGGAGCCGAATAGGTTTTGATAAAATGAAATGAACGTGTTAAGTATTCAGTACAGCTTGCTTGGAAGAGCTGACACCTTTGAATTTAATAAAACTAATGATCCGCCATGTCGCGATGTAGCCAAAGGTCATCAGGTTGCACATAAAGCTAAGTGTGCTTGGATCGATTGATTTTATAGTTGCAATCGCGAGGAAACGCAGTGCAAAGATCACGATCAGCAGCACAAACACCGTTTTGTTACGCTTAATAAACGTGTTGCCACCGTCTCGAACTTCAAAGTTGGTCGTCACGATAAGCGGAATCGAAACAATCATACCGATCAACAAAGCAATGATTACTTGCTCTTCGCGGATGTGCAGCGATGGATCGAACAATTGCATAAGCGATGTAGAAATGTATAGGATAGGCAGCAGCAACGTTACTCCCGATTTTTTTAGCGGCTTATGCATGCCACTTAATTGTCCACGCAGGATGAAAAAGAATATCAAAGCCGAAATCATCAACGATACAGTTGAATTCATAGTAATGAACACTCCCTTAAAGGATTTTATAGTCTTATTATCACCTTTAAGAGAGTGTTTCAAAAGTGAATCAAGTCATCGGATCGAGGTGACAATTGTCATATTCGTAATGCTTTTGAGCTATAATTCCCCGTTTTCTAACCTTTGATAGCTCCACCGACAATGCCTTTCACGATTTGCTTTTGCATCAAGATAAAGAAGATAAAGATCGGAATGAGGGCGATCACCGTTAGTGTCATGAACATCGGCCAATTCACAGAGAATTCACCCTTGGCTTTATAAATCTGCAGAACAAGTGTAGCTTTACTCTGGGAGTTAAGAAACAGCATTGGAGCCAAAAAATCATTCCAGACCCACATTGTTTGATAGATGATACTTGTTACCGTAATCGGCTTGAGCAGCGGAAGGATGATTCTCCAGAAAATCCCCCAAATGCTGCACCCATCAATGATTGCAGCTTCTGTCAACTCGCGGGGAATCGTCTTCATATAGCCTGTCATCAGAAAAAACACGAAAACCGAGCCGCCCATATAGAGTAATATCAACCCCGACAATTTATCCGTCAGATGAAAGTTAGTCATCAATTCAAACAGTGGAATCAACGTCGTTTGGAATGGAATGAGAAATCCGGCTAGTAAATAGGTTGTGATCCATTTATTCAGCCTGTTCGGATTGAAAACAATGGGATACGCCGCCATAGCGCCGATCAGCACCATGAATAGGACCGACACAACGGTTAAAATCAGACTGTTTTCGAAACTGCGCAGAAGCGCCGTCTCTTTAAATACTTTTACATAATTAGAAAAATCCAAACTTTGAGGCAGGCTCATAGGGCTTCTTGCTGTTTCCTGAGTGCTTTTCAAGGTGTTGACGATGATTAGGTAGAATGGAAAAAAGGTCATAATCCCTACGGGTAGCATTAAAATATCAAGCAGCCAGTTGCGTTTGTTCGTAACCATCATTGGATCTTATCCTCCCGCCTTTGCATCCACATCACTTGGAAATAAGTCAGAACCAATACGATGAGGAAGAAAATAATCGACATGGCGGATGCAAGCCCGTAATTGGTTTCAGAAATACCCCGGAGAACAATGACTTGGGTGATGGTATACGTTTCAAAGCCAGGTCCGCCCTTCGTTAGAGCAAACGGAATTTCAAATACCTTCAGTCCTCCGGTTAACAGCAGCATCACACTAACCGTCATGGCCGGGGCAAGCAGTGGCAGGGTGATATGGCGAATTTGCTGCCACCTGCTGGCACCATCGATCGACGCGGCTTCGAAGTAGTCTTTGGGAATCGACTGTAGAAAGGCTAAGTACAGCACAGCATGCCACCCTGTTCCCGCCCAAACGGATACGACAATCGTCGAAAGTTTGGCGAGCAAAGGGTCAGACAGCCATGGATGCGGACCGAGATGGAACAAGGTTTTCAGTACTTTGTTAAGCACCCCTGAAGAGATGGGAGCTAGAATAAACCCCCAAATATAGGCTAGAAGCAGCCCGCTAGGAATAGATGGAAAGAAAAAGATAGCTCTATACAAATTTTTCGAAAGAAAGTTCTGATCTAGGATTAGAGCTAACGGTATAGCTAAGAGTGTTATAATAACTGTCGTTGCTATGGCATAGAAAAGTGTGTATGAAAGGCCTGAAACGATTGCGTCGTCAAAGAAAATCTTCGTATAGTTTTTGAATCCAACAAAGTTGTAGACTTTGGTGTAGCCATTAAAATTCGTTAAGCTGAGTAAAAAAGACTTGATGAGCGGATATATCGTAAACAAGGTATAGAAGAACAAGATCGGAATTAGAAAAACCTGATATTGAAACTGCCGCATGAATTTGACCATTTATTTCTTGTCCATTTCTTTCATTTTCTTGTCGAGAGATTTGGCCGCATCCTCTGGCGTAATTTTACCGACAACCATATCCTGTGTGGAGATGGTCAGCTGATTCCGTAATGCCTCTTGATTGCGGGACCATGAAACCATAGGCAGATAGAATTTCCCTTGAAGCAGTCCTTCCTTATATGCCTTCTCAATCGAGGGATGAACCTTACTCTCATATCCTTTTGCAGTAATAATGGCTCCTGTACCTTCTTCGAACTTCTTCAGTCCTTCTGGCGAAGCCATGTATTCGATGAATTTTAGTGCTTCATCTTTACGTTTGGTTTTGCTGTTCACTGCGAATCCAACGCCCGGCGCCCCAGCATAGTAATTGCCTCCTGGTTTTGGCCCCGGAATCGCCATCATGCTGTACGCTAGATTCGGGTTCGCTTGTTGGATCGTATTGATACTCCATGGACCGCCAGTAAACATGGCCACATTCCCCAATGCGAATTCATTAACAATTTGGTCGCCGGTCAGGCCTATCATGTCTGCTGTTAAAATTTTATTATCGAGAAGGCCTGTCTTGAACGCTTTAAGCGGCTCTGTCCAGCCTTGTTCGAACGTTTTTTCACCTTTAAATATTTTATCATCAAAATTCGGATCACCTGAGAGTGTCAAATTTGCGTATAGTCCGTCATGCATCATCGTGACATCCTGCATATTATCATAAAATGGAATGATGCCTGCTGCCTTTAGCTTCTTGCAAGCTTCTATGAACTCGTTCCAAGTCTGAGGCTCCTGCTCAATACCGGCTTTCTTAAATAGTGCTTTATTGTAAAATAATCCGCCAACCCAGCCCGTTTGTGTAAAAGCATAGACTTTCCCATTCTTGCTGAGCATCGGCTTATTGCCTTCAAGCATCGTTTGGACGAATGGCTGATTCGTTAAGTCCAGTGCATAGCCCCCGTCAATGACTTCATTGCGGTTCTCGGCGGCGATAATGAAAAGGTCTGTTGCAGAGTCAGACAATAACATCGTCTGCAGCTTAGCAATATAATCTTTAACTGGAGGAGCCGTCTGGAAGTCAAAGGAGATATTCGGGTTTTTCGCCATGAAACCATCGATGACTGGCTTCATCTCCTTCTCATTATTCCAGGAAAGTAGGCTTAGCTTCACACCTTTTTCGGATCCTTTGGCATTATTCCCGCCGTTACCGTCTGCATCAGAACTCGTACCACTGCTGCATCCTGTTGCGATCACAGACAAACTGACGAGCCCAACCATGGTCAACTTCGATACTTTTTTCATCTTTACATACCCCCGTAACGGTTTTTGAAAGCACTTACAATCTGATTGTAACCCCTTTCTGGCCCTTGTTTGAATTCATATTGTTGCACGATTTCTTGTCAATTGTTGCACGGCTTTTAATCTCATGCATCTTTGCCCGCGATCTGGGATGATCGATATTCCTTCGGTGTTACGCCAAAATATTTCTTAAATGTCCGGCTGAAATGACTCTCATCTACAAAGCCAATTCGTTCAGCTATGCTGTTATTTTTCCAACTTGTCTCCATTAGGAGATTTGCTGCTTTTTGCATCCTTATTTTGGTGACAAAAGCCCAATAATTGACGCCAATTTCCTGTTTAAAAATACGGCTTAACTGATACTTATCGATTTGAAATTGATCAGCAACGGTTTGCAAAGAAAGATCATCATCTACTTTGGATTCCACATACGCTTTGATTTTACGTACGATATGTTCAAGCTTAGATGCTCCGGATTGTAAAATATTAGTTTGGGCGGCTTGCGCACTTACGTTAATTGCAGAAGAAAGCTCCTCGATCTCGGTCTCGATACGACTCATACCGATGCTGAGGATTCGATCAGGCACGTCTTCTTTCCATTTTTCCAACATAGATTCACGGAGTTCCTTGAGATCTTCGTAGTTGTACGCCTTTTTCATCCCGAAGCAAATAATCCTATTTTCACTACTGATTGTAGATTTAAACGAAAACAATTCGTTCTGAACATCTATACTTGACATGCACTTATCCGAAAGGAACTCCGGCATAGGCCAATTGCCTGATAAAGTCCATACAGCATACCGAGTAATTCCCAACAATTGAAAACTATCCCTCAGGATATTTAGATCCGTGTTGGATAAAGGAATGCGATGCGCGGCCTTGTCCAAGCAGTTTGTAATAAGCAGATGGTTCTCTGCGTGAATCTCTTGTACAAGCTCATTAATCACATTCTCCAATAATCGTGTATCCACCGGCTTTAGAAGATATTGAAAAACATGAAGCCGGAGCGCATCCCTCGCATATTCAAACTGATCATAGGCACTCAAAATGACGCTCTTCGGTCGCTTATCCATCGATTGCAGCTGTTTCAGTGCACCAAGTCCATCAAGAATAGGCATCCGGATATCAATGAGAAGAATGTCGGGCTTATAAGTAACCGCCTGCATGGCTGCCTCTTCCCCGTTGTAGACATGCAGAATATCTGTAATACCAAGAGACGCCCAGTCCATCATTTTATCCAAAAAAGTATGAAGTGACATTTGATCATCAGCTATCATCAATTTCATGTGGAACACCTCGCGTTCAAAGGTTTTATTTTCTTATCGATCAGGAAGTACAACGTATACGCTTGTAAACGAATGCTGAACGCTTCGAATCCGGAGCCCATAATCAGGACCGAATTTCAGCCTCAATCGCTGGTTAACATTGTATAAACCGATACTTCCTTCTGAAGACTCCGTATCCTCTAGCTTGGAAGCAAGCGCCCTCAAGTGGTCTTTCGTCATACCAACCCCATTATCCTTAATTTCGATCAAAACGCCCTTTTTCACAGGTACGATGCGGATCGATAACTTCGCACCTTGCGGACTCTCCTTAAAGCCATGTAAAATAGCGTTCTCAACAATCGGTTGTAGAATTAGCTTCACCGTTTGACATTTCAGTACAGCAGGATTCGGAATATGGGTCTGAATGAGGATTCGATTGTCATATTTGAGGTTGATGATAAACAAATAATCATTGACGTTTTGCAGCTCTTGTTTCAATTCAACGGTTTCATCTGATCTCCGCATGGAATACCTCAGTAAATTACTAAGCGAAAGCACCAAATGGTTGGAGTCCTCTGTATGGCCGCAGACGATTTCTGTTTGTAGAAGCTGAAGCGTATTAAACAGAAAATGCGGATGGATTTGCGACTGCAGTGTTTTAAGCTCTACTTCCTTCATTGCGATTTGCGCAACATAATTTTGCTTAACCAGAAGTTCGATCCTGTTTACCAATTCCTTAAATTTGTTGCCAATTACGTTCAGCTCCTGATATTTATAATTTTTGGGAACGACGAAGAGACTGTCTTCTCCCGTACTGTCAACCGTGGACAGCAGCCGCCTAAAGGGGCGAGCAATGTGAATGGTCATCAAGACTGACGTAAGCGCATTCAATATGAGGAAAAGATAAAGAAATCCGATTAGATTCGATCTGAGTTGTGAGGATTGCTTACTAATCTCCGACATGGGAATCGTCGAGATCATGTGCAGCCCTTTAACCGCGGTTGTGTGATAAATGACAAGCTGCTCCCTTCCCTCAATTGTAGAAATGAAACTTCCGGAATCTTCTTTGTAAATGTTAGCAATGCCTGGGAAAAATAAGATTTGGCCGATAGACTCCTTACTTTTATGAACCATTATCGTTCTATTTTCATCCACCATAAAAATATTTTCATTTTTTTGATAAGAGCTAAGTTCGAACATCGAGTTGATTTTCTTTAAATCCAAATTGGCGATAACCGCGCCGACGGTCGTTCTCATGCTGTCTGTCACCGGAATCGCAATCGATAAGGTAGGCTGATTATATTTGGAAATACTCGATGTTACATAGTAATTTTGTTTATGGAGACCTAGTGTTACTAAGCCCTTATTCGGATTTGCCGAAACAGCTTCTTGAAACCATGGTTGGTTGGTGAAAGGATAATCCCAACGGAGCGTTTTGCGTCCATCCAGATTGTTGATATAACCATTTTTCCCTAGGATTAAAATATCGCTAATCAACGATTGAAACGAAGTTACACCAAATGCCAGATCGGCTATGTTCCGCTCATGCTGAATTCGTTCTTCGACCGAAATCTTGTCGCCATATGCCATTAACGATATGACTGAATAGTGACCTGCCATGAGGACTAGCGGACGGGTCGCTTCCTCAAAATTAAAGCTTAACCCCCGAGCAGCCTGCTCCATTATTTTAAAACTGGATTGCGTCATTTCCTGAGTCAGCGCAGCCGTAGAATCACGGACGGACAGCAACCCAAGAGTAGCGAGCAATAACACATTGATGCCCAGATACGATAATAAGATCGTACGAATAATGGTTCTTTGCAGCAGTGAGCGAATCAAAAATGTAATCCCGTTATTGAAACTCATTCCATGTAATCTTTGAATCACCTTAATCACCACTCATCATGATTAATGTATTTATTAGTTGAATATTGTTTATATTAATGATGTTTGTTTTTTATCATAGGCGGTGTTTCTTTATTTTGCAACTGTTAATAAAACGAGTATTCGTTACTTCTCAGTTAGTTACGGTTTAGCAAAAGAAGGCTGCCATCGGCAGCCCTCTTTTGCTTCTAAACTTTCATTTTCCTGTTATATCGACTTTTCCCAAAGCTGCGGTTCCTGACGGAGCGACAGCTCGAAGGGTTCGTCACGATCACATACCAGGATGCCATCGATCACATCTAGCCGTGCAGATTGAATCGAGGATCGACGGGTTGCATAGGAGGAGCCTTGGGAAACAGGTTTGTCGCTTTTCCGATCCGGATGGGTGAAATAAAAAATATATGCGGTGTCACCTTGCACCACGACATCAGCGTGAAGGCCAATCGTTCCGTCGTCTTCCCGACTGCCGGGTTGGTCGAGAATGAGGCCGTTCCGTTCCCATTTCTCCAAATCGTCAGAACGGAAAACGCCCTGTCCACGCCATTCGTCAACTATCATCCAATAGTAGCCCTTTAGAAAGAATACGTTTGGTCCTTCATGCGGGCGTTCCGTGAGGACTGAGCCGACTACATGCCAATCATACAAATTCGCGCTGTCAGCAGCATAGGTTAACGATCCGTTAGCCTCATCTTTGTACCACATCCGGAATCGGCCATCCGGCATCGGGTATATGCAGGCGTCAATGACATAGTCCGAGCTGAGCTGGATTACAGATTGATAGGTCCATGCGAGCAAATCGGGACTAGTATAGTGAAGCATGCTGCGCTTATGGCCGGCCCATTCGTTCGGTACGCCTTGAATGTAGCTGACATACATGTGATAGAGACCGTCGTGCCATATAATCTCCGGCGCCCAAAATGTATTTCGGCCCCACTCGAAATTTAAACCGGAAAGAATACCACGGTAAACCCAATTCTTCCCACCATCACGGGAAGATGCGACACCTAGATCGGTTCCATGCACCCATGCGACACCCAATTCTTCGGCCGTAGCTCTCCGGTTGGTGTAAATCATCCACCACTCTTGGGCTTGTCTGTTCCAGATAACAGTGGGGTCAGCAGCTCCATCATAAATCGGATCACGAAATAATGGTGCTTTCATGCTTTTCTCCTCCATGGCTGAGACTTGAATTGCTGGGGTTTTATTTACCATTTGTTCCCTTGCGGTGCCGGACAACGGGCTGCGGCCAGCTTAGCTTTTACAGCCATCAGACAGCCGCACCAACGGCAAGTTGTGCCGAATTGATAGGCCTCGCAGCTTTGGCAGACCGACATGCGCCGGTCATACTCCTCTTCAGTCGTGAGTTTGACATTGCGAATGCGAAGCGTTTCCCCGAATAATTGTGCAATTTCTTCTGAGGAAACATGCACCGTTGCCGAGCAACCCTTGCAATCCGTCATACGTTGACACCAAGCGTCACTACCGACTTAGCAGGCAGCTTAATGATAAGTTGATCATTTTCGATACGGAAATTGTTAAATACGGACGTCTTCACATTTTCCGGTTCCCCAAAAGTATTATGCGATTGAATCGTTTCGGAGGTTAGTACCTGCCCCGCAACATCGCCGATCTTCCCACCGCGGATTGTACATGCCACTTCCAAAGCTTCAGCGTGATGCAGATTGCATAAAGAAATATGCAGGCGATTATTCGCATCCACGGATGCAGACACACTAAGCTGATCTATACTCTGTCCATCCATTCCGTAAGACGGGCTTTCCACATCTGCGGCAACGAGGCTGGCTCCCTGATGAACCTTATACATATCGAATACATGATAGGTTGGGGTCAGAATCATACTGGCGCCTTCCGTTAAAATGACCGATTGCAGTACATTAACAACCTGAGCGATATTTGCCATGCGTACACGGTCGGAATGGTTGTGGAAAATGTTCAGATTAATTCCGGCAACAAGCGCATCGCGCATCGTATTTTGTTGATACAAGAAGCCGGGGTTGGTGCCGGGCTCGACGTTGTACCAGGTCCCCCATTCGTCCACGATGAGCGCAACTCTTTTGTCCGGATCGTAACGCGTCATAATCGTATCATGGCGCTCGATGAGCTCTTCCATGAACTGTGTCTTCTTCAGTGTTTCAAACCACAATTTTTCGTCAAATTCGGTGGCCGAGCCTTTGTCACTCCAAATACCGGTAGGGACCGTATAATAATGCAGACTCAAACCGTCCATGAAACGTGCTGCCTGACTCATTAGCACCTCAGTCCAGTTATAGTCGTCGACATTGGGTCCGCAAGCGATTTTGAAAATTCGGTTATCGCCGTAATTCCGGACATAACAGGCATATTGCCGATACAGATCCGCATAATACTCAGGGCGCATGTTGCCGCCGCAGCCCCAGTTCTCATTGCCCACCCCGAAATAGGTTATCTTCCACGGCTGCTCGCGTCCGTTCTCCCTCCGCCAGTTGGCCATAGGCGACTCTCCGTCGAACGTCATGTATTCAACCCATTCGGACATCTCAGCAACCGTTCCACTTCCGACATTACCGCTAATATAGGGCTCAGTACCGATGAGCTCGCATAAACGCAAAAACTCGTGAGTGCCGAAATGATTGTTCTCGACGACACCACCCCAATGCGTATTAATCATCCTTTTCCGTTTTTCTTTCGGACCAACGCCATCTTTCCAGTGATATTCATCGGCAAAGCATCCACCCGGCCAACGGAGCACGGGGATTTCAAGCTGCTTCAACGCTTCTAGAACGTCATTTCGCATCCCCTCCGTGTTTGCAATCGGCGAATCCTTTCCTACATAGATGCCTTCATAAATACAGCGTCCCAAATGTTCGGAAAAGTGTCCGTAAATATTGCGGTCGATTGTGCTTAAGCGTACGTCTGCATTAATAGTAAGTTTTGCCATGTATCTTGCTCCTTTGATTCACTATTTTCAGTATGCGGCAATCAACCCAAAGATCATGTAAACATGCCTATTATGCTCTCTACTCTTCTCCACTTTGTCCATACTGTTTAATTAAATTGTACGTACATGTTAATTCAGATACAATAAATTATAGTAGCCAAAAACTGACCTATCGTGCTTTTTAAGGAGATGCAGGATGATTCATTTAATTAGTTGCGGATATAATTTTATCCATTGGGATGGGATCACTATTGACCGTCCGGTAGGAGCAGGGAATTATGCCTTTGTTTTTTTGAAAAGCAATTCAGAAGTTATTCTCGACGGCAAGCAATTCGTAGCCGAAAAAAATTCTTATATCTTGTTTCGCCCTACAACCCCCCAACTTTACAGGGAATTGGATAAACCATTTGTCAACGACTGGTTTCATTGTGACGGCAACGACATTCAGGATTTTCTTACGCAATTGGATTTCCCCCTTGACACGCCCGTCAAATCCGCAGATCCGCTTTTAATTACAAGATGCATTATGGAATTGCATAGCATCAACCGCTTAGGCGGGCCGCTGCGCGATAAAATCATTGACTCGGATATAAGAACTCTTTTTATGAAGCTTCGCAATCTGCTTGACAGACCCACCTTGCCCGACAAAACGAGCCGATATTTCAGCCAATTTACCGAGTTGCGCAACGAGCTCTACAGTTCCCCTCAAACAAATAGGTCCGTAGAAAATCTTGCTTCGTGCATGAATTTAAGCAAATCTTATTTCCAGCATATCTATAAGGAGCTATTCGGGTGTTCTGTGGTAATAGACATCATCAACAGCAGGCTGGAATACGCCAAGTATCTTTTGGTTAACAGTTCGTTATCCGTCGCCGCCATTTCCAAAATGTGCGGGTATGAAAATGATACTCACTTTATGCGCCAGTTTAAAAAATTCGTAGGCCTTACTCCTAGTCAATTCAAGTCCGGACGCTGAATAACAAAAAACCGCTAAACCCTGCACGAAATCAATTTCATGTCGAGGTTGCGGTTAAAACCATGATGTTGTTTCTTAATCAGTCCTGCCTATCATTGAGAGAGCTCTGTAACTAGGAGAGGAGAGCTCGTTTTGTATTTTCTTAAAATGAATTTGTAACGAGCCAAAAAATACTCTTCCCTGATTGTAGTGAAGCTCACATTTATACCCATACGATCGGGATGCGGTTTGCAGCGCTTTATAACCTGGTAACGCAGTGACCAAAGTGGTAATCCGTTTAATAATATGGTTAGGCACTTTCGTAAACATCGTCGCGTGTATCCCATCGGCAACCGATACAAAGCTAGGAAATGTACGCTTGTCGAAATGCGAAAGTGTAACAAAATCGGCGACGATTGCCAGCATATCTTTGTTCAAACGGTTTAAATTTATGGTGATATCCTTGTAAAAATAAATACCAAAACCGATTTTGTTCGTTACTGGGTTCAAACATTTTTTCAACTTCAACAATGTAGCTGCCGTATAAGTCTCAAGTTGATCCATAAACGAATGCCAATGAAATAGCGATCTCAAACTTTTTTTCATCAAATTCTCCTTCATTTCTATATGTACACTTATTTTAGGTGTTTATTTTATTTGACTCTAGAACAAGACGGATTGTTCACAAAAATCATTGGTAAATGTAGGAAGTGAACTTGGAAGTAGCCTCTTTTCATAAAATGAGCGAACAAAAAGAAACCCATTCTCGATAACTTGTGAAGTGGTGAGCAACACAATTCATCCTATCGGAGGGTCTCTTTGTAAAATAAATATAATAATGCTGGCTAATAACTCATGCTGCTATTTGCCGTAAGTTGTCGGGTCTAGGGCGAATGCAAGACTTTTCCAGTCGAAATCGCCTCGCGTTCCTCTAATTTGGTTTTCATGAGCAATATTCCGGTAAAGTTGAAGCGCCTCGCGGTCGTTTAATTGTAAGGTGTCTTGACCCAGGTGTTCGGAAAATAGTTGACGGCGCAGTGATTGCACCACTTTTGGGTCCCAAAACGCAGCGTTCATCTCCGTATGACCAAAGAGTGAATTCCAGTGAAGGTTGCAGGAACCAATTGTCGCCCACGCGTCGTCAATCAGCATTATTTTAGCATGTACATAAATATTGCTGCGCTCCCTCTGTCCATTCAGTCCAGCTATTCCGACAAGTGCAAAATTCTCGTATCGGCCAAGTGCTTCTAAATGATCGAAGAAGCTTTTGCTATCCGGATGTTGACGGAATGCGCGCACATATGACTCAGGCTCAGCTGGAACTAGGAGGACGACATCCACGCCACGCTTCAGAGCCTCCTCCAATCTGGCAGAGATCTCCGGAACCGGGAGAGCCTGATTCTCGATGTAGATTGTGCAACGAGCGGCATCTATTGCTCGTTTGTACTGCTCGAAAATGGATCGCTCGCCTGCACCAATATCGAAGGAAGAACCTCCGGGAGTTGGATAACTATTACTGTACCGGCTCTCATACACGTTCCTTTGAATCTGCACCTGGCTGTCTCCTCGAGGAACGGATACGCGTGTAGGGAAAGTCAACTCGTCATCGCCATTGTGGCCCCACACTCCATCTTCCTCCATTCTCTCGCTGGCCTCGTTCCATCTTTGTACGAAATTGTGGTGCACGTCAGTCGCCGACGGTCCGATCACTTCGACAAAGACGTCGTGGCGTTGTCCCTCGCCCATGTGCCCTGGTTCGAAGGCCTTGAACGTCGGATTAATTCCACCGATAAATGTCGTCTCGGACGAATGTCCTGCATCTATCAGCCAACACTTTTGGTGTTGGCAAAAGTAACCATGTGCACGGTCCCAGCGGGCACGGAAAAGCGAACCACGTGCAGCGAGCATTTCACGATCAGCGTAAGATCCTGGGAAGGCTTGGCCGTAACCACTACTCTCCGAATTTGGGCGCCAGAAAATGATCCGTACATCCAGTCCACGAGCAACCGCACGGTCCAGCACATCAAACAGGGTACCACGATCGTCCGGCATCTGGAAATACGGGTCCACAAAAGTAAACGTGATCCAGACACTGATCTGTGCTGTTTCGATAGCCTCACAAATACGTCGAAAGGTGGGGGCACTATCCACAAGCGGACGAACAATATTACCGTGCCGTACGGGATAAGAACCGGATTCGAGAAATGGTATATGTGGCTCGGAACCAGCGACGGTTGAGACCTCGGTTTTGGTCATAGTTGCCCCCTTCTAATTATTTAACTAGCTTGTTGTATCCACTGATGCTCATGCAACTGGTGTACCGTTTTTAACAGGTTCATCTGGTTGTAAGAGAACCACATCACCTTCTGCTGGAACACCGCCGATTACCAACACCTCAGATTTAAAACCTGCGATGCGTCTAACAGGAAAATTCATTACGGCGATAACTTGACGTCCAATAAGTTGTTCGGATTCATATCTTTGTGTAATCTGAGCAGAGGAACGTTTAATACCAAACTCACCAAAATCGATTTCTAATTTTATTGCAGGTTTTCGTGCTTCCGGAAAAGGCTCTGCTTTAATTACAGTACCGACACGGATATCTAATTTCATAAAATCCTCAATTGTAACCACGATTGTTTCCTCCATTTATTACAGTTACGGTAATTTTACGATACTACTTTTAATAATTAAAGGTTATAAATTTATTAAACAATCCTCTCCGTTGCTTAAATTAAATCTTTATATATGTGTTCAGTAGAACCCGAAGTTGTTGCATAACAAACCCTACATGTTTACTGTCTCTGCTCAATCTGCTTGCCATCACACTGCCTTCGAGTGAAGAAACGATAAATGATGATATTGAATCAACATCTATATCTGATCGGAATTCTTCAACTGCTATCCCATGTTTTAAAATACCTTCGACGAGGCTTTTCATCTCCTCATACGCGGCTAAGGCTTTATCACGCAGTATCGGAAAGGTATCATCGCTTTCAACTGCCGTATTCAGCAAAGGACACCCGCCTATTATTGGGGGATTGTTCACTGGATCAATATGCACATTACATACAGCCATTATTTTGTCTATCGCTGTATCTGCATTATTAATGGCTGACGATAATTGTTCCATCAACACCTGCCCCGCATATTCAAACGCTTCCACCGCGATTTCATCTTTGTTAGAGAATCTTCGATAAATCCCTCCTTTTGTTAATCCTGTAGCCTCTATAATGTCTTGTATCGATGACCCGGCATATCCTTTTTGATTAAATAATTCAGCGGATTTTATAATGATGTGTTGTCGTGTTTTTTCATCTTTACGCATTTTTCAGTCCCCCATACATCCTAAATAGCATTTGAAATACATTGTAACATTTCTCTTGCATTTAACTAAGTATTAGAGTACCATAAAAACGAACCGGACGGTTCGGTTCGATATTTTCTCGCCTAAGCCACCAGAGAGGACAATGAAATTATGAACACTGTAAAAATCGTCCGCATTCCAATCCTCCCCATGCACATGGTAAACTCCCACTTACTTGTGGGCCCTGACGGATGCATTCTTGTCGATGCGGGACTACCCGGGTCTGAGAATAAAATTAAAAAGGCCTTAGCTAAGGAAAGACTTACATTCAAAGACATCAAGCTCATCGTCGTGACCCATGCGCATGTAGATCACGCCGGAAGTGCAGCAATTATTCGTGAGCTATCAGGAGCACCGATATTGGCTCACGAGGGGGATGCTAAACATTTTAACCGGGAGACGCCAATGACTTTTTGCCCAACCGGTTGGTTTGGCCGTATATTTATCAAGACACCACTAATGCTCGAGCCGTATAGCGGCTTTGAACCGGATATTTTGCTTACAAAACATGATGTTATCGACTTGGACCAATATGGAATTCCAGGGATGGTTAAGCACACACCTGGACACACAGCTGGCTCTGTCTCCATAGAACTTGCTTCTAATGAAGCTTTGGTCGGTGACCTTGTCGCCTCAGGAATTTTGTTAGGTGGTATCGTAAGAACCAAACATGCCATACGTCCACCATTCGAAGATGACCCGCACTCAGTAGCCCGTGAATTGACCCGCCTGCTTGATTCGGGAATCGAAAAATTCTACATGGGGCATGGTGGTCCATTAAAGGCTTCCGAGATCCAACGTCACGCCCAATCTCTCATGATGCTGCCAAAAAAATAAAATGTCGACGTCACGCTATCTCTTTGGTGAGCAAAGGCTGCCATAGGATCATCCTTCGGCAGCCTCGTTATTGTTATTCAACTCTTATTATCCTTCAAGCACCAAATTACATATCATTTAAATTAAAATCCATTAATCTCACTAGTTCTTTTCTTCCTCTATTTCCTTTTGTTATTTTTAAATTGCCTTGATCATCCGTTATCACTAACGACGACTGATCCCCTATCTATGGTTAGGCTCTCGAATGGATCTCCCCAAACTCCACCTTCATCAGCCTTCAAGACTAGCTGAAACGCCCCAATAATTACCCTTCCAGCACATCCGCCCCCAATTCGCTCGCAACCTCAATCATCTTGGGGATGACGGCTTCATTGGTGCCGGATACGTAAATATCTCCCTGATAATGCCGGAATGGGATCTTTATATCGCCATAGCTCCACATGAAAAAATCTCCCTCAATAGACATGCTAGTAGAGCCTGTTACCGTAAACACGGATGTATAGGAAAAATCAGGTTTGGACGTAAAATACAGTTTGCACTCTTCCAAAGATATTGTTTTCGCCAAATTGTCCTTTTCCTGAAATTCTCTTGTAATTCGATAGCGTTGACTCATTAAAATACCCCCATGATCATTTCAACTTTTCTTTAGTTTAACAGAAGCAGCCGGCTTGCTGCCCTATGAATATAAAAATAACCCACGTTTAGAAAACATGGGGGTTCTCAACAATCTGAGATTTTTTAAGCGAGTGTGCACTTATTTTTCAAGAAATCCTGTTGAAGGGTTCGTTATGAAAAAACCATCTTCAGGTACATGAAAATATTGAATCCAAACCCCATCTAAAAGGTTTTCTCGTTTATCTAGTAAAATTTTAATGTCTTTGTCTGTTTCTACGATTTCATCATGTTCAGTAGGTGTATCAAGCTTCACATCATAATGCGCGTGCTCTCCATGATTCAGCGTAATAAATACACGAATCATCTTCCCTTCAGCTTCTTCACTGCTCAACATATTTTTTAAAACCTTAGCTGCATTTCGATTAATTTTACATTTCATGTTTTACGTCCCCTATTCATTTTTATACTGTAATAATATTAGTTACAGAAGGGTTTGTCAAGATATTCGAACTATAGCTTTCTTTCTCTTGTTCATCAAATGAGACTCCTTTTACTTCCATAAGCCGTGACACCATTGTTAATCTTATTCCCCTGACGTCGAGCCGTTATTCTTTAATTGTTTCTTCCCATGTAACAGAATATTAATAGGGGACTCTAAAATAATGCCAACGGAACGACAATCCGCTATTTTGGATTAAATGCGCTAAAATTTGAATTCGCGGAACGTAAGAGCGCTATTCGATGAAATTAATCTATTTGAAGGTAAAAATAACGGAATAGTGTCTCTACGTTCCGCGTTGGCTTGAATTAGAGCTAATTTCACGTAAATAGCGAATCTACGTTCCTCTAAGTGGAACCTACCTCTGGAAAATGGATGCCTATCCATGAAGAAGAGGCTAGCCCCTCTAGAATATTTATCTATTCTTGGGACAGCCCCTTACCATGAATTATCAAAACCGCCGCGTACAGCTACTCGTCAGCAGCGTGAGCGAACTGCGTGCTGTACAGCCGCGCGTACAGCCCATCCAGTGCAAGCAGCTCGCTGTGCGTGCCCCGCTCCACGACGCCGCCCGCTTCGATCACCAGAATGTGATCGGCGGCCAGCACCGTGGAGAGCCGGTGCGCGATCACCAGCGTCGTGCGCCCTTGCATCAGCTCCTCGAGCGCCGCCTGCACATAGGACTCGGACTCCGAGTCCAAGTGCGACGTCGCCTCATCGAGGATGAGGATGCGCGGGCGCTTCAGGATCGCGCGGGCAATCGCGATCCGCTGGCGCTCGCCGCCGGAGAGCCGGTGGCCGCGCTCTCCCACCATCGTGTCGTACCCTTCGGGAAGCGACACGATAAAATCGTGGATGTAGGCCTGCCGACACGAGGCCTCCATCTCCTCACGCGTAGCGTCCTCCCGCGCGAAGCGCAGGTTGTCGCCAATCGTCGCGTGGAACAGAAACGACTCCTGCGTCACGTACGCGATCTGCGCGCGCAGCGAAGCCAGCTGAACGTCGCGGACGTTCACGCCATCGACCTCGACGACACCCGACGTCGAGTCGTACAGCCGCGCGATCATGCCGATCAGCGTCGATTTCCCCGCGCCGCTTGGCCCGACGAGCGCGACCATCTCACCTGGCTGCGCCTCGAACGTTACGTCTCGCAACGCGTACTGCCCTGGCTTATAAGCAAAGGAAACCTGCTTATAAGCCACACGCCCCTCGACCTGGCCAAGCGGTCGTGCCCCCTCAGCATCCATGACATCCGGCACCATGTCCTGGTACTCGAAGATGCGCTGGAATACGCCAAGCGCCGTGGCCACCTCGACATGTAGGTTCAGCAGCATACCTACAGGCATGTACAACCGGCCAAGATACGCCGCGAAGGCGACGATCGAGCCCAACGTCATGCTGCCGGATATGACGGAGTAGCCTCCGTACATATAAATAATCGCTGTGCCTAACGGCCCCAGCGTGTTCGTCGCCATCCCGAACCAGCGACCAATCAGATTCAGCCGCAGCTCCAAATCCATAACTTTCTGGTTCATGGCCGTAAACTCGATTTCCTGCTGCTTCTCCCTGCCGAAAATACGCGTCAACAAAGCACCGGAGATTCCGAAGTTTTCACTGAGCTGCGAAGTAATATCTGAACGAACCTTCTGTGTTTCCGTACGCAGCTCCTTTCGAAGCTTGGATACTTTTTTTACAGGCAGCACAAACAGCGGAAGAATAAGTACAGAGATAATGGCCAGCTTCCAATCAAGGGCAAACAAAATACCAATGGTCGAAACAACAATGACAATCTGGGTGATCGAGGACACAACCAGCGAAGTCACGACACTTTGCACAGCCTGAACGTCCCCCGTGATCCGCTGAACAATTTCCCCCGACCGAGCATCCGTAAAGAATGCCATCGATTGCCGCTGCAAATTATGAAATAAGGATTGCCCTAAATCCCGAATAACCCCCTGGGTTACTTTGGTATTGAGATGATTTTGCCACACCCCAAGTACACCGCTTAGAACTGGAAGTACAATCATGAGCAGCGCCATCCCTGCCAGAATCTTCATATTGCCCTGCGGAATCGCTTTATCAATAATTTCTTTCATAACAAGAGGCGGGATTAGACCAATCAAGGCTGCAAACAGCGCCAATCCTATAATCGCCAGCAGTTGTCCCCAATACCCCTTGAACAACCGCCAAATCCTTTTTACCGAAACATCCTTTAACTTCGCTTTTGGCCGATTCCTATCGGAAAGCCGCCCCATACCACCTGGTCCCACTAATCATCTCTCCGTTCTTACCTAAGCTGCCTTCTAAATGGGAAAAGCATGCTCGATTGCCGTCGTCACTTCATCTGCCATCTTCAACACGCTGTACAGCGATGTCGTTTGTAGAACACTATACTGTCTAGGCCCGTCTGCATTGACGATAGCCGCGATCGTATAATCTCCAACTTGAGGCAGCACCTTCCCTACTGATTTCCCCGGAGCCAAAGGCTGATTAGACACCTGATACATGCCCACAGACAGCTTTTGACCCAAACAAGCATCTATTGCTATCACCACACAGCCTTGAGGAATTTCCTGCAAACGCACTGCCAAGTTACTAGCATCACAAGGTGCTTCAAGTGTTCCTATCACATGCGGATACCCCAGTTCAACAAGTTTACTCCCTACAAGCGGGCCCAGTGAATCACCTGTAGATCGATCTGTTCCTATACATATAAAAGCCAACGAATCCGGCTTCATCACAGACTTTTTCCCAATCGCCTTGAGAAAGATGGCCAACTGTTCGCCATTCATCTTTTTCCAATACTGCTCCCGCGGTTCAACCCGTTCTTCCCCCATCAGATCCTCCCTTAACACGCATCCAGCAAAATTTCCCCTCACTCCTGATGAATGATATAATGCGGTCAACTCTTATTCTTTCAAGATTACGCTTACGATGCAAGTTTTACTAGCAAAACTTTAAGGAGGCACACCATGTCCACCCTAGGAATTATCGCGCTCCTGACCCTCCTCTACTGGCTTTATATCACATTCGATGTGCATAAAGGCATACATCTACTGCATACTCTGCCCAAATCAACGAAGCTCCCTGACAAGCCTCCACTCGTTTCGGTCATTATTGCCGCCAAAGAAGAGGAGAGTACCATCCTAGAAACCGTCCGACATCTTCTCTCGCAAAATTATCCACGCCTCGAAATCATTGCCGTCAATGACCGCTCTCAGGACGCTACCGGCGTCCGGCTTGAAGAGCTGCGGAAGTGGTCAAAGCACAAAACGGATATTCAAACACCGCTGCAAATCATTCACATCACCTCTCTGCCAGAAGGCTGGCTTGGCAAAAACCATGCCCTCTACCAAGGGTATCAGCAAGCGAGAGGCCAATATTTACTTTTTACAGATGCGGATATTATCTTTGCACCAGGAACGATTTCAGATGCGGTTACTTATATGAAGGAAAATGACGTACAGCACCTCACGCTGACCCCTAACATGGTCGCACGAAACACACTGCTCAGAGGTTTCGTTCATTTCTTCCTCTTCTCTTTTTCCTTATTCGTTCGCCCGTGGCGTGCTAACCTTGACAGCGCCCGTGAACCGGGCATCGGAATCGGAGCCTTCAACATGGTCAGCCGCAGCGCTTATGAAATGATTGGCACGCACAAATCGATCGCCTTAAGACCTGATGATGACCTTCAATTAGGCATCTCCCTCAAACGAGCTGGATTTAGGCAAAAGGTTCTGTCCGGCAAACACATCCTTCAAGTCGAATGGTACCGTTCTCTCAAAGAAGCGATCATCGGTCTGGAGAAAAACCTTTTCTCCGGCTTTCGCTACAGCTACACCATTGCTTTACTCGCTTGTCTGGGTCAACTTATCTTTTTTATATTCCCTTGGCTCGGTCTGATCTTCCTTTGGGACTGGAGAGGTGCCGCCTATGCTGTCGCTGTCATTTTACAAATATGGCTATACCGCAAGCTAATGTTCCGCCTCATGAGCAAACGCGGGGATGAAGCTTTCCTGCTCCCTATCAGCGCTTCCCTGCTCCTCTATACGATCGTCCGCTCCGTTTGGTTAACTTGGAAACAAGGTGGCATCAATTGGAGAGGAACGTTCTACTCACTGCGCGAATTAAAAAAGAAGTAAATTCAGAAAGGATGATAGCTGCCATGCCACTTGCGCGTTTCCGCACTCTTACTTACACCGCGATGCTCAGCTGTCTGCTCTCGGCAGCCGTTATCTTCCCATCATCTACTTCAGCACAAGGTACCGTTCAAACACAAAGCCGAACGATTGCTCATAATGGCAAGTCGTTTACTGTGGAATGGGTCACCGTGGATCTCACCGATCCCTACTTGCGTGTTAAGCCTGTAACGGCTGAGAACGGCATCGGTCATGATGAGTCCTTCTCCTCCATGTTAACGAGGAACCATGCAATTGCAGGGATCAATGGGACTTTTTTTGACGCCTATGAAAAGGATGATACCCAGCGCTACCCGAATGGTTTGCTCATCGGCTCCGGTGAAATCATGCACTCAGGCATTAATCCTGCCTTTCTCGTTCACGCTGACAAAACCGCTAGCTTACAACGGATCCAAACGGAACACCAAATAAGCGTTACTCATCAGAGCAAAGCCTACACATTCACTGCTTGGGGTGTGAACAAATATTACGGTGATTCCGCCAATGATCAAGTCGTCTGGTACACGCGCGCTTTTGGGCCGACGATCGACTTTCCTAACTCAACCAAAGTTGTTCTCCGCGAGGGCAAAGTTACAGCCGTTACGACGCAGAGTGTCGATATTCCCGAAGATGGGCAAGTGTTTCTACTCGGAAATAGTGCCAACAATAAGACCTACGTGCTGCCTAATATTCATATTGGCGATACGGTGAAGCTGACTTCATCTCTCCATAATCAAGATACCGGAGCAAGCGCCATGCTTACAGCGGTTGATGCTGCTATTGGAGCAGGACCGCATCTGCTTACGAATGGCGCTTTTGATTTGGATGTCAACCGGGATGGCTTTACCGATCCCAAAATCACAACGAGTGCGAACGTACGCAGCTTCATTGGGTTAGACGCTTCCCATCAGTTTGTCATGGGGACACTCTCCGCAGCTACGATGGCGGATATGGCCCAAGTTCTTCTAAAGCTAGGTTTAACGGATGCGATGAATATGGATGGTGGTGCAAGTTCATCTCTGTATGCGAACGGCTCCATGCTGCGAAGTCCGGGTCGGGCGCTGAGCAATGCACTTGTGGTGGAACGTCTAGATCATCCACAAATCCAATTAGAGGTAAATGGACAATTCGTAAATGAGTTCCGAGGGTATTTATTGCAAGAAACAAGTATGGTACCCTTTCGGGGCATTCTAGAAAGAGTCGGTGCCAAATTCGAATGGAACGGGACAACCCGTACCTTAACTGTTCATCATGGTTCTACTAATCTTGCGCTTCGGCCGGATCATTCCGTGATGACTGTGAATGGGCAATCGGTCGTACTCCCTGAAGCACCTACCATACTAGATGGTCATATTTATATGCCCTTACGAGCTATTATTGAATCCTTAGGCGGACAGATCCAGTGGGATCCACAGCTTTATCGGGTCTCACTTCGCTTTTAGTGCACGCGATTCATTCGTACGATTCGGTAATACAGTTGGCTGCTCACCTCTTTCTCCACTTCCAAATAACCTTCCACATGCACATAATCACCCAATATAAAGGTGGATGCATCGGCAGACGCGGAGTGTGTCAGAAAGAGGAGAGCGGCTTTTTCATTTCCAACCACGAACCCCGTTTGCTCATTCACTTGAAACTTATCTAGAACTTTCCCATGGTGAGACCTAGCAATATGATGAAAGCGCCAAGACTGATCCTCTTTTATTAGAAAATAAAGTACGCGATTTCTCTGATTATTACTGAATTCCCTTGTCACACCAATCATGCAAACCTTCTCGCCGATACTAAGATACTCATCAACAACAAAGGATTTCAATCGCAAGCGATGCACATTTTTCTGCTGAATATAGGCTTCCATCTCTTCAATTGTCCTTTGATCCTTCGCATCCTGTTTCGTTGCGTAAAAGACTTCTTTTATAAACGTATCCGTCTGTAGACTTCTTGCCCCTTTGAAATGATTATACGTAAGAAAAAATCGATCAATGACTCCCCGAATCTCTTCTGGTATGGCAGGACCTTTTTCCACGATATACATGCTATTTGCATTATTCGAATGTCTTTTTTTATAAAACCAACTTTTCCAGACACTTAATTGCATGCGTTCGTGTCACCTGCTTTCTTCCAAACATTTCTTCATTATAGGCTAAAAACCATAAAATTTCGATAAAAATCGCAATATTTCGCGTAAAAAAAGAACATCTGCCTTCTATGCTTTCATTCGAAAGATTCATAGAAAACAAATGTTCGATGATTTAATCCTTTTTCATCACATGGCTTATTTACAGAACTCTTTTGGCTCCCACATATCTAGATCCCCAGTATGAACTGGCGAGACTATCTATCCTTACGCCTCTAGACGTTGTCGACGAAATGAATTGATCATTTCCCAGATAAATACCAACATGATTTACACTGCCTGAAGCAAAAAACACAAGATCTCCAGCCTTCAAGTCCATAACCCTGGTTCCTGCTTCATCGTACATTTGGACTGAAGTTCTGGGTAGATCAATACCTTTAGCTTCGTACAGATAGCGCACAAATCCGGAGCAATCAAACCCACTGGGTGTTGTGCCTCCCCAAACGTATGGCGTCCCCATGAACGTATTTGCTGTTTGCACGATTTGAGCAGACACGGATGGTTTAGCTACCGCTGCTACCTTTGGAGCTGGTGCTGGTGGCGGTGCAATCCAGGCTGGTTTGTGCGACTTGCCATCGACATTCACAATCGCGATACGATTCGCTTCATTCCACTCAATCGGAGAACCGAATGTTTCAGTGATGAAACGAAAGGGTACATACGTATTACCTTGATAAAGCGTTGGACTGCTTTCCAGACTAATCTTCTTGCTGTTCACAATCGCTTGCTTCTCGTCGGTTGTCAGTTGAATCGTCTGCTGCTTGTTCTTCAACGTGACCACGATGTCGCTTTCTTGCTTCGCCCAGCCTACTTGATAACCCAATTTCTCAGAGAGTACTCGCAGAGGAACTTGCAGCGTTCCTGCGTTGTCAATAAATGGCTGTACTTCTGGGAACTGAATCAACTCATCGTTGACCTGGACTTTCACAGTGGATGTAGATGATGCGGCTTGAACCGAGGGAGCTGAAAACAGAGATACTGCCGCACAAACAAGTGCGCATGAACAAATAAAGCTTTTGGTAAAAAGTTTCAAAAATTGTTCCTCCTTGAAGCCTCCGAGGTTAGTTGACGGGTTCGGGAAGAGGTTTCCCTAGCGCGCTCAGTTTATTAAACAGCTGAGCATTCATTCACCCCAAGTAAAGAAGTCCCCCGTACCAGAGCTTTTGCTGCTCCGAGATTCGGCATTTTTTGTCTATTTTAGACTAGCATAGTTAGTCTATTAGTTTCAAGTATTGTATAGTGGTAATAGTTTCCATGGTATAGTCTCTCGTATTAATTGCTTATCGTTTCAACTTCGGCAGCGAGTACATATTTGATCTTCTTGATTTTGGTGTAAACCGTTGTCGTACGATGTTTGTCTGCCGTGGAAATGACCAACTGAATTTGTTGGTTCTCGTTCAAGTCCTTGATTTTGATATGCTTCACCTTCATGTATTCTGCGCTGATTTGATCGATAAGCGTGGACATGTCCCCTTCAGGACTGAATATAATATTGATCGCCAAGTCCTTCTCCCTCAGCTTTTGTGGGCCAAGCAGCTTGATAAAGATCGGAAACAGATTGATTGCGAAAATAATAAGAATAACAGCTATAGTCGCTTCTTGATAAAATCCTGCTCCCGTTGCGATACCAAGAGCGGAAGCCGCCCATACCAATGCCGCGGTCGTAAGTCCCGAAATAATTTCATTACCTCGTCTTAAAATAACGCCAGCCCCAATAAAGCCTACCCCGCTAATGATTTGAGCCGCTAGCCTCATAGGATCCATATTCGTATATCCAGGGATGGAGTACTTTTGAACAGCTCCTATCGATACAATAGTGATTAAGCAGCTCGCCACCGAAATCACCATACTTGTTTTCATACCCAATGGTTTATGCTTGAGTTGACGGTCAATCCCGATCAACAGACCTAATAACAGCGCCATCCCTAGTTTCTCCAAAACAAGAAGACTCATTTCATGTCCCCATTCCTAAGATAAAATGAAAGGTAAAGCCCCGGAAACCGGGGCTTTTCGCATAGAAATTTTTCACTTGGAATCCTGCGTTTGCAACAAATCTTTTAATCTTCCAGGGAAGTCCGTAATAATACCCGAAACCCCAAGCCTAGTTAGATGCAGCAGATCATTTACTTCATTTGCCGTATAAGGGTAGACATAAAGCCCGCTCTCTGTCGCCTTTAGCATATCCTCGGCATCCAACATTTGAAAGTAAGGATGCAGCGAGTACACCTCCACATCAAAACTGCGCGCGTATGCGGTAGGATCAAGCAATTTGGATTGATACAAAAGACCGATCTTGGCTTCCGATTCCATTTGTTTGATCCTTCTGACACACTTATGGTCGAAAGATGAAACGATGACATTATTCAAACGGTTACGTCTGCGCAGAAATTCAACTATCTTATGCTCCATTCTGCCATCATAGGAGTATTTGATTTCCACGTTAATCATGATGGAATCGGGTACTAGATCAAAGACTTCGTCCAAAGTAGGCACGGTCTCTCCTTTGAACTCATCGCCAAACCAAAGACCCGCATCATAGGTTTTGATTTCCGATAAGCTTTTCTCCGCTATCAGGCCTTTCCCGTTTGTAGTCCGATTTAACGTCATATCATGGCACACGACGATTTCCTCGTCAGCGGTCAAATGAACGTCAAGCTCAATCCCTTCGCATCCCTGGCTTAACCCAAGCCTGAAGGCAGCGAGCGTATTTTCTGGGGCCATTCCTTTGGCCCCACGATGTGCAATAATCATTGGTTTATTACTAAGCATTCCTGTTTCCTTTCCGGCTAGTGAACTCAAGCCTTTTCATATCATTATTTGACTGTTTTGTTGTAAGTTTGAATCTTCGAAGTGATCTCTTTTTCCGCTGCATCCAATGCTTCCTTCGGAGTCTTCTTGTTGTTGAGCACTTCTTCGATCGCCCCTTCAACAATTTGTCTTGCTTCAGGGAATACACCCATTACCGCGCCCTGCGTTGCTGTGTTCAACTTCGTTTGGTGCAGTTGATCAATCGCTGTCTGGAACTGAGGGAATTTTTTCAGGTTTTCCTTTACAATGTCTTCGTCATAGGCTTTTTTGGTAATCGGGAAGTACCCCGTATTGACGTGCCAGTAAGCCTGCTCCTTAGGTGTAGTCAAAAATTTGATGAAATCCCAAGTGGATTTTTGCTCATCATCTGGGCGGTTATTCATGACCCATAAGCTGGCTCCGCCGACAATAACACCGCCTTCTTTCGCATCTGCCGGCTTCGGCAAGAAGCTGGTCCCCACTTCGAATTTGCCGCTGGCGCTGTCAACAAGCCCCTTAAGCGCCGCTGTGGATTCCAGAATCATACCGACCTGACCTGCGGAAAATGCTTTTTTGGAATCGTCTGTTTTGCGTCCCAGATTGTTAGCCGCTTTGGTGTCGATAAGATCCTTCCACCAAGTCAGTACCTTCACACCTGGCTCCGTGTTCACCTGCGATTGGGTTGCATTAGAGGTGCGACCATTTCCGTTATTTACGTATTCAGCGCCTTGATTGGCAAAGAGCTGCTCCATGAACCAGCCATAAATCGCAAAATTTGCCCCGGTAGCTTTACCAGATTTGGTAATGGCATCTGCAGCAACTTTCAATTCCTCAAATGTTTTTGGAGGTTTCGCAGGATCAAGACCGGCTGCTTTAAACAAATCTTTATTATAGTAAAGGACCGGATTCGACGTGTTGAACGGCATCGAGTAAAGTTTGCCACCTAACGTATAGTAACCGGCGATGTTCGGCTCCAGCTGTGACAAATCCCATTTATCCGCATCAATGAAGTTTTGCATCGGTGTAATGGCTTTGGAATCAATCATGAAGCGGCTGCCGATCTCATACATCTGGACGACCGAAGGGCCTTCGCTTGTACCCATGGACGCCTTCAGTTTGCTAAGCAGGTCGTCGTAATTTCCTTGATACACCGCTTCTACTTTGATTTTATTCTGAGAAGCGTTATAATCGGCGACCAGTTGATCAACAACTTTCGTATTGGCTCCACCCATCGCATGCCAGAATACGACTTTCTTCGGTCCACTTGCCTCAACTGCTCCAGTTTTCGTTGCTTCTGGTTTCTTGCTTTCTGTACTTTCCCCCATATTTACGCTGCATGCCGATAGGAAAACCATCGTTGCCGTTAAAGCTAAAGCTGTTAACCTTTTTTTCCCCATTGTCTCTATCTCTCCTCGCTCAAAGTGGATACATATATATGATAAGTCTGCTAGGTAACAGACGGATCATCGCTTACTTAACCTTTTACAGCACCTGCGGTAATGCCACGTACTAATTGTTTCACACCTAAAGCCAATAAAAGGAACGAAGGAAGCAGAACTATCGTAACTCCCGCCAAAATCAAATTCCAAGACATGACTTCAGCATGCTGCAGCATAGAAACCCCGATTTGTACCGTTCTCATGGACGCCCTATTTGTAATTAGCAGAGGCCATAAATAGTGGTTCCAGTGCGTAAGGAAGACATAAACCCCCAAAGTAGAAAGCGCAGGACGGGAAAGCGGAAGTACGATCGAGAAAAAATTCCTAAGATGCCCGCATCCGTCAATTTTTGCTGCATCAAACAGCTCATTAGGCAGTTGAAGGAAAAACTGGCGAAGCAGGAAAACCCCGAAGGCCCCAGCCATAAAGGGAACGATCAGCCCCTGGTAGCTGTCCATCCATCCCCAATTTTTGATGGTCAAATAATTTGGAATAATGGTGACTTCCCATGGAATCATCATGGTCGAAAGAAAGACGGCGAACAATATTTTCTTTCCTTTGAAATTCAAGAACGAAAAAGCGTAAGCGGCCAAACTTGACGTAATAACCTGACTAACCGTAATCCCCGAAGATACAATAAAACTGTTCAGGATAAAGCGCACGATTGGAAAGCCAGAGATAGCGTTCTTGAAGTTCTCAAGATACAACTGAGAAGGAAATAATGGCGGTGGGAAGTTAGAAACTTCCTTCTCTGTCATAAACGATGAGGATACCGTAAATAACAGCGGATACAAAACGACAAGGGCCAGCACAACTAGCAACAAGTAATTCAGGGTGGGTGCGATCCTTTTCGCAATCATTGATAATGCACCTTCTTTTCTAAAACTTTAAACTGCACGACAGTCAAAATCATGATAATAACGAAGAGAACCAAAGCCTGTGCACTGCCGATTCCGAAACGGAAATTAACAAAAGCGTCTTGGTAGATGGAATACACAATCACATTGGTCGAATTCATCGGACCACCTTTTGTCAAAATATGAATTTGTCCAAAGGCTTGGAAAGCGCCGATCACTGACACAATAAGGGCAAAAAATATCGTGGGTGACAGAAGCGGCAGAACGATTTGGATAAACGTCCGCATCGGGCTTGAACCGTCAATTTTAGCGCTTTCATAAATTTCTTCCGGAACCCCTTGAAGACCACTGGACAGCACAATGAACAGAAACCCCATATTCATCCATACCGTCAACAGTGAGATCGAAACCAGTGCCCATGAAGGACTCGTTAACCAAGGGATCGGATCGATGTGTGCAATGCTTAGAAAGTAATTCAGCATGCCTGCTGTCGGATGGAACAGCAAGAACCAGATAATCGACCCCGTACCTACCGATATAACGATAGGCAGAGAAAATATGAACTGGAATATTTTCATACCCCGCAGTTTGTTGTGGGTGATCGCTGCCAAAAATAGGGACCATACGATTGAGGTAGGTACCGTAAACAAGATAAACAGCAACGTCACTTTTAAATTCGAATAAAACTGTCCCGAAGCAAGTAAATCAATGAAATTATCAAGCCCGACAAATTCAACGACCCTACCGCGAGGATCCGTGAGCGTCATACTCAGGTAAACAGATTTGACCATCGGATAAAATAGGAACGCAGCAAACAAGACTAAGGAAGGTGCCAGAAATAAATAAGCTAATATGTTCTCCTCCCACTTCTTTTTCCTTGCTGATACACTTGCAGTTGCTTCTCTCTTTAAAGCGCTTTCATTTACTGCCAAATTGCATACCCCTCTCTTTCAAAAAGTTACATTTCCACGCTAAGGGCAATCGGTTTCCCTGTATCGCTTTTGGTAACTCGTTATTTTCCGTCTCGCTCACTTCGGAGGAAACGGGTGAAAAGAGCGAAAAAAAACACATAAATTGCCATGCCCGTTGGCATGCAATCTACGTGAATCTCCTTGTCTCCATCACAATTATTAACTTGTTGTTCACATCATACACGCTAGTAGCGGATACTGTCAACCAGGATTTTCCACGATTTATAATTCATATGATTAGAGCAATCTTCGTAGCTTTTAAAAGTGACACTACCTATTCCGTTCGTAATTCGGGACGTATAGATCGCAAATACTTCAGGCTTCTGCCTATTCCTTCTTCGACATCGTTCACTTGTTCATATTCGATCAGATAAAAACCTTGAAACGGTACTTCCTTCAGCAGTTCATCATAATTAAGGTCGTCGTCGCCTGGCGCACATGCCACCCAATAATCTTCGATCCGTTTCCAATCTTTCAGGTGACAATAGTTAATTCTGTTTCCCAACAATTTAGCATAATCTATCAACGGTCTTGATGGATCAACAGCCTTCAGATTGCCGGGATCGAAGTTAAATCCAACTGCAGACGGCAATTCTATAAGCAACCGTTGCAACGATTTCCACTCCGTAGATGTCGTATGCTCATGTATGAATCCATTGTTTACTTGTGTATTTCGCCCGTGTGTTTCTATGGAGATCACCATGCCTAATTGTGAGCAAAGATCCTCCATCAGGGCAAATGCCTCCAGCATACTTGTCCAACGCTCCTCCGTCATCTCAGAAGCAAGCGCGAATCCTGTGAATAATCGAACATGTGAAGCACCGAGACGGGAAGCAAGATGTATGTCATGAACTACACGGTCTTTCATCTTTCTTAATTGTTCAGAATCCACCAAAGTAAAATCGTTCTCCAAAACCACGAATGGGGCTTTGATACCGTAGTCATTTATACAGGTTTGGAGATTGTTTATCTCTTGTTGACTGATGTCCCTTTGAATTCGACCAGGAAAATCCCCACCAATTCCCAGCTCCAAGTATCGAAGATCGAATTTTCTTGCAATCCTACAATGATCTTCTATTGTGCGGTAATGCAAACCCCATTCCCCTAAACCTACAATCATTAGAGATACCCTCCTTATTTACTTAAAATATCGTTGGTCTTTTTACATGTTTGAAAAAATCCCCAACAACCAGTGTTGTAATGTTACTACAGTTTGGTAACGTTTTCAATAATTTCCGAGCTGATCAAACGTCCCCATCTTCACGGACGGTCGAACCCATACGGCTTCTCTTCCTTTCCCGTTCAAACGAAAAAGACCACCCTAAGGTGGTCTTTTTCTGTGAAGCGGGCGGCGGGAATACTCCAAATACTTATTAAAATGCTTCCTATGGAAGCGACTAGTGGTATATTTGGACGCGCGTCCTACTAAGACTATTCTAAGATGCTTTCACGGACGGTCGAACCATTCGGGTTCTCTTCCCTGCCTTACCAAAGAAAAGACCACCCGAAGGTGGCCTCTTTTCTTTGGTAAGCGGGCGGCGGGAATCGAACCCGCGCGATCAGCTTGGAAGGCTGAAGTTCTACCATTAAACTACGCCCGCGTATTATAAAGGGATTGTTGATCGGGACGACACGATTTGAACATGCGACCCCCTGCTCCCAAAGCAGGTGCTCTACCAAGCTGAGCTACGTCCCGATGCGTTTTATGAAAATGGCGCGCCCTGAGAGATTCGAACTCCCGACCTTTTGATTCGTAGTCAAATACTCTATCCAGCTGAGCTAAGGGCGCAAATTAGTTGGAGCGGAAGACGGGGATCGAACCCGCGACCCTCGCCTTGGCAAGGCGATGCTCTACCGCTGAGCCACTTCCGCATCGTTTAATTGCCTGTCATTCTCGCTAACGTTTCTCCGAGGCGACAAGGAATAATATATCAGGAATCGAAGTCAAATGCAAATGTTTTTTCTTTCCTTTTTTTATTTGATGAAAATACCGCCAAATGGCAGTACTTCTCTGGCAATGCGACGCAGTAAACTGTCATTTTTCATATGCTCATCCAATTTGCGATCAGGCTTACATGGCTGCATGAGAACATGGCCTTGCCCCGTCATTTCCCAATGATAATTCATATGCTGACTGGCCAGTGTATTGCCGTACACACACAGACGCAGCTGAGCATTCCGCGGATAGGCAACAAGACAGCTTGTATCGACATATAAGGGCTGCTTAACATCCAATGCCATTTGGTAAATCGGTCCTGCAGTCAGAAGACCTAGTTTGCCTGGACCTTTAAACTGCATTTTCACAAGATCCTGCGTAATCAGTGTATTCTTAACATTTTGAAGATGAGATGTGTAGCTGACTCCCTCTGTGTAAAACAAAACATGTCGGAATTCATACAGAAGATCATCATCCGCTCCTATAGGTACAACAGCCATGCTATATCCTTCAGGTAGCCCTAGCATTACATTAGCAGGACCACGCAGCCGTGACTGGATAAAACGCTTCTTCCTATACATACTCGGCAGCTTCATTAACGAATCTTCTCTCTGTTCAGACTTCCCTTGAAAAGCGACAATTTGGTTCGGATGCAGCACATGAACAGACTCCCCCAGTTCGATGCACAACGTGGCTATCTTTGCATGTGAGCTTACTTCCTCGAAAGATACCTCCATACACACCGACCTCCTCGTAAGACTACATCTATCTCATTCCGCGCTTCTGCCTCCGCCAGACAATGAATCGAAACACGCGGCCCAGCACAAAATAAAATACAACCAGCGAAACAGCCGTCACAGCCATATAGGTTAATTTCCGATTTCGCTTTTCTTTATCTAGGGCTACTTGTTCCATGGCCTTCAAGCGTTCTTGCAATTGTTCATTTTCCTTTTTAAGCGTTTCGTTTTGCCCAAGAAGCCGTTCCTCAGTTTCTTGCGAATGCCGTATGGCTTCGGAAAGCTTGTCCTTCTGATCCTCTAATTGCTGCTTTGTTGCCTCATAGTCCTTCTGAATTTGTTCCACATTCTCTGGTAATTGATAGATGTCTTTCACCCGATCCAACCATGAGGCTTGGACAGCAGAAGCTGGATACATAAACCCGAACAAGATGACAAGTATGCCAAAGACTTTTACAGCCCCCGCCAAATAACGTATCTGCATCTGCCGTCCCTCCCCTGTGCAATCGACATTTTCTTCTATTTTACCGCAAAAGTCACCCCTTCACCACTTCTGCAGCTGCTATGGGATATCGCAAGATCGTCTTCATTTTGGAAGATTCCACCTTTCTTGGGTCTGATAAATAAATCTCATGATGGAGGCCGCAGATCTTCCGTCTATGTTCAATTAAGAAAAGCTCGATTTGTTTCAAAGATTCCGGTTCTGCTACATAAGGCCCCACATGAAGCATTTGTACACAAGTACCCTCATGCAGGGTTTCATACTTGATATCCGAGATAACGGTTAGCTCCTTTTTCTTCGTCATTGCAATAGAACGGGCCTCTTCGACATTCTCAGGCCTCACATAATCTGGCATTCGGATCAACAGCTTCCAGTGCCATTCTTCCCTTGGTACATCCAGGGCTTTTCTATCCCCATCCACCCACCATAAGCCTTCCAGCTTGGCCACAGTAAAGTCTTTCTCCTTTTTCTTATAAATTCCCTTGATGCTGTAGGAAAGCGTGTAAAGTGCTTCAGTGACATTTGAGAAGGCTATGCCGTCCGGATCCCCTTGACCTTGAATCGTGACATACCAGATAGGCTCAAATTCGATCAATTGCGGTTTCGTGGGTGCTGTGTAATAGCTTTTATACGTTTTGGCTAAATCTAACTTTTCCATAATGCACGTCCTTCACATTTTCTCCCAGTATATAAAAGGATTCCTGACAGCTGCATGTCAGTAGACATAAAAAAACTTACCCTTCGCCAAATTTCGCGAAACAGGTAAGTCTCATCCTCATAAAAGTCGTATGTAATTATACCGCTGCTGGTGGCGTGAACGAACGCTGAGCAAATTCAGCATCCAACATGTAGAAGGCGTTACTGTCTTTATCAATGCGTTTCAATTTATTAATAATGCTGTCGAACATTGCTTCTTCCTCTACCTGCTCATCAATGAACCATTTCAAGAACTGCATAGTCGCATGTTCTCTATCGTTCAATGCCAAATCTGATAGATGATAAATACGTCTTGTTACTTCTTGCTCATGTTTATAAGCATGTTCAAAAGCATCTAGGATCGATTTGTACTCATTCACAGGTGTATCCATACCAGCAAAGCTAACCTTTTTTCCACGATCATTTATGAATTTGAAAATTTTCATCGCATGGAATTTTTCTTCTTCAGCTTGTACAATAAAAAAGTTTGAAAAGCCATCTAAGCTTTCCGCAGCACAATAACCAGCAATAGCCAAGTAGACGTGCGCGGAGTAAAACTCATAGTTCATCTGCTCATTGAGCGCTTCTGTAAGTGTATCGTTTAACATAGATGCACACACCCTTTCTGTATGGTTATCTCTTGCGTATTCCCCATACATACAAGATTACCAGAACTCCGCATACAAATACAAACGGAAGAAGCAATTTAAGAAGGGTTAAGTTCAAACCATCACGCTTTCTGCCCTAGATTCAGCAATAATTTGTTTGATCTGAGCATAAAGTAAGTCAGGCGAAGCTGCACACAACAGTTCCTTTTTACCGATCATGGCGATACATTCTTTCTTACAATGCTTGCAATTACCTAAGCAGTCTTTCTTCTTCTGCTTCAGGTCCGGATATTCGTTTTTCAAGGACTTATATATTTGTTTGGATCCGAATTTTTCATTTCTACAGCAGTATTTAATCGTTTTCATGTTCGATCTCTCCCCGCCATCGCATATATCACTACAATTGATATTAGTGATAATAATAATCAATGTCAACTGAAATTACGGTGAGCTTGTTCAAAACCTTCGAATGAACCTCATTTCAAGCCTACTATATAGATTTCGGAAGCTGAACAGAACCTTAAGCATGCAGAATTAAACCATGAAAAAAGTATCGGTCAAAACGAACGCCACCAATATTCATAGAAAATGAATAGAGGTGGCGCATTGTTTCATTTCTCAAACTATCACTTGCTTACTTGAACAATAATCTTATCACTGGATGTTGTTCCTGCATAATTAACAAGCTCGCATCGATACTCGTACGTGCCAATCGGTTTATTATGGATCATCGTAGCTGCAAATTGCGCTTGTGGCGTATGATCGGTGAACGTTTGCGTATTGATCAGAACGCCGTTCTCATACAGACGATATGTGGTGCCGTTCGTGCCCCACCACATGTTCATGTTGATGTTGAAATTTCCATCCCCATCCCAGTTATCATGGGATAGGACCGTTTTGGCCGGCGCAGCTTGCGTGACGTTCACCGTTAACACATCACTTCTCGTTGTACCGAATGCATTGACAAGTTCCGCATAATACCGGTAAGTGCCATTCTTTTTGTAGGTAACGGACGTTACGGTCGTTTGGGCACTCGGCGAGTTGTCCGTGAGGATTTGTATCTCGATTAATAAGTTATCCTCATAGAGCTTATAGATTTTACCGTTATTGCCCCACCACATATTCATTGTAACCTTGTAATTTCCATCAAGAATTCCTGTATCGTACCCATTGTCGTCCGAGAGCACGGGCTTCCCAGGTACCCCCGTACTTCTGTATACGATATTCGTTACGGTAGCCGTCGCAGTGCCTTGATGGCCCGCGGCATCGATAAATTCGAATGTGAAGCTTCCGTTAAAGTTGAACGTATAGCTGCTCGAACCCCCGTTGTTCGTGATCGTTACAGGTTCGCTCGGCGTAATGATCGCGACCACACTGTCCGAGGTAGGTGCTGCGCTGCTGTAAGCTACCGCAGCGGTCGGCACTGTCCTGTCAACATGGAAAGTAGCTGTCTGCTGAGCTTCCACATTACCCGAAAGATCTGTAGAACGGTAGCTCAGGTTATATTGCCCGTCTTGATCGAAGGCTAACGGGGTTGTATACAGCTGCCATGTGCTCCCGCCATTCAGGCTGTATTCGGTTGATGCTACTCCCGACAAGTGATCTGTGGCCGACAAACTGACCGTTACAGGCAGTACATACCAGCCATTTTGTCCATCCGGTTGTGCAGGCGACATCGTAGCTGTAGAGACGGGGGCAATCGTTTCAAAGACCGTCAATGTGAGGGACGCCGTCTTGATCGTGGATCCAATGCTCACGGTCACCGTGATATTCGCGCTGCCCGGCTTGATCGCCGTTACTTGTCCGAGCGCGTCCACGGTCATTACGGACGTGTTATCGCTGCTATAAGCCACAGTAGCTACGCTCATATCCGCAGAGGAGCCGTCATCCATCTTCCCGCTAAGCTGCAATTGCGCAGTCTTGCCCGCTTCCACATACGGCACAACATGGGATAAGCTTATAGACTCAAGGCCGCCTGACTGCATGGTCGTGATGGTAACGATATTGCTCAGCCCCGAGATATTACCGCTGGCATCAAACGCCCTGAGCGAATAGGCATACGTCGTTGACGGAGTAAGAAGCTGATCAGTATACGCATATACATCAGAAGCTACTGTCGTCAACGGCAGCTCATTCCGGTAAATCCAATAGCCCTTGACCGCAGTATTGTCGATGTACGGCTCCCAATGAATCCGGATCGCTTGAGCCGATAGGGCTGCTCCGTCGAGCGGCTGGCCCACGCTCGCCACAGGCGGCTCCGTATCTGGCTCAGCCTGCTTGGTTGTGATCAGCAGATAAGGCTCATTCGCCTTTCCCTTGCTCTCGATGACGGCATTGATGCTCGCTACCGGCAGCGTCAGGCCTAGGCTGAGCTGCCCATTGGAGGCATCGGCTTTTACCAGACGTATGGCCTCTGTCAGATCGGTCTCGCTCCATCCCCAATCGGCGGCGAGTCCAAGTCCGGCCAACCGGTCCAGCCGGGCGGGCTTCGTATTCCACGTCACCGTCCCTTCCGACCAAGCCGCGCTAGTCCGGTACACGTCCGCTGTGACCGCAGAAGGGCTTCCAATGCCGTACATCATCAGCCTAGCATTCGTAATTTCGCCATCCAGACCGCTCACATCAAACTTGATGAAGCTTTCACGGGTAAAGCTCTCGCTGCCGTCCTTCTTTATCTCGAGGTTACTCGTCCTGTAATTCGAGTTAGCATAGCTGCCTCCACGCACATAAGCATCATCGGTTGGCAGCAGCTTCGTCACGGTGCCGTCGATCACCTGGAGAAAACTTTCTGCGCTTCGCGAAACTCCGTTCAGTGTTACCGTAACGCGAATGACCGCTGTGCCTTCGCCCAGTGCGGTAACCTGTCCATTGTTATTGACCTCCGCCAAGCCGGGCGTAAGGCTCTCATACCGGATCAACGCACTCCCAAGCTGTGCCGCGAAGCCCGAGTTCATCACTCCAGCCGTTTGCAGCTGTGCCTGCTGGCCTATGCCTAGAAACTGCTTGTCGGATGTAAGTGTGACGCTCTCAAGCTCACGCGTTGCAGACGTCTCGATCCGTAAGTATGGCTGATGATCGCTTGCCTCCCGACTGTTGAACAGTGTGTACACGCCCAGAGTAGTATCCTGCACAACTGCAAGCGACATGATCCCCGCGGTCGCAGCGTAACCACCACCGGTATTTAGCTTTGCTCTCACATAATCCGTAGCATCGAAAACCCGCCACGCATAATCATCCTTGGTGAAGGGCGCCGTCGACAGCTTACTGCCCAACGCAGGCTTATTCGCCCAGACCATGCCGGAGCTGCCGGACTCGATCCAGTCGTCGCTGTCCACACCATACAGGCTGTTCACCGTATCGCTGCCCGTAGCCGAGGCCCTGCCGTATACCAGTAGCTTGGCCGAGCTGACAGATCCGGTGAGGGCGCCCAGATCAAACTTCAGAAACGACTGGCGCGTGGAGAGGTTATTGCCTCCCTGGATGATCAACGATCTATCCGTCCCCGTATTGGTCGATGTCCCTTGTCGGACCGACACATCGGCCACTGGCACATAATCGCGCACTGTCACCGTCCGGTTGTCATAGTCGATGCCCGTATTGCCCGACACTTCATTGCCGGACAGCACAATCCCCGTGCCCGCCTCGATGAAAATTCCGTTCGTATTGCCCACGATCCGATTGCCTTCAATCCTGATGTCGCGGGGCTCACCTGCGCCGTTGCCCCCGTCGCTCGGATTCCCGATATCGTACAAAGTATGAATAGCCCAGAAGCCCGGCCCCGTATTGTTCTCAATCACATTATCCCGAACCTGGGTGCCCGGAGCATTTTTCAATCGGATTCCCGTCGTACCGGGCTTCATGAAGTTGGCGATGACATTATGATCAATCACCGTATCTGGTGACCCCAGATAAACCTGAATCCCATACAGGGCCGAATTCTCGATACGGTTGTGATGGATGTAGTTGCCCGGTCCGGCTGCGTCATGCGTCGCCCCTGGATTGCCGACGCCGATGCCCGCTTCGCCGCTGCCGATCACTGTGTTACCAACGAATTCATTCATATATTCGTCCTCGCCGTGCATGTCGATCGAGTCCAGCTTCGTCTGGTATAGCTCATTGTCCGCAATCAGATTATTATGCGTCCAATTGCTCAGCAGGATACCATGGCGAAGGGACGGCCCATAGAAGCGGCTGTTGCGAACCACGTTGAATAGTGAATCGTTGGCCCGGCCCAACCGGCTTTCCTTTGACAACCCCTCCAACGACACCCCGTAGCCAGCTCCGCCCTCGGCGGTATCAGTCGCATTGCGCAGCGTGGCATACTGGATAACGACATCGCGGCTGCTGCGGACGAGTACGCCGACGCGCTGGAACTTCTCGATCGTCACATGGTCTAGAATGATGTCCTGCGAAGGATTCCCGTTGGCCGCCGAAATCAAGACAGCGGTCTTCGGACCGCCCCGCTCGGGATTGGCTACCGTTGTGCTCGTTGGATACGCACCCTGCCAGCTTGCCGTCAGCGTCATGCTCCGAACGGCGATGCCCTGCTGACCCGCGATACGCAAGATGATTCCTTCGCTCGTCGCATAGTCGCCGATGTTCTTGGCATGGTCGGAGACGAGCAGCACCCCGTCCTCGCTTTCCCCGCGAAGCTGAATGCCTGAGTGCAGCAGCAGATGCGAAGCGCTGTCGTTCGCCGTGCTGGTCAACTGGTAATGCCCATTGGGAAAGTAAACCTCGTCCCCAGGCTGCGCCGCTGCGATCGCTGCCCGGATCGCAACGGCGTCGTCCGTCCCGGTAGCCGACGTAGTCGCGCCGTAATCCACGACATTAAGCGTCCGCCCCGTCACCACAGGAAGCTCGGGTACCGAATGGGACGTCTCGTCCGGCTCATACAGCCCCGGCTTTGTATGAGGCAGCGCTGCAGGATCGGGACCGGTCGGGGGAAGCTCAAGCGGACTCAGCACGAAGCCGTCCGGATGCGGCTTATATACTTGGACCTCGGTAATACTGTTCCAGTCCGTCGATCCGGTGCCGAGCCCCACGATCCGCACATATCGGCCCGTCGTCGGGGTGAAACCGAACGCCTCTAGTTGCACCGAGTTGCCGCTACCGCTGCCCGAGAACACGGTCGTCCAGGTGTCGGCATCGGCGGACACCTGAATATCGAACTTCAGACTACGCTGATCACCGCGATAAAAGGCCATGCCGATATAGCCGATCGTCTGTATGGCCCCCAGGTCAAGCTGCAGCCATTGGCCGACGCCATTTGCCGACCAACGGGTCGTCAGATCTTGATCGATCGCGTTGTCAGGGATATTCTCATCACTCATACTGGCGCTGGCAGCTACAACCGTAAGCGCTTTCACAATTTCGGTTGCAGAAGCAACCTGAACCTCTCGCGCAGCAGAAGAAATCTCGCCTGCCCTAAGCTCTTGTCCGCTTGCTCCCTGCGTCGGTGCCCATGCCATTGAAGAAAACAGAAGCAGCCCCGCTACTCCCGCGCTCCAAAACCGTTTTATCCTCTTCATCCCATGCCCCTCTTTCTCCTTTTGATAAGCCGATCCGTCCGCCCGGTCTTCCGGGCGAACCATCAACTGTTTTCCGTATCGCAAAGCCTATTTCATATATCGGTCATAAGCAGCCTGCTGAATACTAATCACTTCATCCAGTCCCATCGCCTTAAGCTGCTGGCGGAACTTCTCGAAGTTGCCCGCTACCGGCTCCGTTCCCAGCACCCACTTCTGGAACTTCTCGTCGGTGAACGTCTGGATGCTCTTCATGATCGAATCAAGCTTTTTCTTCTCCTCATCCGTAAACGTCAGGACTGGGAACTGCTCGATCGGGTATTTCTTCTCATTGTACTCCTTCACTCCAGCCAGAGCGGTCTTGTTCGTCCATTGCTCCTCATAGGCAAAATCCTGATAGAAGCCAACTTCCATCTGCGCCCCCTCCGCCTGCAGCGCCTCAAGCACTGGCTTACTGCCTGTCAGCAGACTATCCTTGAATTTCGGCTTGCCGTCTACGAGATTGTAGTGCACGCCTTCGATCCCAAAATTCATTAGTCTCCGTCCTTCCGGAGTAAACCAGAAATCGAAATATTTGATCGTTTCGACCTGATGCTTGTTGGAGGCGGAAATAGCCCATCCGCTCTCGCTCACCGTAGCCCGCTTCGTTTCTTCGCGGACAACCCCGTCGCTGCTAGCCGGGGGGGCGATCGGTGCGAACAGGATGCCGGGTACTTTATCCTTGAGAGTATCATTATAGCCCGCCGTACTGGAGAACCAGTCATGTGAAACGCCACCGACGTTATCGCCGAGCAGCACCTCGCGCGCCTTCGCCCCGCGGGTGAAAATTTCTGGATCAATCAGACCTTCCTTATACCACTTGGCAATATTCGCGACCGCTGTCTCGTAGTTTGCCTCATAAGGGCCATACTTCACTTTACCCTGATCCGCATATATGCCACGGTATGAATTCCAGAACAGCAGCAGATCTTGTGCTCCTCCTTTGTTCACACGGTTGAAGTACGGAATTTCATCAGCTTTGCCATTTTTATTGGGGTCCTTCTCCTTGAACGCCTTCAGTACCTGGTACAGCTCGTCAACCGTTTTCGGCTGCTGCATATTAAGCGCTTTCAACCAATCCTGACGGATAAACCAGCCCTTGGCAACCAGTCCATCCGGGACGAACGAAAGGAAATACATCTTGCCATCAGGTGCCGTAGCGAATTTCTTCACATCCGGCCGCTGCTCCAGGAACGCCTTAATATTGGGCGCATGCTTATCGATCAGCTCATTTAGTGGAACGAACGCGCCCTCGGAGCCATATTTGTTGAAATCCCCCTTCACGTTGTAATGCACAATGTCGGGAATGTCGCCGGATACCATCATTAGATTGAACATTTCCTTGCTGTTGGTCGCCGTCTGCGAAGCGGTTCCCTTCAACGTCACATTCGTACGCTTAGCCGCTTCCTTGAATACCGGGAAATTATTGTCGTAAATATACCGATCGCCGTAATGCATATGCATCGTCAGCTCCACCGGCTTGCCCTTCTCCGTGCCTTGGTTCGGTGCAGACGAAGGCACCGCTTCCTTAGCATCCTTACCGCATCCTGCCGCCGATAAAGCCACAACCAACGTCAGCGCAGCCCCTACTCCTTTTTTCCATACCTGTTGCTTCATATTTGTACGTCCCCCTTTTGTGTAGTGGAGCCAACTTACCCTTTCACCGAACCAACCAAGGCCCCTTTGGCAAAATATTTCTGAATCAGTGGATAGACAACCATCATCGGGATGATGGAAACAATAATAGTGGCGTAAATGACCGTTTCCTGGGAAACGAGTGTCGCGGAGCCGAAATCGACCAACTGCTCGCTCAGGTTGTTTTCCACAATCAGCTTCTTCAGCAGCACCTGCAGCGGAATTTTATCTTTGTCCTTCAGGACGATCATCGCCCAGAAGTACCCATTCCAGCGCGTAACGGCATAGAACAACCCGACGGTCATAAGCGAAGCCCGGGACAACGGCAAGTACACCGACCATAAAATCCGATAATCGCCTGCGCCGTCAATCTTAGCCGCCTCCTCCAGTTCCACGGGCACGCTTTGGAAAAACGTACGCAGCAGAAACACGTAGAAGGTCGTCACCGCGAACGCGATAATGATGGTAAACCGCTCATTCAGCATGCCCATATCCCGCAAATTCAGATAGAAAGGAATCATCCCAGCGTGAAACCACATCGTCAGGGCGATCAGAAAGTTGATGACGCCCTTCCCCTTCAACCTTTTCTTGGACAGTGGGTAAGCCCCGCAAATCGTCAGAAGCAAGCTTACCAACGTGCCCACGACCGTGTAATAGAGCGTGTTGGCGTAGGCCACCCAGATGCTTTTCTGCATCAGGACCTTGACATAAGCCTCCAGATTGATGTTCACCGGCAGCAGCAGCACCTTGCCGGATACGACCGCATCGCCAGAGCTCAGCGAGGCCGACAGCACATACACGAACGGATACAGCGAGGCAAGCCCAATCACCGATAACAAGAGCGTATTGATCACATTGAAGCATTTATCACCTAACGAGGTTCTCATTCCATTCACCTACCAAAGTCCAGTCTCGGTCAGCTTCTTGCTGAGCCGGTTAGCCGTAATAACGAGCAGCAGACTCACGGTGGCGTTGAACAGCCCGGCGGCTGTCGCCAGATCGTACTGCCCTTCCTGTAGGCCGGACCTGTACACATAGGTGCTGATCACGTCTGCCGTCTCATATGTTGCGGGTTGATAAAGCAGTATAATCGCTTCGTAGCCAACTTCCATCAGCTGTCCAATCTTGAGGATCAGCATGATCGCAATCGTCGGAATGATCGAAGGCAGCGTGACGTTCCATATTATCTGGAATCGGTTAGCCCCGTCGATCTTAGCCGCCTCGTACAGCGCCGGGTTCACCCCGGCCAATGCCGCAATGTACACGATGGCGCCGAAGCCCATCTCCTTCCATATATCCATGGAAATAATATAAATGGTCCGGAAGTACTCCGGCTTCGTCAGAAAATACAGCTTCTCCCCGCCCAGCAGCTGGAGAATGGAATTGACGATACCGGTGGAAGGGGCGAGAAAGTTCGTGACGATACCTGCCACCACCACGATGGAAATAAAATGAGGCAAATACGTAAACGTCTGGACGAATTTCTGGAACAGCCGGTTTCTCACCTCGTTCAGCAGCAGCGCCAGCACGATCGGCGCTGGGAAGGCGAAGATCAGCTGGTATAAGCTGAGCATCAGCGTGTTTTTCAGCGTTCTCCAGAAATACGGGCCATTAAAAAATTGTTTGAAATGCTCCAATCCAACCCAGGTGCTACCCTCGATGCCTTTGAACAGGCTGAAATCCTTGAAGGCGATCTGCAGTCCATACATCGGTTTGTACATAAATAACACATACCAAGCCAGGAATGGTATCAGCAGTAAATACAGCCGCCATTCCTGTACAACATGCTTTCTGATCGTTACCACCAAAAGCGCTTTCAACTCCCCCTACTTCTAGGATCATTTGTCGTATCCCGGATACAGTCCTCACTATAATGAAATGGGTTTGGGGCGTCTATCACCATGATTTTGGTATCACCATCATTTCACGAAGGGGAGAAAAATCGACGTGTTTTAGCTATTTAGCTTCGTTCAGACCCGCTATTACTCGCATATTGACCGGGTGAGATGCCCTCATATTTGCGGAACATGCGAATGAAGGTGTTAACGTTATTGCAGCCCACCCGCAAAGCCAGCTCGGCAATTTTCACCTTCTCCGTGTCCATAATTTCTTTGGCCTTCTTCACCCGGTATAGGTTTAGGTAATCCTTGAAGTTCTCACCCGTGTGTTTCTTGAAGGCTCCGCTAATATAGCCAAGTGAGAATCGGTGCATCTCCGCAATCTCCGACAAAGACAGGTCGCGAGTGTAATGCTCATGCACGTAGTCGACGATGCTTTGCATCTGTGTCTGATCCAGCATCTTCTGCTCCGAATGAATGAGTCCAATCAACCGCTCGAACAGCTCGAACAAGGCAGACCTTGCCTCGGCATCCTCAGCCGCATGATGAAGCTTCCGGAGTGCCTCCGCCACTTCACCCTCATCCGTATCCAGTACTTTGTTCAACTGCTGGAGAATCCGGTTTACCGTATTTTGTAGAGCGTATACGAAATGCGTCCAGCCGGTTCCGCCGATCGCCTCCCTGCTTCGATTCTCATCCAACAAACGCTGCAGCAGGAGGAAAACGTTCTCCCGTTGTCCGCGAATGACACTCCCGATCAACTCGCGCTCCCCATCTAGAGGATAATAAAACCGGTCATTCATCTGGCCGTCCAAATCACTTCGGACGATGACGAGACGGGACGTTCGCAGTACCCCATAATCCAGCCACTGCACCGCCTGCCGGTACGCCCGTTCCCACTCGCCGCCCGCCAGAACCGGGTCGCCCAGCGCAGCGACCAGACGCAAGCCGACGCTTGCCTCGATCTCCATCAGCACCGAGCTGACGATCCGCTTCGCCCGTTCGCTATCGTCCCCCTGCAGCATGATGCCCATGCGGCGGTAGTCGAAATCGAATACTTCACACAAGCCTTCCTCACTCAGCCGCTCCGAGAGCAGCAATTGAAGCTGCGACTTAAACGTGACGAGAGCTTCCTTCGTGTAGTGACTCGCCACCTCCGAGTAGCTGGCGAATTCAACCACGCCTACCATGCTTGGCGAGGCTAGCCAGACGAGGCCGTGCTTTTCCAGCTCAGCGGCCGCCTGTTCCTGAGGCAGCAAGCCATGGAGCAAGTCCCGCAGCAGCTTGTCCTTGAGCGAAACCTTGCTTTGCATCATCGCTTCCCGCATCTGTTCGTTAGCTCTCTTCATCCGGGCTGTCGTATCACGTATAAACGTAAATTCATCCCTTTCCTCCGACTCCTTCTCCTCTAGGTCATCATCCGAGCGCAGCAAACTGACGACATGCCCGATCGGCAGGTACATCCGTCGGGAAATCCAGTAGGCTAGGCCCCCGCCGAGCAGCAGCAGCAGTACATAGACAAAGCCCGTTACCGTCAACTGCTCCTTCATCGCCGACCAGGGGGCGAACCGTTCCGCCACGTAGACAAACGTCCAAGTCGGCAACACCTGAGAGCGCAGCGTATGCACGGACAGACCGTCTCGGAACGAAAGGCCGTCTTTTCCTGACTGAACCGTCGGCAGTACGTTGTCGCGAACCTCATCTTTCCGCTCAGGTTGGAAAGCGGACTTGTAGGCGAGCAGCCGCTCCCCATCCAGAATGGCGATGGCACTTTCGCCGTCGAGCCCGAGTACCGGCAGTAGATAACGTTCGTGGAAGGATAAATAGAAGTACAAAGCACTGCCCGAGAACGCTTCCACTTTTTTCGTAAGTGTAATCAGGGTATCGGCTTCGTATGGCTTCGGCGTCCGGCGCACCCCCATGTCCTCGGCCTCATCCGATTCAGGCGTCAAGCCCATTTCGCTCCAGTACCGGTCCTTTGTAATCGTGTAGCTGGGCGTGATAACCAGATCGTCATTGTCCTTGGTAATGTCGATCCGGTAACCGAAGTCACGGAACGCATTGCTGCTCTTCTGAAGCTCATTGTAGATGCTCGTAATGTTCGCATAGTCCCGCTGCGGATTACGCGCATACGCGACAATCGATTCCTGTTCCTTCATCTGGTCCGACAGCGTAAGTGCGAAGCGCAGTTTCATATCCGCCTGATCGCGCATCTGTTCCAGATAGACCGCCTGCTTGCGGTACAGTTCCCGGTTGACGTGTTCGTTGCTCTGGTAAATGAACAAGCCTGCCGCGATCAGCGTGTAGAGAATCACCAGCACCAGATAGGCGGACAGCAGCTTGAGAAAAAATCTTTTTTTGATCATGGGAACCCTCCTCTATCTACGAAAGAGATTCAGATACTATAACCGGAAGGAGCCGGTCTGTCTATCGTCATTATTTTGCTATCTCGATTTCTTCACGAATCCGCTCTCGGAGCTGTCGTACTGCCGCAGATGCATTATCTCAAAGAAGACGCCTCAATTGATCAGCCTCAGATAACAGCATATCATTCTCCAAGTGTAACTGACGGTTTTCGGCCTGCAAGCGTTATTCTCAGCATATACATACGCGATAACAATATCATGTAAAAGAAAAAAACCCTCCTAAGGAGGGTTTCGTTCGTAGAGTATGATGCGGTCAAGAGGACTCGAACCTCCACGGGGGGTTAGCCCACACGGACCTGAACCGTGCGCGTCTGCCAATTCCGCCATGACCGCAAAATCAGAGAAACTTTAGACATAGTCTAAAGTTCCCTATACTACTGAGTCATGTAGGATTCGAACCTACGACACCCTGATTAAAAGTCAGGTGCTCTACCAACTGAGCTAATGACTCATGTCCAGAAATAAAAAAATGGCGGAGCTGACGGGATTCGAACCCGCGGTCTCCTGCGTGACAGGCAGGCATGTTGGGCCACTACACCACAGCTCCACACTATGTATAACAACTCTCAGAAAGAGTTTGGTTGCGGGGGCAGGATTTGAACCTGCGGCCTTCGGGTTATGAGCCCGACGAGCTACCGGGCTGCTCCACCCCGCGACATTACTAGCATGATATTTTATTATGGATAAAATATGGTGGAGGCTGACGGGATCGAACCGCCGACCCTCTGCTTGTAAGGCAGATGCTCTCCCAGCTGAGCTAAGCCTCCATGGGATGGAACTAGAAAATTTATGGTGACCCGTAGGGGACTCGAACCCCTGTTACCTCCGTGAAAGGGAGGTGTCTTAACCACTTGACCAACGGGCCTCGTAAACAGGCTTTTCTTATGTAAAAGTTTATTGGTGGCGGAGAGAGAGGGATTCGAACCCTCGAGACGCTTGTGACGCCTACACGATTTCCAATCGTGCTCCTTCGGCCAGCTCGGACACCTCTCCATGAAAAGCCTGGTATGTTATAAAAAATGGCTCCCCGAACAGGACTCGAACCTGTGACAACTCGATTAACAGTCGAGTGCTCTACCAACTGAGCTATCAGGGAAAACTGCTTGGCAACGTTCTACTCTCCCAGAACCC
>NZ_JCAUAW010000025.1:0-82936 GCF_059692155.1 Paenibacillus sp. JT22N1
ATCTTTACTGTAAAAGTAAAAAGCAAAAAGGAATGAAGGGTTAAGATTTTATCAGGAGAACCAAACAGGCTAACATAGAGCAATAGGTAAATGCAATCTGACTTAACTACGCTAACACAGAACGATAGTTGAGGGGCTTGCTTCGCGGCAGCTCCTCTTTTGTTTATTAAAGTAACGGGGAGTTAAACTTCGTACAGAGGGCGGTTCCCATTGGAGCTGTCTTTTTCTTTTTTTGTGAGCGCACAATAGTTTTTGCAGTGAGAGCTGTTCGGTCTACTGGCGGTGAAGTCTTATGAAAGCCCGATACGAGGACACCGGAGTGTATGAAGGGACTTGCGACGGGAACATTAGTGAGTGAGAAAACAGATTTGAGTAAGTAAAATAATGACATTTCAACTTTTTCCTAGAAAGGAGTGATGATCAGGATGATGCATAGCAAAATGAACTGGTGGAAGCTCGGTTTGGCGTTCTCCTTGATCTTCTCGCTACCGCTTCCTGTTTCGTCCTTCGGCAAGACGGACGATTCGATTCAAACGTTCTATCAGAACTCCAAATCAGGTAAGCTCATCAACTTCGTCGGCGATAGTACGACAGAAGCGGCGCAGGGACTATATGAGCAGCTGGCAGTGATCTATGGGGCTCCCGGAGGCATTTTGGAAGGGGCACGAATCCGCAACCGCGGCTCCAGCGGCAATACGTTGCATCATTTTGTTAACCAAATCGCTACCCACGGCAATACTCTCGACAATGTGATTCAAGACCAGGCAGACTTGTATGTCGTTTCTTATGGGATCAACGACATTCGGGAAAGCAGCCCTACGCAGATTAAAGCCGATCTGAAGCTCGTCGTGGACAGGCTCTTGAAGGAAACTCACGGTGTGGTGCTGCTGCGCATACCGAATCCATTCTTGTCAGTGAATCGCTGGAGCTATATTCATCTAGATATCGAGAACGCGCAGCTTTACTCCGATCAACTTTGGGACGTGTATCATAGCTTCCGGGACTATGATCCACGTATCGATATTCTCGATATTCCCAGCCTCGTATTTGGACGTCAGGTTCGGCCGGAGCATCCTTTCATGCAGGATACAATCCATCCGAATGAAGCAGGCTACCGGGCGATCGCCGATGCAATCGCTCAGAAAATATCCGGCCAGCTAGTCAAGCCGAATTCAGAGGCTTTAAAACTAAATTGACCGTTTCGCTAACGAGGAACTATAGCTAAATAAACATCAGGAGAAGGCTGCCACAGCACAGAACGGGCAGCCTTCTCAGCGGGCAGTTTTGCATGGTGCCATTTACGGCAATGATCCACCCCGTATGGTTCATTCGGTATTGTCATTGGTATAAGTAGTAAAAACATTGTCTACTGAACAAAGCAAAAAAAACGCATTGTCTGCGGTCTGCGACAGAGCGTTTTTTTTGCTTTTGTATTTCTGTTTTATTGTTAGTATAGCTGCTCTTTGAAGCTAGCCCTATCAATCGTTCATTTCTGCTATGTCGAGCTGGCGGAGACGAGTTTGTTCGGCTATCATGTCGATTTCGGTGATCTTCCCATCCACTATCTTGAGTTCGAGTACGAAAAGTAGTCGACCGCGAGGAGCCACGACTGCGCCCACAGATCCGTTTACGAGCACCGGCCGTGCACCTTGGGCACGACCAACGAATCCCATGGCCACATCATGCGCACCGTGAACAACTGGCCATGCGGCGACCGGTGGAAATGCAGGATCGTTTCGGAGCACGACATCGGGGTCTAATACCGCAAGAAGTTTCTCAAAATCTCCTGAGCGCGACGCAGCTAGGAAAGCATCTACAAGCTCCCGTTTTCGCTTGAAATCCTCTGAATCAGCAGTCGTTTTCGCCCCCTGAACCCGACGACGCGCACGACTCGCAAGCTGTCTTGCTGCAACCTCGTTACGCCCAATGATCGGGGCGATGTCCGAGAAAGACAAGGCGAAAATATCGTGCAATACGAACGCAATGCGTTCGGCGGGATTCAAATTTCCGAGGACCATAAGCATCGCAAGACCAACAGAGTCAGCCAGCAGTGCTTCGTGCTCGGGATCGCTTCCGTCTTGGCGGCTAGCAACCGGCTCAGGTACACTCACCAGCGTAAGCTCCTCACGCCGCGATTTGCGAGATCGCAACATATCCAGACACACCCTGGAGACTATTGTTGTCAGCCATCCTCCCATATTCTCGACTCCACTAGTATCGGAGCGACTAAGGCGTATCCATGACTCCTGTACAGCGTCATCCGCTTCGCTCAGAGATCCGAGCATCCGGTAAGACACCACTTGCAGATGATTCCGATGCGCCTCGAATTGTTCCACAAGCCAATGATGATCGTTCATTCGTTACATCCCTTCCTTCGTTTTCATTATTACTATTATGTCGTATGAAACTCAGCAGATGTGACAGAGATGTACGGTATCTGCAGTTTTTTCTGAGTTACGCATCCTAAAAAATTTTTTCACCGAATCGGTCACGTTTCCACACTGACTTCCGACATAGTTAATGACAAGGGAAATCAGCCACTACGAAAGAAGAGGCCATACCGGGTGTCCTGGTAAAAAAACATTTAATCTAAGGAGATGATTGTTGTGAGTACGAGTTTGATCCCTTTTCTTGAAATGAACGGCAGCGCTAATGAGGCTATTGATTTTTACGTGAAAGCGCTGAATGCCAAGGTTGTCTATACGTTGAGATTCGGCGATTTGCCGGGAAATCCGGAATATCCGCTGCCTCAAGAAAAGAAAGATTTGATAGGCTACGCCATCTTGAAAATCGGCGAATCGGAGCTTCAGCTCACCGACAATGTTACCGGCAGCAGCTACCAGAAGGGAACGCAAGTGACCATAGTTGTTCAAACCAATGACAAAGACAAGGCTACCCAATATTTTGAAGCACTGAAGCAGGGCGGTCAAGTAAATGAGCCGCTGCAGGCAAGTTTTTTCAGCCCCGCTTACGGTAATGTAACGGATAAATTCGGCGTCACATTCCGAATTCTCACAAGAGGACACCAGTGATCAATCACTGTTATTTAAAATAAAGGGAGGAAATCCTAATGACTGTTCTTTTCATCGTTCTTCAAAGCTTGCTGGCCTTATACTATGTATTTTCAGGCACTGCAAAGACCATAGGGGCCAAATATTGGGTCGACATTTTCAACAATCTTGGAATACCACAGTGGTTTCGTGTCGTCACAGGCGTCGTCCAGTTAGTCGGTGCCGCTATACTCATCATTGGCTACTGGTATTCAGAGGCGGTCACGTGGGCTTGCATTTGGCTTGGAATTACAATGTTACTGGCGTGCCTCGCGCATTTCAGGGTCAAAGATCCGATCGGCAAAACGGCACCGGCCCTCATGTTTACTGCGTTAATCATCATTCTAACCATCGTTAATGCGGCGGTCTGATACTTCCCTTTTTATAAGAAAGCATCATCTAATTTTATTAACTCTTAAACCATGAGCTTGCCCTAAGTCGGGTAAGCCTTTTTGTTTTCTGAGTCGAGGGGGTTGAAACACGTCGTCGGCCAAATAGTTTTGTTGAAGTAACGGAAACGATCGTTCAATGACTACAGGCTCCCGATAATTCGGCAGCTTGTTGAACGGGCAGAATAGCGACATAAGCTCCCTGTAACTTTCCAAGTCAGATCTGCTTGACATGACACCAAATTGTGTCCTATAATCAAATAGACACTAAATGGTGTCCTATTAGTAATTAGTCATTTGGAAAGTTTGGAACCTGAATAAGTTTCACTTGAATCAACAATTATGAGGAGGAAACAAAATGAGTACGATCATTGGTTCGGAAACAACCGCGAAAGTAGAAACTCATCCTAGAGGAAAAATGATTGCTTATTGGTCAGTCACATTACTACTCGCAGCAGCTGTTATGTTAAGTGGTATCGGGCAACTGATGCAATATGGGGGAAACATCGAGTTAGTGAAGAATCTTGGTTACCCATTATACGTCTTGACCATTCTCGGGATTTGGAAAGTGCTTGGAGCCATCGCTCTCGTCGTGCCAGGTTTTCCTCGGCTTAAAGAATGGGTTCACGCTGGTATCTTCTTTTTAATGACCGGTGCGGCTTTATCTCATGCGTTTGCTAACGATTACGGGTTTCCTATTATCCTTCCGCTTTCATATGCTGCACTAAATATCGCCTCGTGGGTGCTACGTCCGAATAGCCGCAAACTTTAGGGAGGTGGTGAAATTAACGCCTGCCCCTTCGTACCACCAATAGATTTCTACTACAGATAATAATATTTGGGAGAGCGTGTTGTGAGCGATGTTGTTGACAAGACACCATCTGGTGTCCTATAATTGAATAGTCACCAAATGGTGTCCGATTGGAAAATAAACAAAATGCTTAGGAGAGGGTGTTGTGAGCGAGAACAACCAGTTGCGGGATGTGTTTGACGCGATTGCAGATCCAACTAGGCGCCGACTGGTTCGTCTGTTAGCAGAGGCAGAGGAGATACCGCTTCATGAATTAACGGCACAGTTTCAAATGGGCCGTACAGCGGTATCCAAGCATTTGACAATCCTTAAAGAAGCCGGATTGGTACTTGACCGAAAAGTCGGCAGAGAAACGCGATATAGGCTAAACGCCTCTCCACTCAGAGAAATTCAAGATTGGGTGGCTTTCTACAGCAAGTTCTGGAGTACGAATATGTTGCGCTTGAAGCAACTATTAGAGGAGGAAGAAGAATGAGTTTAACATTAACCTTGGATTTTCAGTACACGACATCGATTGAGAAGCTTTGGTCCGCCTTAACCGATTCAAACAAGCTTGCCAAGTGGGTGGTCAACATCCACAGCGGTCAGGCGATGGAAAATGATTTTAAGCCCGTCGTAGGACATCGTTTTCAGTTTCGTACTCAGCCGACCGAGTGGTGGGATGGAATTGTTGACGGCGAAGTGCTTATCGTGGACGCACCAAACCGGTTGTCCTATACTTGGGCCAGTGGAGGAGAGAAGCACACGGTCACCTGGACGCTGCAGGATTTAGGGGACGCAAAGGTTAACCTTCATCTCGAACAAACCGGAATCTCAAATGCTCAAGCACTGGGTGGAGCTAAGTATGGCTGGGGTAAATGGTGCGGCGAGCTTGAAAAGGTGTTGGAACAATAACCGCATTCGGTGCTAAAATATCTCCTTCCCCAATGCTAAATTAATGGGTACGATAGTGAGATGTCCCAACAACATAAAGCAGATCACTTAATGGTATCTGTTGCCCATCAAGTGATCTGTTTTTACACGTATGTCGGATGTATCTGATTTCGGGATCGGAAATACTACTATATTCCTCTGCTTTGCGGGTGATAACAGCTTCGAAAAATTGAAGAGGGGTGTTCCATGATGACAAAGAGTAGAATGAATCCTAAGGTTGATGGATTTTTAAGGAAAGCCAAAAAGTGGAAGGAAGAATTTGAGAAGTTGAGAAGTATCGTTCTTGACTGTGAGCTGACCGAAGAAATTAAGTGGATGCATCCATGTTACACGTTTCAGGAAAAGAACATAGTTTTAATACATGGATTTAAAGATTATTGTGCGCTTCTGTTTCACAAAGGTGCCTTGTTACAGGATGCCCATGGGATTCTAATCCAACAAACGGAGAATGTACAGGGGGCGCGCCAGATTCGGTTCACCAATCTTCAAGAAATAGTTGAAATGGAAACCATTTTGAAAGCCTATATTTATGAAGCCATTGAAGTTGAACAAGCCGGTTTGGAAATGGATTTTAAGAAGAATACAGAATTCTTAATCCCTGAAGAACTTCAAAATAAATTCGATGAAATCCCTGCCTTGAAAACTGCTTTTGAAGTATTGACCCCAGGACGGCAAAGAGCATACATTCTTTATTTTTCTGAACCCAAACAATCCAAAACTCGAGAGTCAAGGGTTGAAAAATGTATGCAGCCAATTCTCAATGGAAAGGGATTAAATGATTAGTATATTCGATGGGAAAATAAATCAAACTTTCAAATAATTTAAAATGGAAAAAACAAAAAAGTGATCCGTAGAGTATAAGCAAACTACCGTGTAACAGGAGGGCTGCCAAATGGCAGTCCTTTTCTACGCTAATGAGCAGTAGTGTCTTTATTTCCGAATTATGGCAAAAATATTTGAAAGGAATATTACAACTAACTCGGAGGTGGAGGTTTGACCTTACGACTGATTGGTGCAATTATTTGCTGGTTTATCGCTTTCGTTTTTCTTACATTAGGCATAATAGTTGTTAAAAGTGAAAAACGTAAACAAGATACAATTGCCGAAGAATTAAAATTACGTGATATTGAAGGTGTTGCCGATTCATTTTTTGTATGGATAATCTTTTTTGTCGTTAATTCAATTGCTGCGTTATTAAGAGCATTACCTTGGTGGTTAGTTAAAGTTATTTATATCCTACTCGGTATCGGGTTTGTGTTTTTAGGTATTAAGTGTATGGGCTGGTCGGATTAACTACAGGAAAAAAGCGGAAAGTAACACAGGGCAGCCGAACGATTTGGTAGCCTTGTTACGCTAACGGAGAACTATAGACTGCTCAAAGGTAAGGTTATAGCGCTTTCCGTTAGACAAGCGGACAACAAATAAAGGACCGTATATGCTGATAGTGCCGGAAACAATAAGCTTCGAATTGACGGCGTTATTGACCAACCGCAGCAACTCAGCCTGTTTTCTCGTTCTCACGAGCCTGATGAACCGTGCTGCAAATATGCGATCGTTGGCAAGTTTTCGCAGCAGTTGCAGCATGATTAGGCTCACTCTACGGATATCCTCGGATTGTATACTTAGTAGCTGTCCCGGCCTAAAGATACCGGTGTCAAAATAAACATTCGTCTTTTTTGTGATCATGTGACTGTAGCTTGCGCTGAAGCCGGCTCCAACAGAGACCCCTGCACCTGGCAGCACCTGATGGATCACTCTTGTGGTTCGATCTAAATCCAATGTCCTCATGGCGCTTATCAGTCGCATCGCATACAAACGGTCGTTTGCTATGCGTTCATAAAGAGGCAGTATCCGACGGGATATGATGCACAGTCCCTTCACGGTAATGGTTTGAGTCTGAACGGTGTCCGCCTGCTTTTTTGTGACAGCTTTTTTGTTAAGCTTCATTCGATTTACCCTCCTTGTTTCTCATCATTTGATAGAGATGATTAGGATGAATACAACAAAATATGAGATCCTTAACCGAAAGGTTTGGACAAATGTTATGCTGTTACCAAATTAATGAACTGCTCGTTCAACTAACTGAAAACAAGAATTTAGTAATTTTTACATGATTGAAATCTTATTTTCATGTGGCATTAATCATTCAGGATTATAATAAACTGAGACCCTCAGCCCGTTGCTGTGGGTCTCTTTTTTGTTATTAAACTAAAGGGCAGCTTAGTGAAATAACTTTTTTAGATTGTTTTCATAAAGACTTACCAGTATTTGGGCTTATCATTAGAAATAAGTTACTATTATGAAGTGCTAAAAACATTTAGGAGGTAATTATGCCATACATTCAGATTAAAGATTTAGAGATGTTTTATGAAAAAATGGGTGTTGGTGAACCAATAATATTTTTACACAGTGGATATTCAAGAGGGATATTAGCCTTTGCAAGTCAAATGCATGATTTTCATAATTACACTTGTTATTATCCAGATTTCAGAGGTCATGGTAGAACAAGATGTGATAGCCTAGAATGGAGCACGCCTCAAATTGCAGAGGATATAATTGATTTTATGGATGGGCTTAACATCTCACGAGCACATTTTATTGGCTACAGTTTGGGAGCGACTGTTGCTTTGTATTGCGCAGTTCGTAATCCTGAAAGAAAAAGAATTGCCACCCTTACTACAATAGGCACTAGCGGATTTGCTGACCCAACAGGTGCGGATGAATATGAACCGGAATGGCTTATTGAACATGAAAAGCAAGCTTTTATCAATCAAATGATTGAAAGGCACGAAGAAGCTCACAAAGGTAATTGGCAAGAGCATATGCGACAGGCTGCAAAGGACTGGCGTCTTTATCCTCAACTTACAAAAGAACAGTTAAGCACTATAAGTTGTCCCTCATTATTTATTACCGGTGAAAATGACCCATTTGTTGGCGAAGAGAAAATAAAATATTTGAGCTCCCATGTTGAAGGTTCACGATACCTTGTAGTTCAAGGAGGCAGTCACAGACCCCATATGATGAGAGAGCAACCTATCTATGTGAATGATACTATTCTACAATTTTTGAAAGCTAATCCAATCATGTAATCTACAATGAGCGATATATGACCTTACACTTGTTATTTTCCAGATTTCAGAGGTCATGGTAGAACAAGATGTGATAGTCTTGAATGGAGCACACCTCAAATTGCAGATGATACTCTAGATTTCATGGAAGCGCTTAATATTGAAAGGGCACATTTTATAGGCTATAGTTGTGGGGCAAATGTTGCTTAGAACTTGAGCCAGAATCACTTCTTAAGAATGGGAAACACGAATTCATAAATCAAATGATAGAAAGACACATTGAAGCACATAAAGGAAATTGGTAAGAATTCATGCAGCAGAGTGCAAAGGATTGGAGGCTTTATCCTCAACTTACAAAAGCGCAGGTTGGTAGTATTCATTGTCGGGCTGCCGCGTGGCAGCCCTTCACTCGGAACGGGCAGTATAACGTAATCACGTGAAGGATATTTATGGAAAATACCGAATAGTTTAACGATGCCAATACCAATTAACAAAAGTGAGGAAGAATATGAATATAGTTCTTATAGGTATGTCTGGAGCTGGTAAAAGCACTATAGGTCTATTGCTTGCAAAAGCATTAGGAAAAGATTACGTGGATACAGATATTGTTATACAACAACATGAAGGTAGGTTGTTACAAGATATAATTGATAATGATGGTATCGAAAAATTTATGGAAGTCGAAGAAAAAATTATATCTGAATTGCAGCTAAAAAATAGCATTATTTCTACAGGTGGAAGTGTTATATATTCAGAAAAAGCTATGAATATCCTTAAACAGGGTGGACAGATTATTTATTTACATGTCCCATATGAAGAGATTAAAAGACGACTAATAAACATAACAACCAGAGGCATTGTAATAAAGAAAGGAAATAGTCTTAAGGACGTTTACGAGGAAAGAGTTCCTCTATACATTAAGTATAGTGACAAAACTCTTGATTGCTCAAATAAGGATATAGAACATTGTGTTAGTGAAATTATAGAGAAAATACAATATGATTTTTGATGAGTTTCACACCAGTAATCTATGATTTAGTAAGGTGGGGTGAATGATATTGGATGCAAGGATAAGACTGGCGAGCCCAAGTGATGCAAATGAACTTTCAAGGCTTAATCAGGAGTTTAACGGAGGTGACCAAAGGCCTTCCGCGGACATAATTGAGAGCCTAAATGACAGCGTTGAATTGATTGCTGTAGCAGAAATAGGTGGCAAAGTCGTTGGATTTGGTTGCGCTCAGAGTTTTCGATCATTCTGTTATAACGGACTTCAAGGAGAGATTACCGAATTGTATGTTGCGGAAGCTGCTCGAAGAAAGGGCATTGCCACTTCATTAGTATTTTATTTGGAAGAAAACCTAAAAAAACGTGGAGTGAAAAGTGTTAAAGTACTAACAGGAAGAAGAAACAATGCTGCAATTAAAACCTATGAACAATGCAACTATCATCAGAATGATGAGTTCTTGTTGAAGAAAAAGTTGTAGGACTCCACTAACGGAGAACGATAGCTTCATAAAGGAATAGATAATAAGGGATGGTAAAGAAATGAAAGAAAAGGCACTTGAATGGGCGACCTTTGCGGACAAGGTTGTTCGCATTGCTGGGAAAAAGATTATTGAATTACGGAGAGAGTCCCGCATTGAGGTAACTTATAAGAACGCCGGAGAACTTGTAACCTCAGCTGACATTGCCTCTGATCAGATTATTTGTGAAGCAATTGCTACTATGTACCCTAACCATGGTATTCTCTCGGAAGAATCCACCGATGGAGTATGGACTAAAGATATCTTTGAAGGTCCTCTTTGGATTATTGATCCGTTGGACGGTACAGTAAACTATGCACGTTATCTTCCTCATTTTGCTATCTCGATGGCTATTGCAGTAGATGGCGTTGTTTGGGCAGGTGCTGTACATGCTCCAGATTTAGGTGTTACATATGTAGGTGTTCGAGGTGGAGGAGCTCATTGTAATAATGAACAGATTCATGTTAATCGGTTTGAAGTATTATCAGAAGCGGTAATCGGCACAGGATTCCCCCACGATAAAGAAAAAGTGCACCCAGCAATTGCAAGAGTGAATCTCTTAACCATCCACTGCAGGGACATCCGTCGTTTGGCTGCTCCGACTATAGATATGTGTTATGTAGCATCAGGTTGTCTGGATGCCCATACAGAGAGTTTAGCTCCATGGGACGTAGCAGCAGCAGGTCTCATCGCTCGTGAAGCTGGAGCAGTTACTGGGCACGTTGGATCAGTCCCTACGAATATTCCAGTAGAATTATGCGGAGAAGAAATAGTTTGTGCTAATCCTGGTATATTTGATGAACTTCTCTCTTTACTACGTTCAAGAAATTGATTGTTGCTGACAGTTAGTAGTTTTTTATCTAACGGGTTATTAGTTAAGTGTTTTCATTTTGTATCTTAGGGGAATCAATCTAGGAAGTTAGTTAAAGGAAAATTTAAATTTTATAGCAATGAAATAAACATAAGTAATTATAAACTCTTTCTCTTCAATGAAGATAAAAAGGCTCGACTAGAAACATTTTCTTATACATTTTAATAAACAATGTAAGTAAAACAGGGTTGAGCTAACGAGGAACGAGAGTAATAACATCAGAATGAGGCTGTCGCTGATTGATCTGGCAGTCCTTGCTGCGTTAATGGGGATAGTTCAAGAAGCTATGTAGCATCTGGATGTAGAAAAGGCTTAAAACAAAAATATTAGTATTGGAGAAATAATTTGAAGATAGATAAAGTATTTGAATATGATATAAGTAATGAATTAGCAGCAAATATACAAGAATTATTAAACGCCAGTTTTCCAGAAGTTTATCCTAAAAATAGAATTTATTTTAAGCAACTTCCGCATTTTAGATTTCTAGCTTTTAACCAAGAAAATCAACTCATAGGACACGTTGGATTAGATTATAGGGTGATGAATCTAAATGGGGAACCTGTGAGAATACTGGGTGTAATTGATTTATGTGTTTCACAAAACACTCGCTCCCAGGGAGTTGCTTCAGCGCTGCTTATAGAAATCGATAAGTTTTCTGTGGGACGAAATATTGACTTTATACTTTTATTTGCAGATAACATGACCTTGTATTTGAGAAATGGTTATAAATTAGTAAAGAACCAATGTAAATGGTTGAAAATTGATAATGAAACTCAGATTACAAATGGCATAGGATTTGAGGCAATTGATGAATTAATGATTAAGGAAGTAGGAAAGATCGATTGGAACGAGGGAGATCTAGATTTTTTAGGCTATCTTTATTGATCTAACGGAAAACGAGAGTTCAATAAAGCATGAAGGCAGCCGGCCAGATGTCAGATGATCGGTTGCCCTTTCTCTACAAACGGGCAGGATAGTTTAGTCACTTCGTGAATATAAAAATATAAATCTTTAGCGATGGTCAAAAACAGTCAAGGAGGATACGTAGTATGAACTTGACCAAATTAAGGAGGACCATTAGATGACTACAAAAAATCCCGAATGGCAAATCTCGAAGCCAAAGAAATCAGTAATAGACTGGCTGCTCGGCGGGGACCCTGCGATCCGTTGGCAGGTGATGCGTGACCTTACCGAAGAGCCCGATGACTGTGTTGCCGCAGAGCGGTCGCGGATTGTCTCGGAAGGTTGGGGTGCCCAGGTCCTCGGCCTGCAATCTTCCGAGGGCAACTGGGGCGGTGACGCCGACGCACGGAACTGGTTATGCACGAGCTACACCTTGCTGCTTTTGAAGGACCTAGGCTTGGATCCGTCAGGTGAGGAAGCCCGCAGATCGATCGGCCTAGTGCGTGACCACATCACCTGGCCGCGGAAAATGGGCGGCCGGCCCTACTTCGACGGCGAGACCGAGCCCTGTGTCAATGGTTGGATCCTTGGAGTGGGTGCCTACTTCGGAGAGGCAAGCGGTCGGCTAGTCGATCGACTCCTCGGTGAGCAGCTTGAGGACGGAGGCTGGAATTGCAACGCCCCTCAAAGTCGACGATCCTCGTTCCACAGCACCATATGTGTCTTGGAAGGACTATTAGAGTACGAGAAGGCTAAGGGTGAAACTGCTGCGGTGACCGAAGCCCGCGTCCGGGCACAAGAGTACCTACTGGAGCGTCGCATGTTGAGGTCCCTGTCATCCGGTGAGGTGATCGATCCAAATTGGACGCGTTTCTCGTTCCCGACCACGTGGCATTACGACGTGCTGCGGGGTCTGGATTACTTACGCATCGCCGGTGTCGAACCCGATGAACGGGTCACCGAGGCAGTCGGTCTGGTGGCGAAGAAACAAGACCAAAACGGGAAATGGCCGCTTGAGAACTCTCACCCCGATCGAGTTCACTTCGACATGGAAGGTGTGGAAGGCGAGCCTAGCCGCTGGAACACTCTCCGCGCCTTACGAGTGCTGGACTGGTATTCAACACGACACTAATGTATCCGATGGAAGAGGACTGGCAACTAACCGTTGGTGTGTACGCAGTGCGATTCATGTGCTAGTTTGTGTTACAATAAAAGGAAAATATTAAGGGAGGGATTAAATTGCTGATCTCGCAGTTCGATCCTGAGAACCTTCTCCAAAATCATATTGACTCGATATTATTTAATAATCTGGTGGATGATGGTTCTAAAGGCGATGTTATTTTTGTGTTTGGAAGCCAAAAATCTTTAATATATCGATTCCCTGAAGCAATTAAGCTATACAAACAAAAACGTGCTCCAAGAATCTTGTTTTCAGGTGGGATGCAATGGGATGGTCAAAATGATGTTGAGGCAAAAATGATGAGGAAAGAAGCAATAAAACAAGGCATTCTTAAAGAGGATATCTTGATCGAACCATTTTCTAAGTATACAAAAGAAAATGTTTTACTTTCTTCAGAAGTATTGGAGAGCAGTATAGGATTAACTAATGTTCAAAGAATTTTGATTGTTACAACTGCTTATCATATGCGGCGTTGCCATTTAACCATGAAGACATTTCTGCCCGATTCAATTTCTTATACATTTTGTCCAGTCAATGACGAAGATACAAGAAGAGACACTTGGTTTATGAATGAAATAGGAACAGCAAGAGTAAGGGATGAGTGCAAAAAAATAATTACATACATAAGGAACAACCAATTGATGGATTTTGATGTTGAGTTGAGCTAACGGAGAACGTTAGTTGCATAGAGACAGACAAACAAAGCAGGCGCCGTGGCGACCTGCTTTGTTTATTAAGATAAAGGGCAGGAGAGTTTAGAAATATGTGGAATTATACTAAGAAATACCGAACATTTGACCTTAGGTGAAAAGAGGAAATATCAATGATAACTATTCAAAAGGTCGAATATGATTATAAATCGACTTTAAGAAATCTCCTAGAGCTCTATAAATATGATTTTAGTGAATATGACCCTGAAGATGTAAATGAAAACGGCTTATATGATTATATGTACCTGGATTATTATTGGACAGAAGAAGGCAGACATCCATTTTTTATTCGTGTTGATGGAAAACTGGCTGGTTTTGCTCTAGTAAGGATGATCGGGACAAATGAACATAGCCAGCCAATTTATTCGGTGGCTGAGTTCTTCGTAATGAAAAAGTATAGAAAACTTGGAATAGGTATAATCGCTTCTAATGAAATGTTCAATCGATTCAGAGGCATTTGGAAAGTTGCTCAATTAGAGAATAATAAACCAGCTCAAATATTTTGGAGAAAGGCAATTGAAAGATATACAAAAAACAACTTCCAAGAGGTTAGAGAAGACGAGTGGGATGGTCCTATTCAAACATTTTCAAACGAAACTCTATTGAATTAACTCTGAAGGAGGGAATGGATTGTTGAAGGAAAGTGTGTTGCAAACAGCAGCAAATGCATTTGGACTTAATTCGAATATTCTTACGCATGTTGGTGGCAACGTTAATGTAGTATATCAATACCCAGCACAAAACGAGTACCCAGCACGGATATTACGTTTGTCAACTCAGAAGTGGCGTAGTGAACAAGAGGCATTAGCAGAAGTATACTTCATGAAATATCTGTTTGATAACAGCGTTTCTGTTCCTAAGATATTCCCATCAAAAACAAGAAAATTGGTGGAATGTGTAACAGATGGTTATCACGCCTCTGTATTCTCCAAAGCTCCTGGTAGAATCCCCACTGAAGAAGACTGGAAACCAAAAATGTTTGTTAATTGGGGACGTATTGTTGGACAGATGCACCTACTAACCCAATCCTATGTACCTCTACAGGATGTCAAACGCCGCGATTGGAAACAGGAACCTTGGATGGATATGATGCGACACCTCCCAGATGAGGAGTCTATTGCTCGGCAAAAAGCTAATGAGTTGTTAAACTGGTTAGAGACTCTTCCAAAAGATTCGAAAAACTATGGTCTTGTCCACTGTGACCTTCATGCAAACAACATTTTCGTAACTAAAGACAGTTCCATTACGGCATTTGACTTTGATGACTCCTGCAATCATTGGTTCGCTTATGACATCGCCCTAATCCTTTACTCGGTCATCACAAGATATAACCGACAAGATATAAAAAGTAGAACCCTCGATGACCACGTAGCCTGGTTCCTCGACTGGTTTATAAAAGGCTATCAAGAGGTACATATCGTCGAATATTGGTGGCTTAAAGCTATGCCGAAATTTATAAGTTATCGAAGGTTGCTCGATTTTAACTTTTTACACCAACGTTATGACTGGAAAACGGTAGATGGCAAACTGAAGATGACATGGCTACGTATGAAAGCAGAGATTGAGACAGATGAACCTTTAACTAATTTTCCATTTTAAAGATTTTTGTTATGTCGCTAACGAGGAACGATAGTGAAGGAGCTTGCCTCGGGCAACTCCTTTTTTGTTCGTTCAAGTAACTGGCAGTTCTCTAGAACCGAATGAGATTAATCAAGCAGTCCTGACACCCATTTTGGAGTTTAAAAATGTTGTTGACACGACACCAAATGGTGACCTATAATTAAAGTGTCACTAAATGGTGTCCAATTAGGGGTTAGCCATTTGGAAAGTTTGGAACCTGAATAAGTTTCAATTTGAAACAATTATGAGGAGGTGATGAAATAAACGGCGGTCCCTTCGTACATCAATAGATTTATAATACAGAAAATAAGATTTTTAGGAGGGGGCGTTATGAGCGAGAACAACCAATTGCGGGATGTTTTTGACGCGATTGCAGATCCGACTAGGCGCCGACTAATTCGTCTGTTAGCAGAGGCAGAGGAGATACCGCTTCATGAATTAACGGCACAGTTTCAAATGGGCCGTACAGCGGTATCCAAGCATTTGACAATCCTTAAAGAAGCCGGACTGGTACTTGACCGAAAAGTCGGCAGAGAAACGCTATTTAGGCTTAACGCCTCTCCACTCAGAGAAATTCAAAATTGGGTGGCTTTCTACGACAAGTTCTGGAGTACGAATATGTTGCGCTTGAACCAACTATTAGAGGAGGAAGAAGAATGAGTTTAGCATTAACCTTGGATTTTCAGTACACGACATCGATCGAGAAGCTTTGGTCCGCCTTAACCGATTCAAGCAAGCTAGCCAAGTGGGTGGTCAACATCCACAATGGTCAGGCGATGGATAATGATTTTGAGCCCGTCGTAGGACACCGTTTTCAGTTTCGCACTCAGCCGTCCGAATATTGGGATGGCATTATTGACGGCGAAGTGCTTATCGTGGACGCACCAAACCGGGTGTCCTATACTTGGGCCAGCGGAGGGGAGAAGCACACAGTCACCTGGACGCTGCAGGATTTAGGGGACGGAAAGGTTAACCTTCATCTCGAACAAACCGGATTCGCTAATGCTCAAGGTCTCGAAGGCGCTAGGTATGGCTGGGGTAAATGGTGCGGCGAGCTTGAAAAGGTATTGGCCTAGTTGTAAAAGGAAGGAGAGCCTTATGAATATCATATTCGTTATTTTACAAAGTTTTCTGCTCGTCTCCATGGCCTTTGGCGGCGGAAGCAAGCTGGCTGGTTCGAAAAATTTTGTTGAAATGTTCGAGTCGATTAAACTGCCGCAATGGTTTCGCGTTGTTACTGGGCTCGTTCAACTAGCTGGGGCAGCCGGACTTATTATCGGATACTGGAATCCGGTAGCAGCCGTATGGGCAGGCATTTGGATTGGCATTACGATGCTGGTGGCATGCCTTTCACATTTCAGAGTCAAGCATCCTGTTGGAAGTGCGATACCGGCCTTTGTGATTACTTTGATTGCAGTGACTCTGGTAGTCGTGCACCAGGTAGCATGAAGTAGAGCGGGTCAATGAAACTCGAGACGCCATCAGAGCTGATAGATCAGGGAAGTACAATTCAGTAGAGCAGTTAAAGTCTGAATATCCAGCACTGTAAATATAAATAGTATGATATACATTACTTCACAACATAAAAAGACTACATTCACCTGAAGAGAAAAGGGGTTTGTAGTCTTTTTCGGGCTTGCTTGCTCCTACATCAGATGATTAGCGTTGGAAGCTGGAAAGTTGTTGCTCAGCTATTTGCACTAATCTTTTTGTAATATTGCCACCTATGGCACCAGCATCGCGTGTGGCGAGGTTTCCGTTATATGCATTTGGTTGGAATGGAATTCCAAGCTCTTGAGCTATTTCAACCTTCAATTGATTTAAAGCTGCCTTTGCTTGTGGAACTATTAATGTGTTGTTATTAGCCATTTATGCAACTCCTTCTCTAGGTGTAATACTAGGATGTGGAGTGTAAAGAAATCTTATACATTTAAATTTACTGAAGTTAAATTTCTAGCTCTGTTCATGATATTGAGAAAGGTTTGAATATCATCTGCTCCAAATTGTTCATTAGTTTTTGCTGTATCAGAAGTTTTCTTTTTAGATTTCAATTCAATTATTTCACTCTTAAGTTTTGCATTCTCATGCAATAATTGTTCAAATATATGTGCTTGATCTTGTGCTATTTTGATAATTTGTCTGAATGGATCATCATATTGCTGCGAGGGGTTATCAGATGTTGTACTAGATACAGTAACAAATACTTCTCTTTTCTGTGCTTTTTGTTTACTCCTATATGCTTTTGCTCCTAAAATTTCGTTCTCATATTTTTTTCGTATTTCTTTATTCCAACGAAAACCACAAGCTGCCGGGGTTCGATTTATTTTTCTTCCAGTTTCTTCAAATGCTAATAACTGAGTACTTCCAGTTTTAATATGGTTTATCACGGTCTCAGCTAGAGTTGCGTCATGGTTATCATTCCAAGCATCTTCGCGCTTTTTATCTTTCAATTAAACTCCACCTACTTCAATATATTCTTATTATGCATTCTTGCCTATGATATTAAATTTATTCAAAGTTAATGCATAAAAGACCCACATAGAGTATATATGCATGCTTAGATTTGGAGCACTTTTGCAATTATTCTCTCTGCAGGTAATTCCTATGAGTAAAGGGACCATATATTCTGATATTAAGAGGATTAAACTAACGGAAAACGATAGTGTAACACTGTTTACAATGATTGGGAATCAAGAGTTGAATAAGTGTCATCGGACAGACGCCACCGCAGTAAACAATTGATTTTAAAAGGTTCCCCTTTTGGTAATCATACAATAAAAGGGGTGTTTTATATTGTGGATTATAAAAACAGAACACAAAAGAGATGAAGATGGTGGAACTGTAGCTCTAGAACTGGAAACCGATGATAAGCGTCTTGATGTTAATGTTAGATGGGATGGTTGTACAGAAATTCACGTATATTCAGTTACAGAAGAAAATCGTGAACTTAAAGATACCTTTCATACGTGTGATTTAAAAGGATTTATTGATACGTTGCAGACCCTTGATAAAGTTTGTCAGGATTACTTTGGTGAGGGAAGTTATTGGGAACGGAAAAAAGATTCAGAGGAATAGTGCACGTGTAGCATAACAATAGGATATTCCGTTAATGACCCGCATAATGCGGGTTTTTGTTTTTTGTTCGGATAAGTAGGGTGTTGAGCTATTCCAGCTAATAGCTTGTCAATATTTAATTATTAATGGCGGATTCATGAGGTAGTATACTTAAAAAAGTGCATGGGAAATAGCCGTCCCGCAAAGCACGGAAATATATTCTATATAATTCCATTTTGTGCTGCTTACTCTAAACGGAATGCTTCGTGCTTAGTTATTTTATTTATGGTTGCTGCAAACCGAAAGATGGAGTGCGAATATTATCCTCAACTCATTATCCAATAACGTTTTAGCTAACGAGGAACTTTAGTGCAGGAGCTGCTTAGACGGCTCTTTTTTTATTTATTGTACAACGAGCAGCATAGTTTAATCGCTTCGCGAATATTTCAATTATTGAGTATAAAATTTCCCGTTATTACCAATTAAAAATAACTATTAGAATTGAGTGATTTTGGGAGAAGGGGGAGAACATCGTGAAGAAACAAGGTCTTATTTTTATTTTATTATTTTTAGTGCTCTCGTTGTCAGCTTGTTTGTCGTCAAAAGTCGCTTTAAACACGCCGAATCCATCGGAACCGCCATCAACGTCTGCACCAGAAATCACGCCCACAACCACACCCATACCTGCGCCATCGCCCTCAGATTCACCGCTCGCGGTGTCGCCAACACCTGCAGCAAGTCAAGCACCTGCATTTGATCCCCCAGTACACTTCGATTATCCAGATGCAGTTCGTGCAATTTATGTAACAGGTTGGTCAGCTGGGGGGAGCCATATGTCTAAACTTCTATCACTTGTTGATAACACAGACCTAAATGCAATGGTGATAGATATAAAGGATGATGACGGGTATATCACATTTAAACCTGAGGGCAAATTTGCAGAATTTGGCCAACCTTACATAAAAGATCCCCAAGCACTCATGAAAACTCTTGAACAGCATAAAATTTATCCTATCGCACGTATTGTAGCCTTTAAAGATACGGTTTTGGCGAAAAAACGTCCAGACCTCTCTTATTTAGACGGCAATAGTGTTTGGCGTAATGGAAAAGGTGACGGGTTTATCAATCCATTCCTTCAACAAACATGGCATTATAATGTTGATGTTGCAAAATTAGCTGCAGAACTTGGGTTTAAAGAGATCCAATTTGACTATGTTCGATTTCCGGAAGGCTTTGAAAGTAGGGACAAAGTTCTTAAATATTCATTGGGTGATTACAAGGATAGAAAACCAACTAAGATTATGCAAGAAGAAAAAGATTATACTGAAGCCTCTAAGAAATATCAAGACGATTTGACTTCTTTACAAATAAAGTTGACAGATGCTACAAATACCTACAATTCAGCAAAAACCGATGAAAATAAAAAAGCAGTGGACGATGCTCAAAAGAGCATGTCTGATCTAAAAAAACATGCACCCCAAGCACCGGATTTTAGCGATAAAGCACGTATGACACAGCTCCGTGTTGATGCTATCAGCGACTTTGTCGCATATGCCAGAGAACAACTAAAGCCGTATAAAGTAAAAGTGTCTGTTGATATCTTCGGATATACGGCTACATTGCCTGAAGCTCCAGGTATCGGTCAGAACTTTAACCGCATTTCTAGCTCAGTAGATGTAATTTCGTCTATGATTTATCCAAGTCATTGGTCTAATGGTTATTTCGGAATTCCAAAACCAGATAAAGAGCCCTATAGACTTGTTACCGAATATATGAAGGCTGAAAAAGAGAAGTTTGCACAGCTCCAGACTCCCCCCTTATCACGTCCTTGGATTCAAGATTTTACAGCAAGCTGGTTAGGTGCTGGCAATTATATTAAATATGGCAAGGCTGAAGTAGATGCACAAATTAAAGCATTAAAAGATGCTGGTGTTAATGAATACCTTATCTGGAATGCTAACAATTCCTACACAGAAGGTGTAACCTATATACCAGTTGAATAACACAAAAACAAGGCTGCCGACAGATGATCTGAGGGCAGTCTTGTTATATTCAACTCTAACAAAACAAGAATTTGTTGTATACGCATTATCCAATATATACAGGTCAGGCATTTGAAATGCACTACTCAGACACGATGCCTGAGTTGGCGAATAGGATTGCCTCGGTGGTCTCCCAGAGCTTGGGTAGGATCTGCATGACGTCCTCTGCACGACGGATGAAGGAGTCGGTGGAAGTGATACCGAGGTCGGCGATGATAGCCTCAAAGTCTGGAGCGAATATACGTTGCAGGTCCGGTGTGGCGTCTGCGGCCAAAATCTTGTGGCAGCGAGCAAAGGTTGCGACGATCCAGAAGACCGCTTCACGGTGGTGGCCGGTCCGGATGAGTTCACGGCTTCCGTCGATTGCAATGGGTCGTGTTGTGGCAGTGATGTCAGTGCTGAAGAAGAAAGGTGTTTTGGCCGCGGTCGCAGCGGCGTCATATACGAGTTCGAGCTTGGCGAGATGCTGTTCGATGCGCTCGGGGGTCAGATGAGCGCAGCCTAGCAGCTTCAGCAGATCTGGGTAGAGATCAGCGTGGCCGTATTCCGTAAGCACGTCGCGTGCGGCTAGGTAGCGGAGCCGAACAGTAGGGTTACGAAGTGCGGCCAAAAGGAGGACGTGCGTTGTTACGCCGGTCGGGAATAACCACGCCGTCACCAGGTCGTGCAACGGTGCAGAAGTATCTATGGCTTGCAGTGCGTTCTCTATCTTCTGCCGAGCGTTCTCACATCGGCGACGGACCCACACTCGCTCAGCAAAGTGACGAGATACCTGTGTTTGCAGTCTGCGCAGATCTCCGGTGGGGTCAGCTATGATCGAATCCACGCGGAAACTGCCTGCAAGGTGATAGGACGTCAGAACTTTATCGACCGAGGCGAGCTCGTTCCAAGACAAATACGTGGCCTCCACAAGGATGCCGTCGTAGATGAACTTCCCAAGTTTGAGCGGGGGCTCAGCCTGTGTGGTAACGATCACGACATCGATATCGGAGGCTGCCGACAACTCAGCGTCATCAGGCAGCCCTACCGTGGAGCCGCTGAAATACGCCCCATGGAAACAAGTTTCTAGGCTGGCGTGTTGCATGACCCATTCAGCCGCTGCTGTTCGTGCAGACCCGACTTTCACAGAAGCTTGTTGAAGCTTATGACTTAACTTTATTTCGTTATGTTTCGCCAAGTGAATACCTCCAATGACTAATTTTTGAACGCCTGCATACAAGTCTAACTTTAAAATGAGGATTGGGCTCCTATGAATATTAACGCTGCAGTAACTGTAGAAGAAAAACAATAGTTAAGAAGTCATTAGTTCATCTATTTAATAATAAGAGTATAGCATTAGAATATAGAATATGAGATGTAGCTCCTTGGTATGATGTTTAAGAGTCAAAATTCCATTGTAAATTGAATATGAACCAATTTCATTATTCTTAAGGTTAACTTTTTTGACATTTTTTTCACTGATTTTGTCGAATAGTAGCGAGTGAAAATTCCGCATTAATCAGCAAAATACGACGATTATATGATGGGGAAAATAATATATGATAGATCAAAAAAATCCATCTACTATTCGGGAAAGTTCATTGAAAACGCTATCATCATATTCTAAAATATGTTTAACTCATAGCAGTCCAATTTATTCCAGTGGTTTTATATCTAATTATGTGAGAGGAGTCGATTGGAAGAATGGTAAAGAAAAAAACGTGGGGGATAACAACCAGCTCCGTCCTGACGCTAACAATGATTCTTACAGCTTGCAGCTCTTCTGCACCGGCAGGCGGCAAGACAGCAGATGCAACGAAGGGACCAGCGCCTAAGGCTGGAAATGGAGAGGTTATCAAATTAAAGTGGAGTACTTGGGGTAATCCGGGAGAGTTAAAGCGCTTTTACGAACTGACAGATCAGTATAACAAAGATCATCCGAATGTGAAATGGGAGCTGGTAGCCGTGCCGAACGACGGCTACGAAGAGAAGATCATTACTCAACTGCAGGGTGGTACTGCGCCAGACGCATTTTATGCTGGAGATCAAACTGTCGTTAAACTCATTAGTAACGGTTCAATCGAAGAATTGACGCCATTGATGAAAGTAGGCAATGGACCAATCAAAGCCGAGGATTTTGCCGAAGGATTATGGGGCGGTTCGAAGAAAGGCGATAAAATATATGGAATCACAGTTGACTGTAATCCGTTAGTCATGTACTACAACAAGACAGTATTAACCGAAGCTGGTATCACCGACGATCCACAGAAATTGTACGAAGCAGGGGAGTGGAATTGGAAGAAGCTACAAGAGTTAACGGAAAAGCTAAAGTCTAAAAATAAATATGGTCTTGTACTTGAAGATTGGTCATCCCCGGTTTATTCATGGGTAACGTTAAACGGAGGTAAAGTTTACGATAAGCCACAGGATGGCAAATTCATTGGAGATCAGGACCCGAAAACGGTAGAAGCATTCCAATATCTTGCGGAAAACACAAAGAACAAAAACTTCGTATTCTCAGGTTCACTTCCAAAAGGACAAGGCCCAGATGCTATGTTCATGTCGAACCAAGTCGGATTTGGAATTGCTGGTCGTTGGTGGGTTCCGCAGTTTAATGCAAACACTTCTTTAAAATACGACATTGTCCCACTGCCAACTAACACAGGCAAAAAAATGGAACCAGCTGGCATTCCAACAGCGTACATGGTTATGAATAAAAAGACAGCTCATGCTAAAGAGACTTATGAGTTTCTATCTTACTTTGTTTCCAAGGATGGTCAAAACTTCCGTCTTAAAGGGGGAAATGCAGTTCCTTCGATTAGCGGTGTAGATGATCTCGTATTGGATAAGAATGCACAGCCGGCACATGCTCAATATTTCCTCGACGCTCGTGAGATTGGTTATGCCCTATGGCCTTCCGAATCAGGTGTTCCTGGAGCTTCTGATATTGTGAAAGATAACTACGACCTCTTGTTGTTAGGCAAACAGGATGCTCAAACGACATTAAAGAAAATGAGCGAAGGTGTTAATAAGAAGATCGACGAAGTAAAAGCGAAAAAATAGGATGCATGTACGGTAATGTATGACATGAAGGAGGGAAGGATGCTTGTATTCCGTCCCTCCTTTTTATTTTTTTGAAACCATTTATATGGGAGGACTTGCATGAACCGTAAACGTTCTAATACATTCTGGGGGTATTTCTTTATTGCCCCACAATTAATCGGACTGCTTTCCTTTTCGCTTATCCCTCTGATCACAACCTTTGTTTTAAGTACATTAGATTGGGATGGATTTCAGCCTGCGACTTTTATTGGATTTAATAATTTCAGTTACGCCTTTCATAATCCTGATTTCCAAAAGGCACTAGTGAATACCCTTTATTATTCCTTACTAACGGTCCCAATGGGTATTTTTCTTGCGATATTGGTCGCTGTTGCTTTGAACAAAGTGAGATATCGTGTTATGTATCGGTTGTTTTTCTTCATGCCAGTAGTTACAAGCTCTGTCGCTGTCGCGATTGTATGGATGTGGCTGCTCAATGGTGACTTCGGTATCATCAATTTTCTGCTGCATAGCTTGTTCGGCATTAAGGGTCCACAATGGTTGACCAACTTGAACCTCGTCCTGCCATCCTTGGCGATTGTGAGCATTTGGCAAAAATTAGGTTTTAATATGATCATTTTTCTGGCTGGTTTACAAGGAATATCCAGAGATTACTATGAGGCTTCCATGATCGATGGTGCATCAAGGTCACAGCAATTCTGGAAAATTACTGTGCCCCTTTTGTCGCCAACTACCTTATTTGTTACCATTATTGGCATTATTGACTCGTTTAAAATCTTTGATACGGCTTTCGTTATGACGAGCGGTGGTCCAGCAAAAGCTAGTTATACGATTGTGTATCATTTGTACGAGCTAGCCTTCAAAAACTTTCAATTCGGACGCAGTGCGGCAGCGGCTACTATGCTTTTTGTTATCATTTTGATTTTCACCATTGCACAGACCTATATTTCACGCAAATGGGTCCATTACGCGGATTAAGGAGGATTTCGCATGAAAACGGTAAATCAGAAATTAGTTCCAGCAGGAACAGTACCCAGTAAACAAAAGATTAACCATATAGGTAGTAAAATATCAACCATCCTTCTGCATGTTCTGTTGATTCTAGCCTCTGTAGTCATGTTTGGCCCGTTTTTATGGATGGCATTCAGCGGTTTAAAAGACTTAGCCCAAATCTTTCAAGTACCGCCGACCTTATTTCCGAATCCATGGAGATGGGAGAATATTAGCCGATCTCTAACAGCTATGCCATTTGATAAGGCATACATAAACAGTGCTTATATTTCTGTGATTGTGGTACTGAGTCAATTGTTAACATGCTCTATGGCCGCTTTTTCATTTGCTAAAATTGATTTTCCCTTTCGTAATGCTCTCTTTATCCTGTTTCTTTCCATGTTGATGGTTCCCGAACAGGTTACGATCGTTCCACTATATATCATTTTAAAAAATCTCGGCTGGCTCGATACGCATTTATCCCTAATTGTTCCGGATGCATTGTTCAGTGCTTTTGGTGTATTTTTATTGAGGCAATTTTTTATGAGTATCCCACGTGACTTATCAGAAGCAGCCTATGTTGATGGTGCGAACATGTGGAAAATTTACTGGCGTATCATGGTTCCCCTCATTCGTCCAGCTCTAGCTTCGTTAGCGATAGTTTCATTCTTGGGAAATTGGAACAGTTTTTTTAAGCCCGTCATTTTCCTGAGCTCAACCGACAACTTCACCGTACCTTTGATGCTTAGTACGTTCAAGGGACTCTATGTGACTGACTGGACTTTAATGATGTCTGGTTCTGCAATTGCCGTCATGCCCGTACTGCTCGTTTATCTTGTTCTACAGCGAAATATTATCGAGGGCATTTCTATGACGGGCATTAAGGGTTAATGTGAAAATAAACATTAATCGGATACTTTTCTTCCAATCGTTCGTCAGGTACGATGTGTTGGACTCGTGGGTCAGCGTATTCTTGGCGGTATTCTGTCGCTGTCATACCGTAATAGGCGGTAAAAGCTCGTGAAAAATAATGATTCTCAGCATATCCACACTGCGAGGCGATTTCTTTAATGCTTAGTGTACTATGACGGAGCATATGAGAAGCGCGTTCTAGCCGCAGTTGAATGATCATTTGACGCAAAGGAATTCCGATGACACGTACGAAGACTCTAGTCAGGTGTTCATGAGATAACTGGCAATGGACTGCAATTTCGGCTACGGTGATAGGCTCAAGGAGCCTATTACGGATATAGGTTAATGCTTTGCTCACCACGAGCGGATAGGAGGGGTCGGTTACGGCCTCTTTTTTATTTTTTAAATATTTCATAGAGGGGATTGAAGTGTTTTTGCTTTTATTGCCCAAGTATTCAAGTTCGCTAAGCAGAGCTGATAATAAGATATTGCACCGATTCGTACCTTTCTCATCATGAGCGATGTGGAGGATCTGGCTGATTATTGCCGATAGTAGTCCACCTTCCCTAACCGGTATTACATCACAAAACATCGTACTAAAAAGCGTAGGCGCAAACCATTCACCACCACTGAAATGCAGAAAAAGATGACGAGTAGCTGCAGTTTCTCCGAAATGATAGCTGTGAGTTTCCCCTGCCTTTGTAAGGACCCAACTGGGCTGATTCAATGTATAAACTTGATCTCCATTTCGGTAGATGGTTCCATTTCCCTGAGGGAAAAACACCAACTCGTTCTCGTCTAAAATACGTGGTCCCAGCTTCCAGTTACGTCGAACAATAAAGTCACCGCAGTAGTGTAAAGTAGGCAATTTTTCATTCAATTGGAGGCACCCTTTCTGATCAAAAAAATCCATTGAAATTCTTTCTTTATCTATTGTAAACGAATTCACATTAAGAGAAAATGAAATTATTCAGCGCTCGTTATAGGAGGGAATAAAGTTGGAAATTACATTTACAGGAATTGCCAATCCACATTCAATTGGTGCTTTTGGTGTTGATGCAAACGCTAAGATACTGCAGAGATATAGGTTCATTCATGAGCGTCTTATGTTTATAAGTGCAGCTCAGCTGCCAGCACGACATAACTGGGATATCAAAACTGCGATGGGACGACACATCTATGAGGATGCAGAAGCAGCGGATCAGCTTCGTACACGTGTGAGTCATCTCCGTACGCCTCTTGCTAACGTTGGGCAGGAACCAGATCCAATTTTAACGCTGCTTATGGACGAAATTCTTCATGCTCGTACAGATTCCGAATGGTTAGCTGGTGTGTATACAGTGATTAAACCAGCGCTTATTGAAGCCTATAGGAGCCATATACAACGTACACAACAAATTGTAGATCAACCGACTATTCGTATATTACGCTCAATCCTTCTCGATCTGGAGGAACAAGTAAATTGGGGGGAAGCGGTAATTGCTCACCTGAAGAACGAGGGGGAGTGGGAAGAGGCTGGTTCTGAAGAACTGTGTACGTTATTAAAGCGATGTATCCTTGCAGCAGGTGGAATGAGCAACGAAATGAAAAGGTCTTCTGAAATACCAGAACGAATAAGATCATTCCAGGTTTATCAATTGCCCAAAAAATCGCAACGAGAAGCACGTATGGGTGAAACAACCCTTTACCGTACAAGCATGGGAATGAAATTCGAGGAGACGAATGTTGACAGACTTGTCGGTATGATGAGAGTACGTCAGGAAGAGATGACGGCGGCGGAACTGATTGCGGCTGTGTTATGGTCACAAAAAGGAATGCCGTGGGCATTCTATCGGAACTTAGCAAGGCACTTGTGGGATGAGGTTCGCCATGCGTTGTTTGGTCAAGCAGCACTGGAGGCTGAAGGGTTGAATTGGCGTTCGCGCCCGCAATATACGTCTGATTATGATATCAATATAGAAAAAATCCCGAGTGCGCAATACGCGTGGCTAAGTATTGGAATCGAAGAAGGGGCGATGAAGCGACCAGGAAAAGTAGGGGAATTTGAATTCTGCAGAGATCAAGTGAAGCATCCATTAATGACTCAGTTCCAGGATTACGATTGGGCTGATGAGGTGGTCCATGCTTCCTTCGGGCGTACATGGACTCCTGAGCTATTTGGTGAAGAACTAGGATTTATACGTGAAGTTGCGAAGCATGAGTTAGATCATTTTTTCAGTGAAGTTCGAAAGGCAGAAGAGATAGCTGCTGCAGAAGGTGAAATTTAGAGATTTTCAAACTATAACACGAAAACGGGCAGGATAGTACGTATTGAGGGAGAAATAACAATGAAAATTGTTCCAGACAGGTTTGAGTTTGGAATCGAAAAAGAATATGCAATTGTTTATAAAGAACGTGACTTCATTAGTTACTTATTAGCATCACAACAGATTATAAATAAAATAAAGTCTATGACGGATATTCATGAAAATCTAGTAAAAAAAGTGGGTTATTTGTTTAGAAAAGGCTGGGAGATACATCCTGAATATTCCAATGCTTTAATAGAAGTCGTATCTCCTCCTTACACTTTGGATAGTTTTGATGAAATAATTGATGGTTTTCAAGTTTTTGAGGAAGTTGTATGTAATTTGTTAATAGACTTCAAAGAAAAAAACACAAATCTAAAAGGAGAGATTTTATTAACTGATAAATTTAGTTCTTCGACAGATACATTCATTAACTTTAAAAAAGAAAAAATCACTGATATTAAACAAATTATACTTACGGATGAGGTTGTTACTTTTCTAGGAAGTGAAAATCTAATTCCCAATTCCTTTAAGAAAATTAATGATTTAAATTTACTTTATGCGGGGTTTATTTCTACTCATGTTACACTACATCCTAAATATTGTTCAAGATGGGACATTAAACATGAGGCAGAATACTTTTGGAGCTTATTAGATCTTCTGTTTTTGTCTGAATATGATATAAATGACAGTACCTTTTATTATAAAGGTACTGATGAAATCCGGTGTTCAACAACACCCCGAAGCGAACTAATATCATGGGCGGATAGTACAAGTATCTTCTATGAAAAAAATATTAAACAAATAATGGAAGGCGATGCTCAAGAGAAAGTTGATACGTATAATCTTTTTTTAAATGAACAACACAAAGGAAATCGAACTTATTTAGCAAAAATAAAACACATTGAAGAATGGACATTATTTGAAATTAGAAGGTTTCATAGTGGAATATCAATTAACTATATGAAAGAATTTTTATTAAATGCAAGTAAGATTATAATAAACCCATAAAACCAAACACCAAGAACACCACGTATTTGTGGGCTTTCTTATTAAGCTAACGAAAACGATAGTTGAATGAGACTGTATGCAATGTTTTGAAAGAAGTACTTCAAAATTAATTTGTAATTCAGCATTTTTAATCAACCCCACCACTTCAAAACTGTATTTGTATTTTATTTTTAAGAAAAAAGCCAGCAAACCCTTGAGGAGGCCGCTGAAAAAGTCCCCTTTTTGAAAGCAAAGGTACAGATATCCTCAATTTTTTTGAGGAGGCTGTACCTTTTTTTCTGTATAATTAAGGTATTAAACTTAGCGGGTGATTAGGATGATTAAAAACCAACAGACGATGATTTTAAGCCCATATATGGAGATTTACAACTTGGTTGTTCCCAAGGATAATTTACTGCGACAAATTGAAGAGCTCGTTGACTTCTCGTTTGTTTATGAAGAACTGAAGAATAATTATTGCCTAGATAACGGTCGAAACGCCATCGACCCTATTCGTATGTTTAAATATTTATTGTTAAAATCTATCTTCGATTTATCCGATATCGACGTCGTAGAACGCTCGAAATAAGCAAGCTGGATTCATTACGCAGAGAACAAACCTATTTGGAATGTGAGGATATAATTAGAACTTCTTTACAAGAGGTCCGACTTTCGGTAAGGGTAGGCTTATTTGTTATTACGGAAGGTACAGTCGTTCAATATAATTCATGGGCATGACTTTTGGCATAGAGCGTGAGATTTATCATGCTTTGGCGACCAAATGTTCTGCCTTTTTCTTTGTAAATACATGACTTTCCATAGATTTGCTTCCGTTCTTTTCTTGTTACAATCCAAGTGTAAGAAAAATAAAGGAGGATAAGTGAAAAACTAACGCGTTCATTGGATCTTTTTTTGAAATTAATTGTTTATTGAATAACTAAGAGTGGGGATGCACCGTCCCCAATAGATACCACGGAGGTGGAGGGGAAATTGAAAATAAAAAAGAGTAAATTAGTTGTGTTAACCAGTGCCCTAATAGTCTTTACTGTTTATTCCTTTTACAGTTCGTTTCACAAAAAAGAAATAGTGAATGCTCAAGAGGTTTTAACTACAGTTAATGAAAATTCGAGCACGCCTTACGAAACCGCTATTTTTGCTGGTGGTTGTTTCTGGCATATGGAAGAGTCTTTCGAAAAGCTTGACGGTGTCTTGCGTGTTGAAAGTGGTTATACGGGAGGACATAAGGAAAATCCCACCTATGCAGAAGTGGGTTCTGGAACTACAGGACATCTCGAATCGGTGGAGGTTCGTTATAACCCGAATCAGATTACGTATGATAACCTCCTTCAAGTTTTCTGGCAAAACGTTGATCCTACGGATGCAGACGGTCAATTCGTTGATCGTGGCGATGAATATCTATCCGCTGTATTTTACAATAGCAATGAACAGAAAGAGTTGGCTGAAGCATCCAGAGATGCATTAGTAGCATCAAAAAGGTTTAATAAACCGATTGTAACTAAGATCTCATCTGCATCAACGTTTTACAAAGCCGAAGTGGAACATCAGGATTATTATAAAAAAAGCCCAATCAGCTACAAGATAAGTGAGCTTGGATCTGGTCGCGATAAATTTTCGGATAAAACTTGGGGCAACGATCGGAAAGTGATAAATCCTGCAAAAACAGTTTTTAATAAAGATTTTAATAAGGAGGAGAAGCTGAAAATGCTGACTAAGCGCCAATACAACGTAACTCAGAATGGTATTGATGAGCCGCCATTTAATAATGAATATTGGGATAATAAAGAAGAAGGTATTTACGTAGATGTTGTCTCAGGCGAGCCATTGTTTAGCTCAAAGGACAAATATGATGCTGGTACGGGCTGGCCTAGTTTTACAAAACCTTTGGAGCCGAACAATATTGTTTTAAAACAAGCATCTGGGTTCTTTACATCGTCTACCCAAGTCAGAAGCCGTTATGCTGATTCCTTTCTAGGCGATGTGTTCAATGACGGACCCAAACCAACGGGACTGCGATACTGTATGAACTCTGCAGCCATGGAATTTATTCCGAAAGCTGATCTTGAACAAAAAGGATATGGCGTTTATACCAAGTTGTTTAATCAACAGTAACTGCGTTATCAATTGCAGTTTCATGGTTAAAATATAAAAATAATTCTAAATATAAGGAGATTGTAAAAATGAGAAAAGATTTCGTTTTCCACCTATATAATGTTGAACATGATAATTTTATGAAGCTGCTTGCTAAATGTCCAGAGGACCAACGCATGGTTATCCCTCAAGGTTTTAATACCAGCCTTTATTGGCATTTAGGGCATGTACTTCGAGTTACTGAGTTCCATGTGTTTGATCTTGGCGCACAACCAACGAGCCTTCCGCAAAAGTACCAAGATATTTTCTTTTATGGAACGAAAGCTACGGAATGGAAAGAAGAGCAACACGCAGTTGCCTGCATGGGATGAGATGATCGCTCTTTTGAAAGAACAACGCGAACATCTTTACAATACGTTCAAAGACAGACTGGAAGAGCCTGTACCAGAGAACTTCAAAAAAGCCGAAAATTTTGGAGAGCTGATGCTCACGACTGCCGCGCATTTATCCAATCATAATGGCGTTGTAGCTGCAATGCTGCAAGTGCTGCAACAAAAATAATAAGCAAAACAAAAACAGCAGTTCAAATTCTATATTTGACTGCTGTTTTTGATAAATAAACAAAAGTAGAAAAACATCATGAGGAGATTGGAATGAAAACACGATCATGGCTAATCAAATCATTATTGTTCATTGTAGTCGTCATCGGTTTATTATGGTTCAATCATAAAGTTTTGCATCTCAGTCCTGAAGGAATAAGGACTTGGATATTAACATTCGGAGGAGCTGCGCCAGTACTGTACATCTTCATTTACGCGGTACGTCCTTTGATTTTGTTTCCCGCGTCCGTTCTGATGACACCAGAGAAAATAGTCTTGGATGATAATCGAATTGCAGCTGCCCTTCGATTTACATAACCTTTAGATCTAGGGAATATTCACTTTACATTTCTTCGATAGATTGAGAGGGGGGCTTATCCCAATAAATGATAGGAGGTATTGTTTGATGAGCCATGATGAAGCAAGTAAAAGCATAAGCAGGAGGGATTTTATTAAAGTTGGTGGGGCGGGTGCGCTGGCGATCACGCTCGGATCAGTGGGTGTTCCCGTCGAATTGTTTGGCGGTGGAGAAGTACAGGCGGCAACCAACGACAATGTGAAACTGCAATTTAACTCTGACGGAAAGTTCAAAATCGTCCAGTTCAACGACACGCAGGATGACGAGAATATCGATCGGCGGACCGTGGAGCTGATGGAAAAGGTGCTCGATACCGAAAAGCCGGATTTTGTCGTCCTTAACGGCGACAACATTACCTCAGGCTGCGATACGGCGATGGCGATGAAGCAGGCGATGAATAACATTGCCCAACCCATGGAGCAGCGAGGAATCAAGTGGGCAGTAACCTTCGGGAATCACGACGAGGACTCAACTCCGAACGCCGGTCTATACGAAGAGGAAATGCTGCAATTTTATATGGCGTACAAGCATAATGTAAACCAGCCCGGAGAACAAGGGATTAGCGGGACGGGGAATACCAACCTGTTGATCCGGTCCTCACAAGGGTCGAAGGCGGCCTTCAACATCTGGCTGCTGGACAGCGGAAGGTATGCGCCGGATACGATTGCCGGTCAAAACTTTGAAGGATATCCGACCTGGGACTGGCTGCGGTTCGATCAAGTGGCGTGGTACTACGAAACCTCCAAAAAGCTGGAGGAGAAAATGGGTTATAAAGTGCCGGCACTCATGTTCATTCATATCCCGCTCTGGGAGTACCGATTCATGTGGTACGCCAGCGTGGATGGAAGGTCCGAGGCAGACCATGCTAGGGCCGTAGGAAAGCACAAGATTGTGGGGGAAAGGAACGAAGACGAATGCCCTGGTCCGATCAATAGCGGTATGTTCTCGGCAATTCTGGCCCGAGGAGATGTCAAGGGTGTCTTCTGCGGCCATGATCACGTCAATACGTACCACGGTAACTACTACGGCGTGCTGCTTGGCTATACCGGAAGCACGGGCTTCGGTGCTTACGGTTTGCCCGGCGCGAATCGGAACCGACTGCGTGGAGCCCGGGTATTCCATCTCGACGAACACGCCGAGAATGTTCTTATCGATACCCATATGGTTTTTGCCAAGGATTACGGGATCGATCTTACTGCGAACGACCAAAGTACTGAGCCCGCGCCGATCCCGGAAAACAAGAAGCAGGAGAAGATTGTGAAGCCTTAAGTAACGCTATGCGACAAGGCACCATGCGGCGCGGGATCGCCTCCCTTCTTAATGAGGTGAAATGGATGTCATTCCGTATCGTTTGAAGTAATTAGTTTTCGTGCTGGAGAAAACGCGTACCAGCTGCCAAGGGGATTTTCTGCCCTCTTGGTCACATGAAACTAGAACTTTGAATAGTGTCGGCTGATATCTAAAATATAAAGCCAAGGACACAAGGGTAGCCCGGATAACGGAACAAATGATTATTTTGCATTTGCTCCTATTCATGCATAGCCCATATCCCCTTGGCTTTTTATTGTCTCATTTTAAAGGTGGAGGACAAAATATGAACAGGTCTGAGTACAAGGATTTTTACGACAAGGTTGGAAAATTAAATGGCTGGGACTTTAGTAAATTAAGAACTACTTCTGAAGGAGAACAATGGAATTTTCTTTATGAAGTTACTCAAAGATGCAATAAGTCCTATTTATTGCTTGATATTGGTACGGGCGGTGGGGAAGCTTTAATATCTATTGCCGATGCTACATTACTTTTTGTTGGCATTGATCATTCAGAAGGAATGATACAGTCCGCTACTGAAAACTTAAAAAAATCAAATAAAACAAATATTCGATTCTTACAAATGGAAGCTGAAAATATTACGTTTCCTGAGTTCTTTTTTAATTTGGTGTCCTGTCGGCACAGTGAGTTTTATGCAAATGAAGTTTCAAAAGTGTTAGCGAATGATGGTATATTCTTAACGCAACAGGTAAGCGAAAATGATAAATTAAACATTAAACAAGCTTTCGGAAGAGGACAGGGTTTTGGAACTGATGAAGGGATCTTAAAAGATAAATACCTTACAGAGTTAGCTGAAGCTGGTTTTACCCATATTCAGTCTTTTGAATATGATGCAAGGCAGTTTTTCCACACTTACGAGGATTTGGTCTTCTTTTTGAAATACACCCCTATTATTCCTAACTTCGGGCAAACTGATCATGATTTCGAAATACTTCAAAAGTTTATTGAATCAAATCAAACAGAGAAGGGAATCAAGATCAACACGGAACGCTTCATGATAGTGGCAAGGAAATAATGGGTTGTTAACGAGCACAATAGTTAAATACCAGAAGGGCTGCCGCGGCGCAGTATAACGCAATAATATTATGAGGGAGAGCATGCTTTCGAAGGAGCGACCCTAGGTTGGGTTAGAATGTGCGGTGAGCTTTGAAAATTACTGACCCAATAGAAATTCAGTCATGCTGACCACAAACCAATAAGTGCATATACGAAAAAACGGCAGTCGGTCAAATGATCGCTTGTCGTTTTTGCATGGATGGGGAAGGATTCTTTTGGGAAATATTGAATTATTACAAAAGTACGTCGTATTCTGATGGATAATATGTCCATAGTGATTTCTTAGGAGATCTATTGAACTGTTCGGGGAAGGAGATAACCGCTTGAACGTTTTTATTATTATTCTCATTCTATTGGTTCTGATTGGCGTATCGAATGTCGTGAACCGCTTCGTTCCGTTCATTCCCGTCCCACTTATCCAGATTGCATTAGGTGCCGTACTGGTGATCGTGCCTCTTGGCATTCACTTGCACCTAGAACCGGAATTGTTCTTCCTTTTGTTTATTGCCCCGTTGTTGTATAACGATGGTAAGCATACGCCGCGAGATGAGCTTTGGAAATTGCGCGCTCCGATTCTTCTTCTGTCGGTGGGTCTAGTTTTCATAACGGTGTGCGTCGTCGGATATGTCGTTCACTGGTTGATTCCTTCGATCCCTCTTGCAGCCGCTTTCGGGTTAGCCGCCATCCTGTCTCCAACAGATGCCGTAGCAGTCAGCTCTTTAGCCGGGCGGATTCATTTGCCTAAAAGCTTGAAGCGGCTGTTAGAAGGGGAAGCCTTGATGAACGATGCATCGGGTCTCGTTGCCTTCAAGTTCGCCATAGCCGCGGCGGTTACCGGTGTTTTTTCTCTACCGAAGGCAAGTCTAAGCTTTCTCGTCATCTCTATTGGGGGTTTAGTGATCGGGGCTCTGGTCGCTTTTCTTATTATCGGCATTCGTCATCTGCTGCGCCGCGCAGGACTTGAAGATGAGACGATGCACATGCTGCTGCAAATCTTGACGCCTTTTCTGCTCTATTTGATTGCCGAGGAACTTGGAGTATCGGGTATTTTGGCGGCTGTAGCGGGAGGTCTGGTGCATGCGATCGAGAACGAACGTATGGCGTTTACAATGCCGACTCTCCAAAATGTATCTAATGCAACATGGTCTGTCATTTTGTTTGTTTTAAATGGATTGGTCTTTATCCTTCTGGGTCTACAAATCCCGGGCGTATCCCGGACGATTCTAAGCGACCCGAATTTCGATAATTTCAAAGTCATCGGTTATGCCATTCTCATTTTTGTTCTGTTGTTACTGCTGCGTTTTGTGTGGACGCTTCTGTTCGCTAGAGGAGGGCGCTGGTTTGGGAATCAGAATCAAGAGGTGCCCAGCTTGCGTATGCTGACGTTAACAGCTATTTCCGGTGTGCGTGGAGCGGTGACGTTGGCCGGTGCGTTCTCCATTCCGCTTGTCCTTCAAAATGGCGCTCCCTTTCCTCAGAGAGATCTTATTATTTTTCTTGCGGCGACCGTCATTCTATTCTCGCTGTTGACGGCGAGTATCGTTCTGCCGTTGCTTGCAAAGAAGAAAAGCACAGCGGGTGATGCCGAGAGGGAACGGATGGAGCGCGATTGGCAAATCGAGGTCATGGCTGCCGCTGTGCGGGCACTCCAGAAGACCAGCACGGAGAAGAACGAGGTCGCTGTAGACACTGTGATTGGGGACTATAAACTTATGATGCAGCAGCTTGGACAAAAGGATGTCAAATGGAAACGATTCCCGCGTTTTCAGCAGGAAGAAGCAGGGATGCGCCTGCTGGCGCTGGATATAGAGCGCAAATATGTGAACGAACGTTTGGAGAACGGGCAAGTTAGCCGTGAACAGGCAAATTATTATTTGAACATGCTGGAGCAAGTAGAGCGCATTCTAGCCAATAAGCTGGATCTAGGCAAAGTCATCGTCAAGAACATTTGGCGACGCTTGAAAATGTTGATGACGTCCATCTCCCAGCCTCATCTGGTGACTAGTTACATCGAACCTGATATCACTGCGATTCGCACGCTGAAAATGCAATGCAGCCAAGCCGTCGTCGATGAATTCTCTAAACGCTGCGCCCTCCAAAGCGATGATGCAACCGAAGGCGTGCTGGATTATTACCAGCAAATGCTGGATAGGCTGCGCAGATTCACTTTCGGCTCGCGGCACAAGGATGCGTCGTTCAACGATTGCCGACGCGAGCTCCACTGGATCGCCATACAGGCGGAACGCGATGCCGTGCAAGTGTTTTTCGAGAGGGGAGACATCACGCGTGACATGGCATCCTTGCTACGGCGAATCATTCGTAACAGGGAAGCATCGCTGTATGAGCTTGAGGAGATTGGTTGATGATGAATGGTAAGAGAATGCCTGAGCAATTAGGCATTTTTTGTTTTTACCCATGCCGACAACTCTTGTAGAGGCTTCAAAAAACTTTTTATCAGATTATTTTTATTACTATAGAGACAATGAAATAGAAATAGTACCAATCTTATTTAAGATGAAAATGATTTAAAATACTCAAATGATGTATTGGATAAGTCAGTAGCCTTATCTCAAAAAATATTTGAAAAATTGCGACCATCAGTTGTTTTCTGAATTAATCCACCTTTCTAAGATTGAGACAAGTCAATGACCTCGATTTTAATGATTGTTCAACGGGAAACGATAGTAAAGGAGCTTACCTCGCGGCGGCTTCTTTTTTTGTTCATTCAAGTAACGGGTAGGATAATATGGTAATATTAGGTAGGTTGGCGGTGTTATAATTATACATATCCTATTTTAAACGTTTGGGGGCATGTACCTTGAAAGTACTAGAAACAGAACGGCTGACTCTTCGTCAACAAACAATTGAGGATGCGGCTTTTATACTTGAGCTATTGAACGATCCTTCATGGATCCAGTACATAGGCGATAGAGGCGTGAGAACCATCGATGACGCGCGGGACTATATTTTAAAAGGAGCTCTAGACATGTATGCCCGTTTGGGTTTCGGGTTTTATTTGACGGAGTTGAAGGATGGAGGCATTCCGATCGGCATCTGCGGATTGGTAAAAAGAGACTTCTTAGAAGATGTAGATGTTGGATTTGCTTTTCTTCCTAAGTTCTGGGGGAAAGGATACGCATTTGAGGCTGCTTCCGCAGTGATGTGTTATGCACAATCAGTTTTAGGGCTAAAACGCATTGTGGCAATTACCTCTGAAGATAATCATGCGTCGGCCAAACTATTAGAAAAACTGGGGTTGAATTTTGAAAGCATGATCCGATATGCGTTTACAGATGAAGAAGTCCGCTTATTTGCGATTAACGTCTAAAATGGACATTACAGAACAGTTTATTACGCTAACGCAGAACAAGAATTCAATAAAAAGGCTACCGACAGATGGGAGCGGTGATTAATTGAAAAGAATAATTATTAATGCACTTGGAGGAGCAGTTGCCTTTGGATTGATTTGGAGTTTGTTATTTGATGATAAGCAAACTATTACTCAGGCATTTATGGGGGCATATTTTATTTTGTAATTAGCATGTTGATTTCTCTTATTCCTCGAAGAAATTGAACTAATGGAAACTATAGTTGAATGAACACTCAGGATGAGGCTGCCGGTATGATCGGTGGCCTTTATTACGTTAAAGGGCAGTTTAATTAAATAAGTATTCCTTCTCAAGCCTATTTATTTTTGCTTTTCGTAAAGGTTGTGCCATCGGCGCGAAGGTAAAAATCTTGATAGCCATGCTGACCATCTTTTCCGAAAATAACGGCTGCATTAAGCGGCAATTTCTCTTCTTTTAAATAGCTCGACAGCACGCCGATTTTTTGCTGGGTATCTGCTTTCATGCTCTCTTTCCAGTTTTCCTTATGTCTGATTTCAACGACGAATGCGATGTATTCATTTTTGACATCTTTAAAATTTGGAATCGGGACGCGTGTGCTCGTGTCTCCCATCTCATTGAGCTGTACGTCTGCATGTATTTCGATGTCACTTCCAAAAATGGTTTTTATTTTCGGCGTTACTTCACTTTCGATTTGATCGCTCCAATAAGCAAAAACATATTTGTCCTTATACTGGTCTTTGTGGTCGTAGTCTTGCGAAATTTCGAACCTGACATTTCTTTTCTCTTTGGGATATGCCTGCCCGACGTACGTTTCGCTAAGTGGATTGTAATAAACGCCCTCGACAACAAACTCGATCCCATAGGTGTTTTTCAAGTGCTCAAGCATTGCTTTTTGGTGTTTATTTGACTGCCATGGGGAGCCAAATAGTGATATTTTAATGATCGCGGCAATGAGAACAACCGAAATTATTGAAACGCTAATCCAAATTCTTTTTTTCATTTTATCACTCCTTGTATTGCTATTACTAAAACATATGTAGTTTCAGTCTTTTTATTTGAGATACATCGTACCCAGTCATTGAACTAACGCAGAACGATAGTTAACATCTGAAGGGCTGTGGCGTGGCACGGGCAGAAATGCTCAATAAGATATGTTAATTGACATGCCTTCCAGAGTAAGTCGAAAGGGAAACAAGCATTAGGGATTAGCGTTGGGAAATAAAAAACAAAAGTGTTAAAAATGGAAGAATGCAATTTGGATTCTACAGAAGACTAAATTTAAAATAGTAGAGAAAAGGAAATAATTTCCTTTTCTTTTTTTACATTCATCAAACTAAGTTTTTTGAACAGCCTATTCCAAACAAAACTTATAGCCGAATCCACACACTGTCACCAGGTGGAGTCGGGACGTCTCCAATTGTGAAAAATGGTTAAAAAATGAAAATAATTTTATTTTTTAAACCAGTTTTAAACTTTCAATGATACTCTACATACTTGAGTTCAAGAATTCATTTGGAAAGAGGGATTCCTTTTTGAAACGCGCTTTCGTTGTTGGAAATTATTTACTTGTCTCATCTTCTTACGCTTTATCAGATCCTCAACAGGGGGAAGACGGGGAAATGTCATTTAACGAATTAAAGGGAGTGTATCGCATGTACAGTTTACAGTAGAACCTTTTTAACATACAAGGTCTGTTGAAAGTGAAATTTTTTAATAAAAATTATGGGAGTGTATTTATGAAATTCAAGCTGCTTCGGATCTTAACATTGATGATTATGATCGTGTCTTTATTTCCTTTCCCTGCCTCATTCGCTTCAACGGATGCTTCCCAGACGGGTATTGCCGGTGTCTACCCGGTTAAAGTTGTTTCCTCAGGAAGCTTTACAGTCGCTTTGGATGCCGGCGGATCGGTGTGGACATGGGGGGAAAATGATTATGGCCAGCTGGGAACAGGCGATATCGCCGACCACCAATACCCAGTCCAGGTTCCGATTGTCGGTTCTCCGAAAATTACGGATATTGCCGCAGGTCCGACTTACACATTGGCCCTAGACAGCCAAGGCAATGTGTGGGAATGGGGGATGCTGCCTCCCAATCCTAACAATAGCGGAAATAGCACCCCTTCGAAAGTAAATGATCTGAGCAACATCCAACAGATTGCAGCAGGTCAAACGATGGCGATGGCATTAACATCTGATGGGAAAGTGCTGACATGGGGCAGTAATTATTTTGAGGGAGAGCTGGGACAAGGTAATCAACTCTCCATGAATCTTACCCCCTCGCCAGTTGTTATTGACGAGAACAACACGGTATTGACCGGTATTAAGCAAATAGCTAAAGGCAATCTCGCCTCATATGCTTTAAAGGGCGATGGAACCGTATATCAATGGGGTTTGACAGATCTTCGAAATTTTACGACATCTTCCATAGCGACTGCTGTCAACGGCATTTCTGGAGCAACCGCAATCGTATCTAACCCGAATGCCGCATTCGCGTATGCCGTAACAAACAGCGGTGTCTTCGCCTGGGGGCAAAACAGCCGTGGGCAAATGGGTACAGGGAACACCAATGATTCCTATACCCCCGTACAGGTGACATCTTTGAAAGACAAAAGTTTGAAATCGTTAAGTGTCGGTAATAACCATGTGCTCGCATTAATGAACGATGGCTCTGTTTGGGGAATAGGCGCTAACTATCGTGGTCAACTAGGCGATCCTCAAATATATTGGCAAGCAACCGAGTTTACGAAAATCACAACCGTATCCAACGTAAAAGTTGCTTTTGCAGGTTGTGACAATTCCTTTTTCATCAATGAGGATGGTACTGTCGTTGCAAGCGGATCAAACTATGATAATAACTCGCACATTTATGGACTCTTGGATGTCGGTTACAATTTCGATACTACAAATAAACCAATACCCACGATTCCTTTTGCGTCATCGTACGATGTAGCGCCAAAACCATTGAAAAATGTTTCCATTCAAGTGGTTAATAATGATCAATTAAAGTTTACGTATGATATTCCAGCTTTGTCGAATTTGGACAAGATCTATTTTGATGTATTTCAGATAGGTGGAAGCACTGCAAGCCTGAGCGAATCAACCGGTAGATACGACTCGCCGTACGGTGTTACAGGAGTAACTCATACACTGGATGGTCACTTGCCACCAGGAACCTATAGTGTAAAAATCCATACCGAATATACGGGGAATCGTTCCGTGTCGGAAACCGTAACCTACGATAATAATGGCAAAGGGTATACGGTAAACCCGGGTTCCGTGACGTTAAGAGTACCGGTTAAAGAATGGAATGTGTCAACAGTGGCAAATCAATCGGTTTCGAACTCCGTTTACGGTTCTGTTTACAGTGCGCCTGTTTCTGGGGTTACAGTTACGATTGTACCTGCTGATGATTTTCGCAATACAAAGACAGCTGTCACCTCAACGGATGGAGTTGCCGTATTCAATTATCTGTATCCTGGTCTATATCATGTAGGTATTACAAAAGGCATGAACGGTGAGGTAGATGAAACTATGGTTCAGGATCCGGTTTTTGTATTCGGCAGCCAAGTTTCACATACGCTTCAGATGATTTCAAATACGCAGCCGACTAATTTTGTGTACCGGCAAGATACTAATACGCCGATAGGGAAAATTTCCGGTTATCTGTCCTGGTATCCCTCATCTACACCTCAACAAGTGACGAATTATCACTTCTATTTCGAAGGTGGAAACGGGAATAAGCTGGGCGACATGATTCTAGATACACCATTTGTTCCTGGTTGGACGAATTATGCTCCGGATGTACCAGAAACCAATATCCCAACCGGTGCAATAGGAATTCGTTTATACACCTTTGATGGTACTTCCGAGCATATCACCCCAGATTTTGTTAGTCTGTGGAATGATTCCATGCTGCCGCTGCATGCATCTATGCAAAGCACAGATTCAACCGGAAACAATTTGAACGGGACTATCAAGTGGAATGCAGCATCAAATGAGACAGGCGTATCAAACTATGTTATCATGCCTGACTTTCAGAAGGTTAGTGGCAATAATGAACGTAATGAATTTATAATTGCGGAGATACCGGCAACTGGAGCTTCTGCATACTCATTTAACTTGTCTGATTTCCCTCTCTTGGATACCTATAACTCCCCGTCAAATGCCAACCAATATATGATTGGTGTTGAAAATGTGATGGGGCAATTGTTAGGATATTTGAATTCCAACCAACAATTTGTCCCTTATACTTCAGTTGTTGCGATTACTCCTTATTCGCCTGACACGGGAGGTAACACCGGAGGCAATACAGGTGGTAACACTGGTGGCAACACGGGAGGCAATACAGGTGGTAACACCGGAGGCAACACGGGAGGTAACACCGGAGGCAACACGAGTGGTAACACGGGAGGCAACACACAATCATCGCAGCTGCAACAGAATAGTGACGGCAGCCTTTCCGTAACCCCGATAACGGTTACCGATTCTATGGGGCATAAGGTTTCGCAAGTTAGCGTGGATACGAAAACGATTCTTGATGCGTTGGATCATTTGTCATCATCTAGTGATAAAGATCAGGTGGTCATGCAAATACCATCTGACGGATGGGATGATTTCGAACTCGATTTTGAAGCGGAACTATTTAAAAAATTACTGGATAAAAACCCGAAAACGGTATTAACCATCCAGTCAAAGTTTGCAGCTTTTCATTTTCCCGCCAGCACTGTGCAAAAATCGCTTGAACAATTCAGGGTACCTTTGACTGGTGCAAATGTAAAGTTGCGTATGTCAAAGAAGAGTCTGGTAAACGATGAACTCTTGCATCAATTAGGGGTATCGTCTGTTACTACACCAATCGATAATAAGATGAACTTAATCGAAAAAAGTGGATCGAATCATACAATGGATCAGTTTGATTCTTATACGAAACACCTTTTAAACGTGCCAAGTTCATTTAGCGAAACATCGTTTAGTCATTTGGTTGGCGTGATGATCGATCCGGTAACAGGTAAATATAATCCTGTACCAGCCATATTTACGAAAGATTGGAAAGGAAATCTGCAGGCGCAGATCTATGGGAGAAATAATGCCGTCTATGCTGTTGTTCAAAATAGTAAAACATTCCGCGATGTTGAGAACAGTTATGCGAAAGATGCGATTGATACACTGGCTTCCAAATTTGTGCTAAACGGATATGAAGATGGCAGCTTTAAGCCAACTAAAACGGTGACTCGTGCTGAGTTTATCACGATGCTTACGAGAGCGCTCGGCGTCACCCCTGATACAAGTGATAGTCAACCCATTTTTAAAGACGTGAAGTCCGGCGATTGGTTCGCGCAATCCGTTGGGGCTGCGGTGAAAGCACATCTGATAAGTGGTTACTCCGATGGAACCTTTAAACCTAATGTAGAGATAAGTAGAATGGAAATGCTTCAAATGATCTACAATGCAATGTATTCGAGTGGAATGTGGAAGGAGACTGTATCCCTGGTGGATATCGACAAAATTCTCTCCCGGTATGCTGATCATGACAGCATTCAAGGCTGGGCGAAAGAAGCGATGGCTGTAGCGATAAAAACAAGTATTACAAGCGGTGTGGCGGATGACAAGCTGGCTCCTGCCATGAATGCAGATCGCGCTCAGAGTGCATCATTTTTGTATCGCATGTTAAAGAATTTAAACCTAATTAACTAATTCCAATTTCATTGCCAAAATATGAAGTAGAGGGCGATTCGATATGATAGGCATAAAATGTCAGCTCATTTCCGGCGCACTTGTATTACTGATGATGTTTGTTGCAGTGGTAAATGATTTTGACCATACTCGAGGAAGAGTGTGTTGAAGTAACGGATAAATTTAGCTGAATAAAGGACTCTATACAAGCGAAAAGGAGCTGCTGCGGCAGCTCCTTTTGACATATTCACTTAATAGGTATTGACCTAGTAATGAAGCTAAACGGGAGCTTAGTTTATTATTTATTGCTCCACGTTTTAAAAATTTGGACTACCTATTTCCTATACATGGTAAAATTAAGTTAATTAGAGTACATTGATGCCATCCAGTTGCTGCTGGTGATATCGAGTTCGTAAAAGCATCTTTATCAAAAGGTAGTAACGCTAATTTAATGGTGTTATCTTTCACTAGTTCATTTTGCTTGTCCCCCTCCCCGCATCACTCTGAGCCAGTTCCCCATGATTGAGAGTGCATTCTCTGTTTTTACAATCGAGTCGTGATTTTGATCAGCGATGATGCGGACCTCAGCCTTGCAAAATCTTTCATAAAGTGGTTTATATGCACCAGCGTCGAATACCTCATCTTCAGCCCCAACCATGACGAAAGTCGGTTGGGTCAACTGCGACAAATATTTTTCGTAATTATTCCCCACCATGCGCGACAAGGCGAGCCGATAGCTAAGATTGCAGGATTCAGTCCCATGAAGCTTTTCAATCGATGTGAGTCTGCGGTATACAATAGCGTGGTTATATCGGTGAATGCCAAGAGCATTGAGCAGCATTAACAACAGATATCGTGGGATGCTCACCTTGGATTCGTTACCGGATCCACCTTTTCGATCAAGTGGCGCATTGGGGCTAAGTGCTGGTGAAATGAGTAAATAGGCAAAAATATCCTTATGAATCGGTCGTATTGTTTGTCTGAGTGCGGTTGCACCTCCCGCAGAATGACCACCTACAATGATCTTCGCACCGGGATGACGCTTCTGAACAAAACAGAACAGGTCTTCCATATCATCATCAAGTTGCCCGATGTAGTCAATGTCACCACGTCGGATGGGATGATTTCCATACCCACGTAGATCCGGAAGGTACACGGTGGCGAGTTCAAGTTGAGATACATATTGGCCGAACTCCCTCAAATACAGGCTAGGTTCCGTAATGCCGTGTAGAAAAATAAGCACAACATCGGATGGACCCTCAAAAAAACGGTATGGAAGTTGAGCACCATCACGAGCGGTGTACGTTTCAAAGTCTTCAGGGTAAGTATTCATAAATGATGATCCCTCCGCATTTCTTTTGACCTTTCTCTATATAAATCTTACAAGAGGCAATCGTTAATGGGAAGAGTTATTATCGGAAGGCAATAACTTGGCCCATGGGAGAAAGGGTGGCGACTACGACGGGCAGAAATCTATAGTTTTTAGTCACCTTTCTTCTATGCTAATTAAATTTGATTGGGTAAAATAACCAGTAAGGTTATGTAAACGAGGGAGGCTATTTTCATAATATGTACAAGGTAGTATTTTTTGATGTTGACGGCACCCTATTAAGTGAAATTGATAGAAGCATACCACTATGCACGAAAGAAGCAATTGAAAAGTTGATTGACAGAGGAATAAAAGTCGTAATCGCAACAGGAAGACCGTACAATTTGTGTGAAGAGTTTAAAACTATGGGCATTGATACGTTTATTTCTGCTAACGGTGCGTTTATAAAATGTAATGATAACATTATCCATAAATCAGTGCTTTCACCAGAAACCGTTCAAGATGTCTCGGCTTTTGCTAAGTTGAACGGACATGGCATTTCTTATTTCACCGAGTTTTTTGCAATGAACGGAATGGGTTCTGATGATGAGCGGGTTATGAGGGCATTAAAAGAGACTTTGAGTCTTACACAATATCCCGAAAAAATGAGTTCTCTGTCAGAAGAGGTTTACTGCATATGTCTGTATGCGGATGACAGTGAAACTCAAAAATTCCTAGAAAGATTTCCAAGACTTAGGTTCCAACGTTTTCACGGCTACGTTATGAATGTGCTTGAAGAAACGGAAGTTTCCAAATCAGCTGCGATTAAAAAAGTGCTAGAGTATTTAAACATTAGTAAGTCTGAAGCAATCGCTTTCGGTGACGGTGGAAACGATATTGACATGTTGGAGTATGTTGGATTGGGAATTGCCATGGAAAACGGTGAGGAACGGTTAAAACAAAAAGCAGACTTCGTTACAAAAAAAGCAAGCGAAGGTGGAATATCCCACGCATTAAAGAAATTTGGTGTCATTTAAACTAGAGAATAGTCGTCAATTTACCTCAAGAAACGGAAAACTATAGCTTAACAATCAACAGGACGAGGCTGCAGGCATGAAACGGCTGCCTCGTTGAGGGACGGGCAGTAGAGCGTGGTGGCAAATCCAGCTATTTTGAAGGTAACATTGTAATATTAAACGTGCGTTCAACTTAAAGGCTGCCTATTCGTTTTAACGGAATCCCATAAAAAAACATAGACCGGCTAATTCGTAAACCACGGTAAGGGAGAGAGCACAGTATTCCGATTCCATTGGCGGCTAACCCGATCATTAATAATCGTTGCGGGGCAATCTTTGCAACCAACATGAAGGTTACGATTCCGCCAATAATTTCTCCCACTCCATAAGGAACGGATACCCACTGTAAATGTTGTGCAGAAAGTCCTAGACGTTCCGTAACGAGGAAGTTAGCAAGAGGTGAGATCAGACCTACTCCGAGTCCGACGAAAATGAAGCATAGGCTTAGCCATAAAAGCTCCTTTTTGAGCAGGACATACCGAATACCTTCTGCCATCTCGCGCAATAAAGAGGTCTGAACTGAAGTTTTGTTCATGGACGGATTGAGATCCACTGGAATAAACAACATAGTCATTGCGGATAACAAAAAACATACACTTGTTAGCAATATCGCAAGTTCAATGCCCAATTGCTGATAAATAAATGTTCCCAATACGGGGCAACGGAGAACGATAGTGGAGAAGATTGAGCGTTCGGAAGCTCCTCTTTTTTATTGAAGTAACGTTTAGTTTACTAATGTAGATTCTGTTTACCCATGCGACAGAGTGGATGGAAAATAGATATATGATTAAGCAAGGAAGTGGTAAACGTGGAAGAGAACCATTTATCACATAAATCACAGGAAGCTGTTCAGTCCATTGTTTCTGCTATAAACCAGTGTCTGGTTGGACGAACCAGTCCTTTGGTTGTGTCTTTGGATGGAGGGAGTGGTGCAGGTAAATCTACGTTGGCTATTGAGGTGGCTTCGCACTTGGGTGCAGAAGTCATCCAGTATGATGACTTCTTCGATGCGACTATTACAAACGATGAATGGGACTCCTATACATCGGAGCAAAAGTGTCGTAATTGTATCAACTGGCAGCGTATGCGAAATGAGGCATTGTTACCAATGATTAGAGGTGAAAAAGCACAATATCACCCTTTTTCTTTTTCATCTGGGAATGGTTTGGCATTGTACTTAGTTACGAAAGAGCCCACAGAGGTAATTATTCTCGAGGGAATTTATAGCTCGCTCCCTGAACTATCGGATGTTATTGATCTTACAGTTCTCGTGGATGTATTACCCGAACTTCGCCGTAATAGGCATAATATTAGAGAGGGTACTGACGATGTGGAATGGCATCTTCGATGGGACTCTGCTGAGGATTACTATTTCTCAGTCCTTCGTCCACCAACATCATTCGATTTAATAGTGGTTAACTATTAGTACATATTGCGTTTACGGGAAATTTTAGTTTAGTACAGACAACAAAACATGGTTATTTAAATCTTTACCAGCTTTAGAAAAGGTAATAAATGAGTTTGGATTACCTCAAGAATGGAATCCTCAGGGTAATAATGGACCGGAAAGGTACATAGAAGTACAAGTTTGGGATGATAAACCATTATCCACCTGGTTGCTAAACTAACGATAACGAAAGCTTATCAAAACAACAACGAGGCTGCCGCGAGAATGATCGGTAGCCTCGTTAAGCTATCGGGCATAATAGTTCAAGATCAAGTGTGGGTCAGTTGATTAAAGATTCTCTTTCAGCAATTTTCTTTATACTGTCCAATGTTTCTTCCCAGTTAATATCTGAATGTTCGTACATAGTCCAAGTACAAAAGTTACTGTGTTTTAATTTTAAAATTGTCTTGTTATCTTGGTTTAATAACGTAAACTTGATGATTGAATAGTTTTCAGGGGTGTCATCTGTGCCGGAGAGACCGCTCCAGTAGTCATACGAGAAAACTTTGGGAGCTTCCAACTCCAATAGATGTCCTTTATCTTCGAAAACTTTGCCATCCCAACTGAAGGAAAAGGAAATCGGATGGCTAATCTCCCAATCAGTCTTGATTGTGACACCCAGCCATTGTTTAATAAAATCAGGGTCAGTTAAGACATTCCAAACAGTCTCTGCTACTGCAACAATTTCTCTTTGTTTGTCAATGGATAACATGTTGCTCATAATCTCAAACCTTTCTTTATTAAATTTAATGGTCAATATAATCGTTCCAATATGAAATATTACAACATGAGGAAAGGGAAGTATCGTAAAAATGCGACAGGAGGTAAAATAATGGCGGCTGAAATAAAACCAATCGGCATGTTAAACAATAAATCCGCAGAGACTAAGTTTAAGTTATCCTTATTTCGACCTTCGGAGCATCTTGCTTTTTTTGTGGATATTACTGGATCGTTCAGTGGGATTTACGTGGAGTTTAGGCTGGGGGCTTTTTATCCTTTCATGAACATTAAGGTGTCGTAAATTACGAATGGAACGATGAAACTTACCGCTTTATTTGATATAAATGTACAAGAGCTTGAGGATGCAATTTTATCGCAGGCGGACCGAGAGAAAATGGTCGAGATGGTGGGATTTTTTTAACTTCAAGGCTTCCGGAACGTGATGACAATGTGGAAATAAGTAACCGAATCCACCAAGACATGATGTCAGATCGGAAGCTTTCAAATCCGTTATTGGATTGACTTCGGAAGAATTTTGCAACAGAAGATCATCCAGTGAATAGTTGTCGCTGTTAGAGAGAAAAGTGCCATTCGCTTCACGCGATGGCAGCCTCACTCCACGAACGGGCAGGTTAGCTCAATAAAGAACCCGACGCAACTTCAGGATTTGCTTAGGCATCATAGGACCGCTAGGGAATTATGCAGTGACGGAGTTCGGTTCGAACCATGGTTTTTGATGTGACTAACGATAGCGGGGAATTAAAAAAGAACCTGATAGTGTTATCAGGTTCATTCATATTGCATATATACAGACACGATGATATAATCAGATTGCGACTTTTACAAATAAATTGGACATAATTAATTCATCTTACACTTTAAGTGTACCATGCCGGTAAACTCTTGTCAAATGTTTTTCTCAATTTAATGGTTAGGAGTGATATTGAATGAGTTCATTGGTTCTCGGTTTTCAGGAAATGGAAAAAACGCAGCTTTTGCTCGTTGGCGGAAAAGGGTTGAATTTAGGGGAATTATCAAAAATTGAAGGCATACAAGTACCAGAAGGATTTTGTGTTACAACAGTGGGTTATCAAAATGTCATCGAACAAAACGAAATGTATGATGCGTTGTTGGATCGACTAACCATGTTAAAAGTAGAAGATCGTGATCAAATTGGTGCAATCAGCAGGCAGATTCGACAAATCATTATGGACGTAGAAATTCCTTCCGATGTTGTGCAAGCTGTTACTCACTATCTCTACCAGTTTGGTGATGAACATGCTTATGCGGTGCGTTCCAGTGCGACTGCTGAAGATTTACCACATGCCTCTTTTGCAGGTCAACAAGATACTTATTTAAATATCATCGGCCTCGATGCCATCTTACAGCATATCAGCAAATGTTGGGCCTCCTTATTTACGGATCGCGCGGTCATCTACCGTATGCAAAATGGATTCGACCACAGCCAAATTTATATATCCGTTATTGTTCAAAAGATGGTATTTCCACAGGCTTCAGGGATTTTATTTACCGCTGATCCTATGACTTCCAACCGAAAGTTGCTATCCATCGATGCCAGTTTTGGACTTGGAGAAGCACTGGTTTCTGGCTTGGTATCTGCTGATTCTTATCAAGTACTGGAAGGGGAAATCGTCGATAAACGGATAGCAACCAAAAAATTGGCTATCTATGGACGAAATGAAGGCGGAACAGAGACCAAGCAGATCGATCCTGATCAGCAAAAAACGCAAACACTTACTGAACAACAAATTTTGCAATTGGCGCGAATTGGAAGACAGATCGAAGCTTACTTTGGTTACCCACAAGATATCGAATGGTGTTTGGCCCACGATACTTTTTATATTGTCCAGAGTCGTCCAATCACGACATTATTTCCTATCCCTGAAGCAAACGATCAAGAAAATCACGTTTATATATCTGTGGGTCATCAACAAATGATGACAGACCCCATAAAACCATTGGGATTGTCATTTTACTTGTTAACGACTCCTGCACCTATGCGTAGAGCTGGTGGAAGGTTGTTTGTTGATGTTACACAAATGATGGCTTCGCCTGGCAACAGAGAAATGATCATAAATGCCATGGGAAAATCCGATCCGCTCATGAAAGACGCACTTAAAACCATCGTAGCGCGAGAAGGTTTTATTAAATCGTCACCAGATGATGGCAAACAAATACCTAGTTCCATTAAAAGTAACGAAGAGTTATCGTCTGGGGATTTTAAAGCACGAATCGAAAACGATCCGACAATCGTTTCTGATTTGATTAAGAGGAGTCAAACATCGATAGAAGAGTTAAAACAAAACATTCGAACGAAATCTGGATCAGATGTATTTGATTTTATACTAGAAGATATCCAGCAATTAAAAAAGATTTTATTTGACCCGCAAAGTTCGGCTGTGTTTATGACTGCTATGGATGCTTCATCTTGGATCAATGAAAAAATGAACGAATGGTTAGGTGAAAAAAATGTAGCAGATACGCTTTCTCAATCTGTAGCCAACAATATTACGTCGGAGATGGGTTTAGCGCTATTGGATGTCGCAGATGTGATTCGTCCTTATCCAGAAGTAATTGATTTTTTACAGCATGTAAAAGATGATAACTTTTTGGATGAACTCATTAAGTTGGATGGAGGACAGGAAACGCAAGACGCTATCTATGCTTATCTTGATAAGTACGGAATGCGATGTGCCGGAGAAATCGATATGACGAAAACGCGTTGGATTGAAAAACCACTGACACTTGTCCCAATGATTCTTGGTAATATCAAAAACTTCGAGCCTAATGCCGGCAAACGGAAATTTGAGCAAGGGCGACAGGAAGCTTTAGAAAAAGAACGAGAGTTAGTCGAACGATTGCAACAACTGCCAGATGGTAAACAAAAAGCCAATGAGACAAAACGAGTGATAAGCCTAATTCGGAATTTCATCGGTTATCGGGAATACCCCAAATACGGCATGATTAATCGCTACTTCGTATATAAGCAAGCATTACTGAAAGAAGCGGAACAACTCGTACAAGTGGGCATTATTCATGAAAAAGAAGATGCATACTATCTCAATTTTGAAGAACTTCGCGATGTAGTAAGTACAAATAAGTTGGATTACCAGATCATCAACAAACGAAAAGACGACTACAAATTATATGAAAAACTAACTCCCCCGCGCGTTATTACATCTGATGGTGAAATCATTGCCGGTAAGTACGAAAGAGAAAATCTGCCAGTTGATGCTCTTATAGGCTTACCTGTTTCATCCGGAGTGATTGAGGGGCGTGCACGTGTCATTTTAAACATGGAAGATGCTAATCTAGAAGATGGTGATATATTGGTCACCGCCTTTACTGATCCTGGCTGGACACCATTGTTCGTATCCATTAAAGGATTAGTCACCGAAGTTGGTGGGCTAATGACCCATGGAGCCGTTATCGCGCGTGAATATGGCTTACCAGCAGTTGTTGGTGTGGAAAATGCGACCAAACTGATAAAAGATGGGCAACGAATTCGCGTGCATGGAACAGAAGGGTATATCGAAATATTGTAATGGCTGAATACGTCAAGTAAGAGCCTCTGTCATAATGGACGGCATTAAATGAAACCTGTCACGGATAAAGGGGCGGTTACCCTGTTCGTCCTTTTATCTACCCATCTTAGTCTTTAAGAACTTATTTATTTGATGATCGAAAAAACACATTAATATTTCTATCAATGGCTTGAAATAGCAAAGGAGGGGTAAAATCAGATAGAGAACAGTTTACCCAAATTTATCTTTAAGCAGCAGCATAATGCGAATCAAAAAACTACAACTATAGACATGTGTATAAAATACTATGTAATATTTCGATCGAAAGATATCACGAGGTTTTTACATAAATTAGAAGCGGATTGAACATAACTACATGTAATGTATTCATTGCTTATCGTGGAGGTAGTTACACCTATGTTAAAAGAGTACCAAGATAAAGTGCTAATGAACGAAACGTTAAGCAGTATTCTGACATCCACCTTAGAAGAAAACGAAGCCGTATTTAAAAACATGTTTAATGCATGCTCTGACGTGATATTCCGCTCTTTTCAAATTTGTGGTCAAAAGAACGCTCTTCTCTTATATATAGATGGATTAATCGAAGAAAAACAATTGGACGAATCACTGCTGAAATCGCTTATGTCAGGCAGCTCATCCGGACCGTTGGACGATAAGCAAGATTTTCTTTCTTATCTGCAAAATCAATTGATTGCCATCAGTCAAGTGAAAAGAGCTTCAAATATTCCAAGTATTGTTCAAAATGTGTTGAAAGGCTCTATTGTCATTTTGATCGAGGGTCAAACGGAAGCGCTCGTTCTCAACCTACCAGGCGGGAAAACAAGAGCGGTAGAGCAGTCTTCTTCGGAAGCCACGGTTCGAGGTCCTCGCGATTCGTTCACCGAAAGCATTCGGACCAATACAAGTTTAATCCGTAGAAGAATACGTTCCACTCGACTGAAAATTGAGATGATTACGGTAGGGGAACTAACCCAAACGGATGTGGCTGTCGCCTATATTGAGGATATTGCTAATTCTACTGTCATCCAAGAAATTAAGTCCAGAATTCAGAACATTCTTATCGATGGCGTGCTGGAATCGGGTTATATTGAACAATTTATCGAGGAACGAACATATTCTCCTTTTCCACAATATCTCGTTACGGAACGACCGGATTATGTCGTATCTGCTTTATTAGAAGGAAGAGTGGCGGTCTTGACTGACGGTTCCCCATTCATCATAAGTGGTCCAATGAGTTTCTGGGGATTTCTCCAAGCGGGAGAGGATTATTACGACCGTGTTCTGTTTGCGAACTTGATTCGGTTCATACGGCTCTTCTTAACAATGGTTGCTCTGCTCTTACCCTCCGTATATGTTGCGTTAACCACGTTCCATCAACAAATGATTCCGACAAAACTGATATTAAGCGTTTCTGCCGCCAGGGAAGGTGTCCCCTTTCCTGCATTAGTGGAAGCGCTGATTATGGAAAGCACATTCGAGGGTTTACGTGAAGCAGGAGTTCGTTTGCCTAAGCAAATTGGTCAAGCCGTCAGTATCGTGGGCGGTCTTGTCGTCGGTCAAGCAGCCGTGCAAGCTGGCATTGTTTCGGCCCCGATGGTGATTGTGGTGTCATTAACTGGCATTGCGTCGTTTGTCATACCCCGGTATAACTTTTCGTTCGCTTTTCGGATTCTAAGGTTCCCTATGATCCTGCTTGCTGGCATGTTTGGTCTTTATGGCATTACGGTAGGACTGCTTTGCATATTAATCCACCTGGCCGGCCTCAAGTCGCTCGGAGTTCCCTATTTATTCCCAATGGCACCGGTTAGCTTTCAAGGACTCAAGGATACTATTTTTCGAGCTCCTTTATGGACAATGTATTTTCGGCCGCAACAGGAAGGGAAGCGCCAGACCCGCATACCGAAAGGACAAGAACCGTAATGTGCAAAGGAGAAATCGGGCCCTACAAGAAAGCGCGGACGCTCCTTTTACTTATGTTGGTTCCGCTTTTGAGCGGTTGTTGGGACAGGGTGGAAATGAATGACGTAGCCCTTTTTATGGCATCTGGGCTGGATATAACCGAAGATGGCCGTTTATTTGTTTCGATTCAGGTACCTATCCCCTCTAAAGAGGGGACGTCAGGAACACTTGACAAAACGTATTACGTAATTTCCGCCTCGGGAACAAATATTTACGATGTAGAGAGAAAGTGTCAACTACTGCTTTCGCGAAAGTTTTTTAAAGGACATCGCCGGGTTGTCTTCATCGGAGAAACATTCGCCAAAAAAGGAATAAAAGAAATTTTGGATTACTATTCCAGGGATCCAGCAACCCGACTTCGCACTTACCTTGTTGTGACTAAAGGCAAACAGGCCATAGAACTGTTGAGAACGGATCATCCTTATGAACGTATACCGTCAGAGGAGGTTCGAGAATTGGAGCGTAACGGAGTCGGTACGGCGGTTACGTTCCGGGACTTTTTGATAAACCAGGAGCGAGACGGAATCGTACCCGTATTGGGAGCAGTAGAGATTCAGAAACCCCAAACTTTGGTTGAAAAAAAAGATGAAAAGTCGAAGCTAAACGTATTTCAACTCTCGTCGACAGCGGTGATGAAAAATTACAAATTGGTGGGATACCTGAATGACATTGAAACGAGAAGCCTCATGTGGATTAAAGGTGAATTAAAGCATGAATATCTGGCCGAAAAGATTCCGGAGGCCGGAGGGAGCGTCGGCGTTGTTTTGAAGAAAACGGAGAAGAAAATAAAAACGGTTATAAAAGACGGCAAAGCAAATATTCATATCGAGCTGAGTGGTGATGGCTTGCTTCATGAAAGTAATGTAGAGCTGGATATCAGTCGGCCGGAAAGCGTAGCCATTATTGAACAAGGACTTAGTAAACTGATTACGAAGCAAACTCTTCACAGCATAAGGAAAGCGCAAACGGAATTGAAATCCGACATATTCGGATTCGGACTGTTGGTGCATCAATATCAATATGGGACATGGAAAACTGTGAGGGATGATTGGGATACGATTTTTTCTGAAGCAGACGTTTTCGTAGATACCAAAATCCACCTGCGAAGAGCCGGTATGATTAGTTCTTCTCTAGAAAACAAAGGAGTTCACACCGAATGACGAATATTGTGATGTACTCGTTCTTCGTTGCCTTACTCTTCTGGGTACAACTGAAGCTGATGAAAAAGACGGCGCAAATGAAGGAATATGTTACTGTAGGGCTCATTTTAACACTTTCGACCGTTGTCGGTTTGTGTATGACTATGGGTTTTCAAATCATGAGCCCCTCTATGATTTTGCAAAAATGGCTCTCGATTTTAGTGAAATGACTGATCGGAGAAGGGACTCGTAGATGAAAAGTTCCGGACTAAACGTCCTTATCTCAAATACGGAGCTTTGGGCTCTCATGTTCGTATTTATAGTAGCAAGCTCGATGTCATTACCCATCGGTTACACCACCGGGCATGATTCTTGGATATCCGCCGTCATCGGTAGCATTGCTGGGCTCTGTATTGCTTGGGTGTATGCGACACTTTGCAGAAAATTCCCGCAAAAGTCGGTAATAGGAATTGCCCAGACACTACTTGGCACCTGGATGGGCAAAACGATCGGGATTTTGTATACAGGGTACGGCTTCCAGCTAGGGGCTTACGTTTTGCGCAATTTTGAAGATCTTACAGGAACCGTGTTACTGCCACGAACCCCGAGCGTTCTGATCAGTTTGATCATGATCTCAATTGCCGCTTGGGCCGCGTATCAAGGGATTGAAGTTATTTGTAGATGCGCGCTTATACTAATAATCGTTGTGATATTGCAATCCGTAATATTCATCGCATTGTTGATACCAGATATGAATCCTGGCAATTTATTTCCTGTATTAGAAACAGGTTGGCGTCCAGTGTTCGACGGAGCCGCGCAAATCGCAACTTTCCCTTTGGGAGAGTCGGTGCTATTTATCATGATCATCCCCTTCGTTAACTGCGCCGACAAGGTAAAAAAGACGGTCCTCTCCGTAATCGGATTGTCCGGCTTATGGTTGATCACATCCCATTTCGTCAATATCCTGGTAATGGGCGAACTCGCGAGTAAACAAATTTTTCCCTCATACATGTCCGCGATGTACATCTCTGTAGGGGACATTTTCGAACGCATCGAGCCGATCGTGTTTACCGTTTGGGTTTTTGGTGAATTCATGAAACTGACCGTTTGTCTATTTACTGCCTCTTTAGCCCTAGCGCAGACGATAGGGAGCCGAAATTATCAGATTTACATCGTGCCTCTCGGGTTGGCGCTGTTTGAGCTATCTCTGTTTCTTCATCCTAATCAACTGGACGTGATCGAGTTTCAGAAGCATATTTGGCCATGGCTTTCAGTGCCTTTCCAGCTTGTTATTCCTCTGGTCTTGCTGCTTTGCGCTCAAATAAAAAGGAGAAGTATCCAACTATAACGATGCCTCTGAGATGATGGAAGTCTTTCCATTTATTATGTATTAGTATTTCTACGCGACGTATGAAATCAATGGCTCTTCAATTGCACATACTATTTTAACAACAGAAGAACAATTGAAATACGCGTCCTAACAAAAGAAGCCTTGCAGGGATGATTTCCCAACAAGGCTTCTTTGAAGTATTTTTATAATCATAGGGATTACTTCAATATCATGTTTCTCGAGCAGGAAGACTTTCTGTTCGTTTCGACTTGCTTGTTCCTCGCATTTCTATTAGGGGAATCAGGTTTCGATCGAACCTTGTGTCATGGAGTTGTCGGTTTTGACAGCTTTTTGGCGTGCGCGGAACCGTCGGACCTTCATTAAGTTGCCGCAAACTTTATCGGCGCAGAACCTTTTGGTACGGTTCCGGGTTTCGTCGTAGTAAACTACCCGGCAATCCGGATTGCCGCAAATGCGCAAGCGGGAGGGGTCGCCTTCCGCGAGTAGGTGACCGAAGGAAGCGGCTATCTCCGCTCTGATACGGGACCAGCCAGCTTGTAAGTAAGTGGATTCCAAGCGAAAAACCGAATCCGATTCCGCGATGTGCAGAATCATCGGTCCGCCGGACAGCGCCCGGTTCAGCCCCTCTAGGTCGACAGGGTTCGAGGACTCACTCACCGTCAGTTTTTGGACGATACGAAGTATGTGCCCTCTCAACCGTTTCAGTTGATCCAATTCATCCGCGGACGTAGCGCCCGGAAAGGGGAGGTTGTGAGTGGCCAGTAATTGTTCCAACCATCCCGGCTTGTCCAATCGGTCTTCGGAATGACCGCTGCCTCTCCAGTCGTGATAGTCGCTTTTCAAAAATTCGTCCCATAACATAGCGTCACAACTCCTTTATTTTTATGTGAATATTTCCTATTGTAACACCCAATCCACAACTTAGCTAGTGTCCTGATGGGTATTGTGGATCATGATAAAGTGTCGTTTGTAACCATTTATATATAAATAGAATGTTACTTTAAAGGTAAAAGCCACTTACATCGATAATAACCCTATGGTTTGTATCATAGTCTGCGAGAATTATGGAACCCTAACGAGTCCGATATCAGGCAGCACAGATAAAGCAATTCATACCACAATTGGAGCAATCGCATCGGGAAAAAGATTGACAGAATGATCTATTAACGCATTGCACACAATCGGTTTTGGGAATGCAGGTTGAATCTTCAATAGTGACCACATGAAAATCTGGGAGTAAGGGAAGAATTTTAGTGGACGACTTTCTTAATAGCGATCATGATATGACGGGTGTAACCAATAAAGTAATTTTTAATAGTTACTTGATAAAATGAATCACTTCATGGTATAGTGCAACTTGTAACCAGTTAAACATGATTTGATTGTTACTAAACGATTTCTAAAATCGTATATATTAAGTAAAACTATGCATGATGAATGGACAGCAGCTACTTCCAAAGGAACTCGTACCCGCTTCGGAACACACAAATTAACAAATCCAAACTAATCAAAAGGAGATTCAAAAAAATGACACAAACAACTATCAACAAGAATGCCATTCGATCGTTTCAAGTGAATATTGCAGAAGAGGAACTAACTGAATTGCGCAAGCGCATAAACGCTACAAGATGGCCTGAGAAGGAGACAGTCTCGGATCAATCGCAAGGCGTGCCACTAGCAACGATCCAAAAACTCGCACGTTATTGGGCAAACGAGTACGACTGGCGCAAAATCGAGGCGAAAATGAACGCTGTGCCGCAATTCCTCACTGAGATCGATGGGCTGGACATTCACTTCATTCACGTTCGTTCGAAGCATGAAGATGCTATGCCGATCATTATTACGCACGGATGGCCGGGCTCGATTATCGAGCAAATGAAGCTTATCGAACCGCTTACTAATCCTACGGCGCATGGCGGAAGCGCAGCGGATGCTTTCCATGTCGTTATTCCATCGATGCCTGGCTATGGGTTTTCGGGTAAGCCGACCACAACTGGTTGGGATCCAAAACGCATTGCGCGCGCTTATGGAGAGCTCATGACTCGTCTCGGCTATGAGAAGTATGTAGCGCAGGGCGGCGACTGGGGTGCGGTCGTCGTTGACATGATGGGGGTTCAGGAAACTAAGGGATTGATCGCCATTCACACCAACATGGCTGGCGTGATTCCGGCCGACGCTGATGCGGCGATCTGGTCCGGTAACCCACTGCCATCCGGACTCTCTGACGAAGAGAAGAAAACGTGCGAGCAAGTTGCCGAAAATAAATTCTACTACGCCTTCATCATGGGAGCGCGCCCGCAAACGCTGACCGGACTGGCGGATTCGCCTGTCGGTTTGGCAGCCTTTTTGATTGACCACGACTGGAAGAGCCTTGCCCTGATCGCGAGATCGTTTGACGGAGTTAAAGAAGGCTTAACGCGCGACGACGTTCTCGACAACATCTCACTCTTCTGGTTTACGAACACGGCGCTTTCTGCGGCTCGTCTCTACGCGGAGAACGGTAAAGCTGGAATCTCCTTCTTCGCTGTCAAAGGTGTAAAACTTCCAGTTGCCGTTAGCGTATTCCCGGATGAGCTCTATGAAGCTCCGAAGAGCTGGGCAGAGAAAGCATACCCGAATCTAATCCACTACAACAGACTTCCAAAAGGCGGACACTTTGCGGCCTGGGAACAACCAGAGCTTCTTACTTCTGAACTCCGCGTCGCATTCAAGTCGCTACGCTAATCGCAGTCAGGTGGAATCCAACTTAGATCCTCAGCCAGTTGCTGTGGGTCTCATTTTTTATATCTAAAACGGAGTAAACCAAGTAAGCAATTATTGTTACATACGTATTAAGCATGTTTGAGAATACGCTTGCAAGAATCGGAAGGATAATATAGTGAAATAAATCTGAATTAAAAATGAACAAGAACAAGTAAGAGAGTAATACAGCCCTAATAAAAGTTGGGGCTGTATTTTTATTTTTTGAAAAATAAACTTTTGGAATCGCAGCGTTTCCTTTGGGAAAGACATTGTTATTGTGGAAAGATTTAATTGTACCTCAGCTCTTGTTGTAACTTTCAAAACATCAATAGATAGTTACTTGCAATCTTTTGTAGTTCGTGATAAAGTGAGATATGTAACTACTTAAAAATAAATAGAAGGTTACTAATGTGAGGGGGAGATCCTATGAATCAAGTGATCCATAGGGCAGGGAGGGGTTATAAAATGAGAGATGAATTCGTGTTTCGTGTATTTAACAAACACGTTAATCAATTGATTAATGTGTTCAATCAATGTCCGCCGGAAAAACGAAGAGTCATTCCAGAAGGATTTAAAAACAATATCCATTGGCATCTGGGGCACGTTCTTTTCATAACGCAATTCGATGTATTCGGTCTTTCTGAGCAACCTAATGTCCTTCCGGAAACCTATAAAGCCTTTTTCGCTTACGGTTCGAAACCTACGAAATGGAAAGAAGAACCCCCTGAGTGGGATGTATTGATGGCCAAGCTGATAGAACTCCGCAATTATGTCAACGAGACGTTAAAGGATAGACTGGATGAGCCCGTGAAAGAGAACTCCTTGCAAGCCCAAGATATCGGAGAGCTCATCTACTCGACTTCGTTGCATATGTTCTATCACCAAGGAATTATTTACGGCATGATTAAATCACTGAAATCGAAAGATTCCGAGGTTCAAGATGTTGTGACGACGGTTAATGAAAACTCAACTAGTTCTTCCGATACTGCAATTTTTGCTGGGGGCTGCTTCTGGCACATGGAAGACACTTTCCAGAAGCTTGACGGCGTCTCTAGTGTGTATGCCGGCTATACGGGTGGAAATAAAAAAGATCCGACCTATAAGGAAGTTGTTTCTAATACTACGGACCATCTCGAATCGGTCGAAGTTCATTATAATCCGAATGTGATTACGTATGATGAGTTGCTTCAAGTTTTCTGGCGAAACGTTGATCCAACGAATAGGGGCAGTCATTCCGCCATCTTTTTCACAAGTTCTGAACAACAAGAGTTGGCAGAAGCATCCCGAAAGCAGTTGGAAACATCCAAAGAGTTCCATAAACCGGTTGTAACGAAGATCGCCGCTGCAAAAACGTTTTACAAAGCCGAGGACGAACATCAGGACTATTACGAAAAAGCCCGCTCAACGTTAAGGTACAGGTTGAGTGAGTTCTTTTCCGGTCGCGGTTTTAATTTTGAACACTATTTGGGAGAGTGATCGAGAAATGAAAATTAGCTCAAAGCAAGGCTTTAATGGAGATTTTAACAAAGAAGAAAAATTGAAGACGTTGACTGAACTCCAGTATAACGTAACTCAGCATGGCATTGACGAGCAGCCGTTTGGTAATGAATACTGGGATAACGAAGATGAGGGGATTTACGTAGATATCGTTTCGGGTGAGCCGTTGTTTAGCTCGAAGGACAAATTCGATGCGTGTACAGGGTGGCCTAGTTTTACAAAGCCACTGGAATCAAACAGCGTTGTGCTTAAACGCAAAGATTTTTTGGGGACCGAAGTTAGAAGCCAGAATGCGGATTCCTTCCTAGGCGACGTGTTCAAAGACGGACCTGGACCAACGGGTTTACGATTCTGCGTGAATTCTGCAGCTATGGAATTCATTCCAAAAGCGGATCTTGAAAAAAGAGGTTATGGGGCTTATGCCGCGCAATTTCGCAATGAATAAATGAATAAAGTCGACTTCGCATTCAATTTTGAATGAAAAGTCGACTTTATTTTTCATATAGCCAGTGTCTCCAAATGTCATTCCGTCATTCATTCGCATGCACTTACGATTGGGCGGATTCATAAGATATAGAATCATGCGGGTCAATGACTCGGAAAGCAGGGATTAGTATGGTTGCTTCAAATTTTAACTTCGCCGCGCCGAACGCACAATTTTCGAGTGACATGAACAACAATCTTTACTTCAAGAAAGACCCTCGAAATTATATCAATGTTCTTAATATGAATCAGTTGAACACGCTGGGGAATGCTTCGTTACTGGATGTTTATTTAAGCGCGGGCAATATCATCGAACCACATTATCATCAAAATTGCTCGGAGCTTATTTATTGTGTTTCAGGTGCTGGGTTCGTATCCATAATGAACCCCTTTACGAAAAAGCTAATTCATTTCTCGGCAAAGCCAGGCGTAGTGGTTAACGTGCCTCAAGGCTGGTGGCATTACGACGGTGCAACAGAGGATAATACGCATTTCTTGGCTGTCTTTGATGCACCTGTCGCCGATATTATTTTCGGTTCCGACATCCTAAGATTGACGCCAAGTAATGTGTTTGCCTATACCTACTGCCTGAACGAAACTCAAGTACAAGAGGCGTTGGCACCGCTTCACGATACCGTTATCATCGGTCCTCCTCTAGACTGCAAGCCTGCTCAGATTGGTGGTGCACGAACGGAATCGGCCGTCAATTACTACGGTATGAATGCCGTTGGTTATGTTCAGCACCCATCGTACCCTGCTAGCTCCCCCCAGCATTCACAGACGATTGGCAACGGATGGGAGCATAGGTAACGAATGAAGGATCAATGGAAAACAGATAGAAATAAGGTACAATCGCATCCACTTTGGAAGTGATTGTACCTTTTTCTATTCCGACGAAATTTATTGGGAACCTCTCATAGAGAGGCTATTTTTCGCTTTTGCTATTATTGGGACAATAATCTTTTATAAGTAGAAAGGGTTGCGAAGTGCAAACCTTCATGGTACAGGTTATAGCGGAGCGATTGCTCTGGAGTTACTCGAGCGAGTCCCGTGGATGTATTAATCGCGGCTACATTTTCGTTCAAGCGATCCATCGGATACTGCATGCGAATTCTATCCAGCTGCTCTGTCAGCAGGGTTTTCAGTTCTGGCAATGTTGGATTAGGAAGTGTAGCAGGGTACGTGTCCAACGGCGACTTTCCGGAAACGAACCGATCAGTAAACCCTTCTGGCAGATGAAGCGGGAGCTTCAGTTGCGATAGCGCCAAGTACTCCGTAACGAAATAGATGTGACCAAGGTGCCAACGGATATTATTGCGGAAACCAGCGGGAATGCGATCCGCTTGTTCCTCAGTTAGGCCTTCGAATGCTTTCAGTGTTTCTGTTCTAATATTGATCAATTCTTCGAAAATAATTGTTTTCATCTGTATCGCTCCTCGATTGTTTATGATTTAAATGTTTCTCTATTTTTAATCCTTTACCCGGCATTTCTTTGAAAAGAGGCGTTAAGCCTTGTCGTTCTGCACGCTTCTACCTTCATAGAACATGCGATCGGGGATTTCAGCTTTCTCTTTGGCCGTCAAGGAAGCGGTGCTTAATTTAAAGATTGCGGTTTTACTACCGAGCGGGGAAACGTACCGCTCCAAATGAGTCCGCCCCAGCGGCCGATCATAATAGCCAGGCACATATTTATCCAGCATGACCTGCATAGCGGCAGTCGCTTCGTCTAAATCGGTTACGCGTTCCAAGTTGCCTTCAATGATGACACTCATAAAGGCGGTATCCGTTTTAGCGGGTATCGGACTCGTGATGGTTCCGTAATTTTCGCTAATGGTGAAACAGGCTCTTGGGTTTTGCTCGATATAAGTGATTTTTCTTCCTTCTTCCGCCCCATGAAAATAAATGGCGTTGTTCAGCCAAGAGAAGTTGAGAGGAATGACATAAGGGATATCTTCTGAAGATAGGCCGAGAAATCCAATCTGGGCTTGATTAAGAAAGAGCTGGATTTTGTCGGTATCCGATGAGCTTCGTTTCACATTGCGAAGTGGAAACAACGTATTCATCGCCTTTCGATAGTGGAGTTTGGTAAATTACGAATCAATTGATCGTATCCAAATACTCTCGGATTTGAGCAGGTGTCTTTGCAAATTTGCTGTGCAGATGCGCTAATTTCTCACCATTCTTAAATACTAGCAAGCTCGGAATTCCTCTGACGTCATATTTTTCGCTAAGCTCTTCGAATTGCTCGGAATCAACCGCATAGAATTGCTTATCCGAATGTTCGTTGATAATGTCGCCAATAAATCGCTCTAAATTTTTACAATCATGACACCAAGTAGCATCGAATTTCATAATCGTGTAGCCTTCACCGTTGATTTTCTCTTGAAATTGCTGTTGTGTTTGAATACGTTCCATAGTTATCGATCCTTTCTCTTCTCTATATATTGTGAATTAATGGTTTTCGTTATGCTCCAAAAATTTCTCGACATCGATAGCTGTCATAGCACCGCTACCCGCCGCAGTAATGGCCTGACGATATTTGTTGTCCTGGACATCTCCGCATGCAAACACCCCTGGTATGCTTGTTTCGGAAGTGCCCGGTTTAACCACTAAATAACCGACTTCATCAAGTTCTAGTTGTCCGTTTAGGAATTTCGTATTCGGCTTGTGACCGATTGTGACGAAAATGCCATCCGTCTCGATGATTTCTTCCTCACCTGTCGTATTATTACTTACTTTCAAGCCGTTTACTCCATTGCTGCCTGCCACTACCTCAAGCGGCGTCTTGTTCAAGCTCCACGTAATTTTACTGTTATTGCGAGCACGGTCCTGCATAATTTTTGAAGCTCTAAGCTCCTCGCGGCGATTGACAACACGTACCTCGGAAGCAAATTTCGTAAGGAAATGTGCTTCCTCCATGGCGGAGTCGCCACCCCCTACAACGATGATCTTTTTCCCGCGGAAGAAGAAACCGTCGCAAGTGGCACAGGTGCTCACGCCACGGCCTATATTTTCTTTCTCGCCGGGAATACCCAGATATTTAGCCGATGCACCGGTCGAAAGTACAAGTGTTTGGGTTATAAGTTCTTCTCCGCCTTCAAGCGTCAGTTTAAATGGACGCATGGATAAATCGACGCTGTTAACCCAGCCTGTACGAAATCTCGCGCCAAAGCGCTCTGCTTGCTTTCGCATGTTAGCCATGAGTTCCGGTCCCATAATTCCGTCCGGGAACCCTGGAAAATTTTCAACCTCTGTTGTGGTGGTTAACTGTCCGCCTGGTTCGGGGCCTTCAATGACAAGAGGATCCAGGTTGGCACGTGCTAAATAGATAGCGGCGGTTAATCCTGCAGGTCCTGTTCCTATCACGATTGCGTTATACATAATGTGAATTCCTCCTTCGAATAAATAGGATAATTAAATTAACAGCGAAGTTCTGGATTCACTGTATTTTCCATCCGATATAGTGGGGCCAACGAATTATCCCTTCATTTACGTAACCACTTATTTTCGTTACGGTTGTTACGAGACATACTATATCATGAACCATAACAATTGGCAAGTAACTAGATAAATAATATTTTGGTTGTTACATTGGAAACGCCACACATAAAAGAAAAGGAGTTGAGGCACGATAATATGGGACAATTTTATGAAATGCGATTATCATACCGAAGACCGACTGGCCAAGCTGGGCTGGCTGGATTAATGGCTGACCATTCACAACTTTAATTTTCCGGGCGCGTTCCGTCGGCGGAAGAATTGGTTGAACTGAAACGGTTGAGGGGGCACATGCTTCGTATCGAGCAAAAACTGGAGGCACGTAAGTCAGTGGATCCTGCCGATCTCGAGGGGGAGAACCGTGAGCTGTCGTATGGATCGATGATTCTATTCATCGCGGAATCGGATTTGGGTTATCGCTTGGAATCCACTCCTTTATGAGAGGGATGGTCCGGCATCGGAGCGGAGGTGGCCACCTTCCTTCGGCTGCATGCTCGCGGATGATGGCGATCTCTCCTGCTTGCGCATTTGCGACAATCCGGTTTACCTGGTGGTTATCTACGACGATAAAGTTGCGGCAACTTAATGAAGGTCCGGCGGTTCTAGAAATAAATCGCATTCGAAACCTGGAGAAATCTGCGGTCTACGGCTAGGCACGGAGGCAGGCTAAGCGCAAGATTCCAAAAGAGGAAGAAAAAGATATTGAATTCCACTGGTGGCTAAATATGACCGATAAGATTATTTATGAATGTCCATTCAATTCAGTTAAAAAACGGCGAAAGAAAAAGTGAAATTAAAAATGCGACACGAATGCAAATGGATGCATATTTGTGTCGCATTTATTATGAATGTAAGTTGAGGATTGTATCAAAGATAAAGGATAAAATAATCAACTTCATACCGTCGTTTGATGATGATGACTTCGAGTGGGATTTGTAGGGGTTATCTGTAAGACAACATGTTGTTTGAAAGCGATTGGCCCAAAACTTCGAGTAACACGGTTCTCGAAGTTTTGAATTTTTTCAAACTTATTTTTCAAGGGGGAAATAGAATCAAGTTTCGTGTATAACACTAAATTAAAATTTGGTGACAAGAACATATAAACTTAAGAGGCCGCTTATCTGCGGCTTTTTTCATTTTAACGATATATGTTCTTGTCAAAAGCCAATGACAAGAACATATATCGTTTGCCGATTTAGGACAAGAACATGTATCGTTTCCCGCAATTGGAGATATAATGCTTCAACTTCGTTAACTAATTCTTTAAGAGGAGGATTTGAACTTGATCCGGAGCTATTTCAAAAACTAATTGATGATTTTATAAAACTCACATCAGTAGCAATCCTTAATTCTGATTTAGATTTCACATGTTGAAATTGTAATTAAACGAAAAGCGATTGCAAAATAGAAAGAATGGCCATTAAACGCAATGACCTTATTATTAAAAATGAGGAATTCCATTGAAGATCCAATGTGTATGTGGTAATCAGGTTGTAGATCAGTCCGGTTTTTTAAGAAACAAAGGTCACGTTTTTTTTGATCAAGACTGGTTTGATTTTTTAGAGGCTATTGATAATGCAATTGAAAATCGGGACCTCATAAATTAGATAAAGAGCGAGCTGCAATGAATGTTGGCATAGTAGCAAATAAGTTGAAGAAGTTATTCTATCAATGTTTATCTTGTGGTCGATTATATTGTTACGACAAGAATCAATTAATCGAATTCAATCAAGCTATGCCATTTAGTGGCAATAGTATTCTTTCTTCGTCCTTAGGAAACGCATGGAAGAGACCTTTAATTGGAGATTGGAATGATAATAGAGGTGGTTCGGTTAAGGGATATTTATGGTGTCAGGGTATAACAGAGGATGAAATCAATTACGAAAGCTATCAAGAACTTGAAGAAAAATATTACTCATATTTTGAATATTTAATGAATAATGGTTTATTGCGATCAGCATTATTAAGAAAAAATAACTCAGTAGTTCATTCATGGGATTTAGATGGAGAATAACCCACCTGCCGCTGAACTAACGCAGAACAATAGCTTGATAACAAGATCCAGCAGGCTGCCGGTGATAAAGCCGGTGGCCTATTCCGCTAACAGGTAGCAGGATAGTTTGTTACTTACTTGAACTTTACCAAGCATTCCGAACAGCCATTTAGTAATATAAGCATACAAAGTCAAACGCAAGAAAGTTTGAAGTAAAGGGGGATTAAATTGAATAACGTAGATACTGCGGTTTTAAACAATATTGTTTGGTGTGGGATTGTTTGTGAGTTGCATGGACTTACTCAAACTTCAAGTGAATGTGTATGGGGACTGCTTTCTAAAGCACCTGAATTATACCCCGATATCATTACTTCAAGCAGTTATGCAACGAGTGAAGAAGTAAAAAAATTTATAGGTAATAGAGAAATATTCAGTATAAAAGATAGTTATGCTAATCTTAATATGGTGCCATTTGGTTTTAAAGTATTATTTGAGGCAAAATGGATTTGTCATTCACCGGTTGCTGACGTTGATTACGTTCAAACGGAATGGACCGTTGTTTCGTCAGAAAAAGATTTAGCAAAGTGGACCTTTGCAAGCGGATTGCAAAAAGTGATAAAAGCAAAACTATTAGATCAAAAAGATGTGAAAATCTTTATGCACGAGATAAATGGTGAATTATCAGGATTCATAGCTAACTTGAGTGCTAATGCTGTGGGGATATCCAATGTATTTTCAAACAGTAATAAAATTATTTGGTCAGATATTGTTCGAATTGTTTCTACCTATTTCCCTGGGATACCGATGGTGGGATATGAAAACGGCGAAGATCTAACATCAGCCCTCTTATCAGGATGGACAACGATAGGCCCACTTCGAGTATGGATTAAATCAAATGACTGAATCCATGTGAGTTCAATAAACATATCGTTGAAGGGAATTGAGTTACCATCACATCATGAGGTTGCCACGGGGGTGAGTGGCAGCATAGTTGAATAGCTTACTTCCTCTTGACCCTAACACTGAGGTCAAGGTTTATAATGAGATTATCTCGAGCAGAAATCTACTAGAAAGGAAATATGATACGTTATGGATATTACTCCACAAGAAGAAAACATGATTAAGGCTCTTCGTGAGGCTGCATTACCCCCTTTATTTGTGCTCATACGAATTAGAAATGATATTTCAACTGACTCTGTAAATGTCGAAGAGAGCCGAAGAGATGACGTCGTAAAAACATTAGAAAAATACATTGCCCCACTATGGGAAGACTATCATGAGGGGAAGAATTCACAAGCCAAAGAAAGACCTTAACGAATTAATATTAACTATACAGTGGCTGCAAACCCGCACCACTTAGATTGGATTAACTATTTCTCCTAAAGCTACAGGCAGTATGGAAGATAGTGATAATACTTTGGAGTTGTGAGTATAAAGACGTATCCTAGGGATTTTGTCTGAGTGCCTTCTCTATGATGGTTTTTAATACAATGGGCTGCTTGGTTAAACCACGGGATCATTAAGTTGAGGAGTCAATGTCATCACCCTCTTTTCTTTGTTCAACTAACGAGGAACTATAGCTTATTAATCAAATAAGACGCGGCTACCGGCAAAGATGGAAGCCGCGTTGAGCTATTGGGTATATTCTCTGGGAAGCCTTTTTCGATCAAATGTCGATATATCTTTATCTTAGTAGCGAGCTGATCTGTTACGCTCTGCTTAACAGGGAACGCACGCCATTGATGATTAAGGCTACGGCGAATACAATCACGGCTATGATCCCTACCGCATCAAGGTTCCAGGCTTGGCAGCAATTCCGATACTGAGACGTAAATTAGGCTGAAACCACCAATGACGCCGCCGAGGTAGTTCAGAAACTTAAACATAGATTTTCACCTCCTCTAGCGATAATACTTAGCTTATGCATGAAAGATTGATAGTGTGATAGACAAATGAATGTATAAAGTCGTTGGAATTGGAAAAGTTTTTACAATCCGTAGGACTTTTCGTGCACCAGTATCGGTAGCAGTATCAAAAACTACAGCCGCAAGCGGGGCTCAGAGTATGTAGCTGGCTTTAGTTGCTCTCATTGACGATGAACCAATAGGAGCTGCTTGGTATAGATTATTTGACGAGTCAAATAAAGGATATGGATACGTTGATAATAAAACTCCTGAATTAGGCATTGCAATAATTCCAGATTTTAAAAAAAAGGAATAGGTACGATTCTTATGAAGGAAATCAATCAACAAGCTAGAGACGATGGTTATAAATCACTTTCTTTAAGTGTTGATCCAGATAATCATATAGCGGTTCGGTTATACGAAAAACTCAGATTTGAGTATTTTGGCATGTCGGGAACTTCTTGGATTATGAAGTTAACCCTCTAAGACAAATTGTTGAACTAACGAGGAACTATAGTTGAATGTCGAAATAATTACTCATTACGCTCAACTTCAATTAAATACCGTCTCCATTCAAGGAGTTAAGCAATTTTATTTTGAGCAAATGCACCTCCCAATTATTTTCGAAACTGAAGTTGAAGTATGCTTCATGCCAACAGAGTACTTTAAATTATCTTTTAAAGAATCTCCGGAGCCCATAGCTCCAGCTCATTTACTTTTGAAGTGCCATTTTCTGAATTTGAGAATGTGGTCAATTCTCTCAAGAATATGGGAATTATACTTCTGAGATGGTCTGATGGAAGAATTATTGACGACTTCGAAACGGGTAAAAACGTTTACTTCAGAGATGGGGATGGTAATTTGCTAGAGATTATCACGCATAATTATATAAGAGAAGGAATACTTTCTCCAATTGGGGATTTAAAAATATTGTACCTATTTTCCCGAAACAGTGCCCGCACTTTTGAATTTACCTTATTCGAAATAACAAAATAGGTTTCTCAACTACGGAAACTATTGCTCAATAGACATCAGGGGAAGGCTGCCGACAACATAGAACGGCAGCCTTCTCAGCTAACGGACAGTAATTTGAAATAAATATTTGTGATTGTTTGAAAAAAACGGTGTCAGCATCAGGCTAACACCGATCAAAGGGGGTTGGAGGGATGGATGCGGGATGCTATATATCATCCTATTCATCGTACCCTCAATATTAATATATTCAATGAATGCAGATTGGTAATGGGTATTGCAATGAACAACGTTTAAATAATAAGTTACTTGAAAAAATTGCCCATAAACTGAAAAAAACCTTCCTTATGAAAGGTTCGTTCAACTAATGGAAACGTTAGTATTATGACACCAGGCCGCCGGCAAGAACGGCGGCCTTTTCGGCGAACGGGCAGTATAGTTGAAAAAGGAACTATATCTAATGTAATCGGATAGCTAAAAATTTGATGACAGACAGGAGTTAGATACGATGATAAAAGGTTTCGGAGGAATATTTTGGAGAACTAAGAATCTTGAAGTTATAAAAAAATGGTACAGTGAAGTGTTGAAGATTGAAATAGAAAATTGGAATGGGACTGTGATAAAACCCCAATTAGGAAATGAGACTATCTTTTCTTTCTTTACCGAGAATGACAGTTATTTTCCAACAGAACAACAAGTGATGTTAAATTTTCAAGTACATAATCTAAACGAGACTATTAAGCATCTTGAACATATTGGTGTACCTCTTGCAAAGAAAAAAGAGATTAGTGAATTTGGAAAGTTTATTTGGATTGAAGATCCTGAAGGTCGACTGGTTGAGCTTTGGGAGAAATAACGAGTTGTAATTCATTTGCTATTGAGGGACGCAGAACGATAGCTTAACACAGAATGAAACGAGGCTGCCGGTACAAACGGCAGCCTCCATTACGTTAATAGGTAGATTCGTTAAGATTTCTTTATGGTGTAAAATCCAAATTGTTCGATTTCATCAAGAGCCTTACGTCCAAAAGACTCTATTAGCTCATCGGCTCGGATTTTGCTTCCCCCTAGTGTTAGCCCGTCCCAGCGTACAATTCTACCGTCCTTAACCAAAAAATAATCATCCATATTATAACCTCCCAAATTAAAATTTTGGAAATCTCTGTGCGCTAGCATACGCAGAGTATTAATCTGCTTATCCGTATTTTAGCATACTCTCCAAGGGAAACATAAAGAGCCTTCAGGGGTCCAGTAACTCTTTTATAAAATCAACATCTAAACACAGGCTACATCATGATCTTTAGTTATTATCAAGGAACCATTCGATTCAAGAACTTCGAGGAGTTCGATGCTTTTATGCTAGAAGAGGAGAAGAAGAGTATCCAATGACACAAATGTGCCTACATAAACCAATTAGTCAGGCTTTTATAATTTTTCTGTAGGGAGATTTGTGTCAGCAAAAAATGCACAAATTTCCCTACATTGTGGTATCACCATGCCACAAAATTACTGGAACGAAGTTCAGCGAAGAGAAGGGGCAGTCGATCACTTTTTGATCGTCTGCCTTTGGTATTGTAGAACATTTTACATGTAAACGGATGCTTAAAGGAAACATTAAATCCCCGCAGATCATTGCCCGCCGGGACTTGTTTGAACCTGTTAATCATTGTTTAATCTCCCTCACTAATTTTTTATCAAGCATTATCTCGTACACTTGCGCAAAATAGTTGAGGGCCCACTCACTTTCGCCATCTCCATTCGGAATTAGCGTGAACATGTACTCGACTTGATTCTTGATCTCTTCCGCTTTGAGTTTGCGGATATCAATCGGCGGCCTAGCGAAGGCGTTGTACAGATACGTTACGTCATTGATGACGTTGTCCCATGATTTGCCCCACTCCGCTAGGTAATTATCAGGATCTTCGTGATCACTCCCCCCTAGTTCATAAGTTACTCGTTTATGAGACCATAAAGTAACGGAAGAAACACCAAGTTCACGTTTAAACAGCAAGTAAGCGAGAAGCCATACGTAGCGATTGTACGACTCATTAAACCTAGCGAGCGCTTTCGGTGTTCCGACATTTTTAACTTGGCATAGCTCTACATGAAGGAACCGAGGATTTGCTTGTGGACCCGCTCCGTATGACTTGTATTCAGTGCTTGCTGTCTGCATGATCATGTTCCAGTCAACGAAGAAGTGAACGAAAGCGTTCTGATAATTCTGAGCCATCCAAGCCCGCTCGCTCGGAGCACCAATTGTCTGATAATTAGCTGTGGCGTGCGCGACTACACCTTCGTATGCAGCGACACCGTTTCGAAATGGAGTCTGCGGTAGGCCTGGTACTAAATTTACCGTTATGTTGTACATTTTATATGTCACTACCTTTCATTTTTGATAAAATAGTATATTCATAGGTTCACTAGAATGTTTGGGCATACTTATGGGTCAACAATCTAAGATTTGTAAAATTGGCAGTACTGGGTACAAAATTGACAGACAGGATTTTTCAATATGTTCAAAATGGAATAGATGAATGAAGCTTATAAGATCAAATTTAGAAATTATTAATCTAACGGAGAACGATAGCACCATGACAAAAGGCTGCCAGCATTATTGGCAGCCTGTACAGGTAACGTCCAGTTTAACGCAACAAATTATTACCAGAGATCCGTCTAATAAAGTGGGTAGGATAAAGACTTTTTTTACCAGGAGGAGTGAAAATATTGAAAAAGTTAGTTTTAGGCGTAGCCTTAACACTTGCCGTATGTGTATTTAGTGGTTGTAGTGCTTCGTATGAAGCTGAAAAGGGGAATTACATTATTGCAAAGGAAGAGCAAAGAATCTTAGTGGCGAAGCAAATTTCTAAGAAGGATGCAGAAAGTAAGACCTTTGCTACCTTCAAAAAGAGTAATATCGAATTAGTCTATTATATTGTAGAAGATTCCCAAATCTACAACGAGCTTAGGGTAGGCGAAAAAGTTAATGTAACTCCTAAAACAAATGACAAAGGCGAATATATTGTAATGCAATCCGATCCCCCTCAAATTGTAGCTGGTGAGATAGAAAGACAAAAGGATTGATTAGGTTATTATGAACGAGAACCATAATAATAATCGTATAGTCGTTAAGCTCTAACGGAGAACTATAATTGAACAAAACAAGGAGCAGTTCTGCGGCAGCTGCTCCTTGTTTTTATTACGCTAAAGGTCAGTATCGCGCAATTAAAATATTTGGTAAAGCGATTATGGACCGAGCTGAAGGCAGGGAAAAAGTACCGGCGGAAACTTAGGTGTTAGACCTAAGGAGCAGAAAGGGGAGGTACATGAAAATGAAGATAATCACCGCGACCCCCTCCAGGGATAACAAGTACCAAGGCCAAGGACCCAGATAATTAAGCAGCGTATCACCGGACGGTTTTTCTGCGACGAACAGGTAGTTTCCTCCTGTTATCCAATTTACGGGGATGATTACTGCCAAAAGACCGTTCATAATCAGAAGCACTCTCCAAATCGAATGCCACGTTGGCCGATAGCCATGCACCCAGGTCATATACAAGGCAACCCATACAATGGCGCCATGACCGATAAAAAAGTAAAAATAAGTGAAATGGGGAAATCCGGACAGAATGGCCGCCGGTGTCAGCAATGCCTGTATGGCACCGCCGGCACCTGCAAAGTATAAAAATTCATAAATCCGATAAAATGGAAAAAGCAGTATGACGATGGTCAAGATGTAGCTTATGCTGCATAGCTGAAGGGGAAGGGACTGTTCTAAGGAAAACTGCTCGAAATAAAAATACCATCCGTACAGTAAGACTTCAAACCCGATGAGGAGCGTGCAAAGTCCAAACCTGATTCTTTTCTTCCAGTCGTCGTGGCGAAGCGAGTTTTTAAACCGATACAGCAGCAGAACCAGTAAAGCTATTCCGACAAGCGGAAGAATATGTTGTGGAGTAAACATGGCAAAAGGATACTCCATTTCCGAAAACCAGTTCATAAAAATTCCCTTCCTTTTAATTGGAAATGTATGTAGCTATTCTGCGAACTATTTTATCCATACTTGAAATGGTACAAACCTAAATGACGTACAGAAACATTGGGTTTAGTTTCAACAACAAAAACCATCTGAAAGAACACGGAGTCTAATTAGCAAAACAGGGTTTTTCTAAAGAATCACAACAGTAAATTTCAGCTTTTTCTTAGCGTATAGAAACTTATAGAGTTCTAATTTGTAGATCTGTTGGAGATCGAAAGTACAAAAAAAATGGCTCATGTTTGTTATCAGTTTCATTTACGGTTTTTTATTAACAGTTTCAATGATTTCCATGGTAATTGGGATAGGTTGTTTAACTACTCCATTGTTAGTGGTAGCTTCACTTGTGTTGACACCAATAAAGTTATGGCTTCTTGATAAGTATTTAACGGGATTTGAAATTCATGGATTTTGGACATATGTGATTCTTACCATTATATTGAGCATCTTTACTGTAAAAGTAAAAAGCAAAAAGGAATGAAGGGTTAAGATTTTATCAGGAGAACCAAACAGGCTAACATAGAGCAATAGGTAAATGCAATCTGACTTAACTACGATAACGCAGAACGAGAGTTGAATTTACAAGCGTTACAAGGCTGCCGTGAATCGGCAGTCTTTTTCTCAATTAACTGGTAGTATGGTGGAATAGTCTGAGTAATAAAAGTTAAATTATGGAAACTATTCATTTGTTCGTTTCGTCTCATTAAGTAGAACTCAACAATGGGAGTGATGAATTTTTGAAGAAGTTTGTTTTAGGTCTAATATGCGGAATTGGTTTAACCGTAACAACTAGTGTTTATGCCTTAGACACAATTCAAGTGTATTTGTATCCTGCCAAATTTGTATTTAATGGAGTAACCAAAGTAGTGGAGGATAGTGAATATGTAGTGTTGACTCACCAAGGTCATGCATATGTACCTATTCGTTTTGTAGCTGAAAATATGGGGTCATTGGTCAAGTACGAGGAACCAACAAAGTCTATCATAATCAATGAGACATTGTTGAGCCAGAAGTTGCAACTAAATGAGGCATTTCTAAGCGCAGTGGCAAAAGGAAAGCTCCCAGGGATTGAATTTGGAATAGGGGCGGCAAAAAAGGATGTGTTAAGAACATGGGGGGAACCACAGCGAACGGCCTCACGTCAGGATCACTTTGATGCTTGGTTTGATTATAATTATTTCTTCACGGGTCTGAACCAAACCATCAGAGCAATAGGAGTAAGTGGAAATACAATCAAGTATTCCGTTGAGGAAGTAAAAAATGCGTTGGGTCAGCCTGATTACGAAGGACTCAGTATGATAGAGGACAGTTGGGAAATGTCTTACAAGGTCGGCGAGTACGTTTTGTTCTTTTCTGCCGATAGGAAGGATGGAAACGTCCACTATATGACATTTAAGAAGATTGAGTGAGATTTTGAAACAAGGGTTGAACTATCGGGAGAACGATAGCTGAATAACATCATTGCTAGCTGGCTACGGAAGCGCACGGATTAGAAAAAAGGAGCTTTTCTTTTTGTGTCCTTGCCACGGAGCGGAACTCGATAAAGTGGGAAATAGGTACAACTAGGACGGGGTATAGAGAGGTTAAGAAGATGAAAATATTGTTTGCTTTTTCCACCATTATTTTTGTTGTTTTATTAGTTATAATCGGTGGGTATACAGTGCCTGAACAACACAAATACATCGTTCAGACGGGCTTTGCCGGCTGGGTTGAGGTAACGTTTGACCAAGCGAATTATCCACCGCTCGAGAAAGAAAACGGAACCTATGTTTACCGCATTCCGGCTAGCGGAAAGCTAAAAACATCTTCCCCGATGAAAGAAGGAACCTTGAGAGTGTTCTACCTTGGTAGCGACGGAAATCTTACTGAAACGGACCATCATGAGGAAACCATACATTCTGTAAGCACCAAAAGCCATAGTGCGAGTTACGTAGACGGACGTAGAGAAGACTCCCCAACGGTCGTTAGTTTTTTTCTAGGCGACAAAGAACAATGGGAAATTGAAGCTGAAAAGCTAAAAGAAGCTAACAGATAACTATAGTTGAACAAAACAAGGAGCAGTTCACCGCGGCAGCTACTCCTTGTTTTTATTAAGCTAAAGGGCAGTAATGCATGGTTTGGCATCACAAAGAAGATACATTTAGAATGAGATTTCACTGAAAAATCGAAATGAATCATGTACATAGTTTTGAGTTTACAAGACCAAATTTACAAGCTAAAAAAACAATATAAAAAAATATTTACTTCCTTTGTCGATTTCACCATTGTTCACTCGTCGTATTCATAGAAGGACAAATTCAAGTGGAAAGGTTGTTGAACTTTTATGGGAGCACAAATTCACTCTTATTTGATGTCGGAGGACGCAAGAGGTCAGGCGAATTTTTACGTCGAGTCACTCAGTGGCGAAATTCAGTTTCTCACCACATTCGGTGAGACGCCGGGAACACCCGAGGCGATGAAGGATAAAGTCATGCATTTGGGTTTGACAGTGGCGGGTACGAATACGTTAATGATTTCCGATTCATTCGAACCGGTTTCGTATAACGGCAGCATCAGTCTTGCTTTGAACTATGAAGATGAGTCAGAAGCCAGAACGGCAGTAATCAATGGGGAGTCAGTTAAAAGGAGAGATGGACGATGACAAGAACAATTTCTAAAAGCCGACTATGGACGGCAAGAGTGATGAGTGGAATAGCCATTTTGTTTATGCTGCTTGACAGTATCATGAAATTATTTAAACCTGCGTTTGTTGTTGATTCTACCGTATCACTTGGTTACCAGGAACATCATATTTTTTTGATGGGCATACTCGGACTTCTTTCTACTATTCTTTATGCATTACCTCGTATAACGATCTTAGGTGCAGTGATGTTGACCGGTTATTTTGGCGGCGTGATTGCGACACAGGTTCGTCTAGATGCCCCACTTTTTTCTACCATCCTATTTCCCGTTTATCTTGCAGTGTTGGTTTGGGGAGGCCTTTGGTTGAGGAATGAGCAAGTGCGCAAACTCTTTTCTTTGGAAAAATAGATGAGAGACTATTAGTGAAATCAAGTTGAAGCGAAACATTATGTTTTGAAGTAAATAAAGTTTTAAATTAATTAGGCGTTCACTCAATTGGAGTGAACTTGGAAAAATTAGAAGAAGTTATTTCACTATATTGAAAGCGGCCCCCATATTGTTGATTCGTACCGCGAACTTTGCAGCTAAACAGTGTCTTCATAATCGTTATAAAAGCCAACTAACAAACTTTTCGTAGTTGGCTTTTATAATATTATCCATTATTAGGGATTTGAGCTAGCCTTGTTACTCATTTCGTCGAGCATACGTTTTCGTATGATCATGGGGTTGAGATCGGGAGAGGAGATGTGTTTCACATAGTGTAAGGCACTATTTTCGATTTGATTATCATTCGCCTTGACCGCACCATAAAATTTATAATGCGGTAGGAAAGTCATGCCGATTTGATTGGAAAAAGCTTGAAAGGGTCGGATCAGCTCGCTGATTGTATAGCCAATCAAGCCACCCGACTGGTAGGACGATTCATCGCCTCCAATCGACATGGCAAGGACTAGTTCTTTCCCCGCAAGGGCTTTACCGCCGGCTCCGAACAGCCAGGATGTCGTAAACACGTCATCGAGCCATTGCTTGAGTAAAGCCGGCATACTGTACCATTGGATTGGAAATTGAAATACGATGCGGTCGTGCCTTGCAACGAGGTCTTGTTCATTCTCCGCGTTGATTACATAATTGGGGTAAGCCTTATATAGTTCTTGAACGGTAATTTGATCGGGGTGTCCATGTAATTCCGCCAACCAGCGTTTATTTACGCGTGACTGTTCGATGTTCGGATGAGCTGCAATGACCAGAATTCTCATCATTCTCTTCATTCTCCTCCCTTTGTTTCCGCCTCGATGGTCTCTTTCATAACCTCTGCTCCGCGATTTACACGTGCTTGAATCTCAGTAGTGAGATGCTCTGGAAGGAAATCTGTTATCCAGACGAGCCTGGCGCCGCTGTCGCCATGGGGAAAGACTTGGAAGGAAGCATGATGATGCAGCAGCGGCATCCGTCCTTCTTGTACCGTGTAAGCCATTCGACGTTCCCTTTCATCAATGGAGACGATGAACTCACGTACCATGCCGCCATTTGGCAGGATGAGTGTTCTTTCATGACCGTCCATAAGGGTATTCTCGGTATAGCCGGGGACCAGTCGATGATGGACAGCACCTACGTCGCTCACCGCGTCCCATACCTGCTCCGGCGAGGCATCAATCAAAATCTCTTTGTAAATCGTTGGCAAATAATCACGCTCCTTAAGATCATTATATTTTTGATTGAGAACTCAGTCAACCATAAATGTATAATCAATCCGGCTTGAATAGCGAAATTGCCGATTCGGCGATTTGTTGGAATTTTTCGCTCATTACGCTGCTAATTTCCGTCTCCTTCAAACCCTGAGCGACGAGATCCTGAAGCAGCTGATCCAGATAACTCATTCCTTGTGAAATAGCTCCCCAATATTGCATGGCCATAAGGTTCGCGTCTCCCTGACGGATGATACCATGCCCAATTCCTTTGTTAATCGCTTGGGCCATTGGCTTGATAAAGCTCTTCATCCATTCAAATGGTGACAATTCTCCGGGCTCATATAAATGATGCAGATCCAGGCTGATTCGCATATAAAAACGCTGGGTCTGTGGATCCTTGATCACACGCTCACAGATGAGCATGGCATAGTTTTTGAATTGCTCAAGCACCGGCGAATCCTGTTCAAAATACACAGATGTGTAGTGTAGGGACTGGTCCATCATGTTTTCGTAAAGCTCCCGAAAAAGCATCTTTTTATTCTTGAAGTAGTAATATACCAGACCATGTGCAAGACCCGCCTGATCTGCAACATCACTCAATGCCGTAGCCGAATAGCCCTTTGCCACATAGACGTGAATGGCCGCATGTAAAATCTCTTGCTTACGTTGCTCACGAATGAACTCGTTCTGTTTCTTTGTACGGGGAGACATGTCATCACACCTTGTTTTGATTTTTTATTAACAGTATACGCTACAGCGATCAAGATGGAAAACGCAAGAAATGATCACTACTAACGGAGTGCTATAGTTCAATGAACATCAATACGAACGGGCAGGATAGTGGAATAATGCACCCATTGAGAAAAAACTACAGATTACCGTAGAAATCTCTGTCATTGAGAGGAGATAAGTCTGTTGGGAGAGCGCATCGATGGTAGCGATGAGGTCAGGGGATCGATCCCCGACCGTTGTTTAAATAAGGTTCGCAATCTCACTTGAATCAAAGGTATGTTTTTTTCCACATACATTGCACACAATCTCCAATAGACTGTTATTTTCATAGGCATTAGCCAGTTCTTCCTTGTCCAAGGCAGATAGCATGGGATAAAGGATCTCTTTGGAGCATCCACAAAACAAACGTACGGGCTCAATGCCTATAAATAATGTGACATATCATCAACAATATTCCCGTATGGCATATCTGTGATCCCTGTAAATACGTTGTTCATTCCTATATCGGTTGTGACCTGAATACATCCTCTAGCACCTATCAACTGTTTGATCGATAAATTGTAAGGTGATGAAATCCTGCGAATGAGTGAGTATACGTGAGATAAACCCTTAAAACCGAGGGACGGTAAACAATAGCTCAACAACAAAAAGAAGGCATCCGACCAATGAAGGATCGGCTGCCTTCATTACGAACGGGCAGGATAACTTAATAACTCAACACGAATTTTAAACATATTTTTCTAATATGAGTAAACGTTCGCATAGTCTATTATTACAATTTTTTTGTCCTTTTTTAGTCGGAAGTTTCTCCTAATCAGATTACCGCTTTTTTTATTTATTAAATCTGAAATTCTTATACCAAATTTGCAAAATTTATCTAGAATCTGGTGCACTTGTTTTTTATACTTTTTTTTCTTGGGAACTGTTTTGTTCATTTTCTTCATGATTAACCAGCCGTGTCCATATTCTACGATTTTACAAAGGCGCTTTTGCAGCGAGGAGGGAACACTCTGATAAAGATCTACCTCGTTTTTGTTACAAGTTATGCCTTTTGCTATCTTGGCAACCTTTAACACTAAGCAGTTCCCCAAATCAAAAACAACTCTATGTTTTCCGACTCCTATTGCCTTATATGGAAGTTTTAATTTTTTTGACCATTCCTCTGCTGCAATCTCACCTTTTTCCAAAATTTTTATCCACTTTTGAATATGTTTTAATTTTTTGGATTTTAGATATTTGCTCATGTAGTCCACCTCCTCTTTTTACTGACAATAATATGTAAAATATTAATAAATGCTTGGACTACGAAAATCTTAGGAAATGGTGACTGACAGTTTGCCAAAGTATTTCCCTATAGAAGTAGCAGTTATTGCTTTGTTGAGAGGAAGTAAGGCCCAGCATCGGAATGATAATATTTTGTCTCCAAGGTGAGAGGTTTGCTAATTGTCCTCGTCTATATAGTATAGAACCCCTAGGAGGTTTGGCAGTGGAGGAACGAATACATCTCACTAAGAATGATGACGAACAAAAATGGATAAGCCACGTATTGGCAGGACACAAAGAGGAGTACGCCTTTCTGGTGAACCTATACAAAAATAAAATATACAACCTTCTACGTGGAATGGGAGCAAATCATCAAGATGCCCAGGACCTGACTCAAGAGACTTTTATTAAGGCTTACCATAGACTGGCCTTGCATGACACCAGTAAAAGTTTTGCAGCTTGGATCTATAAAATTGCAACTAACCTACTGAAAGATCTGTGGAAAAAAACACATCCCATAGAGTGGGTGGCAGAACCTCCTCATGACCCATCGTCCTGGGGAAATCCGGAAGTAATTCTGCTGCAAGGCGAAAATCGCACTGAGCTTCAGGTGCTGATGCGGCAGCTGCCTACTAATTATCGGGTAGCCGTGCTCCTACGATATACCAATGATTTGAGCTATGAGGAATGAGCGAAGTGCTGGATGTACCTCTGAATAAGATTCAAAACGACCTTCACCGAGCAAAAAAAAGATTGAAACAAATGTTAACTGCCAGAGGAGGAGAGGAATGATGAAATGCTTAAGCACAGATGAAATAGAAGCATACATAATGAATGCTACTTCGTCCCAAAAAGAGAAAATAACCGAGCATATTGCCGCTTGTCAGCTCTGCTCTTCTCTATATGATAAACAGATCCAGGAGCAAATACGCTGGTCTCAAGAGCTGTTTGAGGAAGTCTTGCCTGATTCATTTACCAACATGGTAATGGATTCGCTTGAGCGAGATGAATTGAAAATTCATTCATCGAATGTATTACCAGCATCTAGAAAAGACTTGTTCAAGCGAAAAGGTATAGGCTTCTGGAAGCTAGCGATTGGAGCGGCTTTGTTATTGGTTGCAATGAGCTCTGTGGTTTTGTATTCTATACCAACGCTTGCAGATACGCTCCGCTCTCTATTTGGGCAGAGTACCGTCGTTGACGTCGGGTTACTTCGGGCACAAGAGTTTGGTTTGGTCCAGAATCCGAACATTAAGGTGGAAGATAAAGGATATACAGTCCGAGTCGACGAAGCAGTAGCTGACCCTACCCGTGTGATCCTAGCCCTGCAATTATTTGGATCAGATGGAAAACATAAAAGAGATCAGTTGGTCTTTACTCCTGAGAACAGTATTACGATAAAAGATGATCAAGGTCAAGTCGTCGGCAAGATGTACGATATGGGGATGACAAATGACTTTTACTATATGGTCTGCTTCTTCCCAGAACCTCTTCAAACTGACAGGATTACATTAGAAGGTCATCTAACTCAATTGGGCAACAAAATAGAAAATATCCCTTCTATTCAAGGAAATTGGAACTTTAGTTTTTCCATCGATCTGAGGGAAGCGAAGAAAAAAACAAGCTTCACACCACTGGAGGGAAGCTACACCTCTCCTGACGGAATGAAAATTCGCTTAAAACGGTTGACCCGCATGGTGCAGGGTGTTCGTTTAGAGGTTGATACTGAACTAAGTGAAGAGGCTTTGAAGCGCTCACCCGGCGAATTGTGGAAGCAGCAAGGCTTAAAGTTTCATTTCGAGGATCAGCAAGGGAACGAGATTCACAGTGTCAACACGAGAAAATACCCGCATATTGAAAGTTTAATGACAGAGAATCATCTCCCCGGAGATAAGCCTGGATTGATGCATTGGAGCTATACGTTCAAATATCTGCCGCAAGACAACCCTTATACGTTTGTATTCGATGGTTATTTTATCTCCGAGCACGACGAAGCTTCTATCCAGTTTGAGCCTTTCAAGCTTAAAGATCATCCGGTTCCTTTCAATTTTGATGGTGATGAGCTTATGTTGAAAGATTTCACAGTTGAAACCCCACCGAATACCAATAGTGAAGAAGCGGAGGGGGCGTTACATCTGAGTGGAAAGTTGCGGAACGAGGATAGGTCTAGCCAATGGATATTAACAGTTCCTAATGGCAAAGAGTACAATGTCACGATGCGAGGCAGCTCGTCCACGGAAGCTTCCAGCTGGAAAGACGGTTATATTTTACTCGGGGGAGGACAGATAGGCAGCCTATTCGAATTCCGCGCACCAGGCCTTACGACGCTTTCGGACCAGCTTCAATTAACCCGTATAGTCGTAGATCGACTTTACACAAACGTGAATTGGACGGTGCCATTGAAAGAAGAAAGACCAGCAAAATTGAACTAAAGACAAATGACGATCAACATTGGTCGTCATTTTCTTTGGATGGTTTGCGTCCAACAGAATGAGGAGCTAAATGGTATAATTGAGCGAAAGTTATACGTTGATGAAAGAATGATTTTATGTAGTTTGGGAGAGTTGAACTTTGAAGCACAAAAAAACACTGATAATTTTAGTAGTCATTGCAATTACTTGGATTGGTTATGTTGGATACAAGTATTATGTTAATCATGCTGTTGTTAAAGTCATTTCACCATATCTACCTAATGCAAATGTCAAAATTGTTAAGACTGAAATCAGAAATATCCCCTCCACCTTCACAGACGAAACCTCACAAACAGAAATGGATAGTTTAAGCAGTAATGAGGGTTCAAGAACAGTATTTATCAATAATTTAAAAACAGGTGATAGGGTAAAGTTATATTACTTTCGTGTTTTAAACTCTTATAACTATAAGGGAATAGACCTTTCAGAAAAATGGTGCGATGGTTTTCTTTGTTTCCGTTTTTTTATGGGCTATGCCTATATTGATACAACGACAGGTAGATTGCTAAGATTGGACATTTCTAAAGTATCACCTAAATGAAAGCACTAATCAATTTTCAGTAGGAGGGATCATGTTTTTAAAGATAAGTAGAATTACTTTAGCAATAATCGTTATTTGTTGCTCTCTTTTTAGTCTAATTACTCAAAACTTTGAATTGATGCCGTATTTGATGTTATTCCTAGCGCTTTTCATACAGCGTGAAAAGCAGGAGATTACCATGAGTAATCTACAACCGAGGATGGGAATGACGGAACCATGTATCCGAAACCATCCCGCCAATACTATTATTTTTGCTTGAAATATATTGAAATGATGTAAAACTATACTAACATGTGTTCAGATTCTGTATTTATAGTCAGACATTGTCAAGCAGAAGGACAATCTGCTGATGCACGATTATCGGATTTGGGTCTAAATCAGGCAAACAAACTTACTGAGTTTCTTATGCCGAAAAACATAGATTATATTATTTCAAGTCCTTATGAAAGAGCTTTTCGAACAATTTCTCCATTAGCTGAAAGACTTGGTATCGAAATTGTAACAGATAATCGATTGACCGAAAGGATATTGTCTGAAAAAAATCACCCTGATTGGCGTGAAATGCTTCGAAAAACGTACTACGATTTAGATTTGTGTTATGAGGGTGGCGAGTCGAGCAATGTAGCTACGCACCGTGTAATTGCTGTGGTTAAAGAACTATTAAATAGTCGGTTTGAAAATATTATAATAGCTTCACATGGAAATCTCATATCTCTGCTCTTGAAATATTTTGATGATCGGATTGGGTATAAGGAGTGGGAATACCTGTCTAATCCAGACGTTTTCCACCTCTCCTTTATGAAGGATACTCCAAATATAGAACGAATTTGGACTGACTAAGTGACTATTTTAGTTAGTGGCTTCTTCAAATATCATTGAACTAACGGAGAACTTTAGTTGAATAAGCAACAAGAGAAGGCAACCGTCTAAATGGACCGGCTGCCTTTACTCAACTACCATGAAAATTAAAAATCGGCAGTCGAAGAAAAAGAACAGCACTAAAGAAGACGCAGCTAATTCATTTTTTGAAAATGTGCAGCGCCTAGGATATTGGTGATCCGTGGATCAGGAGACTTCCGAA
>NZ_JCAUAW010000026.1:0-81285 GCF_059692155.1 Paenibacillus sp. JT22N1
CGTTGGTTCAGTAACTCCGTTGTGGCAGTAAGTATTTCACCTTTGAGATCTCGATCCGAAGCTTCAGTTACCTTTTGTTGAACGGTGTGGATCGTATTCTGCAACCCTGTTACTTCTGTAGAAACACCCTCAATTTGTCTGTTCAGTAATTCAATTGTGGTAACAACCTCACTTTTGATGTCTTGTTCAAACACCTCAGTTACCTTTTGGGTGAGAATCTGGATCACGCTTCGTAGTTCCGTTACTTCTTCAGATATGGTGTCATAGCGTTTGTCTAGCGATTCTGCAGCAGCGTTTATTTCACTTCGGATTTCTTGCTCCAACATTTCACTTCGGATTTCTTGCTCCAGCATTTCACTTCGGAATTCTTGCTCCAACATTTCACTTACCTTCTGCTTGTGGAGATGAATCCCATTACGCAGGTTCTTTACATCCTCCGATACGCCTTCATAGCGTTGGTTCAGTAACTCCGTTGTGGCAATAAGTATTTCACCTTTGAGATCTCGATCCGAAGCCTCAGTTACTTTTTGTTGAACGGTGTGGATCGCATTCTGCAGCCCTGTTACTTCTGTAGAAACACCCTCAATTTGTCTGTTCAGTAATTCAATTGTGGTAGAAACTTCAGTTCTAATGTCCTGTTCGGACATGTCAGCTATATTTTGGGTAAGAATCTGGATCACGTTTCGCAGTTCCATTACTTCCTTAGAACCGCCCGAAACTTCGTTAACCTTTTGTGCGAGAGTATGGATGATGTTACAAAGTTCCGCAACTTCATTACTTAATTGAACGAACTGAGAGTTTGAGTTATCCGTCATAGGTGACAAAAGCCTGCCACTTGCTGCAGACGATATACCAACCTGTTGATTCAGTTCGTCTATATGGTCCTTTAAATTCCTTGGAGATTTATTCGCTTCTATCTTTCGTTTGAGGCGCTGTACCATGTTACTTAATTCCATTGTTTCTTTACTTAATTGCAAGTTTGAGTTATTCATAACTGGAGTTAAGATTGGGTTGTTTACGGAAGGAGGTAAATTGGAGCTAGGGACAATAGTAGGTGTAGGGGTTAAAGGCTTTTCATCATTGAGTGCGATAATTGCCCTCTGACGCATTTCCTGTAAATGTTCTTTTATAAATTTAAGCGGTTTATTGGCATCACTCATCTTGGAAATGATCTCAAAAATTTCGATGGCTTCTTCTGTGTACCTTAAGGATCCGCCAACAGCCTTAGTCGGAAGAAATTCGCGAAAATAATTTGACCATCCCACTACAGCTGCTCGCGTTTTTCCGATTTTACCAGCAATCTCGGTGAACTTATATGTCCTTTTCATTGTTATCTATCGTCATCCTTTCTTCTTATGTCCATCAGGCTTAGGCATTAGCTGTAACATATTATTCAGGACATTAAACAAATGACAATAAATGAGGGAAATATTTAGCACTCCGCTTTTCCTTTTCTTACAGAAAACAACAAACCCAGTACCTATGCGGCACTGGGTTTGTTGTTTTCCACTCTATAGATCCTCTACTTCACGAGCTGACCGCGAGTTACACCAAGTTGGTTCGTCGCTTTCAACGAACGCCATACTTGCGTACCGCTAATCTCACCGTCAATCGCGCGACGGTACAGGTCGAGAATTTCTCGTACCTTGTCTGGCGTCTCTTCAAGGAACTCAACACGGAAGGAGCGGATACCTAAGTCCATGAAATGACTCAAGTACTCGGCACCAGATTGATCCACCGCATTATACACCGTATTACGACAGCCTTCATCGACACGCACCGGGTGAGACATACCGACACGGTCCTGCAAAGAAACGCTGTGATCTTCACAAGGACGACCGCAGTTTGTAAAGTCAGTGCCCTCGCTCAGGAACGTACAGTACACGCAGTGCTCCGTATGGAACATCGGCATGTGCTGATGGATAACAACCTCAAGTTTCGAGGTCTCAGTACGGCGAAGCAAATCGACCATTTGCTGAATGTTCAAATCGTACGAAGGCGTAATCTTCGAAAGACCCGCTTCTAGGAACAAGGCAGCCGTTTTGTGGTTGGCCACATTGAGCGAGAAATCCCCGATTAACTGCGGTTTCGGCGCGTCCGGATTTTCCAACCGATGCTTTAAGAAGAAGTAAGCTGCGCCCGTATTGCGGATCAATACCGCATCCGGATTAAGCTTTAATATATGGTTAAAATAGCCCGTTTCCCCTGGCATATGAATACGCGGTGTCACCAAGGCGATTTTGCGCCCGGCTGCACGAACGGCTTCCACGGCCGCAGGGAACTGCTTAATAAATTCGAAATCCGCATAAATAAACTCGATTTCCGTTGTCTCAAGCACGGCCTTCACCTGATCCAGGTTACGGCAAAGTGCAGTAAGCTCCACAGCCTTGCGTTCCGCTAGGGAAAGCGCAGGAGCATTCGCGGCAGCGTTGGTGATAGCTGCCTCAGCAGCTGACTGAATCACGTCGTCATACACGCCGATTTCACGCTTCATGTAAGCCGGTGGTTTCTGCCGCTCGTCTTCCAACAGCTCCACAGCCATGCGGCGCATGCTGTTAAGTTCACGCATCGGCACGATCAGCTCGCCGGTCAGCTGCACATCCAGCTGACTGAGCGCATAAATCGTACCGCCAAGGCGTCCGAACTGCTCCGTAAAGAGCTGTTCGTCCATCGGTCTTTTCTCCGCGCGAACCAGCGGAAGCTCGGATTGTACGAAGACGGTATGTCCGCCTTGAATATCTGTCCACCAGCTTTTGAGCGGCTCGCCCTCTACACCGCTGACCTTCACGCTTACCGGGAAAGTTCGGTAAGGCTTGTCGGTCTCAAACGTCTGGCGCAGGCGCTTGTCCAGCTGAGGATCATTCGTCTTCCAGATACGGTCCCCGACATGTAGACGACCTAGCTCCACATCATTACGTCCCATAATGATCTCGATGAGTCCGCCCTCGGCTTCACCTTCGAGCTTCTCTCCCTTGCGGCGCAAATCATAGATGCGCCCGCCTTCTTCCTTCTTCGTCGGATCCCCGGCGTCGAAAACAAGCCCGTCACCGCGCTTGAGTGGCGCCTCCAGCTCACAGATCACGCCATCGCGCAAAATCTGCTTGATGCGGCCCACGAAAACCCCACGGCTCTTTGGAAACGTGCCGTCGACGAGCTGCTTATTGTTGGTTCCTTGCAGGAACCCAACGGTAAATCCACGTGAGAAGCTTTGCTGCAGCTCACGAACCTCTTCTTTGGTCGGACGAGCATCCTCCCCATCGAAATAACGGTCAATCGCACGGCGGTACTTGCTCACGACATTGGCCACATATTCAGGGGTTTTCAGACGCCCTTCAATTTTGAAAGAGCGTACGCCAGCTTCAATTAGCTCCGGCACGATCTCTATCGCTGCCAAATCCTTTGGCGACAGCAAATACGTGACATCGCCCATCGGCTTTTGCACGCCATCGACCATCAGATCATACGGCAAGCGGCAGGCTTGTGCGCATTCTCCGCGGTTAGCGGAACGCCCGCCCCACATTTCAGAAGTCAGACACTGACCGGAATAAGATACACAAAGCGCACCATGTACGAATACTTCCATTGGAAGCTTCGCTTGATCGCCGATTTGTTTAATCTGCTTCAAGTTATTTTCGCGTCCCAAAACAACGCGTTCAATATCGAACGGTTTCGTAAATTCAACCGCCTCAGGCGATGTAATTGTCATCTGTGTGGATCCGTGAATCGGGAAATCCGGGGAGATCTGACGAATCATTTTAACCAGACCAAGATCCTGTACAATGACCGCGTCCACACCGGCGTCCACACATGCATCTATTAATTGTTTCGCATCATTCAGTTCTTCCTCAAACACAAGGATGTTGAAGGTCAGGAAGCCCTTTACTCCATATAGATGAAGAAACGACATAATATCCGGCAGTTCAGCCATCGTAAAGTTATGTGCGCGTGCTCTAGCATTAAATTTCTCCACACCAAAAAACACGGCATCCGCCCCATTGGCAACAGCCGCTCTCAAACAATCCCAATCCCCCGCAGGGGCCAACAATTCTATATCTTCTCTGCGTATCGTACGCATGGCAGCAAATCCTTTCAATAGTAGATCCTCGGGTCATCCTCAAAGTCTTCTCTTTAGTGTAACAGAAAGGGTAGGTAGGAATCTAGGGCGGGAGGTAATTACAAGCTTAGCCAATATCCGACAGTTACGCCTCATTGTCAAACGTTTCCTCCTCAAGCTGAAACCCTTTAGAAGTTAACAAAGTTTCCTATGAATGCTATAATGGCAAGGATAGTGACCTTTTTAGTAATTGAGGGATACCTTTGGTTTTGTCGAAAATTCGCGTTCTTAAACTATTGATCGGACTAGGCGTCATCAGTATCCTATTTATATTCATCCTTCTACTATTTTTACCAAAAGCAGATGAAACTAAGCTCCTCTATGCGACGAGCGGGGATCATTATGATGCGGCAGCCTATGGAAATTTTCAGCAAACCTTGCAAGCAGGCGTTCACATTGACAAACAAAACCTGCCTTCCCTATCAACGAGCCAGCTTCGTAAATACGATGCGATTTATCTGGATCCTGCCCTTACGCAAGATGCCGGGTGGGCGGAACAAGCTTCGAAACTCATAACATTCGTGAAGCAGGGTGGACATTTATTAGTTGAAAATGGGTTCTCTACCAGCTTTACACCGGAATTCATAGGTGCTACAGAGGTTGTGGACTTAAAAAAAATGCAGCTCACGAGCTTGGGTGGACCCCAATTGGCAGCATCAACACAGAGTCTGAGCTACCCGCAGGTACCTGTTAATCTGCAAGGTATACAGCAAACTTTTCAATTGTTTAGCCAGAGCTACCTCAAACATAATTCACTGGAAGACTTGCCCGGCTTTAACTTGGGATATGGCTTCGTTCCTTCTACTGGTCAAACGATAGTTGCCGTGAATACGGCAGGGAAGCCTGTATCGCTAGTTATGCAGAACCGCGTTGGAAAGGGCACCGTACTGATCAGCAGTAACTTTCTGCCTAACCGGTACTTCCTAACAGGCTATGACATGATGAGCGGCATGGATCCGAAGCTAGGCTTCTCTCAGCTACCTGCAAAGTACCAAGCAGCAATGAAACAGGTTCCGGGAACAACGTATTTCAATAGAAAAACGTTACCGATTGAGCCTTACTTTAACTTTGCTTTTGCTGCAGCGAACATGCAGTATCGCAGTGAGCTGCTGGCTTATGTATCGAAAGAAACACTTGGTTACAGTGTGAAAAAAATCCTTGGCCCTTACGGAAGGCCTGCTATGGCCTTTCAGAATCATTTTGAGGCGATGCCGGCAATTGGGCAAAAGGACGGCATTGCTTGGGCAGAGAAGCTGAAGGAATATAACGAGATTCCCTCGTTTACTCTCGTGCGGAACGCCTTCTACTGGGGGCAATGGCGCGAGAGCGTGACGGTGCAGCTCAATACGGGGACGAACGCGCAGCCGAAGTTCGTCGGTGAGCTGCCCGGCTCGGGTTACGCGAGCGGGCTGCACGTGATGGCTGCCGGCAAGCCCCTGCGGCAGGCTTTGTTTCCACAATATCGCGATCTGTCGAGCGCGATTGAGCTGCCTTACCGCGCGTACCCGACGGCCGCGGATATGAACGGCGACGGCCGCACGGACCTCGTGGTCGGCAGCTCGGACGGATTCGTGTATGTGTACACGAATCAAGGTGTTGACGCGGCGGCCTATACGAGTGAGCCGCCGCCTGAGGGCTTGGCGCTGCCGGATACGTTCGGCGCGCCTGTGAAGCTGTTGCTGGAGACCGGCGAGCCGCTCCAGCTTGGCCCTTACAGTGCCGTTCACGCCGCAGACGTGAACGGGGATGGCCGCACGGACCTCGTCGTCTCCGACGAGTCCGGGGCGGTACGGCTTCTGCCGCAGCTCGCTAGCGGCAGGTTCGCGAAGCCCGCGGCGCTGCTCGCGGGCGGGAAGCCGCTGCAGCTGCCCGGAGGGCCTGCAGCGCCGTTCGTCGCCGACGTCGATGGCGACAGCAAGCTCGACCTTGTCCTAGGCGGAGCCGATGGACAAGTATGGCTCTACAAGGGCCGCAGCGCAGCGGCCCTCACGCTCGAGCAGGGCAGCGCACTATTCCCGCTGCCGCAGCATGCCACGCACGCCGCACCATCCGTGCGTGACATCAACGGCGATGGCCGACTCGATATCGTGGTCGGCAGCAGCGATGGGGACCTACAGGTGTTCACCCAAGAAAACGCTGGCGCTTGGGCTGATGCGGGTCCCCTACAGGGCACAACCCTGAACCAAGTTGGCGATCACGCCTTGGTTGCAGGCCACTACTCCGTCCCGCTTTGGATAGATCTTAATCACGACGGTAAAGACGACCTGGTCGTCGGCGGTATCGAATTCGGGTCCCCCGTTTCGATCGACGACCCGCAGTTTCCTTATCAAGCAGAGTTGAAGGAGTTCATCCAATACGCGCGTGACAATCATTTGCAAATAGATCCGCACGTGTTCGTGCATAATTTCAAAAGTGCTGAGCAGGAACGCATCGAGCTTTCCCTTCACAAGAAAGCTTTCGATAAGCTCGGCATCCCTTGGCTGCACCTTGGAACGAACCAACACACGTGGCGCATCAATAACATAGACCACCAGCAAACACTGGAAAATGAACAGCAGCAAGGATTATGGTACAATTTCGGATTTTTATCGCCCGATTCGCCCGTTATTCCACGTCCGGAAGAGATTTGGTCGCTTCCCTTCCTATTACAGGATAAACAAGGGAATACGGATCATACGATGCTGATTCATACACCGACGCCAGTACTGCGGACAGGAGATTATGCAACGACGGACGTTTTCGAATCGATGGTTAAATTGGACATGCCGATTGATTATTTCGAGCACATCGAGTACCATTTTCCCGTACCATCCAAAGTTGCAGATTTAACCGAATTTGCTGACTACTTTAACAAGCTTCGTATGAAGCATGATTATAATTTTATGACCGAAACCCAGATGGCAAAGTCATTCTTAACTGCTTTAAAAAGCGAAGTTCGTATTAGCCAGTCATGGGCTTCTTATTTATGGGACAAGCTGAAAGATCGATTAGCTGGCAGCAGTCCACACTTCCATGCCACTTTGACACCGAATATCGACAAGGTGCCAAGCCTGGCTGGCGAGTATGCTGCGACACTGGGTGTCATGATCGAAAAAGGCGAAAAACTTGCCCTATACTCCCTACAAAGTGATTCGGATATTTACACGACAATTGACAACCGATTCTATCTAGGTTTGGCTAAGCCATCCTCCATCGGTATTGGAGCGACCAAGGAAAAATTCCATGTCGTGCGTTCTAATGTTCCTTTTGAGCTGACACAGCAAGGAAATACTCATCAATTAGTCCTGAAATCAGCAGGTCTGCAGCAAGTGAAGGTATTCAGTCCTACAGAGCTACTCTTTGATGGATCCGATGCCAAGATCGAGCATGACGCTCAAACACATATGTATACCATCACCCGATACGGTGATTTGACGACACTTTCTTTTACCGCAAAGTGAACTAACGTTCCTTTATCTTATTACCACTTTTATGTTAACCAGGAGGCTTTCCAACATGTCTAATGAAGAATTATTAGCGCAGCTTGAACAGCATATTCGTGAGCGTTATGAAATTGCTGAGGATGACGATGATTTTGATGTTGAAGTTCATCTCTTTGATTATGGCTTCATTGACTCCATCGGCGCCACAGCGCTTATCGCCCATATCGAAAAAACATACAGCATCCAAGTGACGAATCAAGATTTAATGCTGTACTCCATGAACACGGTAAGCGAAATTGCCGATTTTATTTCCAAGAAGACTGCGAGGTAACCCACTCATGATGACATGTAAAATTTCTTTAGAAGGCCTGGCTGAAAGTCAGCATGGACAAGTCAAATACGCGTCCGCCTTTGCCGATGAGCATATTCAGGATATTACCCTTGTGGATGGTCACATTATCATTACCCATAACTCTCCGAATGGTAACGAAGGTATTACCGAACGGGTTCAGCGTCTCATTGAACGTTTCTCCCATGGCGATTTCGGCTTCAAAGAAAACATTCTATTCGAGAACAAAGTCGATACTCCTTACGAAGGCGATATTATCGCTGAGCTTGTAGAACGTAAAGCAATTAAAGTGTTGGAGCCCGGCCTTTTTATTTTCCGTGAGCCTTTCTCCAGCTTAATGCGTTTCTTCGATTATTCCTTTGTAACGAAGATCGCCAAGCGTTTCGAAGGCATGCAGGAAGAGTCTTATCCTGCTGTTATTCATAGTCACACTTTGAATAAAACGAATCATTTCACTTCTTTCCCGGAGCACATTCATTTCGTGACTCATCTACGTGAAGATCTGGATGTCATTGAGTCCTTCTCCCAATCCATCCGTGAAGCTGGCGGTTGGAGCCAAGAGCAGCCGCTGGCGCTTGATAACAACATGGTGAAACCGAACTTCATGATGAACCCTTCTACTTGTTATCACTGCTATGAAGGCCTAGAGAATGAAACGCTTGAGGGTGACGGCATCGTCGTTACAGCTATTGCGAAATGTCACCGCTTCGAGTCCAAAAACCACACCGATTTCGGTCGTCTGCTCGACTTCTCGATGCGCGAAATTATTTTCGTCGGTAAACCAGACTTCGTCAAAGAAAATCGCCTAAAATCGATCGAATATCTCAAAGAGCTTGCCGTTGAATGGAACGTGGACAGCATGATGGAGATCGCCAACGACCCGTTCTTCACGAACGATTTCCAAGTGAAAGCGTCTTTCCAACGCAATCAAGAGATGAAATATGAGCTGCGCTTGAGCATTCCTCATGTGAAGAAGTCAATCGCCTGTTCCTCTGTAAATTTCCATAGCAACACGTTCGGGAATGCTTTTAATATTAAAATGGGCAAGCGCAACGCCGTTACAGGCTGTGTAGGCTTTGGAATCGAACGCTGGGCGTTCGCGTTCTTGGCGCAGTACGGTCTCGACGAGCAGCAGTGGCCTGCTACATTCCGTGAGCAGTACCATGCTTGGCAGGAGAAGGCGCTGTAAGTGCTTTGTTTGATCTATCTCTAACTACTTTCTATGTCGAAAGTAGATACCATTGACTGATCATCAATGAGTGAATCTCGTCGAGTGTTACCTCGACCGTCTAAGTTGTATTTTGTACAACAATATCTCGATAAAGTGGTCTTTACCAGCAGCAAAGTTGCATTTCGTACAACAATTCTGGTCCAAAATGACTAATATGATGAAAATCTCTCTGAACTGTTGTATTTTATACAACATATAGCCAATATGCTGAAGGAATTAAAAGTATTGTTGCACAAAATGCAACTTCACCCCAAGTTTGGGGTGATGAGTTCGTGGATTCGTCGGGTGTACGGTGCTTATACTCGTGGAGCTCGTTGATTCCTCGAGGGCGCTGGATACAAATTTTTACAACAAAGTAACATCACATGGCCCACACGCCGACATTAGCTGTACGATATACAGTTCCTTGTCAGCTGTGGGCCAACTAATGCTTCATACGTTCTCTATGGTAAGCCAAACGTATGAAGCGTCCATCCTATACAAAGATAATGAGTGATACCGTTGAAAGTAGCTGCATTTCTCAAAAAAAATAGCTTCGTACTCGGCCTGCTGCTGGCAATCGTCGTCTCCGACCTGCTCATTTCCTGGTGGAACCCGATGGTTAGTTCGCGCCGTTTTTACAAAAACGACTTTACCAAAACGCTCTACCATCACGGCTGGTCCCAATCGGGTCCGGTTTTCTTCGGTAATTCGTCCGTTACAGGTGCATATATCGAAGAGAAATCCGAAGCCCATTTGGTTGAGATGGGGCTTTCCTATGGAAAGCTAACCGACCTGAAAGCCATCCTATCGAATAACTTTTATCAGGTAAAGGATGAGCTTGTGATCGGTATCGATGTTCACACCATGCTGGACTCACTTGAAACCGATCCAACCTACCAATGGTTCAAACCCTGGTATCAGCCTTATGTTTACACGTACCGAGACTATTTCCGGGACTCCGGTGAAGAGTTTGCCCGTAATTTGCGTAAAGGCAGCCTAGCCTACGAGCCCCGCTGGATTGATAAAGAGCTGTACCCCGGTCGCAAAGACGATGCTTTCCTAAAGACGAAATGGACCGATTATGACAAACGTTTCGGTTCCATGACACTAAAGGATTTTCAGGCAAATTTGGATGCTCTGCAATGGGTTATCCAGTATGCGAATAAGCATCAACTTCCTCTGCGTGTGATCTGGATGCCGTGGAACAAAGGCTATGCGGATCCGCCTTACGTCGCCTCCTTGATGCAAGAGGCAAACCGCCAGCTGCAAGCTGCGAATGTGCCTACGCTGGATTTGCTGCACAAATACGATCCACGCTATTTCCATGACCTTGTCCACTTGAACCGCGAAGAGGGCGCGCCGCTATTTACGAAGGAGGTAGACACATGGTTAAAATCCTTAGGAAAACCATCGAAGTCCTGATCTATCTCGTGATGCTGTATTTGGTTTTCATCTACTTTACTGGCAAGGGCTTGTTTATCTACGAGAAATTCTAATATTTCTAAATCTTCTAGAAGTCTAAGATGAGACTGATCAAGCTTTCGAAGCGAGGAGTTCTATAGCTATGTTTTATATGCACATGAACGCAATTATCGCTATGATTGGCATGGTTGCCGTTCTGATGCTCACCCGCAAGTGGGCTAATAACAAACGCATTCTGATGATTATTTTCAGCCTCTGCTTTCTGCTGCTGTTCAGCCAGAAGCTGCTTATTTTCTATGCCGCTCTTACGGTCATTAATTATGCTGGCTTTGTTTATCTATGCCGAACGACGTTATGGCGTAAAGCAACCTTTATTTTCGCGATTGCCGCTAATGTTGTAGGTGTGTTTCTCGGTGTTCGGCTTTTCGTCATGGACATTTTTCACAATCCATTGTTCGATGCTATCATCTATTTAGGCCTCATTTATAACGTTCTTAAAGTGATTGATGCTTATTATTTTGCTTATTTCTTCGGTAAAGACGGCCAAGTTCCAGCCATTGACTACGCGAATTACCTGCTATTCATTCCAACTTTTACATCAGGACCGATTTTAAAATTCCGTGATTTCATGGCCGATAGCAAAACGCCTTATAGCGTAGATGCCGCTCTTTTTGAAGACAGTGTGAAACGGATTATTTTAGGATTATTCAAGAAAATTGTTGTGGTCACCTGGATGACCAGCGTTTTCGATCAAGTGCTAAAGCAAGATCTGCACACCCATCAGTCGTTATTTCTATTGATCTGGTTCTATGCACTCATTTACTTTGATTTCTCCGGTTATTCCGATATGGCGATCGGCTTTGGGCGATTGATGGGCTATACGATGCCTGAGAACTTCAAGCGTCCACTCTTCTCGCCTTCCATGACGCAGTTTTGGCGAAATTGGCACGCGACGTTAGGTGATTTTTTCCGAGACCATATCTTCATGTTCTTCTCCCGTACTGCTCCGTCCCGCTGGGTAGCCTCTAGCTTGTCCGTTCTGATTATGGTCTTGATTGGTCTGTGGCATGGTTTTACATGGCTTTATTTCTTCTACGGGCTCTACCATGGGATCATTCTTGCCATCGAAAATATGTTTAAAATCACTACCGTTAATAAAAAGAAAGTATCCAAAACCTATTTCTACTTCCGTTGTTTCGTGACACAAGCGTTGGTTACGTTCTCGGTTATTATCTATAGCTCCAATTATGAGACTGTACTTCGGATCTATAAAGGCTTGCTTCATTTTACTGGATGATAGTGGTATAATTTGTATGGTTGTTTACCATTTATGGAGGTGTACCTAATGAAGTTAGGCGTTTTTATGGTTCTGTTCGGTGGAAAACCTTTCGAGGAAGCGTTGGATTACATTGCTGCAAAAGGCTTAGATGCTGTTGAAATTGGTACAGGGGGCTATCCCGGTACAGCTCATTGCAACCCAAGCGAACTTCTCGCAGATGCAGGAAAACTAAAAGCATTTAAACATGCGGTGGAATCCCGCGGTTTGACAATCAGCGCACTTAGCGCCCACGGTAACCCGCTGCACCCGCAAAAACACATTGCTAAAGAGTTTCATGATGCTATTATACAAACGATTGATCTTGCTGAGCGTCTAGAGGTACCTGTAGTTAATACGTTCTCTGGCTGTCCTGGCGACCATGAGGATGCGAAGTATCCGAACTGGCCGGTAGCGCCTTGGCCGAACGATTTCCAAGAGATTCTGGACTGGCAGTGGGGGAACAAAATTATTCCTTACTGGACAGAGACAGGCAAGTACGCTTCCGACCGTAATATTAAAATTGGACTGGAGCTGCACGGTGGTTTCTCCGTACATACGCCTGCAACCCTCCTTCGTCTGCGTGAAGCAGCAGGCGATGCGATCGGAGCAAATCTTGACCCGAGTCATATGTGGTGGCAAGGTATCGATCCTGTTCAAGCCGTGCAAATTCTTGGCCGTGCCGGAGCGATTCACCATTTCCATGCTAAAGATACATCGGTTGATGTTAACAATGTGAACCGCTATGGTGTAACAGACATGCAATCCTATGCTAACATGCTTGACCGCGCTTGGCAGTTCCGTTCCGTCGGTTATGGTCACGATATGAAAGTTTGGGCTGACATCATTAGCGCTCTGCGCCTTGTTGGTTATGACTATGTCGTGAGCATCGAGCACGAAGACGGTTTGATGTCCGTTGAAGAAGGATTCTCCAAAGCGGTGCAAAATCTGCAACAAGTACTCATCAAGGAACCTCTTGGTGAAATGTGGTGGGTATAAGCATTCGCTTTAAATAAAACAAAAAAGCCCGCAGGAGCCGTTGATCTTACGATCTTGGTCCTGCGGGCTTTTTATCTTGTTAACTCGAAATTACCAACCGCTGATCATAACGTAATCCATAAAGCCGAACACGGCCAAGGAAACTAATGCAAACCCCAGGGCAAACAAATTTCTTCGTGGGTTAATCAACTGTCTAATGACCGCAATTGCGATAACCGCTGTGAAGATTAAAACATAAATATCAAAGCTTGTATACGTACTTGTTGTTGCTGCTGCTTCCGCTAATAACATGGTGAAACCTCCTTATAGTAACTCGGTGCAAGGCACACGTCCTGCTATTTTAATTCTATGTTAGCTTGATTGAGCACTAGATGCAAGTGATTACACTGATGTGTAACAAGTTTGTCACCTTTTGCAGGGCTTGACCACATCACAAGGCCGTGAATGAATGGTTTCATCGGAGCCCATAAATCAAATCAATGATTGTTTCATGATGAACCGGGATTTCTCAAACCTGCCTCGTAAGTATAAAATGTCCATCTCTTCGAATATTTATAACTCTGGGTATGCCGAGATTCAATGCTTAACTTTATACACAAGCGACAAAAAAAATAACCCGAAATCCCTATCAAGGGACATTTCGGGTTCTATGTTTTCATAGATTTGCATTTCTTAAACGACTAGTCCGTACACGGGGTCGAATTCTTTATGCTCCTCGATGTATGCGCTTTGTAGTTTTTCTGCTAATTCTTTCTCCTGCCAAGCTAAGAATCGAAAAGGGTCAATACCTAAAGCAGAAATAATCTGTTGTAACTCTAACGTCGGTTTCATAACAAGCCTCCATAAAGTAGATAGATTAGAACTGCTTATATCCTCGATCATGGATAGTTAGTAAATGGGATATTTTCGTATGCAACTTATAACCTAATTATAGGTCTATTCTCCCTCTTTGTGATAGAGGGTTAAATTGTCGAAGCTTGTATCATTCAATTAAGTCTTAACAAAATTGAAGGTATGTTAGTCGGAATTGTGACAAAAGAACAAAATAAGCTTGGCGTCACGATCTCTTGTATCGTGAGCCAAGCTTATTCGGGTAACTTACTAGCCGACTGATTCTTCTAGCACTGCAAGGCGCTTTGCGTAGTTCTCAGAGCGCTCCCGATCCCGTTCAAGGATCGGTTTCAAGTACTGGCCGGTGTAGGACCCGGCCACCTTCACGACATCCTCCGGCGTACCGGCAGCCACGATCAGTCCACCGCGGGTACCACCCTCGGGGCCTAGATCGATGACGTGGTCCGCCGTCTTGATCACATCGAGGTTATGCTCGATGACAAGCACCGTTTCACCGTTCTCGACGAGACGGTGAAGCACCTTCAGCAGACGATCAATATCGTGGATGTGGAGCCCCGTAGTGGGCTCATCCAGGATGTAGATCGTCTTGCCTGTGCTGCGGCGGTAGAGCTCCGCCGCGAGCTTCACACGCTGGGCTTCGCCGCCGGACAGCGTGGTTGCTGGCTGGCCGAGGGTCATGTAGCCCAGCCCCACATCCAGAAGTGTCGTCAGCTTACGATGAATACGCGGCAAGTTCTTGAAGAACTCGCAGCCGTCTTCAATCGTCATCTCTAACACTTCGGAAATGCTCTTGCCTTTGTACTTCACTTCCATCGTCTCACGGTTGTATCGCTTGCCTTTACAGACTTCACAAGGCACGTACACGTCCGGTAAGAAGTGCATCTCGATCTTGATGATGCCGTCTCCACGACATGCCTCACAACGGCCGCCCTTCACGTTAAAGCTGAAGCGGCCCTTCTTGTAACCGCGAACCTTGGCTTCGTTCGTATTCGCATAAACATCACGGATATCGTCAAATACACCGGTATACGTTGCTGGATTCGAGCGTGGCGTACGACCAATCGGTGATTGGTCAATATCGATGACTTTATCAATCTGTTCAAGGCCTACAATCTCCTTGTGCTCACCAGGACGTACCTTAGCTCCGTTTAAATCACGCGACAAGGTTTTGAACAAAATCTCGTTGATCAAGGTACTTTTACCTGAACCGGATACCCCTGTTACACAGGTGAATACACCGAGTGGTACTTTCGCCGAGACGTTGCGCAAATTATTTTCTTTAGCGCCTTTGACCTCGATCCATTTCCCATTCGGCTTACGTCGCGCTGCCGGAATTGGAATGAAACGTTTGCCGCTAAGGTATTGTCCAGTAAGAGAGTTTTCGTCTTTCATCAACTCTTTAGGCGTACCTTGCGCAATGACTTGTCCGCCATGAATACCGGCACCAGGACCGATATCGATAATGTAATCTGCAGCCATCATCGTGTCTTCATCATGTTCCACGACGATTAATGTGTTACCAAGGTCACGCATATGTTCGAGCGTCTGAATCAGACGCGTATTATCTCTCTGATGCAGTCCGATGCTAGGCTCATCCAAAATATAAAGAACACCCATCAAACTAGAACCGATCTGAGTAGCCAAGCGTATCCGCTGAGCTTCTCCACCCGATAACGTACCTGCAGCACGATGCATCGTTAAGTAATCAAGACCTACGTTGACTAGGAAACCTAGGCGAGATCTGATTTCTTTGAGAATCAAATTGGAAATCGTCAGCTCCCGTTCATTCAAGTCCAGCCCTTTGAACCATTCTTCAGCGTCACCAATCGAAAGGGAAGTTGCATGAGCAATGTTTTTGCCATTGATCGTCACAGCTAACGTTTCTGGCTTCAGACGCTGTCCTTTACACTTCGGACAAGGCTTCGTGCTCATATACGACTGAATGTGCTCCCTGATCCCCTCAGAGAACGTATCTTTGAATCGGCGTTCCAAGTTACGAATAATACCCTCGAAAGGAACTAACGCTTCCTTGCTCGCTCCCATATCATTCTCGTAGCGGAAGCGAATCTTCTCCCCGCCTGTTCCATAAAGGATAACCTTCATCTGATCACTGTTTATCTCAGAAACAGGTACATTGCGCGGAATGGAATAATGTTCGCAAACCGCCGCAAGAAACTGCGGATAATAGTTGGAAGTGCTGCCTGCCCAAGCTTCGAAAGCTCCCTCTTCAATCGTTAGCTTCGCATCAGGAACAAGTAAATCAGGATCAACGATCATCTGACTGCCTAGTCCGTCACAGTCGGGACAAGCACCGAATGGACTGTTAAACGAAAACATTCTCGGCGCTAATTCTTCAACGCTGAAGCCGCACTCCGGACAAGCTAAGTTCTGGCTAAAGAGCAACTCTTCTTGGTCAATAATATCGACAATTACCCGGCCATTTGCCAACTTGAGCGCTGTCTCCAGGGAATCCGCAAGACGAGTTTGAACATCCTCTTTGATCACGATACGGTCAACAACGACCTCGATCGTGTGCTTTTTATTTTTGTCGAGTTCTATCTTCTCAGCAAGATCGACCGTTTCACCGTTGACGCGTACCCTTACGAATCCCTGCTTTTGAATATCGGCAAGCAGCTTCGTATGTTCGCCTTTGCGTCCTGAAATAAGAGGAGCTAGAATCTGGAGCTTCGTTCGTTCCGGATACTCCATAATGCGATCCACCATTTGTTCCACGGTTTGCGATGTAATCTCAATGCCATGGGTCGGACAATGCGGACGGCCAATTCGAGCATATAGTAAGCGCAAATAGTCGTAAATCTCCGTTACTGTCCCAACCGTGGAACGCGGATTACGGCTTGTTGTCTTCTGATCAATGGAAATAGCCGGTGATAGACCTTCAATCGAATCTACATCCGGCTTATCCATTTGCCCTAGAAATTGTCTGGCATAAGCAGATAGAGACTCTACATATCTGCGCTGCCCCTCTGCATAAATCGTATCAAAGGCAAGCGACGATTTCCCTGATCCACTTAAGCCTGTGAGAACAACAAACTTATCACGTGGAATCGTGACATCGATATTTTTCAGATTATGAGCTCTCGCTCCTTTAATGACGATTTGATCTCTAGACACAGTACCCTTCCTCTCCTATGTGAAGCTGAAGCCCCTTCTAGGCGTCAGCTTTCATTTCCATAATAGCATCACGCAGCTGCGCGGCTCGTTCGAACTGTAGGTTCTTCGCAGCCTCTTTCATCTCACCTTCCAAACGCTCGATCAGCGATGCGCGATCTTTCTTCGACATCTTCGCACCCTTCACGTCGGCCAGATAATCCGCTTTCTGTTCAGCCACCTTCGTAGCTTCAATGACATCGCGAATTTTCTTGGCAATCGTCTGTGGTGTGATCCCCAGCTTCTCATTATGCGCTTCTTGAAGACTTCGACGGCGACTCGTCTCATAGATCGCTTTCTGCATGGAATCCGTTATTTTATCTCCATACATAATGACACGACCGTCTGAATTCCTCGCCGCACGGCCGATAGTTTGAATCAAAGATCGTTCCGAACGCAAGAACCCTTCTTTGTCCGCATCTAGAATAGCGACCAGCGATACCTCAGGTAAATCAAGCCCTTCCCTAAGGAGGTTAATACCTACGAGAACATGGAAAACACCTAACCGCAAATCTCGTAGAATCTGCATACGTTCAAATGTCTTGATATCCGAGTGCAAATAGCGCACTTTAATGCCAATTTCCTTAAAATAATCAGTTAAATCTTCTGACATTTTCTTCGTTAATGTCGTCACGAGCACACGCTCATCTTTACGAATTCGATCATGAATTTCGGCAATTAAATCATCGATTTGTCCTTTAGTAGGTCTTACTTCAATGATTGGATCCAACAGCCCCGTAGGACGTATAATTTGTTGTATCATTTCCGGGCAATGTTCCAACTCGTAGGGTCCAGGTGTAGCTGATATATATAAAACTTGACTGATTTTTTCCTCAAACTCTTCAAAGCGTAGTGGACGGTTATCGAGCGCCGATGGCAAACGGAAACCATGGTCAACTAGTACCTCTTTTCTTGCTTTGTCTCCATTATACATCGCGCGAATCTGCGGCAAAGTCGCATGGGATTCATCGACCATGAAAAGCATATCCTCTGGGAAATAGTCCATAAGCGTATATGGCGTAGCTCCCCGCTCACGGAAAGTCAGCGGTCCTGAGTAATTCTCAATCCCATTGCAGAAACCCATCTCTTGCATCATTTCCATATCATAACGCGTCCGTTGTTCCAGCCTTTGTGCTTCGAGCAGTTTTCCTTGCTCCTTCAGCACGGCAAGACGATCCTCAAGCTCACGCTCAATATTCACGAGTGCGCGCTTCATCGTATCTTCGTGCGTCACAAAGTGAGACGCTGGGAAGATCGCGATATGCTCGCGCTCGCCGATAATCTCGCCGGTGAGCACATTGATTTCCGTAATCCGTTCGATTTCGTCACCAAACAACTCAACTCTTACCGCTTGTTCGCCATGCGACGCTGGAAAAATCTCAACGACATCTCCCCGAACGCGAAAAGTCCCGCGCACAAAATTCAAATCATTCCGCTGATATTGAATATCCACGAGCTTGTGTAAAATCTCATTGCGCGATTTCTCCATACCTACACGTAAAGAAAGCAGCATATTGCCATATTCAATTGGCGAACCCAAGCCGTAAATACACGACACGCTCGCTACGACAATAACGTCACGGCGTTCAAATAACGAGCTTGTCGCTGAGTGACGAAGCTTATCAATCTCTTCATTGATGCTGGAATCTTTCTCGATGTAAGTGTCAGAGGAGGCAATGTAGGCTTCTGGTTGGTAGTAATCATAGTAACTAACGAAGTAGGAGACGGCATTATGAGGGAAAAATTCTTTAAATTCACTGCACAACTGTGCGGCTAACGTTTTGTTATGCGCAATAATCAGGGTAGGACGGTTCAACTTGGCAATGACTTGCGCCGCTGTGAACGTTTTTCCCGTTCCCGTCGCACCTAAGAGCGTCTGATGCTTATTACCCGCTTGTATACTTTGAACAATTTCCTCAATCGCTTTAGGCTGATCGCCTTGCGGAGAAAAATCGGATACAAGTTCGAACTTCTTGGAACTTATGACCAGTTCACTCATCAATAATCACCTACACTTATAGAGGTTGTTTAAAAAGTTCACTCTTATAACTAAGTCATTCAGGAAGCCAACTCGGCATCGAATCTTGAACGAAACCGGGAAGTCCGGTACTCACGTAGAAATCTCTACGCTCCGTTCCTCCTTCTCCGGACTTCGTCCAACCTTCTCGGTTCTAAAAGCGAACTTTTTAAACCTACATTTTATCGAAATAAATCGAACTTTTATCCTATTAACTTTCCTTATGCTATTTCCGATATAGAAGTTTATGGAACTTATTCGCACAAATATGAAGGATTCTCTAAATTCATCCATCATAAGAATGTTTGTTCTGGTTTTTCCATTATACTATTTTTGAATCATGGATGCAAACGGCAATATCTGTTACGGCCTGTATAAATTTTATGGAGAACGGCTCCAACGAATTTATCTGGTTGCTTTATGGTTCCTATTCTTTTTATGCTAATTAGGAGTGGTACAGTCATGGATTTGACAACAGTTTTAGGATTAGTATTGGGTCTTGTAGGTTTAGTCGGCGGGTATATGTGGGATGGCGGTCATATTAGTTCATTGATCATCCCGAGTGCCATGCTAATCGTTTTCGGCGGAACCTTTGGTGCAGTAGCCATCAGCTTCCCGCTTTCTATTTTAGCCAAAATCCCTAAAGCTCTAGGCATTGCCTTCAAGGAAGTAAAAAGAGATCCGGGGGGAACGATTGATGAACTGGTGGATATGGCTACGATCGCTCGTCGAGAAGGAGTACTAGCCCTTGAGCAACGCGCACAGGAGCATACAAATCCTTTCCTTAAAGATGGCTTGCTTATGGTGGTGGATGGAACTGATCCCGAGCTGACCAGACAAATTCTAGAGCTTGAGATGGACGCTATTGAGCACCAGGTTAATAATATGTCAAAAGTGTTCGAAGCCGGAGGCGGATATGCACCAACCATGGGAATTATTGGTACCGTTATGGGGCTCATTCACGTTCTCGGTAATCTCGACGACCCCTCCAGTCTCGGACCTGCTATTGCTGTTGCTTTCACAGCTACTTTATACGGTGTTATGAGCGCCAACTTGGTCTATCTTCCAATTGCTAATAAAATTAAGGTTCGCGGCAAAGAAATGGTTTCCGAAATGGAACTGATGTTAGAAGGAATTCTTGCCCTTCAAGCCGGTGAGAATCCACAGTTAATTAAGAAAAAACTGAATTCCTTCCTCCACGATAAACCAACGAAGAAAGTCGTAGAGGAGGATGTCGATAATGGCGCGGAGAGGTAAGAAGCACGAGGAACATGTCAATCATGAGAGATGGCTCATCACTTACGCTGATTTAATCACCCTTCTGCTCGTTTTCTTCATTATTATGTATGCAATGAGTAAAGTCGATGTTCAAAAGTATTCCGTTTTGGCCCAAGCCTTAAACATGCAATTCCAGAAAGCCGACTCGGTTTTGGATAAAGGCTTTGGCGTAAGTGGTCAAATGACCCCTAAGCAAGGCGATGCCCAGACACCTCAGAACCAGAATCAGAGCCAAGATGACAATAAAGAAGAGAAAGATAAAACAAAGCCTGAGAAAAATGAAAAAGAGAAGCGCGAAAAGGAACTTCAAGATCTTTTAAAACAAGTCCAAGCTTATATCAAGGATCAAAATCTGGAGGCACAAGTGTCCGCTAGTGATACAGAACGCGGTGTGGCTATCACCCTTAATGACTTATTCCTATTCGACCTAGGAAAAGCGGATCTGAAAGCGGCCTCCTTTCCTATTCTACAGAAGCTTGCTTCACTCATCCCTACGCTGAACAGCAAGGTGAGCATTGAAGGTCATACCGACAACTTGCCGCTAGCTACAGGCAATCCTTTCAAAGATAACTGGGGATTATCATTCGCCCGTTCCCTTTCGGTGCTGCGCTATTTTAGTGATACGGCCAAACTGGATAACAATAAATTTATTGCTACTGCTTATGCTGATTCGATGCCAAAAGTAGCCAACACCAGCGATGAGAACCGCAGCAAAAATCGCCGCGTCGAAATCATTGTACTGCGTGATGGGCTTTCTCCAACAACAACTGTTAAATGAGAAAACCTCTATCGATGCATTTCGAAGATGAGCGACCGCGTTTAAATGTAGGTTTTATCGCCAATAAGAAAGTCAAATTTCTCTGTTAGAAATAAACTTATACTTTCTTATGTGGTAAGCAAAGACCCTTCCTCTTTCAAGCGAGAGGATAGGGTCTTTTTTTTATCACATGGATTTCGTTGAATCATTAGATAACAAGCCGGTCAGTTTACTTCGCAAATAGGAAAACAGATGCAGGGGTCTTTGCTCTAGGAAGTACAGTGCATCCTGATCCGGAGCTAAAATAATACCTAATTGATGATGATCGCCAGAGTAAATCGCTCGCTGTAAGAAGCGTACCTCACCTTGCTCATTCAGCACTTCCAGCCTGCAGAAAGCGGAATTCAACCGCATGGCAACGTGCAGATCGGTTTTAGTCTTGATTTTGTGACCGTTCACCTTGTGAATGAGTTCGCCAGTTTGAATACCCAGCTCGTGTGCAGGACTGTTTGGCACTACTGACAACACCATAAGCCCTTGCTGTGAGTGAACGTAGAACGGCACCAGCTTATCTTCCATCCATTGGTTATACCGAATCAATCCTTCATGTATAGCAATGCTTAATACGGCTCCTACAAGTAGAATCGGCGGCCAAAAATGAGCGGCAATCGCTGCAACTAATAGGATGACGCCATATAAGTAGAGCAAGCTTGCACTGAAACGGGCTTGTTTGCGGGGAAGCTTCGATATCGTAAGCTCCGTAAAGCCAATCATTGCCGGGAAGGCAAGAAGCGTCCACCCTGTTGCGAGGTTCGAACCGAACAGCGTTTCCCATGGAAGACCTTGTATACTTCCCCCTGTCATAGGAACGAGCAAGAACAAGGGAACAGGCCAGAAGCCTTGCAGCTGTTGCCCGCCGATAATTTGCCCTCGTCTTCCTTCTAGGAACAGCGGTGTTGCCATGCGTGCCCCTTGAAAACCGACGAGCGTCCCTTCTAGAAGATGAAGTACGGCGACAATGACCAGCAAGGAAGGAATATCCGCGCCAACTACGATGTCCAGAACCGGTACCGCTTCCTGGAGGCTGGCTGCATTCGGTATCCACGAAAGAATCACTTGCGCGATTCCCAAAATGCCTACCGCATAAGCCAAACACAAGAATCTAACACGCATCATAACTAGGATAATCGATAGGACCCATAACAGAATTACCGTGTTCGCTTCGATATTAACACCTACGAAGAGCAAAAGTACGGAGGCACTGATACCGCCTAGCCAACCCCAGAGTACGGTTCGCCATGTCTCATTCAATAAAGAATGCAAGCGCGTGTGAAACAGTTTACGCTCCATCTGAATCTGCTTCCGATAATGCAGCACGATAAATAGAATACCTATATAGTAAAAAGGATTCGCAAACAACTGCCTTACAGCCTGCAGCAGTCTGTCCAAGAGTTGAATCAATACATCCATACGAATCTGGGCTCCTTGATGAAAAAGAAATAGGAAGGCAGCCGTAGCAACCTTCCTACACTAATTCGACTATTAGAGCTTATCTCCTGCCCATCTTGACGAATTTCCATTATCTGATCTTTATTATTTCCCGATTTGCTTTTGGATTTGCCCAATTGCTGCCTTCAACTGCAAATCGTTCTTCGGCTCACGGATTTGCGCCAAAATTGATTTTTCAATTTTAGCCGCTGTTTCCGTGTCTACCTCGCCAGTCATTGGTAAACCGTTAGTCCTTTGGAAAGCTTTAACAGCTGTAACTGTCTTATCATTGAAATAACCGTCCGAACGCTCTGGGTTAAAGCCAAGACCTGTCAGCATAAGCTGTAGATTCTTCACATCATCGCTTGTCATGTCCTGTTTAAGCACACTTTTCTTAGACAGCGGAGCTGCTTTGAAATAACCTGGCTGCTCAACTGGGATATCCGGCTGGATCCCCGTTTTGTGAATCCAGTTGCCATTAGGCGTTAACCATTTGTACACCGTCATTTTAATATTGCTGCCGTCGCCCATTTCCTTCTCAAAAGTAACCTGAACGGTTCCTTTCCCGTAGGAAGTTTCGCCAATGATCTTGCTGCCAACCGCTTCTTGGAAGGCTCCTGCCAATATCTCCGAAGCACTCGCACTGCCCTTGTTCACAAGCACCGTAACCGGATAGTTCTTGCCTGAACCCGTTGAAGGTGTCGGCTCCCGCTTCCCATCCCGATTCTCGACCTGGACGATCGGTTTTCCGCTCTTGACGAAAGGATTCACGATGTCTACGACCACGTTCAACAGACCGCCCGGGTCATTACGCACGTCGATAACTAGCCCTTTCATCCCTTTGGCTTCAAGGCTTTTCAGCTCTTCAGCGAAACGGACGGCTGTATTCGAGGAGAATTGGCGAATCTCAATCTTCCCGATTTGGTCCTGCAGCATTTCGCCATAAACCGTTTCAACATCAATATTATCCCTGACCACGATGACTTGCACCGGATCACCTGCACCTTGACGAAGTAAATCTAGCTTCGCCTGCGTCCCTTTAGGGCCGCGGATTTTCATGACCGCTTGGTTGAGTGTAAGCCCGTCCAACTTCTCTCCGTTGACCGAGACAATCACGTCTTTGGATTGAATCCCCGCTTTCTCAGCAGGAGAGCCCTTGATTGGAGAAACGATAACGAACTTACCTTCCTCAATCGAAACCTCTGCCCCTATGCCTTGAAAAGAGGAAGTAATACTCTCATCGAACTGCTTCGCTTCCTTCTGATCCATATACACGGTAAATGGATCTTCCAGAGATTCCAGCATGCCATTAATTGCACCGTTGACCAACTTATCATGATCCGGTTGCTTCAAATACTTGCTCTCGATCAGTTGAAACGTTGTAGAAATTTTGCTCAAATCCTTACTCGATAGTCCGGATGAAGTGGCAGTGGATGCGGCCGTACTGCCCGCTGGCTGCTCTTTCCGCCCCCAAGAAAAGGATGAATCCACAATCGTCAGTGTCACGATACTGCTTGCAAACATGGCTAACAAAACAAATACTATGACCGTACGTCCTTTGAATTGCAAAGCGCGTTTCACCACCTTTTTCCTAAAACCCATTTGGGTTCGCCTGTTTGTAGTATATGACAAGCTATTCCCGTTTTATAACCAAGTTCCCCTATCGTAAGAATGGTTTAGGATCGGTTGGAACTTCATTCTTCCTAACTTCAAAATGCAAATGGTTTCCTGTCGATTGCCCTGTCGAGCCAACACCGGCAATCTTCTGTCCGCGTTTCACCAAATCGCCAACTTTGACATAGATCCCATCATTCATAATATGTCCATATACCGTCCATAACCCATTCCCATGATCCACGATGACGCAATTCCCGTAGCCGTTCATCCATGATGCATAGATGACTGAGCCGTTCTCAGCTGCGAGAATGCCCGTTCCCTTGGGTGCTCCCAAATCAATCCCTTTATGGCTCTCAGATCTGCCTGTAACCGGATTGATTCTATTCGTGAAATCAGATGTAAGCGGCGCTTGAGCAGCCAAAGGGTAACCCAGTTTCCCACCGGAATAAGTGAAAGGCGACTTCGCTTTACTAGCTGCCCGTTTCTTCGCCTGTAAATCAGCCTCTTGCTTGGCTAATTGTGTAATCTGTTTATCGCTTTCTTCAGAAATATCCTCTAGCACCCTCTCTTGCTTCGTAAGAGAAGCAATCTTAACTTCCTTGGCCTTCTCCTTCGCTTGGAGATCGTCCCTAAGGGCGTCGGCATCAGCATAAAGCACCTTAACCTTCTCAAGCTGTTCCTCTGTATCTATCTTCTTCTGGGCAACCGTTTCTTTATCTTTCTTATTTGCCACTAGTATCTCTTTATCTTGATTAACAATAGATTTCAAAGCTTCAATACGGTTCAAGAAATCAGAAAAACTAGTCGCGCTTAACAGCACATCCATGTATGAAACAAAGCCGTTCATATACATCAAGCGCACTCGGGATTTCAGCATTTGATCACGAGTCTCCACACGCGCTTCCGCTTCATCCAATTGTTTAGCGTTATCTGCTAATGCGTCCGACACTTGGTCGATTTCTTCATTCAGCTTCGTGAGCTTCTTGCTAGCCTCATTGACCTGATTGACAAGCGTATTCATATCCTTGGTCGCCTGGTCCTTCTCGTTATGAACCTTCGTTATTTGATTCTGCGCGTCATTCGCCTTCTGCTGCGCTTCCGCCTTCATTTTCTTGAGCTGAGTCAACTGCTGATCGATCTTTTCCGTTGTTGAAGCGGCATACCCCGCATAAGGAACCGCCAATGAAGCCGCAATCCCAAGAGTCAACACCACAGGTAGAATCTTCTTCTTCAAGCACGTAGCCTCCCTATCATCAAAACCTGGCACTCAATAAATCATTTATTCTTGCAAATCTCTTAGTCTCTTATCTTTTAATCTATGAATCTTTGAAAATGAAAAAATCAGTTGAAACTTAAATAACGCTTTTGTAATCGGCTTTCAGAACCGAGAAGGTTGGACGAAATCCGGAGAAGGAGGAACGGAGCTTAGTGTTTTGCTAAGTGAGTACCGCACTTCCCGGATTTCGTTCAAGATTCGACGCCGAATAAGCTCCCTGTTACATCATCGTTATCAAAGTCGGTTATAAAAGCTTCCGCTTAGACGCGGAGGAATTTGCGGACTGAGATTAGGGACCCCCAGATTCCAATTACCATACCAATACCTAACAACAAAGCCGTCATCGTAGGAGCAATCTCCCCGAAAGGTGTTAATTCAACCATAAGCAGATTCAAGTTCAGTGAACTCGTGTTAAGCAGCTTCCAGTACCCACCTAGAATAATAGCTGTCGGGATAACAGAGCCGATGAATCCGAGTAGAGCACCTTCTATAAAAAACGGCCAACGAATAAAGGAATTCGTCGCACCCACCAGTTTCATAATTGATATTTCTTTGCGTCTGGCCAAAATCGTAATTTTGATCGTATTCGCGATCAGGAACACAGCGGTAAATGAAAGTAAAATAACGATACCAATCCCGACCCAACGAACAATTTGTGTCACCTTAAATAGAGCTTCAACTGTTCCTTTTCCATAATTCACCTTGTAGATAGGCTTTGGATCTTTGCCGATGTTAAGCGCGCTGATTTGATCCGCAACGACTGCCACATTTCGCGGGTCATCGACTTCGATGGTGAACGCATCGTTTAGCGGGTTATTTTCCCCTTCAAATCCATCTAACAAAGCTTTACCGCTCTCACCAAGCTTTTGCCTTAAATAAACAAGGCCCTCTTCTTTCGAAACAAACTTAATGGTTTTTACCTCATGAATAGCTTGAATTTGAGATTCGAGCGCCTTAATCTGATCCTGCGAAGTGTTAACCTCCAGATACACATTAATCTCAACCTGTTTCTCAATCTGCCCTGCAATATCATTCACATTAAGTGTAATGAGAACGAAAATACCTAAAATAAATAACGAAATGGCAATCGAACTAATCGACGCGAACGTCATCCAACCATTCCGAACGACATTCTTCGTACCTTCTCGCAAATGACGAGAAACCGTACTAATCTTCATAACCGTATTCCCCCCGTACCTGGTCACGAGCAATGAGTCCATTCTCAATCGCAATGACTCGTTTACGCATTGTATTTACGATTTCCTTGTTATGCGTAGCCATGACTATGGTGGTTCCCCGGAAGTTAATTTCCTCCATCAATTTCATGATTCCCCAGGAGGTCTCAGGGTCGAGATTTCCTGTCGGTTCATCGGCTATTATGACAGCTGGGTTGTTAATTATTGCCCGGGCAATCGCTACCCGCTGCTGCTCGCCTCCAGAAAGCTGAGAGGGCAGCGAATTCGCTTTATCCTTCAACTTAACAAGCTCGAGAACTTCCATTGTGCGTTTCTTAATCTGCTTTTTAGGTGCCTCGATAACTTCCATAGCGAAAGCCACATTTTCAAAAATATTAAGCTTAGGAAGCAGTCGATAATCCTGGAAAATAACGCCAATATTACGACGAACGTAAGGAATCTTACGCTGTTTCAGCTTTTCCAAATTAAAACCATTTACGAAGATTTGGCCCTTGGTAGGCCTCTCTTCTCTATACATCAACTTCATAAATGTAGATTTACCTGCGCCGGAAGGTCCAACAACGTAAACAAACTCATTGCTGTCCACTTTTACATTAATCCCTCGCAATGCATGAGTGCCGTTGGAGTACGTTTTCCATACGTCCTGCATTTCGATCACAATATCACATCCTAATATATGGATCTTTGCGTAGCAAAGTCTCTCCGCTTGTAAAGATAGCTTTTAACCATTCGACACAATTACTGAAATTCCTTCTAAAATAGCTTTGAAAATCCTGTTGAATACCGTCATTATATCATTTATTTAGAGAATATGAGAAATCCAACGCTAGTAATATCGAACTAGAAAACTATAATATACGCAAAAACCGCCCTACATAGGACGGTCATGTTATTAATTTTGTTTATTTTTAGGTGCGGCTACACTAGAGCGGACGAGAAGTTCTGTTGGAAGCACCAATTGTTTGGTTACCTGACGGCCCTCAAGCATGTCAATAATCATCTGGGCAGATTGATAACCGATTTCATATGGATTTTGGCTAACGGTTGTTAAAGTTGGAGAACAATAGGCGGAGATACTAATGTTATCGAATCCGGCGACTGAGACATCACCAGGAATAGTAAGTCCAAGCCCGCGAAGCGCTTGCATCGTCCCGAGAGCCATTAGATCACTTGCGCAAAAAATAGCGGTCACATCTGGACGCTGAGACATTAGCCTGTAGGTAGCGTCACGAGCGCCCTCATCCGAGAACCCCCCGTCGAGCACCAAATCCTCCTCAAACGGAATACCCGCCTGCTCCAAAGCTTGCTTATAACCATCCAAACGCTTAATGCTGACATCTGCTTGCGCATGGCCATTCACAAGTGCTACCTTCTTATGTCCCTGTTCAATCAAGAACTGTGTCATCCGAGACGCGCCTTGAATATTATCCGAAGTCACATAACCAACATTGCTGTTTTTAAAAGGAATATCAATCAGTACGCAGGGTAAACTCGAGGTGACGATTTCTTTTAAATAGGGGTCATCCAGCCGAATGCCCATAATAATGACACCGTCAACCCCTCGTTCCTGACATAGCGCTTTGTAGGATTTCGCGGCTTGCTTCTGAGGTGTAGTACTGAATAAGATCAGATCGTAATTCAGCTCCCCTGCCCGGTCATTCATACCGCAAAGAATTTCAAACGCGATACTATCCTTAGTGCTATTACGCGTAATTCCGGATAGCAGCAGTCCGAGTGTCTGTGTTTTTTTGGATATAAGGCTGCGCGCGGCCATATTAGGACTATAACCAAGCTCATTCGCAATGAGCTGAATCTTTTTTCGGGTATCATCATTCACATCATTGTATCCGTTAAGCGCTCGCGATACGGTAGTGACGGACACGCCGGCTTCTCTGGCAATATCTTTTATTGTAATCATATAGTTAGCGTGTTCGCCCCCTGTCCAAAACGTTTTGGAATAAATCGGTCGGAATTTTTATATAATTCCTATATTAATCTATTCCTCTTCTAGTTTCAATCTTAATTATTACGTTATGTAAACGCTTAAAAATTTATTAAAGGGGATTGAAAATGGTTACATCCTTATGTATAATCAAAATATCAAGTTACCAAAACGTTTCGGAAAAGATTAGACGGTGTTTGTTCACAAAAATTGGAAAAGAAAATTTAATGGGTTTTGACCCCTTTCATTTTAGTTTCCTTTTCTTTTTATTTGCCTCCGAAACGTTTCGGTAAGAATAATACATTAGAAATCATCAAGAATAACAGAGAAAAGGGGTGGCCCGAATGGATTACCGAGTCATTAAGGAGAATGATCTCTTCCTCATGACTGATAAAACCGGCGATATTCCAGCAGACAATGAGGCAGGACACGGTTTATATACGAAGGATACCCGCTTTCTAAGTAGGCTTGAAATTCGTATTAATGGCAAGAAACCGATTCTGCTTAGTTCTTCCGCAGGAACGAACTATATCGCCACCATTCGTATGACTAATCCTCATATGGAATCGGATGGGCAATTGATTCTTTGGAGAGAATCTGTCGAACTGGAAAGACAACGATTTATTTATGAAGGCGCTTTATATGAAACCATTGCCTTCACTAGCTTTTATCCCAAGCCGGTTGCATTCGACTTTACAGCTCGATTCGAAAGCGATTTCGCTGACATGTTCGTCGTTCGGGGCTTTCAGAATGGAACTTTCGGTGAAGCGCTCCCTGATGTGATGGAACACCAGAAGCTGGTCAAACGCTACAAAGGCACAGATGGAGTTGAACGTCAGACGCATATTTGTTGGGATCGCAAGGAAACAGTTGTTCAGGAAGACAGCACGATAGCCTTCAACTTTGAACTAGCGCCAAAAGAGCGCCAATCTGTTACTTTCTTCATTGCCCCTTATATCGATGGAAAGGGACCTGAGCAAGTCTCTGCCCAACAAGCGATTGAGATGCTGAAAGCTTCCTATCAAGAATGGGACCAAAATACCACTTCTGTAGAAAGTAATCTTCCCCTGTTCAATCAGCTGTACGACCGGGGACTCCAGGATTTGCGTGTGCTCCTTACTGACCTCGGGCATGGACGCTTCCCAGTTGCTGGACTGCCTTGGTATGCGGTCCCATTTGGACGAGACAGCTTAATCGCTGCACTGCAAATGCTGCCTGCAGAACCAAATGTGGCCAAAGGCACATTGCTTACAATGGCCTCCTATCAGGGTACCAAGGAAGATGTTTGGCGTGATGAAGAACCCGGTAAAATTATGCATGAAATTCGCTATGGCGAGCTTGCGTTAACGAATAAGATTCCTTTCACACCTTACTATGGAACCATTGATGCAACACCTCTTTTCCTGCTCCTTGCTGCGGAGTATGTGCAATGGACCGGAGATACGGCGCTAATCGAGCAGTTAATGCCGAACATCGAGCAAGCCTTACACTGGATCGACAATTATGGTGATGCAGATGGCGACCGATTTGTGGAATATTATCAGAAATCATCCAAAGGCATTGCCAACCAAGGTTGGAAAGATTCCGGCGATTCTGTCGTACATAGTAACGGCGATTATGCCAAAGCACCAATTGCGCTCGCAGAAGTGCAAGGGTATGTCTATCATGCGAAGATGAAACTAGCACCTATTCTTCGTCAGTTAGGTAAAGAATCGATAGCCGAAGAGCTGGAAAGTTCCGCAGAAGATCTTCGTCAACGCTTCGAAGCGAGCTTTTGGATGGAAGAAGAAGGCTTCTACGCAATTGCACTAGATGCTGACAAGAAGCAAGTCCAATCGGTGACAACCAATCCTGGTCATGTCCTCATGTCAGGCATGCTGCAGCCGGACCGCGCTGAATCCGTGGTACGGAGACTAGTAGCACCCGACATGTTCAGCGGCTACGGAATTCGCACAATGAGCACGGAATCTTCTGGCTACAATCCAATGAGCTATCACGACGGCAGCATTTGGCCGCATGACAACTCCCTTGTATTGCTGGGAATGAGCCGCAACGGCTTCAAAGCGGAAACCATGCAAGTCATTGAAGGCTTAATGAAGGCATCTGAAAGTTTTGAGTACCATAGACTCCCTGAATTATACTGCGGATACGACGATTCCATAGGTGAGCCTGTACCTTATCCTGTCGCTTGCTCTCCGCAAGCCTGGGCAGCTGGTACTCCGCTAGTATTTTTGCAGACAATGCTCGGTATCGAGCCCGATACGCTGGGCGGTACCATCCGATTGAATCCCGTACTCCCATCTGGCATGACGGAACTTACCGTCCGCAATATGACAGTGGCGCAGGGCAAGCTGAGCCTTCACATTCAGTTCAACCCACAGACGCAGACTGCGGTAGTGAACGTGCTGCACAATACGACTGGGCTTCAAGTGATTCAACATTCATAATTAGCTTTTTATAAAAAGGGAGGCATTACTCATGAAAAAATGGCTTACTGGCATTTCACTTGCCGCTGTATCATCGATGATCGTAATTTCCGGATGTGGCAACCAAGCGAACAACGCATCTCCATCTCCATCAGCTCCTGCGGCTTCAGCTGCAGCGACTGCGGCACCTAAATCGGCAGAGCCGGTCACGATTACATTGAACGGTTGGGGCTCCAGTCCTGAAGAAACAGCCTTATTTCAACAAGTATTGAAGGATTTCCAAACTAAACATCCGAACATTACCGTTAAGTTTGACGTTATTGCGGATCAATATATGGATGTCATTAAAACTCGTTTAGTGGGTGGCGAAGGCGCGGACGTATTCTTCCTAGACGCATTCGAAGCCCCTGGCCTGATTGCCAAAAACGTGCTTGAACCGCTTGATGGTTATGTAAAGCCTGAATTTGACGTTGCTGACTTCGAAGCGCCGCTTCTGAACGCTTTTAAAGGTAAAGACGGCAAAAGCTATGGCTTTCCAAAAGATACGTCTACACTAGCGCTTTTCTACAATAAGAAAGATTTCGCAGAAGCTGGTATCACTAAGGTTCCTACAACTTGGGAAGAGCTTCAAGATGCAGCTAAAAAGCTGACAAAAGCGGACGGTGGTAAAGTATCCCGCTTCGGATTTGGCGCTGCGCCTGAGCTTGCCCGTCAAATGTTCATGATTCAAGCTGCGGGCGGCAAGGTATCCGACGATAACGGCAATGCGGCTTACTCTTCCCCTGAAGCGTTGAAAGGTCTACAACCGGTTGTTGATATGCACCTTAAAGATAAATCCGCAGGCGAACCGAAGGATCTGGGCGCAGGCTGGGGCGGCGAAATGTTCGGACAGCACAAAGCTTCGATGGTGATTGAAGGAAACTGGGCGATTCCGTACCTACAAAGCACATTCAAAGATCTTGATTTTGCTACAGCTGAACTCCCAACCACTTTTGGTAAAAAAGCGACAATGGCTTACACGGTAGCCTATGTAATGAATAAAAGCTCAAAGCACAAGCAAGAAGCATATGAGCTCATTTCTTACCTGACTGGTAAAGAAGGCATGAAAACATGGACCAGCAAAGGCTTAGCGCTGCCTGCCCGTAAATCCGTAGCCAAAGAACTTGGCTTCGACAAAGATCCTCTGCGCGCTGCATTAGTAGCCGGCAACTCCTACTCCATTCCATGGCAAGCGAAAGAAACATTGCCGACCATCATGAACAACTTCAACAATCAGTTTATTTCCGCTTATCAGGGTAAAGTAACCCTGGAAGAAGCGCTCAAAAAAGCGCAAGACACCGCTAACAAAGAAATTGCCGCAGGTAAATAACCAAATAAAGCATAGCAGCCGTAAAAGAGGAGAATCTTCCTCTTTTACGGCATTTTACAGGAAAGGGGGAGCTTTGAATGAAACGACGCTGGAACCGCCGCAAATGGCGGGACGTGATTTCTGGATATTTGTTCGTTTCTCCGTCTCTGCTTGTGCTTGGCGCCTTCTTTTTACTGCCTATTCTTTACGCAGTTTTCCTCTCTCTGCATAAGGTTGAGCTGCTGGGCGGCGTAAGCTACAAATTCATCGGACTTCGCAACTTCGTTCGCATCGCCGATGACGACCGCGCCTGGATCGGGCTCCGTAATACCGTTGAATATGCGTTATATGTCGTTCCGATACAAACGATTGTCGCCATGCTGATGGCCTCCGTATTGAATTCTAAAATTAAGTTCCGTAATTTTTTCAGAGTTGTTTACTTTATGCCGACTATCACCTCATCCGCGGTGTTAACCCTCATTTTCATGTGGCTTTACAAGTCCGACGGATTACTAAATGATATGCTCAATTTACTGGGCATGCACAGTTTCAATTGGCTGGGAGACCCGAGCGTCGCCCTCAAAGGCATTATGATCATGAATATATTTTCCACAGCGCCTCAGTTTATGGTTATTTACTTAGCAGCGCTGCAGGATATTCCCGATACGTTATATGAAGCAGCTGAACTTGATGGCGCAGGAACCTGGCGCAGATTCATCTCGATTACAGTACCCATGCTCAAACCTGTCACATTCTTCGTGGTAACAATGGGATTGATCGGAACGTTCCAACTTTTTGATCAGGCTTACATATTGTCCAATGGATCTGGGGGCCCTGATAATTCTACGCTGACTCTCGTCCTATTGATTTATCAATATGCGTTCAAGAACTTGGATATGGGCTACGCTTCCGCTTTAGCCTTCATGTTAACTTGCGCAATCATGATTGTTACGTTGATTCAACGCAAGCTGTTCGGCGGCGAAGAGAAATTGAACTAAGAGAGGAGAGACCCAAAATGGAAGCATCCAAAACCCGCTCCATAGCACGCGTGTTAACCTATCTCATGCTGATGCTATATGCCGTAATTACCGTTATTCCGTTCTTGTGGGCGCTCTCCGCCTCGTTCAAGACGCTAGCGGAAATCTCCACAACCGGGTTATCGTTTATTCCAGAACATTTTACGCTCGATAATTACAAATATATCTTCACAAGTGAGCAAATGTTCCCTCGCTGGTTTTTTAACAGCGTCTTGGTCGGCGTCACCGTTACGCTGCTCAATCTGCTGCTGAACTCATTGGCTGGGTATTCATTAGCCCGCTTCGACTTTCCCGGCAACAAGCTCATTTTCTTCTTCATCTTGACCATTCTGATGGTACCGGATAAGGTTACCCTTATTCCACAATATTTGATCATCAAAGACTTGGGCTGGCTAAATAGTTTCCGCTCTTTAATTATTCCAGCCGCAGTGCAAGCCACCTATATTTTCATGATGCGTCAGTTTTTCATTAGTTTTCCCAAGGAATTGGAAGAAGCCTCTGAAATGGATGGCATGACGCGTATCGGGATGTTCTTCCGGGTCGCACTCCCGCTAGCTGGACCGCCGCTTGCCGCTATGGCCATATTCACCTTCATGGGGTCATGGAATGAATTCTTGAAACCACTTCTCTTTATGTCAGAGCGCTCCATGTTCACACTTCCACTCGGGTTGAATACATTTAAAGGCCAGTACATCTCGTACTGGAACTACATCATGGCAGCGTCGATGATCTTCACCCTACCAGCCCTGCTTGTTTATGTATTCGGAAATAAATTTTTCATCAAAGGAATTACATTTACAGGGACGAAATAAGGCTATATTTGAAAACCGTTGGACTGTGTCCGACGGTTTTTTGTTCTTCTGGTTAGTCCCCTGGCAAGTACTAAAACCCCTTAGCTAACGATACATATAATAGTACAGGCATCCTAGTGCCTGTACCGCTTGTATCTGAGCGTAAAGGAGCCGCTGTACATGCCAAGCCAAATTAGAAAAGTGATCTTCTATGCGTCTATCTTCATAGGCTTACTAAGTGCGTTTAGCATAACTCTATATATCTATGGATCTCAACCTACATTTCCTGCTGATTTTACAGTTGCAGGCTGGCGGGTTGGAGGAATGCCCTATGATAAATTTCAACAAGAGTACGAAAAGCGCCTACAGCTTCTCTCCTCTTATCCCGTTCAATTGCAGTCCTCCCGTTCAAATATTCCCAATAAACAACTCGCGCTTGGACAACTAGGTGTTCAGTATCAAAAGGAAACTCTAGCTCGTTCACTTGGGCAGCTATTCGGAGGCTCTCCGATAGAGCGAATACAAGCTCGCTGGACGCTGCGTCATGCAGATATACCGCTAGAGGTCACTGTCAATGAAGCACAGTTAAACTCCGTACTCAAAGAAGCTTGGAAAGACCTCTATAGCCTTCAACCGGTTGCCGCCAAGCGAATCGTAACCAATGAAGATTTACTAGCTTTCGAGCCCGAACGCAAAGTGCTGAGAATTGATACGGCCCATTTGCTTGAACATTTAAAAGAAGTTGCCCCATCCATTGCCTATATTCACAATGCCGCTCCTATCACATTGTCCTTACCTTTATACGAGCAGGGCCCCGCGGTAACGATCGAAACATTGAAGCGCCAGGGCATCGATCGCAAAATCTCGGAATTTACGACCTCATTCCCTCCATCAGGTGAAGGGAGAATTCACAATATTCGCTCCACAGCAGCCTCTATTCAGGATTTGCTAATGGCGCCGGGAGAGACCTTCGACTATAGTAAGATTATTGAACAGACCGAAGCCCAATTCGGCTATAAGGAAGCACCAGTCATCCTAAATGGCAAGCTCGTTCCAGGCATCGGAGGCGGCATTTGCCAAGTTTCTACCACACTTTACAATGCTGTCCTGCGGAGCGGTCTCGACATTATTGAGCGGCGCAATCATTCACTCCCTGTTAGCTATGTTGCGCTCGGCCAAGATGCCACTTTCGCCAGCGGTTATATTAACTTCAAATTCCGCAACAACACAGATGCCTATCTATTGATACGAACCATAACAACAGATCAAGCCGTCACCGTGAAGCTTTTCGGTCATATGTCGCCATCCATTACGTATGACATCAATTCCAACATTATAGAAACAATTCAACCACCGGTTAAATATTTGCAAAATTCCAGCCTGAAACCTGGCGTTACACGCCCTATCAGCACAGGCAAGGTCGGCTACAAGGTTGAAACGTATCGGATCAAAAGAGAAAATGGTACGATCGTCAGTAAAGAATTAATCTCGAAGGATCAGTATTCTCCAGTGCCTACTATCATCGCCGCCAACCGGAGTGACATTAAGTCGGAAGAAATGAATCCCTCAATGCCAGAGCAGCCCATCCTTGAAGATGGCGTGAAAGGACCGGTTAACCGGTAATATAAAGGCTTCTGCCTCTTTTCGGAATAGGAAAGGTCATGTGACTGTAGTTACTAGGTCATTATGACTTTTTTCTATTATGATAGGGATATGAAAGAGCACAAGGAGGCTAGGCGATGAGCAAAATCGATTATTTCAAAGAATTAAACTATCGACTGCGTGGACTTCCCGAGAAGGAGCGCCAAAATATATTGTCTGTTTATGAAGAATTGTTTCAGAAAGCAATTGAAAATGGGAAGCAAGAGGATGATGTCGCACAGTCTCTCGGCTATCCGCGAGTTCCTAACTGGGACGCTCAGAAGGATAAACCTAGTACGGAACAGGAACCATCCAAAAGCACGTCTGGCGAACGGGTAGAGAAATCTTATCCCAGACCTGAACCGGCTGCGGCGCCTAAGCAAGCTCCTGAAACTAAGGGCTTTCCACCTTATATGCATCCACAGGGTACGAATCCTTATATGAGTCACAATCCATACCCTTATCCGGTTAAACAGGAGTCGAGTATTAAGGCGATCATCGTAAGTATTATGCTTGGATTTTTTAATCTAATATTCGTCGTTGGTCCTTGGTTCGGTATTCTCGCAACATTAATTGCCCTATTTGTTTCGGGCTTCGCGCTTATCATCTCGCCAATTGTCGGCATTCTCGGCAGCTATATGGGTACGGTCGGCAACGATATGTGTTTCATTGGATTCGCAATGCTTGCTTGTTTCGGCTTGGGCATTATATTGACGACGCTAAGCTCATGGCTGTTCAAAGTATTTTTCAAACTCAGCTGGATGTACATCCAATTTAATGCCAAATTGATTAAGGGGGCTTAAGCTATGAAACGTGGAGTCAAATTTTTCTTACTGCTCGGCTTTGCCTGCCTTGGGGTCGGTCTTATTGGAGCAGCTGTTACTTCTAAAGAGGTCGATTGGAATGCAGGTGTCACGAATATTGATATCGAAAAGAAGATTCCGGCAGCCAATATTGATACATTAATCATTCAAAATAACATCTCCGGGGTAACCTTTATCCCTAGTAATTCCGATGAAATCAAAGTGCATCTCGTAGGAACGGTTGGAGAACTTACTGCTAAAAGCTGCACCATTGAGGCGGCGACAGAAGGAAGCAATGTATGGCGAGTAGACGTATGTACGCAGAAGAAACCACAAATTAATATCGGTTTCGATTTGACAGAATTGAAAGCCCTGATCAATAACCAAAGTTTCCGATTACGAACAGAAGTAACACTTCCAGAAAAAATGTACAAAGCTATCACGGTTTCCACGGATACAGGTGGCATCAACTTCAAAGAAGTAAAGGCTGACAAACTTACAGCCACCACCGACACAGGCGGTATTTCCATTGATCGTTACGAAGGGAAGCAGCTAAACCTTCAAACAGATACCGGGCGTATCAACGTAGAGGACGGGCAAGGTGATGTAAAGATGAAAACAGATACAGGCGGCATCACGGCTAAACTGCACGATATCGGAGATTCCGTATCCCTTGAATCTGACACAGGCTCGATTCGTCTTCAGCTCGATCCTACTCCAAAAGGCGCAAGTTTCGATCTGAGAACCGACACGGGCAGTGTCAATCTGGAAGTACCTGGTGTAAATGTACAACGGACCGATCATCATTCCGCAAAAGGCACCATCGGTGATGGCAGTAAAAAAGTGACGGTACGAGCAGATACAGGGTTTATCTCCGTTACCGGCAGATGAGAAAAAGCCTTCAAGACCATCAGACTCGATGGCTTTGAAGGCTTTTTGTCTATTCGTTTACTTGCTTTTTTCTAAAAATTCTTGCAACCACTCGTTCGACTGCCCAAGCACTTGCTCGGCACGAGCAATCGCCTCTGTCACTTGGTTGCTGGCCGTTCCGCCGTAGACATTACGCGCGTTGACCACTTGCTCCGGCTGTAGGACCTGATAAATATCGGACTCGAAAAGCGAAGAGAAAGTTTTGAACTCTTCGATACTCATATCGAGCAGGTATTTTTGGTTTTGGATGCAGTACAGCACAGTTTTACCAATCACTTCGTGCGCCTGACGGAAAGGTAATCCTTTGTTCACCAGGTAATCGGCGATATCCGTTGCGTTCGAGAAATCTTGGTTCACAGCTTGTCTCATGCGATCCGAGTTTACTTTCATCGTAGCGACCATAGGAGCGAATAATTGAAGCGCGCCCTGAAGAGTACGAACCGTATCGAACATGCCTTCTTTGTCTTCCTGCATATCCTTGTTGTAAGCCAGCGGCAGCGACTTGAGCACGGTCATCAGACCGAACAAGTTGCCGTAGACGCGACCTGTTTTGCCGCGGACAAGCTCAGCCACGTCCGGGTTCTTCTTCTGCGGCATGATCGAGCTGCCGGTGCAGAAAGCATCATCGAGTTCGATGAACGCGAACTCGGTCGAGGACCAGAGCACCATTTCCTCGCTGAAGCGAGAAAGGTGCATCATGATCATGGACGCGTTAGAGAGGAACTCGAGGATGAAATCGCGGTCGCTGACCGCATCCAGGGAGTTCTCGTACACGCGTCCGAACCCGAGCTGCTCCGCCACGAAATGGCGGTCGATCGGGAACGTCGTGCCGGCGAGCGCGCCAGCGCCGAGCGGCAGCATGTCTACGCGCTTGTAGCTGTCCTGCAAGCGCTCAAGGTCACGCTGGAACATGCTGACGTAAGCCATCATGTGATGCGCGAACAGAATCGGCTGCGCACGCTGCAGATGCGTATACCCTGGGATAATCGTATCCAGATTATCCTTCGCTTTCTCAAGCAAAGCCTCTTGCAGCTTGATCAGCAGGCCTACGAACTCGACCACCCGCTTGCGCAGGTAGAGATGCATGTCCGTCGCCACTTGATCGTTACGGCTGCGGCCAGTATGAAGCTTGCCGCCAACAGGGCCGATCAAATCGATCAAGGTTTTCTCGATATTCATATGAATATCTTCATTCTGAATCGTGTACTCCAGCTCGCCGCGGCGAATCATGCCTTGCACAGCATGCAATCCATCCTTGATTTTCTCGACATCATCCGCAGGTAAAATGCCGCACTTGCCAAGCATCGTCACATGCGCCAAGCTGCCTTCAATATCTTCCTCAGCTAACTCTTTATCAAATGTAATCGATGCGGTATATTCTTCGACCAATTGGTCGGTTTTCTTCGTAAATCGTCCACCCCAAAGCTTAGACACCGTGCATGGCTCCTCTCGTATTAACACCTAATATAGGGATCTTTGAGCGGAGCTCAAAGTCTCTCTGCTGAACAGAATTTATGGAAAGCCTTATTGACAACCCAAAGGCTTTCCACGAGGGAAAGCCAGCGGACCGTGCTGCTATATAATTACTTCTTTGCGTTTTGTTCTACGCCAGAAGATACTTTCAGACGAAGTGCGTTCAAACGAATGAATCCTGTTGCATCGCCTTGGTCGTATGCTTTCGTCGGATCTGCTTCCATTGTAGCAATTTCCGGATTGTACAAGGATACTGGACTTTTCACACCAGCGCCCATTACGTTGCCTTTGTACAATTTCAAGCGTACTGTACCTGTTACGTTCTTTTGGCTTTCTCCCACAAGTGCTTGAATTGCCAAACGCTCAGGTGCGAACCAGAAGCCATTATAAACTAGTGTTGCATATTTCGTAATGAGGGAATCACGAAGGTGCATGACATCGCGATCCATCGTGAGAGATTCCATTTTACGGTGAGCGGTGAAAAGGATCGTGCCGCCTGGAGTCTCGTACACGCCGCGGCTCTTCATGCCGACGAAACGATTCTCGACCATGTCCACACGGCCAATACCGTGCTTGCCGCCGATTTCATTCAAGGTTTCCATAACTTGCAGTGGGGAAAGCTTCTGGCCATTGATGGCTACGCAGTCACCTTTGTCGAACTCAAGCTCAATGTATTCCGCTTGATCCGGTGCATCTTCTGGAGCTACGCTCAGGACGTACATGCCTTTGTTCTCGTCCGATGCAGCATCGAACCAAGGATCTTCCAACATGCCGCTCTCGAAAGAGATATGCAGCAAGTTACGATCCGTCGAATAAGGCTTCGCCGCCGATGCAGTAACCGGAATGCCGTGTTTCTCGGCATATGCGATCATCTCTGCGCGACCTGGGAACTCCTCGCGGAACTGCTCGAGACGCCAAGGCGCGATAACGGACAGCTCAGGCGCCAACGCCGCTGCTGTCAGCTCAAAGCGCACTTGGTCATTTCCTTTGCCAGTTGCGCCGTGAGCAATCGCTGTTGCGCCTTCAGCGCGAGCAATCTCAACCATGCGCTTCGCGATCAACGGACGGGCAATCGAAGTGCCGAGAAGGTATTGCCCTTCATACAGAGCACCCGCTTGGAACATCGGGTTGATGAAATCCTTCGCGAACTCTTCGCGCAGGTCGTCGATGTAGATCTTGGATGCGCCGGTTTGGAGCGCTTTTTCCTCCAGACCGTCCAGCTCATCTTTTTGCCCGATATCCGCTGTAAAAGCAATAATTTCGGCGTCGTAAGTCTCCTTAAGCCATTTGAGGATAACCGATGTATCCAATCCGCCGGAATAGGCGAGAACGATTTTTTCCTTAGCCATGTCTACTAATCTCTCCGTTTCTATGTCTGCTACGAATTATTATATCATTGTCGCGGCCATAATGGCCTTTTGCGCATGAAGACGATTCTCTGCTTGATCAAAAATGATCGAATTCGGGCCATCGATAACGCCCTCGCTCACTTCTTCCCCGCGGTGTGCAGGCAAGCAATGCATGAACAAATAATCTGATTTGGCATGCTTCACAAGCGCCTCGTTGATTTGGAAGTTCTTGAAAGCAATCTCCCGCTCCTTCTGCTCCGCCTCAAAGCCCATGCTTGCCCAAACGTCTGTGTAGACGACATCCGCATTTTCAATCGCTTCGCGTGGATCGCGAGTAAGGAGGACACTGCCTCCGGTTTGTGCTGCGTTCTCCTTGGAAATCTGAATAACTTCCTTGTCGGGATCGTAGCCTTCCGGCGAGGCAATCGCGAAGTTCATCCCTAATTTACTTGCACCCATCATAAGGGAATGCACCATATTGTTGCCATCTCCGATGTAGGCGACTTTGAGACCTTTCAAACGGCCTTTTTTCTCCAAAACCGTCTGATAATCAGCCATAACCTGACAAGGATGAGCATAATCCGTCAATCCATTGATAACCGGTACCGTTGATCCGCGAGCAAGGTCAATCACTTTGCGGTGCTCGTACGTGCGAATCATGATGCCATCCAAGTAACGGGACAGTGTTTGTGCGGTATCCCAAACGGTTTCGCCGCGTCCAAGCTGTAGATCATTTTTACTGAGGAAAAGAGCCTGACCCCCAAGTTGGTACATCCCTACTTCAAAGGAAACACGCGTACGCGTCGAGGATTTCTCAAAAATCATTCCCAGCGTCTTACCAGCCAACACAGCATGCGGTTCTCTTGCTTTTTGTTTTCGTTTAAGCTCAATCGCATAGTGAATCAAATATTCAATTTCTTCTGATGTATAATCAACTAAAGCAAGAAAATCCTTGCCCTTCAACTGGGCAGCCAGTTCTTCCTTTACAGCCATATTCATGTTATCCAACCTCTCTAAACGGAACTTTTACTAGACGCTGCTGATGGTAGATGCCTTCTGGGAGAGGACACTGCACACCACATCTAGGGCTTGATCTAAATCTTCTTGCGGTATGGTCAAAGCGGGCACTAGACGAATAACGTTCGGCCCTGCCGGAATCACGAGTACACCTTGCTTATGAATTTCGCTAATGATTTCACCTGCTGGCTGTGTGCATTCGATCCCGATGAGGAGACCAATGCCGCGAATATTGCTGATAAGCGGATTGCCTGCAAGCTTGCTCTCCAGCTTCTTCACCGTATATGCGCCTAATTCCGCTGCACGCTCTGGCAGTTTATCCGTAATAATCGTGTCAACAGCCGCATATCCAGCAGCAGTAGCTATCGGCGTTCCACCAAAGGTTGAACCGTGACTTCCAGCGCTGAATGCTTCAGCCAAGAACGCTTTGCCCAACATAGCACCGATTGGAAACCCTCCACCAAGGCCTTTGGCCAACGTGAAAATATCCGGCTCCACCCCATAATGCTCATAGGCAAAAAGCTTACCCGTACGTCCCACGCCCGTCTGGATTTCATCCACGATCAGAAGCAGATTCTCTTGCTTGCATAGCTCTGCAATTTGTTTCACGAACTCCGGATCAGCCGGCAGTACGCCGCCTTCCCCTTGCACCATCTCCAACATGATGGCACATGTGTGCTCATTGACGAGACTGCGGACAGCCTCGAAATCGTTATAAGGCGCATAGACGAAGCCGCCAGGAAGCGGATGAAAGCCTTCCTTTACTTTATCTTGCCCTGTAGCTGTTAATGTCGCCAGCGTGCGTCCGTGGAACGACATGTTGAACGTTATAATCTCGTACCGACCATTGTTCAAAACCTTCTGGTTATAGCGACGTGCCAGCTTAATAGCAGCCTCATTCGCTTCCGCGCCAGTGGAACAGAAGAATACCGCGTCTGCACAGCTATTATCTGTGAGTAGGGTTGCCAGTTTCTCCTGATTCGGAATATGGAAAAGATTGCTCACATGCCATACTTGATCGAGCTGTTCAATCAACTTCTCCTTCACCGCTTGAGGCGCGTGCCCGAGGTTCGTTACCGCGATTCCGCTCATCAAGTCAATGTATTCCTTGCCTGTATCATCCCAGAGACGGCTGCCTTCCCCCTTCACTAGCGTGATTGGATATCTTGCGTAGGTTGGAAATAGCGAGCTTTTTCCTGTTTCAGTCATGTACATTCCCTCCTTAAAGTTTGTGGTTCAACCCATAAGTTCGAACTTGTGCCAAGCTAAATAAAGACATATCGCTGCAGCTGCATATAAAATAATAACTGTTGTTCGATTTCTTCGCATTTTCATCCCGTAAGCGATGAAAAAGATGGCTGCCGCTAATTTGGAGAAGCCTTGGTAAGCTGGATCATTCGAAAAGTAGGAATTGCTAAAAATAAGTGCAATAAGCAAGGTTGTCGAAATAAGTATTTTAAACCATAGAGGCTCTCTTAGGAATTGTTTAAACATAAACGTAATCCGCTTCATAACGGTTAACTCCATTCAAGAAACCATTGATTTTTAACATCTATTAACGAACAATCCGTGTGCCAATACCCGTGCCCTTCAGCACTTTGCTCAGCACATTCGGCTCAGAGCCGTTCACGATGACAACTTCTTGGACCCTGCCTTGTATACAAGCAATCGCTGCTCGAACCTTCGGAATCATGCCCCCATAGATATCACCGCTCGCGATCATCTCTTCAATCTCTGCCACGCTGACAACGGGAAGCACCCGTTTCTCGCCATCCACTGTTTTCATAATGCCGGGAACGTCCGTCACCACAACCATCTGCTCCACACCAAGGTGAGAAGCAACAGCTCCTGCTGCTGTATCGGCATTAATGTTGTAACGCTGACCGCCGTCGGCACCAAGTCCAACTGGTGCGATCACCGGGATGTAACCCATGCTTACGATGCCTTGAATCAGCTCAGCGTTCACTTTCGTGACATCACCAACAAGGCCAACTTCGTGGCTATTCGCCACCGGCTTCGCTTCAATCAAATGTCCATCCACACCGGAAAATCCAAGCGCCATTGCGCCTGTTAACTGAATTCGGCGTACGATCTCTTTGTTGATCTGGCCGGAAAGCACCATCTCCACAACGTCGAGCACCGCCTCATTCGTCACCCGCAGGCCGTTCACGAAACCGGACTCAATCCCAAGCTTCCCAAGCGTCTCCGAAATAGCAGGACCGCCGCCGTGAACGATGACTGTTACAATACCCTCATCCTGAAGCTGACGCATGTCTTCAAAGAAACTAATTGGTAACGCAGCAAGCGTGCTGCCGCCGCACTTCATCACAAAGCAATTGTTCTTCACAAGCTTTCGGTCCCCTTTGCTTCCTTATGTGCTAGCTATAACAAACCTAAGTCCGATAAGCCGCATTGATCCGCACATAATCATATGTTAAATCGCAGCCCCAGCCCGTTGCCTTGCCAGCGCCCATATGTAAATTCACATGAATTTGAATCGTATCTGTTTTCAAATAAGCAAGCGCCGCTTCCTCATCGAACTTCACCGGACGCGACTGCTCTAATACTGCGATATCGCCTAGGCGAATATCGACGGTATTCACGTTCACCGGCTGCCCGGAGTAACCGACTGCCGCAATGATCCGACCCCAGTTCGCGTCCGCGCCATAAACAGCGGATTTGACCAAGCTAGAGCCGATGATCGACTTCACGATCTTACGTGCCGCATCGTCGCTCTCCGCGCAGACTACCGTCGTCTCGATCAGCTTCGTTGCGCCCTCGCCGTCGCGCGCAATCGCCTTGGCGAGGTACTCGCCAACGTACTGGAACCCTGCCGCGAACGCTTCCCAATCCGGATGCTCCGGATTCAAAGCTTCGCCGCCGGCCAGCCCACTTGCCATCGCCACGACCATGTCGTTGGTACTAGTATCCCCGTCAACGGTGATCATGTTGAACGTGGAATCTGTAATCCTGCTCAGCAGCAGCTGCAGGTATTCGCTCTCAATCGGCGCGTCGGTTGTCATGAAACCGAGCATCGTCGCCATGTTCGGGTGAATCATCCCCGAACCCTTCGCTGCCCCGGCAATGTGAACCTCCTTGCCGCCAACGACAACACGGACACACGTCATCTTCTGCGTGAGGTCCGTGGTCAAGATCGCTTGGCAGAAGTCGTTTCCACCTTCTGCCTTCACTTTAAGCGGCAGCTGCTCAATGCCGCTCAGCACTTTCCCCATCGGCAGTAACTCGCCGATGACGCCTGTGCTCGTCACGCCGACGTGGTGCTCCGCCACGCCTAGCGCCTTCGCGCTAGCAGCTCGCATCGCGTATGCGTCGTCCTCGCCTTGCTGGCCGGTACACGCATTCGCATTGCCGCTGTTGACGATCATCGCCTGCAGCTTGCCGCCTTGGGCGATGCTCTCCTGCGTCACGCGAAGCGGTGCCGCTTGGAACGCGTTCAGCGTGTAAACGCCCGCCGCTGCCGCCGGTACATCACAGACGATTGCGCCTAGATCATAGCGCTCCGTCTTCTTTAATCCACAGTGCAGACCACCTGCACGAAAGCCTTTCGGCGTCGTTACTGTGCCCTCTGGCACGACAGTAAAGCTCACTAGATCTAGCATGTTCGTCCTTCACCTATCCTCATCTTCTCGTTATGGATACACCGGTGCGAACAACAGCCCTGTCGTTTCGTCCCAGCCTTGCATCATATTCAAATTCTGAATGGCCTGACCTGCAGCGCCTTTAACCACGTTGTCGATGACAGAAACGATGGTCACACGCCCCGTTCGCTCATCCACCGCAAAGCCGATATCGCAGTAGTTCGAGCCAAACACTTCCTTCGTAGAAGGGAGCTTACCATTTTGACGAATCCGTACAAATCTCCGACCTTCATAATACTGGCGGTACAATTCGATGAATTCCTCGGCCGTGTGTTCACCTTGTATAGTTGCATACATTGTAGACATAATTCCGCGAGTCATAGGCACAAGATGTGTCGTGAACGTCGTAACAACCGGTTTACCTGCAACACGGCTGAGCGCCTGCTCGATCTCCGGAATATGCTGATGCTTATTCACTTTATAAGCTGTTAAATTCTCATTCACTTCCGCGTAGTGCACGCCCAGATTAACACCGCGACCCGCGCCGGACACGCCGGATTTGGCATCAATAATAATCGTAGATGGATCGATCCAACCCGCTTTGACTGCAGGAATCAGACCAAGCAGCGTCGCAGTCGGATAGCAGCCTGGGTTAGCGATTAAATCGCTGCCCTTCACTTCATCCCCGAACACCTCAGACAAACCATAAATGGATTGCGCCAATGTTTCCTCGGAAGCTGCCGGCTTTTTATACCATTTTTCATAGTCAGCACTAGATTTCAATCTTAAATCCCCAGAAATATCAATGACCTTCAGGCCAGCTGCCAGAAGCTTTGGTGAAAGTTCTGCACTCACACCAGCTGGTGTTGCCAAAAACACAACGTCTGCTTTGCCCGCAATCAAGTCAACATCAAGCACATCTAGAATATCCACAACCACTTCCTGCAAGTGTGGAAAATGCTCCGCGATCGGCGCGCCTGCATTAGAAGTCGAAATGACCGAAGTGATCTGTACCAACGGATGCGCCTGCAACAGACGAATCAACTCCGCACCACCATAACCCGTGGCTCCAATAATAGCCGCCCTAACTCCTTGACCCATTTGAATTTCCCTCCCGATGTTCCGAAAATATATGTATTATTATACAGTCGTATACATAATAATTCAATGAATTTTTTTATGCGGATTTTGACAATTGAATTGTGCCTATGCAAGGCATTTCAAGGCTTTTTTACATTAAAATCGACAAACCTTTTATTCTTTGGGTTCCTACCTTCCGACAAGAAGTATACATAATATGCATCGTTTAAACGCAACATGTGCATAAAAACATTTTTTTCTCATTGATACCCATTTGTTTAACAAATCAATTATCCCAAATTATACGGCATACAGGCAAATCTTGTATGTGATTATTTCAAATTATTCAAGAAGTGTGGGTAAGTAGTATGGTTATCCACAGATTATGCACACTTTATCCACAAGCGACTCTTCCCTCAACAAAGTTATGCACAAAAAGACGCACCTTAAGTGCGCCAATCTATCACAAAGCTTCTCGCTATGCATGTCGTTTGAAACCTTCCCCTAGTACCTCATTCGTTTCGCTCAAAATGACAAAAGCCTGCGGATCTACCGACTGGACTAGTGTTTTCAATCGACTTACTTCATTTTGTTTCACAACGACCATTAAGACCGTTCGCGATTCGCCCGTAAATCCTCCAGACCCACTAAGCTCCGTAAGTCCACGGTCCAAATCGTATAAAATCGCCTTGCGTATGGCTTCTGTATGATCAGAAATAATGAAGGCCACTTTGGCATAATTGAAGCCGAGTTGAACGATATCAATTGTTTTCGTGGTGACAAATAACCCAATTAACCCATACAGCGCATTCTCTGGCGTGAAAACAAGTGCTGAGCTTAGAATGACCAAACCATCAAAAATCGCTACCGAAAATCCTAAACTTAAGCCTGTGTATTTATGCAGCATTTGCGCGGCCAGCCCAAGTCCGCCAGTGGATCCTCGCCCTCGGAAGACGATACCGAGTCCAAGTCCAACACCAATACCCCCATAGACAGACGCCAGCAAGGGATTTTGCGTAGGCACCCCTAAATGGCTTGTTACGAGTACGCATAGTGGAAATATGACCGACCCAACTGCAGCTTTAACCCCGAATTGTCCGCCTAGCAGCCATAAGGCTAATAAGAAAATCGGTATATTCAGGGCCCACTGCGTAATCGCCGGGTTCAAACCAGTCAAATGCTGAACAATCGTAGAAATACCTGAAACCCCACCTGTTGCAATTTGATTCGGGTTCAAAAAACAGTTAAAACTAGCCGCCATAATCAGCGAGCCAATCAGCATCAATATATATTCAAATACGGTATGTGCTGGACTTCCTATCCGTATTCGCGGTTCTTTTCTGGGCACAAACGGCCCTCCTCTCGGTACCAATTAAAAAGGCCCATATCCCTTGTAGCATGCGCTCAAGCCTACTCCTACAACAGGGGTGCACTCATATTTTTACCGTAAAATATTTCGTCCATTTCCCACTTTACACTTTCCGTAATATCCTTCTGTTCCGCTTGGCTCAGCTTGTCTTTCGTATAACCAAACAAATAATTGTTTAAATCGAATTTCTTCAGCTTACATTTTGTATGAAAAATGTTCTCCTGATAAACGTTCACATCGATCATGTCGTACATGCTTTTGATTTCTTCAGGAATGTAGTTCTGAATCGAACTAATATCATGATCAATAAACAGCTTATGCCCGTTTATATCCCGAGTGAAGCCCCGAACCCGATAATCCATCGTCATAATATCCGTATCGAAGGAATGGATTAAGTAATTCAGTGCCTTTAACGGCGAAATTTCCCCGCATGTGGATACATCAATGTCCGCCCTAAACGTGCTGATCCCTTCATCCGGGTGATATTCTGGATAGGTATGAACCGTGATATGGCTGGTATTCAGGTGCATAAGTACCGTCTCCGGTAGGGGCCCGGGGGATTCCTCAAATGAAGCTTCAGGAGCGCCCTCCACAGGACCTTCAGAAACTAACATCGTTACGCTTGCCCCTTGCGGATCATAATCCTGCTTGGCCACATTGAGCACATGAGCACCGATGATATCAGCCACCGCTTTGAGAATTTTGGTTAGCCGGGCAGCATTGTACTGTTCGTCAATATATTCTATGTAGGCTTCGCGCTCTTCCTTGGTTCTGGTGTAGCAGATATCGTACATATTGAAGCTCAATGATTTCGTAAGGTTGTTAAAGCCGTGCAGTGTAATGCGCTGCTCCGAAGTAAGTGTCATGTTTCTTCTTCCTCCTTTTGTTCCATTGCTACTATTCCTTACCCAAACCCTGAATGACCTTAAACTTGAAAAAATCCTACACCTTTCAGATGTAGGATAAACGTCTATTGCTCCATATATGCGTCTTGGCGTTTAGTAATGGTTCGGTGCACCAAAGCTCTTCCAGCACACAGCTCCTGTGCACAGTTCTACTCCGGCTTCCGAATCTGATGACGCAGGTAAGCATCGATGAACATGTTGAGATCTCCATCCATTACTGCGCCAATATTACCTGTTTCCGCTGAAGTCCTGTGATCTTTGACCATGCTATAGGGATGAAACACATAAGAACGAATCTGGCTGCCCCAGGCGATGTCAGACTGCTCTCCACGAATCTCTGCGAGATGCTTCAGCTGCTCTTCGATCTTCCGCTCGTAGAGTTTGGATCGCAGCATCTTCATTGCTTTCTCGCGGTTCTTAATCTGCGAGCGTTCTTGCTGACAGCTCACCACGACACCCGTTGGTATGTGCGTTATTCGCACAGCCGAATCCGTGGTGTTGATGTGTTGACCGCCGGCGCCGCTTGCGCGGTACGTGTCGATTTTGAGATCCTCGGAGCGGATCTCTCCTACATCCGTGTCGTCCTCGATCTCCGGCATGACGTCACACGACGCAAACGAGGTGTGACGACGACCGGAGGCGTCGAACGGCGAGATCCGGACGAGCCGATGCACGCCCTTTTCTGCCTTCAAATAGCCGTAGGCGTTGAAGCCTGTGATCTGCAGCGTGACACTCTTCACGCCGGCTTCGTCGCCGGGCAAATAGTCGAGTACCTCGACTTTGTAGCCCCGCTTCTCTGCCCAGCGGCGGTACATGCGCAGCAGCATCTCCGCCCAGTCCTGCGACTCGGTGCCGCCCGCACCGGGATGCAGCTCCAGGATCGCATTCAGCCGGTCATACGGCTGATTGAGAAGCAAGCCTAGCTCGAAGGATTCGAGCTTCTTCTTCAAGGCATCGATACCTGCTTCAATGTCTTTCGCTAGGCCTGCATCGCTCTCCTCTTCCTCGAGCTCGACCATGACCTGCAGGTCGTCGAACTCGTTCGAGAAGCCTTGGAACTGATCGACGACACTTTTGATGGCGTTGAGATCCGCGATGGTCTTCTGGGCACGATCATTATCGTCCCAGAAGTCCGGCGCCCCCATTTTTTCCTCAAAATCCCCGATCGCTTCAAGCTTATGATCTAAGTCAAAGAGACCCCCGTAATTCGGTTAGTCGCTTTGCTGTCTCTCTTAAATCTTGTTTTACTTCTGGTTCCAGCATGTCTTACACCTCGTTTATTCTCGTCTGTGCATAGGCCTAGGCTATCTAGATGCAGTTAGCAAGTTATACAGCGATTAGCTGCCTTGTCCGTGGCACTGTTTGAACTTCTTCCCGCTGCCGCATGGGCATGGGTCATTGCGTCCAATACGCTGCTCATCGCCGCGCACGAGCGGTTTCTTCCCGCCAGCTTCATTCTTCGTATCCACCGCTTGACCTTCAGCTACCGCTTGACGCTCCAGGTTGCTTTGTACGTGAGCCTTCATGATGTACATCGCGACTTCTTCGCGGATATTGTCGATCATTTCTTGGAACATCTCAAAGCCTTCAAACTGATACTCACGTAACGGATCCGTTCCGCCATAAGCACGAAGATGAATACCTTGACGCAGCTGATCCATCGCATCGATGTGATCCATCCATTTGCTATCTACAGCACGAAGAGCAACGACCTTTTCGAATTCACGCATGAATTCTTCACCGATCTCCGCCTCACGCTCATCATAACGCTTGCTAACGAGATCCTTGATGTAGTCAATAATCTCTTCTTGTTCTTTGCCCCAAATATTTTGATCCGTAATCTGGCCTTCTTCAGTTAAGAAGTTGTTGTTCACGAAGTTAGCCACTTCCTGAAGCTCCCACTCCTCCGGAATTTGTTCCTCCGGACAGTGTGCTTTCACGATGCGTTCGATAACCGCGTTGATCATACCCTCGATGACTTCACGAATATTTTCGGACTCCAGCAGCTCACGGCGCTGTTTATATATAATTTCCCGTTGTTGATTCATCACATCATCATATTGAAGAACGACTTTACGAACGTCGAAGTTGTTACCCTCAACGCGTTTTTGGGCCGATTCCACTGCACGCGAGATCAATTTGCTTTCGATTGGTTGATCTTCTTCCATACCGAGGCGGTCCATCATCGCCATGATATTGTCCGCACCGAAACGTTTCATCAATTCGTCCTCAAGGGAGAGATAGAACTGTGAAGAACCAGGGTCACCTTGACGGCCTGCGCGTCCACGCAGCTGATTATCGATCCGTCTGCTTTCATGACGTTCTGTACCTATGATATGCAGCCCGCCTGCATCATGTACGCCTTCACCGAGCACAATGTCCGTACCGCGGCCTGCCATGTTCGTTGCAATCGTTACAGAGCCTGGTTGACCTGCGCGTGCTACGATTTCAGCTTCTTCTGCATGATACTTCGCATTGAGTACTTTGTGCTGGACGCCTTTTTTCTTAAGCATTTCCGAAAGTTTCTCGGAGTTCTCAATAGATACCGTACCTACGAGTACAGGTTGGTTCAGCTTATGACGCTCTACGATTTGCTCAACAACCGCTCTGAATTTACCCATCTCTGACTTGTAAACAACATCCGGCATATCCTTACGGATCATCGGACGGTTCGTCGGAACAATGATAACTTCAAGACCGTAAATTTTCTTGAGCTCTTCCTCTTCCGTTTTCGCTGTTCCTGTCATACCCGCCAGTTTGCGGTACATCCGGAAATAGTTCTGGAATGTAATTGTCGCCAGCGTCATGCTCTCATTCTGAACTTGCAGCTGCTCTTTGGCCTCAATGGCTTGGTGCAGCCCATCACTATAACGACGGCCTGTCATAATACGGCCCGTAAATTCATCAACAATCATGACTTCGTCTTCTTGTACCACATAATCCACATCGCGTTTCATAATGAAACGAGCCTTAAGCCCTTGAGTCACGTGATGGTTGATATTCACATTCTGATGATCGAATAAGTTCTCAATGCCAAATGCCCGCTCCGCTTTAGCTACCCCTTCTTCAGTAAGAGCCACGGAACGCACTTTAATATCGATCGTGTAATCCTCTTCTTCTTTCAACGTAGACACAAAACGGTCAGCCGCGTAGTACAAGTCCGTAGACTTCGCTGCTTGTCCCGAAATAATCAAAGGTGTTCTAGCTTCATCGACCAAAATGGAGTCAACTTCATCGATAACCGCAAAATAAAGCGGACGCTGAACCATTTGCTCTTTGTAAAGCACCATGTTATCACGCAGATAGTCGAAACCGTATTCGTTATTCGTTCCATAGGTAATATCGCAAGCATAAGCCGCTTGCTTTTCCTCATGAGAAAGATCATGTAGATTAACCCCAACCGTCAAGCCGAGGAACTCGTAGATCTGACCCATTTCCGCGCTATCACGTTGAGCCAAATAGTCATTGACCGTAACCACGTGTACGCCTCTGCCAAGCAAAGCATTCAAATAGACAGGGAGTGTTCCAACGAGCGTTTTCCCTTCCCCTGTTCTCATCTCCGCGATACGGCCTTCATGAAGCACCATACCCCCGATGAGCTGAACGTCGTAATGACGTTTACCTAGTACACGTAAACCTGCTTCTCTAACAACAGCAAAAGCTTCCGGTAAAAGATCATCAAGTTCTTCGCCTTTGGCCAGGCGGTTTCTGAACTCAGTTGTCTTGCCTTTTAATTCCTCATCGGACAGCGGCTTAATGCTAGCTTCAAGGTCGTTAATATAATCAACAGCCTTGAGCATCCGTTTAATTTCCCGTTCATTGGAATCACCAAAAATTTTCTTCACTAGTCCTAGCATCGGTGAACCCCTTTCCCTTGCATTCGTATCCTTAAATTGTACCACTTTTGACGGTCTTGCCGCAACAAATGACCATTCCTACATCTGTATAAACCATCCACAACATGTGAAAAGAGCACGTTTTTACTTAATTTCTATAGTATTGAATCGATGTCCCGATTGCATGCATGAGAAAAAGCTTAATTCGACAGAATCGAATCAAGCTCATTTTTTTGTTATAGGGATGTCTCGAGTTGCTCCGCTTTCTTATTAAACAGCCGGCTCAATCAGACCATACTTGCCGTCATCACGTTTGTAAACTACATTGACTTGATCCGTATCCATGTTCGAAAAAACGAAGAAATTATGGCCTACCATGTTCATTTGTAGAATCGCTTCTTCCACATCCATCGGCTTCAAATCGAAGCGTTTGTTGCGGACCAGTTCAAAGTCATCTTCCTCGTCCAAATAAGTGACAGGCGATGTTTCAACCTTAAATAAATCACGCTTGCCGCCATCTTGGCGAATTTTTCGATTCGTCCTCGTCTTATGCTTACGAATCTGGCGTTCCAACTTGTCCACGACTAAATCGATCGACGCATACATATCATTGTTACGTTCTTCAGCTCGCAGCAGCACGCCTGTCAGGGGAATACCTACCTCAATCGTTTGTAAACCTTTAACCACACTTAGCTTTACTTGCACATCAGATGTAAGGGGAGCTTCAAAATACCTCTCTAGTCTGTTCAATTTCTTGTCGACATAGTCCCTGAGGGCTTCAGTTACTTCAAGGTGTTCTCCGCGAATGCTAATTTCCATGTTCAACATCTCCCTTCCTGCTTACATTATACTACATTCCACCCCCATCTTCATAATTCCTTTAAATTCCGTGCTATCCATTATGCAAAAAAACACCCCAGGATCATTCCCCAGGGTGCTAGCTCATTCGTAGGTGTATTCAAGCGGCACAGTTGTGCCGGATGCTTATAATCTGCTTACGTTAGCGGCTTGTGGTCCTCTTGCGCCTTCAACGATGTCAAACTCTACAGCCTGACCTTCGTCTAACGTTTTGAAGCCCTCTGATTGAATCGCGGAGAAATGAACGAATACATCTCCACCATCTTCACGCTCGATGAAACCATACCCTTTTTCTGCGTTAAACCATTTCACTTTACCTTGCATAACGTACACATTCCCTTCGTTTTAAAAAATATTAAAATGTAAGCCCTTACTTTTCGACTATATCACCAGCCCGCTTGACCTGTCAATTTCTAACTTACCATTTGATGAAATATTTTGAAAATTCGGGTATATACAAGCCGTGGATAAGTGCAGAATTTGTAAAAACTTGTCGTATCGGGCTTCTTTACATTTTATCAACAAAGTTATGCACATAATTGTACACATTATCCACAGGTTGTGGGCAGAGAATTTTGGATAACTTGGGTTTATTGTGGTTGGTTTATGCACAAATGGGTTTTGCCGTGATTGATTGTCCACAGGTTTAGCTAAAAATTAGAAAAACAGATGAATAGAGAAAAACCTCTTGCCGCGGCAAAAGGTTCGGAGGGAATTTATCAACTATTTCTTTTTATCAAAAAAAGCACCGTATGGAGAAGTACCATATCCACCATAGTGCTGACTGACAGTTTTACTTTTCTGCACATTAGCAATTTGGGATTCCAGCTTTTTTTTCTCACGATCCATAATTGGAACGATGTTCTTATCCACTTCAAAAGCGGGTTGAATATAGGTTTGTTTTTGTGAGTCAGTTAAAGATACTCCTTCTGCAAACAGTCCTGATAATTGATCCATTACTACTTCTCTTTCATCCAAGAGCTTTGTCCATTCTTCCGGTTCACTCTCTTCGTCCAAGACTCTCTCTTCTAAGGATAGAGTTAGTCTCAGCAGTTCGTCTAGAAGGGAATCTAGAGAGGTATTACTCATCTATTCCGCTCCTCCTATACATGTTGTTTGGTCTTAATCATAACTTCCTTCCACGTATCACGGAACTGTGCAAATAAGTCTTCTATTTCGTCCAAAATAGACCCATCTTTATTAATATTCGCTTCAATCATGCGACGATTCATGTAATCATACATGATAAGGAGTTGTTCCGAAATCGGGTAGGAACGATTTAACGTAATAACCAATTCACTAATAATATCCTGTACCCGCAGATTGAATTCGTTAGCTTTATCTATTTTATTTTCTTGAAGCGCCATTTTCGTCTGTTTAATAAACTTAATGGCACCATTATATAGCATAAGAGTTAGTTCACCAGGAGTCGCTGTCGTCGCTTGATTGTTTTGATATTTCTGAGCTGCAGTAATCATGATTCATCGCTCCTTTCATTCTTAATTAGTTCATCTAGATTGTTGTGATAGCCAGCTGCTCTGGGAGTTCGCCTTGCTCATCGCCGCTTCCATTGCAGAGAATTTCTTCCAGTAGCGATCCTCGGTAACTTGGAGGCGTGTTTCCCAATTTTTTATGTCCGTTTTCATTCTCTTTAAATCCTTGCTAATCACGCTGTTGTCCACGAGAAATGCAGCACTACCTGCTTTATCAGTAAGCTTACCAATGGAGACAGTAAGTTGATCATGCAAACGTTGCGCCAATCCACTCTCATTAAATTTCGTAGTAGCATCTGTAGAAGTACTCGCTCTTGTGAATAGATCCATAATTTGGGGTCCACTCTGAGAAATAGCTTCACGCAGCTTTTTTTCATCTATATTGAGCTTCCCTTTTTCTAAATAATTACCCGTTGAAATCCCTATTTCACTCAATGTATCAAACTTAGAGTCCGTACCAGGAGCAGTTACTTTAGCTGAGAGAGCCTGTCGCATCTGAGTTATTACATTCGTAAGCAAAGAATCTTGCCGCAGCAGCCCACTCTGCGCTTTCTCTTCCCATTGTTCAACTTGCTTATCAGACAAAGATTCTTTTTCCTCATCTAAAAGAGGTTTATAGTCCTTGTATTTGGTTTCAACTGTTTTGGCGTCTATTTTCCCAACAATATCGTTATATTTATCTACAAAGCTCTTAATGGATTTAAAGACGGCTTCCTCGTCAGGCTTGACATTTACTGTGGTTGTCCCAACAGCTTTCATATTGAATTCAATGCCGTCAAAGGTGAAGGTAGGACTACTACCTGTATAGGAAATCCCGTTAATTTTAATCGTTCCGTTTGTAGCGGCTTGCGAAGCTTGAAATTCAACCGTAGTAGCAAAATCCGTTTTCCCGACGACGTCAACCTTACCATAAGACAAGTTCAGTTTATTAGTCGCCCCAAAAGTAATATTGGGAGCCGTATACCCTATCGAAACAGCTGAACCAGCCCCACCAGCCGTTGAGGTAAAGGTAATCGATTTATCACCTTGGAAGTAGCTGGCAGTCACTCCCGTTGTTGATGAGACTGCATTAACTTTAGATATTATACTACTTATAGTATCGTCTACTTTGACGTCAATAGTCGTGGCAGCAGTCGTCGTACCAATATTAAACTTAAACGCCTCTCCAATCTGTGTAGAAGCATCTGCCAAGGTATTGGTAAACTTCACAGAAGCAGACTTAGCTGCTGTAGGGAGAGACGTTACATCCACATTATACGTAGATAGGCTTGGAGTTCCTTTTTGTTTAGCAGAGACGATCGCATCACTATCCGATGATACAGCCTTTTTTTGATAGGTGCCTTGCAATTTCATATCAAGTGTTGTTTTCTTTAAATCCAGCAAGAGCGTGTTCATCTCTCTAAACTGATCACGTCTCCACTCCTCGGTTTGTTTGTTCTGCAACAATTTGTTAAGTGGAGCTTTCTGAGTCTTCATTAAATTTTTAACTATCGTTTCAGTATCTAGCCCTGATACTAATCCACCCATACGAACTGAACTTACCATATGACCTCCACCTACCTTTTCTCATCTATTAAGATACCGATCATCTTGTCCATTTCAGCAACAATGTCTAACATTTTTTTGGAAGGTAATTCTCGTATAACTTCGTGTGTCTGGTCATCTATCACTTGAACATAGTATTCTTTCAATTTATCATGGAGAACGAAGCTAAGATGTGTATTGTTAGACTGCATGAATTTATTCAAACCCTCGATCGATTTCTCTAACTTTTGTCTTCCGACTTCCTCTCCAGGAATATGCTCTGCACGTTCTACTGGTAAAACCTCTTTGACTTCCCTCTTATCCGCTTCTAAAGGTGAACGATCAGGGTTAGACTGAGGGAAGCCACTCACTTTATTAATAGAAGATATATCCATATAACGCCCTCCAAGTTTCAGCTATTACTATTAATATCGGATAGAAGTGAAATATTTTTTAGGGTAATTGGAGAAAAAATGATAATTTTAAAATTTAATTATTCAACTATATAAAAACACCTGTTAATACTGGTCTCTTAACTTCCAGTATAACAGGTGTTCACTTTTACAAATGCTAGAGTAAAGGGCTGAATACTCAGCCCCTATGGCGTTGTTCAATATTTCACCCAAAACAGCTTACGCTTTCCTAAGCGAGCTTACGGCGGAGCCTGGGCAGGAAAACTCATATGGGGAACATTGACCCACGGTAGGGTTCTTGGCATATTGTACACCAGAAGCGCGTCAATGAACAAGGCCATTTTATCCATCTATCGTACGTCTCCCCCAAGAACAGTGGGAGGTGCTTATTCAAGATCATCATTCCTGCTATATCACTTGGGAGGTCTATGAGCACAACCTTCAGGTATTGTTAAACAGTCGCACGAATCTGGAGCGAAGCGGTCCCGCACGGGAAGGAGCGGCTTTGTTACAAGGTCTTGTTCTATGCGGCAAATGTGGACGGCGCATGAGCGTACGCTGTACAGGTAACGGCGGTCTCTCACCTGTTTATGAATGTAAGGCCAGATGGGAGCATGGCCGCCGAGCAACTTGTACCACCGTACCCACTCCTAGCATTGATCATGCTATTGGTGATCGACTTTTAGCGATCATGCTGCCCACCCAGTTGGAGCTCGCACTACAGATCATGGACAAACTAGTCAACAAAGAGGATGATGCAGAACTGCCCCGCGTTTGGAATTCAGCCACAACTACATATAAGGACCGCAAGCGAATTTTGCGGTTGCTCGTTGAAGATGTTACCGTATTTACTGAAGCGAGGAATCCGGATGTTAGACTAGGTCTTAGATGGCGAAATCAATGCTATGAAGAATTGCTTACCAGGAAAGCGCTGCCTAAGGGAACTGCAAGAAAACATACAGCCGAACAGACAGAACAGGTTCGTAAGCTCGCCCTGGCGATGACCGACAAGCAAATGGTCATATATTTCAACGATTTGGGCGTACGCACACCAGAAGGTAGAATTTTCACAGTCCCCTCAATCAAGTGGATACGCTATTTAAACAAAATACCTGCCTTTTCACTACCACGGCAAGGCTTCACGGTAAAGGAGGTGGCGCAGCGCTTGAAGGTATCTATCCATGTTGTCTATTATTGGCTTGAGCATGGGATATTGCAGGGTCAAAAGATAGGACCGGGATTGCCATGGGATATCCCGCTAGATGAGCAAAAAGAGATTGAACTACGACAACGCATACAGGATTCTGGGCATCTTGCATCAGTCAAATAGCTGAAATAGGGTTACTATGCTATAAAGTCCAAAACCAAATTGGGAGGCGTGCAGTATGAACTTACCTTCGGTATTCCGAGCGGTCTTTGTTTACCATCCTTTTTAGGAATTTAATGACGCTTCACTGGATAGGGATGGTATGTACCTTCTTGCAGTTCGCGCTGACATTCCTTGATGAACGACATCTCGCCTCGTTTCTCGATATCTGCAAGAGTAAAGGCATCAATACCAGCCACACCTTTGTTAGCACGCACTCTTTTCCATGCTTCGCATAGAACGTCCCATCGGTGAACCTTATCGTACAAGGCGTGGAACTTACGTTTCTTGTTCTCCTTGGCTGCATGACCTAGCTTTTCTTGGAGTTGTTGAACTTTTTCCTTTGGTGTCGTTAGCCGTTTGGCATTCACTCACTCGTACCTCCTTGAAAAGCGTAAACAAAGCAGGGCTCCTTCCCTCCTGAAGGTTATGTTGTCCTTCGGTTCTTCGGTATTATGAGCCCCTCGGACTCCCTTCCTGCAGACTACCTACTTCACCTTCTGGGCTTATAGAGCGTCTCGCTACGAGTTTTTTTCTCGTGCAGGGGAGGGTCTCCCCAGTTCACTGCATTATCTTTCATACCATGCCGATCCCTTTACACCGGAGGATTCTTCGCTGTTGTTCCAAGTTCTCCACAGCTTCCATGGCGCCCTGTCTCTGACAGGTACTTTCATCGATGCGCTTTTACGCACAACTCTCGCTATACGCAAGCATCCTAGCTACAAGGGTGGCTTGGTTCCTCCCTTGGTTGGACTTGCACCAACTAGATAATGCGTGCTCGGGCACGCCACCAAAAAAAAAGAGACCCTAGATAATCTAGGATCTCCTTGTAATTCAATAAAAATTAACGAAGCAATTGAAGTACGCCTTGTGGTTGTTGGTTAGCTTGAGCAAGCATAGCTTGCGCAGCCTGAGCAAGGATGTTGTTCTTCGTTTGTTCCATCATTTCTTTAGCCATATCTACGTCACGAATACGAGATTCAGCTGCAGTCAAGTTTTCGGAAGAAGTATTCAAGTTGTTGATAGTGTGCTCTAGACGGTTTTGTACAGCACCTAATTTAGAACGTTCACCTGAAACGGTTTCAATCGCATCATTGATAGTTGTGATTGCAGCAGTTGCGCCTGCAGCTGTTGTCAAATCAAGTTTGTCAATTCCAAGTGCTACAGCACTCATATCTCCAATACCAAGTTTTGTAGTTTGGCCTTGATTCGCACCAATTTGGAATGATTCAGAGTTATTCGCAACTGTCCCTGTGAAGAAAGCTGCTGCAGAAAGTTGAGTTTTATCTGCAAATGCCTCAGAGTTAAGCTCAATTTTCAAGTCGCCAACAGTAAATACTCCATTTTTAGAAGTAGTTCCGCTTGCCAATGTTGCAACTGTTGCAGGAGTTGCATTTTGCAAATTAATTGCCGCACCAGTTTTAGCTTCCAATGTAAAGCTAGCTTCACCAGTGGAGGTAACTGCAGCCGCAGCAACTTTAAAGACTACACCACCTGTACCAGTAAGCGTAGCAGCAGCTCCTGAAGCACTAGAAGCATTGGAAGCAACAACTTTACCTGCGTCATCTTGAAGTTCAAGCTTGAAGTTACCGCCACCTGCATCGGAGGAAATTAACTTGTAAGAACCTAACTGTAAGTTTTCCAAATCAGCATCTGCAGCAAAGTCTACATCAGCTGCAGCATTAAACCCTGTGATCGTTGAAGAGCCGACCTGAATATCCAAAGTAACATTAGTAGCTGCAGCTGCAGTCATTGTGTAAGTACCAGCAGTAATATTGTCATTTGCTACTGTAACCTTTTGAATACCTGCTGTTGCTGAAGCAGCCGAAACAGCCATGTTACCGTTTATTAGTTTTTTAGTATTGAACTCAGTGGTGTTACGAATTCTGTCAACTTCTTGAGTCAACTGATTAACTTCTTTTTGGATTTCGCCACGGTCTGTATCTGTGTTTGTTCCGTTAGAAGATTGTACGGCCAATTCACGCATACGTTGAAGAATAGAGTGAGTTTCACTCAAAGCACCCTCAGCAGTTTGGATAAGGGAAATACCATCTTGTCCATTTTTAGAAGCCATATCCAAACCACGGATTTGACCACGCATTTTTTCGGAGATTGCCAAACCAGCTGCATCGTCACCTGCACGGTTGATGCGAAGACCCGAAGACAATTTCTCAATATTCTTGCTTGTGTTAGCAGTGTTGGTACCCAACTGACGGTGTGTGTTCAAAGCTGCGATATTGTGGTTAATAATCATAATTTTCTTCCTCCTTGAAGTTCAAAACCCCACATCCATGTGGTGGTTGATTGTATTATGAAGAGGTTAATTCAGGTCGGCCGCCCTTATCTCCCTCTCTCTATTTTATTTATCGGAATGGTCCTATAGAAAGTTAATAGTATTTAGAATATTTTTCGTTCAAAATTACACTTTTTTAAAAAAGTCCCTCAACTTATTCAAATTAGCTGCTGGGTTCGATGCCTCTTGGTTAGATTCCTTAAGTGCCAAATAGATTTCTTTGCGCAAAATTTGTTGTTCCCTAGGTGCGACAACCCCTAGCTTGACCACATCTCCCTCTGTACCGAGTACAATGAGCTCGATTTGATCTCCAATCATAATGGATTCCCCAGGCTTTCTTGAAAGAACAAGCATCCCTTCACTCCCCTTCGATCAGATTAGATGCCGCCATGAGCTCGGTTAACCGATGTTTCGTTCGGTAAGCTGAACCATACAAAATAATCTGCTTAGCTAGTTTACGTTGCGTATTGATAATAATTGGTGCTAATAAGTTAACTGTCATCTCCTGCATATGTTCACTTATCGTAAGAATCGACCAAACCTCTACGTCTGCTTCTGATTGAATCTCCAACTCCTTCTGATCAGCTTCATCTATACGAAACTCATACTCCTTATGGACGTAGAACGGATTAACGATTGCAAAATGCACCCTGCCCTCATCTACCGATTGTAAATAAGCAATAGGATCTTCTTCAATTGACTTAATAACTAGATATCTTTGGAGTTTCTCAAAACCTGGAATCCCTTGAGTAAACGTTATAATTTCCTCTTCTTCGTAATGCATTTCTCCAAATGCTTTTGTCTCTATTAACATATCCCAGCTTCCCTTCCGTGATTAATATAAAACGAGCTATAGGTGCATTAAGCAGCTATAGCTTCATTGTAAGTGATATTCAAGTTTTTACATCAATTTGCGGCGGTGTAATTTCCACCTTCGGATACTGAAGCATATAAATGTCCAGCTTACCTCGATAATACTCGATTTGGGGGCGATTTACCGTAACATGATGTTCCACACGAGCAGGTTCGAAATGTATACTGAGATCCCCAGCTTCATAACGTATGTCTATATTATCCAACGAAGCCTCACCCATATACATGTACTGTGAGGAATCGATATCCTGTGTGCTTTCCTTTGCCAATGCTTTAATTGCATTCTCTCCCGTATGAATAGCTGCCATCCGATTGCCTTCTTCAACAATCTTTGCGACACCTTGAAGGGCAATGCTCTGGGACTGCGAATAGATTCGGCTCATCGTTTCGAGGAATGGACCATATCCTAATGCGTCGTGCCATTTACTATTGTCGATGGACAGCTTGCCTGGGTTTGCATCGATTTCCAGCTTGGATAGGGTCGTAGTAAGCTCTTGAGTTGCTTTAGGCTGTTGGATTTCCAGTCTACCTAGATCAGCATCAATGCCAATTTTGCCATACTGCTGACTGATCTGTATTTGAGGGAAATAGACATTGCTCATCTATCTTCCTCCTAGCGAAGGAAATCGACAAGTGTCGCACTAATGATTTTAGATCCTACAGATAAAGACGCTTGATACACATTCTCATCGGTTTTAAGATTGGTAATTACCTCTGAGATATCTGCATCTTCCGTCTTCGATTGTAACGATTGCAGATTCACACTGATATCTTGCAACCTTGATTTGGCCAGCTCTATTCGGTTTGATTTTGCCCCAACATCCGCTCTAGCTTCCAGAAATTTGTCGTTTTGCTTATCAATTCGTCCAATAATGGCGCTTACTTGACTCGTATCACCTGCTCCAAGGGCAGAGACCAAATCTTTAAGCACTCTAAAAATATTATCCTTCGTCCCTGGTGCGTTAGGATCGTCTGCCTCACCAAATACGCTATCACCCGGCTTGTTCGCAGCAATTTTCACACCGGTTCCAATTTCGAATTTAATTTCACCCTGATCGACCTTGTCAGTATCCGCAGTGGCCTCTGTATAGGGAGGCTTGTCCGTTAATTGACCATTAAACACATATTTCCCATTAAATTCACTATTACCAATCGTAACCATTTGGGAATAGAGTTGTTTGACCTCGCTATTAATCGAATCCAAAGCCGCCTGCGGATTGGTTCCGTTAGCTCCTTGAACAGCTAAATCCCGAACACGCTGAATTACACTGTTAGCTTGTCCAAGTGCCGTGTCTGTGTAATCAAGCCAAGAAATCGCCGCATCTACATTGCTCTCATACTGTTCAGTCGCAGATACTTCGCTCCGATAACGAAGGGAGAAGCTGATTCCCACCGGATCATCCGATGCTTTGTTAATTTTACGTCCTGTCGATAGTTCATTTTGGTGGTTATTAATCCGAGTCAGGTTGGAACTAATATTTCTTAACAGTTGATTATTAAGCATTCCCTGCGTAACTCTTGTTGTCATAGCATTGTCACCTGCCTCATTGTTATGAAGTTATTTTTAGCCTAGCGTCCAACTGTACCCATGCCATTAATAACTTTGTCCAGCGTTTCATCGAAAGTAGTCATAACACGAGCGGCAGCATTGTAGGCATGTTGAAATTTGATCATGTTGGCCATCTCTTCATCCAACGAAACACCGCTTACCGATTGCCTTCTCGAATCGACCTGATCTACAAGGATTTGCTGGTTTGTCGTTTGTCGGGTAGCCTCTTGGCTTTGAACACCCAGCTCTCCGACAATGGATCTGAAAAACTCATCAAAAGTTCCGTCTGTCAAAATGGGTTTACCTGAAGCCGAGGGATCAAAATTTACTTTGCTGTTTCGAGCGCCTGCAAGCAGAAGCGCCATATCATTGTTCCCCTTCACTACCTTCTCGACCCCATCGGTATCGGTATAGGTTCTAGATGAGGATGAGATATTAGAAACATCCTTAACTATATCGGGATTTACCGTTATGCTGCTTGCATCGAAATCGGTAGTGCCTGGTTTAATGGTGAAGAATGGAGTACCCGTTTTAAGGGGACTTGATGATGCATATCCCAATTGATGAAGCCCATTGAAGCCTTTTACGATCACGTTCGTATTTGCTCCAAGCGTTCTCTGAGCGATTGTGCCATTGAATACTTGCTGCGTTGTCGTGCCGTCCGCGTTGGCAATGGTCAGCGTTGTTCCAGCAGGCACAACCATACCTTCCGGAAGTGCAGCCTTCATGTCTCCTTGGACCAGCGTCTTAATCATACTATTTAGCTGGAATTGGTAGTTGGATACATAATAATCACGTGACTGTATCATTCCATACACTTCACCACTGTTCAAGTCAGCTCCAGCAGCCCCTTCCAATGACGCTCTAGTAAGAACTGTATCTACTGTTTTGCCGGTGACAAGTTGGGTATTCCCCATTTTCACATTGTAACCCGATGCATCTTCGGTGTAGCTGACGTTTATTATTTTGGAGATATCATCCATTAACAAATCTCGTTGATCCCTGAGATCATTAGCGCTATCCCCAAGTCCTTCAATACGATAGATCTCTTCATTTAGGTGGGAAACCTGTGATAGGTACTGATTTGCTTGCTTAACCTTCACTTCAATATTTTCTGTTAAATCACCAGACAGATCGCTTAATTGGCGTGATGTTTGATTGAATGCATCTGTCAGCGCTAGCGCCCGCTCTTTAACCAAAACGCGGGCTGTAGTATTCTCTGGCGATTTACTCAGCTCTTGCCATGCATTCCAGAATCCTTCAATCGTCTGGCGGATACCCGTATCCGAAGGCTCGTTAATAATAGCCTCCAATTTCTCTAGCGTATCCTTACGAATTGTCCATTCCCCTAAATTCTTATTTTCATTTTGAAACTGGCTGTCCAGGAATTTCTCACGAATACGCACAATACTATCAAATTCAACACCTTGACCCATCTGACCCGGAACATTACTTCTCGAAAACCCAGGATAATCAATTGGGATGGATGCCACCATATTGACAACCTGTCTTGAATATCCCTTCGTATTCGCATTCGCGATATTATGACCTGTCGTCGTCAATGCTGCTTGCTGCGTAAACAAAGAACGCTTGGAAATCTCTAATCCACTGAAGGTGGAACGCATATACTCTTATCTCCTTTCATTTGCGAATATTAAGCCTTTGTATCGAAAATGCCTGGCCTTTTCGTTCCGTAAGCTTGTAGATGTGGGTTCTGGTACACCAAATCGTCCTCAGGTGCTCCCAATACCAGATCAATTGAATAATCAATAAAAGAAAGTGATTGCTCTATTAATTGTTGATTTATATAGTTGCATTCTTTTAATTCTTTAATCGTTGCCAGCAGTTTTTGCTGGGCTTGTGAAAGGGCTTGCTTTTCTTCTGCTTTAAAAATTACCTTTATGAGATCACTGACTGTAATTTTCGGATTAGGATTATACCCTCTGGTAATCAAATAAGCGCCAACAAGCTGCAAACGTTGCTGATTCGCTTCTGCAATCGCTCTGACCCACTTGTTCTCTCGATTTACAATCATATTCAGTTGATCGATGTCATTGCTAACAAGAACTGGCGTTTTCACCTTAGCAAGTTCAAGCAATGCTTCATGTGCTTCCTGAAGCTTATCCATCGTTTCCAACAAGGGCTGAATAGACATGAGGTCACCTTCTTCTATCTGTTGTATACACGTAATTTATTTCAAGTAAGGAAGGATTTTCTCCGCTAATTTAGTCGCATCCACACGATAAGTCCCCGCCGCGACGGACGATTTCAATTGTTCGATTCGAAGTGTTTGCTCTTCCGTACGAGCAGTTGCTGAAGCTCCTAAGAGTTCTTTCGCTTCAGCCGAAATCTCAACTTGATCCTTCAACTTACCTTTCTTTCCAGTAGCATGAGCGAAAGTCGCATCTCCTGTTTTCTTATACGGATTGATGGCTCCGATTCGTTGATTATCATTAATTTTCATACCGTAACACTCCTATGTTATCTGACCTAAATAAAATGCCGATAATCTTTAGAACTATTATCGGCATCTCCAATATGAAACTTTATATCACTACTAACCTATTTCTAAATTATCGTTTATTATTTAGTCGATCCTGAATGTTGTAAGTAATCTTGTTCTCCCGTTGCCTACGCTCTTCGTCTCTCCGTTCATCCTCAGCATTGTTCCTTACATCCTTAATAAGCTTGCTGCGGCACGATTCACAAATCGTATTCTCACGAATTAAAGTTCCACACACTTCACAAGGATAGGACATATTCGGCGCATGCACAATGGAAATTCGGCCATCACGGATAAATTTAGTGATCTGTTTAACCGCTACCCCTGTTGCCTCACTTAAATCATTTATAGTGGTACCTTTGTTTTCACGCAGGTATTTCAAACATTTCTCATACTGCTGTTCCAAATCCTTCACACAGTTCGGGCAAACCTCGTTAAAGCCTTTAACGAATATTTTCCCGCAGCGCGGACAATTAGCTACATTCATGCCCATTGTATAGCCCCCTCCTATTATTCCCATTACCCAATTATTAATTCCAGTTTACAGCAATTCGACAGCGTTTGCACAATAATATTTTTGACAGATGTGGCGGAAATTCCTGCTACCGTGCCCACGTTAGTCCGAATACTTCTGCAGATATGTACTCCCTAAGAACCTTGGCACACTGATTCATAGTACTCCCAGTCGTATAAACATCATCCACGATATATATAACAAACGAAGTTGCAGAGGATTCTCCCAAATATTCATGAATTGAATCATTCACCTCAAAAACATGCTCCAAATCGTCCAGCCGTTCACTCCTCTTCTTGAAGCTTTGTTTATCTGTATGCTTGGAACGCTTTAGAAGGGGTATGACAGGAATCCCTATTCTTTGACCTAGTTCAACAGCCATCTGCTCCGCTTGATTGAACCCACGTTCAAGCATTCTGCGCTCGCTCACTGGCACGAAAGTGATAAACTCCTTCGCAGAATCGGATTCTGATGGAAAAGTCTCTCTATCTTTATGTAATAACTGATACGAATGTACAAGCATTTGCCCGAGGACCGTCTTCAAACGCTCATCTCCACGATATTTATATCGCGCCAATAATTCCTTCATCGTTTCATCATATCTGACAGCGCTTCGGCTTCTTATAAAATAGGAATGAGGCCTCCGTTGACAGTCTGAGCAAAATTCCCCTCGTCCACAAGTTCGACAAAGCGCTTCTCTAATCCACGGAATCCGTGTGTAACACGTATGGCAAAGTCCTAATTCATTAGCATGGAGAGTGCTATTCTGCTTACAAAGTAAACATTCCTTTTTTAGCGGACTAAGCAGCGAAGCTACCGAACCCATCACTTTTTTAATCAAAATCCTCATATTCATTTGCTTATAGCTCATTCATTTCCCCCTTAATAAATAACCATGTTTACGAGCGATACGATTCATCTGCCTAATTTGTCGAATAGCCTCCTTTTGAGATTGCGTGATTTCTTTTGCTGCAAAATAGACCTTCCCTGCCGGATCGTCCTGCGACCTACCTGCACGCCCAGCCATCTGAACGAGCGCTGCTTCATCAAATAGCTGTGAATCGGCATCCATAATAAACACATCAGACTTTGGCACTGTGACTCCTCGTTCCAAAATCGTTGTTGTGACTAGCACACGTATCTCTCTGTTTCGAAAAAGCTGTACCTTTTCTGTTCGAGCAAGATCCTTTGATGAAGTTCCCTCGATGCAAACAATGGTTTCACTCATTCCATGGCTTAATTTAGCCCTTAGAAGACTAACAATTGGCTCGACCAATTGAATGTTGGGGACAAAAACAAACACCTGGGCACCCCGTTCCACCGAGGCCACCAGCTTAGCAAATAATGAAACCGGCATTGTTTGTGACTGGACCACTTTCCTCAGAGGTGGGACCGAAACCAATTGAGGAACTGGCAATGGGTGCCTATGAAAGCGTACCGGCACTCGAACATGCGGTAAACTCCCCCGCTTAGCAGCCTGCCTTACAGCCCTCGGCGGTGTAGCCGAAAGCAATATATTCGTTCCACTTGGCTTGCAGACTTTAGCCGCTGCATAAGCAAGCATGGGATTGTTATGGTAAGGAAAAGCATCAATCTCATCGATGATGACAAGATCAAAGGCCTCATGAAAGCGCAGCAGCTGATGCGTTGTCGCGATCGTGATCTGCCCCTGCTCCCAGCGCTGATCACTTCCACCATACAGCGTCACCACGCTGTAATCAGCAAACGCTCGCCCAATCCGCGGTTGCAGCTCCAACACCACGTCTTTACGTGGTGTCGCGATAAGTACACGCCCTCCTCTTGCTACGGTGTGATGGATAAATGGAAATATCATCTCAGTCTTCCCTGCGCCGGTAACTGCCCAGATCAAAAACTTTCGCGGGAACAGATTGTTCGCTTTTGATTTCGCTTTTGCTTCAACTCCCGCTCTTTCGCTGCCTCTCCTAGCACTACTTACTGGCCACCCTACTCTTCCATAACCAGCCCGTTTCTCCCTCGAGTTCTCAACACCATTCCCACTTATATAACGAAGCCCCTCCAGCGATGCTTTAGCCTGGGCCTCACTGAGCCCCCATGGCTCAATATAAGCGCGAAGCTGCTCTTCCTGTTCTTCCCTCCTCTCTCGAACTTGCACGCCACTTTGCCCCAACCGAGACCCCGTCGTATTCACCACATAAGGCGCAACCTCCCTCGAGCGCCCAATAACAAGCAAAGAACAAAACCGAGCCCGTCCCATAGTCAGGCACTCCTCACAATAAGGACAGGCTTGTCCGCAATACAGGCAATCCGACCAAAACATGCGCTCCGCACCACTTCCACACCGCTTACAGGTGTAACTCATCGTCTGTCTAAACCCCTGACGCCAATCTCGGCGCGCGATCACTTCCAGTCCATTCCTCACCTCAACATCACCGTTGAGATGAGCAAGCTGCAGATAGGATAGCCACGCATCTCCTGTCCCTAAATCTACCCCAATCGCCACCAACAGTTGTTGAAATTCCTCTACAAGCAGCGACCGACCGCTACAAGCTTCCACAATAATGGCATATACATGCGCATCCAACGTGTTACGGGGATACTTCCCTTGCTTCCACACCTCATATTTAATCTTATGCATACGAAGATCTTCACCAATAGGCATATTGTATTCATGCATAATCTGCCGAAGCCGCTCCAAAACTCTCTCGTCATGCGATTCAGACGCCAACCGCTCATCTGCATTCAGCCTCTGAAGCATCCGCACACCCTGCCCTAACGAAATAAAAGGTTCGAACAGTACGAGGCCGGCGTCGGCTGCGTATTGCTCGAACCAATATTGGATGTCCGTCTGTGAGTGAATCGTTAATCGCCACTCCCACTCTTTTCCCAAACAAACTGCGTAAAGTTGAACCTTCATTCCTCACCTTACTCTCTTTGTAAACTAAGTACTTGAAACCGTTGCCTTCAACCGACACGGATCTTCACAAGATCCTCCCTGCTGCTTAGATGAACAACAGTCACGGGTTCACTATCGTGTTGACGTAAATAGTGGTCGACCGCATCATAATCCGTCTGATACCTAAGCTCTAGCAAATGGCTATGGGATAAGCGCTCAATGATTTTCCTCGTATCGTCGGACGATCCTTCATCGAATATCGTTGCCTTCACTTCGTTGCCCTTAAATCGCGAGAAGAAAAACAAGGAGCGAATATACCATTCAATTTGGTTTTGATTATTTTTGGTGACGAGCAGCACATTAGCCGTTTTCTTGCTTCCACCTCTGCGGGTTCCGAGCAATAAATGGAGCACAGCAATGCTGATTCCGTAGCAACCTAAGATCCAAAGCAATCCAATCCACATAGCGGGTCCCTCCCTTACCTGCAGTGTATGCTGCAAAGTTAAGGGGGGTTCCTCTCGTGAAAATGGAGATTACAACGTCACCCAACCATTTTTAATTGCTATAATAACAGCTTGTGTACGATCATCAACTTCCATTTTTTGAAGGATGCTGCTGACATGATTTTTCACCGTTTTTTCACTGATATAGAGGAACTCTCCGATCAGTTTATTGCTTTTACCTTCCGCCATAAGACGAAGAACTTCTGCTTCTCGCTTGGTTAGCGGACTATTTGCATTATGTATGTATTTAAGACCTGAATCTTTGACGCCTTGGCCGGAACCAACAACACCTACATCATCCAAATAGGTCATCCGTCTGAGCTGATTAATCAGCTTGCCCGTAACCTTCGGGTGAATGTAAGCATGACCAGCCACTACGGATCGAATGGCATTAATGAGCGACTCCGCTTCCATATCCTTCAGCAAATAACCTGAAGCCCCTTTACGAAGAGTTTCGAACACATAACTCTCATCATCATGAATGGATAAAATGATTACTTTAATGTCTGGAAAAATAAGCTTAAGCCGTTCAGTCGCCACAACGCCGTTCTCGAGCGGCATATTAATATCCATGAGAACAATATCCGGCGTGATTTGATTGCACAGCTCGATAACCTGGATACCATCACCGCACTCGCCGATGACTTCCATATCATCTTCCATATTAATAATTCGTTTAACACCTTCGCGAAACAGCTGATGATCGTCCGCAATGACAATATGCACATTGCGTTTATGACTCGCCGTGTTGTCCATTCTGTTTTTCCTCCTTGTTCTCTCCAACGCCGCCGATAGGGATTAGCATCGTAATTTTTGTACCTGAATCTTTTTCGGACTCTAGAACCATCGTACCTTCCAGCAGCTCAACACGCTCACGCATGCCCAGCAAGCCGAAATTATTCCCCTTGGCTATTCTTTGTTCTGTCTGCGGCACGTCGAAACCGATCCCGTTATCTACCACGTAGATTTGTACTTGATCTGGCTCCAGTGTGAGTTCAACAGATAGGAAAGTAGCTTTCGCATGCTTATTTACATTAGATAAAGCTTCCTGCACAAGTCGGAAAATAGCAATTTCAAGCCCAGACGGAATGCGAGTCTCCTTGCCAACGAGATTAAACTGAGTGCGAATTCTATACTTATCTTCAAAATCCTGTACATATTTACGCAGTGTCGGAACGATTCCTAAGTCATCGAGCGCCATCGGACGGAGGTTGAAGATGATCTTACGAACTTCTTCAAGCCCCCCTCTGACTTGACCCTTCAAATCTACTAATTCTTCCTTTACCGCGGGAATATCCTCTTTTACAAGCATACGCTGGGCAATTTCAGTTCGAAGCACAACATTCGCCAAGGTTTGAGCCATACCATCGTGAATTTCACGCGCAATTCGCTTCCGCTCTTCCTCTTGGGCCAAAATAATCTTCAAACCGAGTAATTGCCTGTTCTTGGCGGATTCAAGTATACGAGTCACCTGATTGAGGTCGCCCGATAAATATTCCAGTACCACATTCATTTGCGATACGATTGTTTCTGCTCGCTCTACCTGCTTGTCCACATTTTTCGTGCGAACCTGCAGATCATTGCGCCGAGTCTTTAGATTATTTTCTTTTTCCCTAGCAATTGTCAGCTGTAATTGAAAAGCAATCGCGGCTTCATAAGCAATCTTGATATCTTCCTCACGGTACTTATTGAAATCACGACTGACCTCCGTAAGTCGAATACGAGATCGCTTGTAATCCTTCTCCAAATTGTCAACCAGCTCGATGGTAACACTCGTTTCATACTTAATATCTTCGAGCTCGCGAGTGAGTGACTCTTTTTCCAAACGAGAAGCTTCAGCGATTTCAAACATTTGATACTTGCTGCTCTCCATGACGTTAATTGCGTTTTTAATGACACGATCTATAGCGTCTGGCTGCAAATGAAACGAGCTCCTTTATAAAACAATATTAGAAATTAGTCTACCCCATATTGTATCATAGTTCTACCCGTTTGCCGTGTACTTCTAGCACTATTTATTCGATCGTAATCCCATAATTTTTGGGTTCCCAGCCTACTTTAAAGCCTAATCTCTCAGAAATGAGTCTCAAAGGCACCATCGTCACATTATTCATGATTTTAGGAGACACTTCAGCGGTCACACGATCTCCGTTTACAAGCAGATCAGCATTATCAATCCACAGGTCAATCAGCTTGTCTCCTCGAATAACGGTTACCTTCCGCTCTTTGTCATCCCACTTCACATTACCGCCTAATGCTTCTGTTACGAAACGAAGAGGAACCAACGTATTATCATTCACAATCGTCGGAGCCTGCTCCAACGTATAGGATTTATCATTCAATGTCGCTTGCTTCTTATACACATTAAGTTTTATCGTATTTTTCGGCAGAGCGGCTAGCTGTCCTTTGTAAATAAAAGAAATATCATCAATATTAATTTTCCCTTTTGAGGCCCTTTCATCCTGTCCATTCGCTGGATTAGCGACATAAACACTCTTGATTTTGATCGGGAATTTGAGGTCGGACACATCAGCTGTTACCTTGCGCCAGCCTGTCCAGTTCATATTTTCAGTGAAACTTACGTAATTCAACTTACCATTCGCATCAATGATTTCTGCACGCACCCAGTTAAAGCTTCCGTCACCGAGCACTTTGGCTGTAATAAATTCCGGTTCTCCTTCAATCGGAGCACCATTCATCCCATTGAATCTAGCATAAGCTGCTTTAGTACCTGTTCCTTTTGTAAAATCATAGGAGATTTCCAGACTCTGATTGCCGCTAATTGGCACAATATTTACAGCTGAAACAACCTCTGCCGGGTACTTATCGCCTGTTGTCATAACCGCAAACTTATCTAGATCATACCAAACCTTCTCCTGGCCAACAGGCAGTGTAACCATCGTGCTATAACCATCATATCTCGCAATAACCTGAGCAGCCTGAGAGCCCGAAGCGCTATCCACATGAAGAATACCGTCTTTCAGAGTCCCTTTAACCCCACTTAGCTCCCAAGTCGCTGATGCCGCAGGCAATTCACGTGTTGCGCCACTTCTAGTCGTTACGGATATAGGCAGCTTGAAATCTCCACCTTCTGTCAGTGAAAAGGCTCCTGAGTTAAATTTCATGGAAGTAATCTGATCTCTTCCGACAACCTCGACGTCCATGGATGCTGAACCTTTGCCAGACTTGGCGATGATTTGAGTCTTACCTGGCAATGTCGGTGTAAACACATTATCTTTGAACGCTCCATTCGTTGTGGAACTACTCCACTGTGGAACAATACCCTCTACGGAAATCGGATTATAATAGTCATCATAAGCTTTAAATTGATAAGTGCTGGATTCATTCATGAATAAAATATGTTGACCTTTTAAAATAAGTCCCTTCAAATCGCCCTTAGGTGCCGTCGAATACACACCCACACCATTTACAACGGAACGCTGATTGCCATTCTCTGTTTTATTAACAAGCTTCGGATCAAAATCTCCGAGTGGTCTTGAAACCATCTGCGTCGATCCCCCGCCATCCAGGACCATCCCTCTCCAAACACCAGCACTAATCATAAACTGCTGAAGCTCCGGAAGTGTCATCCCTGCACTGCCTGCACTACGATCCGAAGTAATGATATAAGCCGTCTTCATGTCTTTGGAATAGCCAATCGCTGTTCGGGAACGTGGGCTGTAGCCACTGAAATCTCCAATATTACGTGTAAAATAACTTGGCTTCGCCTCATCCACTAACAGTGTGCTGCCGCCAATGAGCATTTTAAAATTCTTCCAATCATACGTCTTAGACGCATCATGCGGGACCATATCATATTTGGTAGTGATCTTATCTCCGACTTTGAGGTGATTAACGATAAACTCCCTAGCTAGGCCTGAGCCTCTGAGGATATAGCCATCTGCTGGAGCAACCATTTTAATATTCGTATCTACGGCAATTTCCTTGACTACATCATTCTGTATGAGTGCTTCTGTTGGAACGTGTGTCCCATCTACCGCACGCTGCGTTAAAGCCCAAGCATTCGTATAGAGGAAAAGTCCGTCTGCAATCATCGCGACATCGTTGTCGTCCCAATAATACGTTTTGTTCACACCGCCAAGGTCAAAAGAAGTCCCGTCTTTCGCGGTCACCCTGCCTTGAAAATCAAAAATATCAATAATTGGTTGATTACTCTTCGTAATCGCAAAAGAATAAAGTCCAGATATTTTCGCCGGGGTCGCCATTACTTGACCATTCGTAATTTGCGCGCCTTCCGGAACACCTTCCGCTTGTGTATTGAAGAAATCCCCATTCACACCTGCAACTGCACCAGTATCCTTCACCATGCCCAGAACACTCTGGTTTTTCGTGAACTGATTCTTCGTTCCAGCCATTGCGTCTATCTTTACGTTCGGATTCGTCAAATCGACCTCTACCACATTGGCGTTCACCGAAACGTCCTTATTGCTTCTAGTTGTTGTCCAAATGTAATTCTTCATAATTGCACCAGATGTAATCGTCTCCTGCGAACTAAGTGTCAACGTCGGCCCTGCCGCGTTTACCGTAGTCCCCGCCACCAATTGCCACACCAATGCGCAAGCCAGCGCACCCATTCCTACTTGCTTCTGTACCGTCATGTTGCTTTTCCACTCTCCTCTTTCAGTCTAAGTCTAGTATATATCTTTTCGGATATCTATTAGACTCTTAAACTATGGAAAAAGTTACGATTTAATAGAAGTTGTATTTATACGTCAAAAAAAAGCACAAAAAAAGAGCAAAACCCAAACTGGGTCTGCTCTCTGCTTGAGATGCGTAAGTTATATATTTACAAAATTCGTTTTATTTTAGCTTCTTGTTCAATGGACCGAGCCGATAGGAGCTCGATAATCCTATGCTGCTGCTCTTGAATGACTTCCATTCTTTTCACGGTTTCATTCGTTTCCAGTACAGCTTGTCTGATTTGGGTTTGTTCCAATTCCAATCTGTACAACCGCTTGTCAATTCCATCTAATCGTCCGTCGATACTGCCTAGTCGATTGTCAATTCCATCTAGTCTCTCTATTACTGGTGATAATTCAGCCTTAAGTAACACGGTTAGTGCTTCTTTCAATTCAATATCCAACATTATCACTCCCGATCCATTTACTTAATGCTCTTTTATGATTATACCATAATACTCGACCTTAGAGCATCTTCAGACTATATAAATATTATACCAAATAAAAGGAAATAACACAAACAAATGTTCTTATTATTTTAGATAAAGAAAAGCCGTCCTAATTGGACAGCTCTTCTTTTCCATCTATTATTTAAACCAATGCTTGTGTTTTCAAAGACTCAGCTTTATCTGTACGCTCCCAAGGAACATCCAGATCATTACGGCCGAAGTGACCATAAGCAGCTGTTTGACGGTAGATAGGGCGACGCAGATCAAGCTCTTTAATGATGCCCGCAGGACGAAGGTCGAAGTTAGAGTGGATCAGCTCTACGAGCTTCTCTTCACTTACTTTACCCGTTCCGAAAGTATCAACAGCAATGGATACAGGACGAGCCACACCAATTGCATAAGCTAATTGAACTTCACATTTTTCAGCAAGTCCAGCTGCTACAATGTTTTTCGCAACATAACGTGCTGCGTACGCACCGGAACGGTCAACTTTCGTTGGATCCTTACCAGAGAACGCGCCGCCGCCGTGACGAGCGTAACCACCGTAAGTATCAACAATGATTTTACGGCCTGTCAAACCAGCATCCCCCTGAGGTCCGCCAATAACGAAACGGCCAGTTGGGTTAATGAAATAGTTAGTGTTCGCGTCCAACAAGTGAGCTGGAACGATTGGGTTAATGACATGTTCTTTAATATCTTTTTGGATTTGCTCCAACGTAACTTCTTCACCATGCTGAGTGGATACAACAATTGCATCAACACGAACTGGTTTATCATCTACATACTCAACCGTTACTTGTGTTTTACCATCAGGACGCAGGTATGGAAGAGTTCCATTTTTACGAACTTCTGTCAAACGACGAGCCAATTGGTGAGAAATCGAGATTGGAAGAGGCATAAGTTCAGGCGTTTCGTTAACCGCGAATCCGAACATCAGACCTTGGTCACCAGCACCAATTGCTTCAATTTCCTCATCAGACATCGAACCTTCTCTTGCTTCAAGGGCTCTGTTAACACCTTGTGCAATGTCAGGGGATTGTTCATTCAAAGAAACGAGAACCGCACAAGTTTGGGAGTCAAAACCATACTTCGCACGCGTGTAACCAATGTCCTTAATTGTTTGTCTAGCGATGGCTTGAATATCAACATATTCAGAGCTTGAAGTAATCTCACCGATTACCAAAACCAAACCAGTTGCTACAGATACCTCACATGCTACACGAGCATTCGGATCATTGGCAAGAAATGCATCCAATACCGAGTCAGAAATTTGGTCACAAATTTTATCCGGATGACCTTCTGTTACGGATTCGGATGTAAATAAACGACGTCCACGTACTTGCGCCATATCATTCATCCTCCTAATATCATTTAGTATGTTTGAAAAGCTTCTACACGATGCCTCTATATGAAAAAAAGTGGGCCCGGCTTTAGCGGCAGCTTTTCACGCCAAACGGAATCCCTCTTTTGCGCTCAAGCGCTGACAAGATCCTTGAATTCCGCAATGGTAAAAATAAGAATCAAACAGTAAATCATGAATAAAGACAACAAAAAAATGAACCTTTCCCGATTGGAAAAGGTTAAATTAAATATTGACCTTCAATTAGTTATCTTACGTCATTTGTCGTCTAGTGTCAATGCAACAAACCGTGAAGAAATTATGAATAATTCACCAAAATACATAAACATCTATAAAGAAAATAGTGCTTCTTCTGCTCTCTGAATCAGTCTTTTAGTAATCGTTCCTCCGACTGCCCCAGCATCTCTCGATGAGATATGTCCCCAATAGTCTTCTTTCATTGAAGAGGAAGGGATCGAACCCAATTCTGTCGCAAACTCCGTATCCGCATTAAGCGACATTTGTTTACCGACAGGCAACCCTAATTCAGCAGCAATCTCATACTTTAAAATATCCAATGCCTTTTTCGATTCAGGAACCACCTTTTTATTACTTCTAGCCATAACAAACGCCTCCTTAGAGTTTTTTGTTGTGATAAAGACACTCCATAAGCAATTGCCGATGATGTGAGTACATCACTAGTATGGCTAGATTCCTGAAGTCGAACCGCATAAGAACTTGTCAGATTGGGTAAAATTATGGAGAAGACTTTTAATGAAATACATGCAGTATTCAGTGCAATACGCAAAAAATTTTATTGAGCAACCTTACTTCCGTCGGCATTCAACAATAAATAGCTTCCTCGTACCATGACAAAGATGTCCGCCGTATTCTTCGGCGATGGCTTAATACCACGGCCTTCGGCCGGGAAGATCAAAAGATGATTCAGCGCGACTTCTGTCCCCGCTGGAAGATCTTTGCCTCCCGTTACATCCGGGATGCCATTATCATCGTTGCTCACGGCGAGTACCTTGCCTGTTCGCACGATAAACTCGGCGCCAGCACCGGCGTGAAGCGTTTGTCCATTTTGCAATTGGACAACCTTCATTGTCGCTGGCGTGGAAGTGCCCGTGCCTCCGTTGCTCCCGCCAGGCTGGCCTGCGCCAGCATTGGCCGCGATCGCGGAGGCGACAAGCTCCTTCACCTTTGCTTCGCTTAAGGTGTTCTGGTCGAAGTAGCTCTTTGTGATCACCGGGTCGGTGGACGAGCCTGGGGTTGGGGCTTCGGCTTGGGATGTTGATATTAATATATTAAAACCCATGAATACTATTGAAAGATAAACCAATTTTCTTTTCACAAACAATTTAATTCCCCTTTCGTTTTCTTAAATAAAAAGAGAAGACCCTAAGGTCTTCTCTTTTATAAATCTGCTTAAGACTGTATTACTTCGATACGGAAGTTGTTGCAGTCAAACCAGTTGCAGTTGTTGCAATAATATCGAAGCCATCAACGTTAGCTCCAGCTGTGATATTACCAAACTTGTCAATTGTTACGTTATGATCTGGATCAGAACCAACAGTACCGGAATCAACAGCAACAGCTTTAACTGTGAATACTACACCAAACAGATAGTTGTACTTTTGTGCGTCAAATCCTTCGTAAGTAATGCCATAGTTATCAGTTACTTTCAGGTTCATCAATCTAAATGCATTTGGTTTAGTATCTGTACCTTCTGTACCATCAGTAGCAGCTGTTACAGCAGCAGTCCAATCAGTAGCAGATCTAGTAGTATTTCCAGCAACAACTGCTGTTGATGTCAGAACATCATCTTGAACGCTTACGTTTACAGATTTTTGAACAGTTTCATTTTTGATGTTAAGGAATGAAACGTTCAATGTTGCAGTTCCTTTTTTGTTACCAATCACATAACCTTTACCAGTTGTTGTATCAATATCTGTTTTTGCAACAACAGGGTTGGAACTGTACAATGCTTGAATTGTTTGTGGAATTGCAACCGTGTTACCAGCACTATCAGTAGCTGTAAGTTTCACTTGTTTATCAAATTTACTTGTAAGTGGAGCTTCTTGTTGAGCACCAGTTAGAGTAGCAGTAGAAACACCACTAACAGTATCATTATCATATACAAAATCAGTCACAGAACTTGTATCAATCGCATTCACAAGTTTATCAACGTTGTTGATGGAGTAAGTCAGATCTCCAGTAACAGCTTCGATTTTCTTCGTAAGCGGGGAAGTAATGTCACTCCATGCGCCTGCTCCAACTTGTTTTTGAATGCTAACTGTAATTTGTCCGCTTGCATTAGAAGCAGTTACAGCTGGATACGTAAATTTATGCTCATCATCGAAAGTCTTAACAGTTGTGCCTGTGTAAGTACCGTCCGGAGTATTAACCGCTACACCACCATATACAGCAGTAGTTACAGCAACTTGATAATTAACTGCGGTACCTACGTTACCGTTACCGTCAGTTGATTTAAGATTTTCCAACTTCTTACCATATTGGTCATAAACATGGATCTCGAACGCGCTTTCCGCACCTACTGCAATTTTCTTAGCTGAATCCGTTACTACTTTAAAGCTTTCTGGTACACGAACATCACCAACAGTGAATGTAGCTGTGTCGTTGCTGCTCGCATTAGGCTCAGCAATATATGCTGTAACAGAAACAATTGATCTAGAAGTAAGAGTAGTAGGTAATGTAACTTTCACTTTACCTCTGTTCTCACCGCTTGTTTGAAGAACTGAATTATCTACACCACTCGCATCTGTGGAAGAACTAATTTTGATTCTTCCTACGTTTTGATCGCTAACAAGATCATCAATGCTTAGTTGGTTACCCTCAGCATCATAAGCAACAACTGGTACGTAGAAATCTGCATCTCCTGCAGCTAATTGGCTAGAAATATCACCAATTTCTATTTTTGTTGCCACTTTACTGGAAGACAATTTTACTTTATCAGTGCCAGAACCCGCTTGGTTATAAACTGTAAACGAGATTTCTGATGCTTTGTCGATATTATTGTCTAGGTAAAGTTTCACATCAGTAATATCATCACTATTAGAATCACCAACTTCATATTTCAAAGCTGGTTCGTATCCACTGAATATAACACGAGTGTTTGTTACGTCGGAAGCTGCATCATAAGCAACTACGTTGCCGTACTGGTCAAAATTTGTAATATCGAAAGTAGCAGTTTCACCTTTCATACCGAGTGAAGCTTTACCATTTGAGTACTTAATTGCGCCAAGTGTCATTTTGGAGATGAATGGAACAGTTCCAACTTTAAAAGTTTTAGATACTGACACATGGTTCTCATTGTCATAGATGTTTACCGGAACAAGACCAGTACCAGTTGGGAATGCAGTACCACTAGTATCTAATTTCAGCAAAAGTTCACCTGAACTAGTTTTTGACAACTGCGCGTTCGCTGCAGCATCGGAATATACAGTGTATGCGCCTGAAGAGAAGGAAGCATTTTCACCATATTGGTTAGTTGCTTTTACTTGGATACGAACTTTAGAAGATTTTGCAATTGTGTCGCTTGCGTTAGCAAAATCAATTTTAGTAACTTTTTCGTTCTCAGCTTTGAACTCAGCAGTTGTTTTGTCTACAGTAGCTGCATCAAGACCGCTAAGCGTTACAGTGTAAGTACCTTCAGTAAGCTTAGTATCTTTTAATGTAAGAGTTGCAGTTTTGTTATCCACTACTGCATCAACAGCAATAACAACAGAACCTTTTTTCAATTCAAATTTCGCTTTATCTTTATCAACTGGTTTGCTTAAAGTAACTTCAACTTTTTTCGCACCAGTAGCTTTTGCTGCTGTTACGGAAAGTTTACCAGGGGATACATATTGAGCTTTCGCTTCGTATGCACCAGTCAAAAGAAGATCGCGAGTTGCGTTGGCTTGACCACCGAATTTGCCATCAGCGCCAGCAGGAAGAAGTTTAAGTTCAAGAGCCAATGCTACATAACCTTGAGCCCAGCCAGAAACTGTAGTGTCAGTGCCTGTTTTTGCTTTAGCGTCTGCATCTTTACCAAGTACACGAACTAGGAAAGTAGCAAGTTGTTCTTTTGTTACTTTACCAGCTGGGTTGTATTGACCTTCAGCGTAGCCATCAGTGATACCAGCAGTTTTCAAAGCTTCGATGTAAGGAAGCGCGTAGCCATTAGCTGCGTCATCGGATTTAACATCGGAGAAGCTGGAAGTTTTAAGATCTTTGTTTACTGTAACGTCAGTGATCAAAGCTGCAACTTTTGCGAATTGAGCGCGGTTCATTTCGTCTTTAAGACCAAATGTTGTTTCGCTCACACCATCAAAAATACCTGCGCTGATCAATGCATCGAATTTTGCTTTTGTAGCTGCGTCAAGATCTTTAAGATCTGTGAAATCAGCGGATGTTTTACCGAATGCTACGGAAGAAAACATAGATAATGCCATTGCTGTAGAAAGAATTACGGATAAACTTTTTTTCATAACCTTTTTTTCTCCTCCTTGAATATCTTTAATTTTATTTGTTCTAGTTGTAAACATATTTGAGCTCGATTCACTCATTGTCTTGTTCACCCCCTTTCCAGAGTTGAGCATAAATTATAACTAAGTTCGCTTGTGACTTCTAATATAATCACATTAGAAACTAGTAAACTAATAAAGGTAGATAGTGACACCATTGTTTATTATACAATGGACGAAATACGTCGTAAAGAATTATTTTTGTTAAAAATTTTAATATAACAGATATGTCTTTAAAGCTTGTTATCATTTCCTTGTTTTCAAAGTATTAAACGCATGTGGTTCAGAAAAGTTGCGCTTTGCGGAAAAATATTTTTTATTTTTTTACAAATTGTTGAAAACGCAGTTAAATTACTATGAAAAATGTTCATGTTTAAGCAATATGAAATTAAAAAAGAAGACCCGAAGGTCTCCTTTTTTATGTTGCAGCTTATTTCAATACAGATGTGCTTACGGACATGCCTGTTGCTGTTGTAGCCACCAGATCAAAGCCAGTTACACCAGCACCTGCTGTGATGTTACCGTATTGGTCAATTGTTACGGAACCAGTACCAGTAATACCTTTAGCTGTAAAGACAACACCGAACAGATAGTTGTATTGTTGTGCTTCAAATCCTTCGAAAGTCACGCCATAGTTATCCGTTACTTTCAGATTCATCAAACGGAATGCGTTTGGTTTGCCATCTGTTCCATCTGTACCATTCGTTGCTTTTGTTACAGCAGCCGTCCAGTCAGCAGTTGTTCTTGATGTGTTACCAGCAACTACTTCCTTCGATGTTACAACGTTATCTAACACTTTTACATTAACAGTTTTCAGGACAGATTGACCTTTGTTGTCGGTGAATGCCACATTCAATGAAGCTGCTCCTGCTTTGTTACCAATCACATAACCTTTACCAGCGTTCATGTCTGTTTTAGCAACAATACCGTTAGAGCTTGTGATCGATTGAATCGTTTGTGGGATTGCCACTTTGTTACCCGCACCATCTGTTGCAGTAAGCTTTACTTGTCTAGCAAGTTTGCTTGTTACGGCAGACTCTTGTGCGGCAACAGTCAATTTATCTCCGGATGTTGTATCGTAAGTTGCTTCAGCTACAGAGCTTGTATCAATCGCATTAACCAGATCACTTACCGTTTGGATTTCATAAGTCAGATCTGTATCCGCTGTGATAGCTTCAACTTTTTTCGTTACGTTGAAGATTTCGCTCCAGGCACCTGTTCCTACTTGTTTCTCTACTTTAGCTACAAACTCTGCGGAATTTGTTCCTGCCACTGCTGCTGTATAGGTGAACTTGTGCTCTTCATTGAAGAATTCAGCGTCTGTTCCTGTGATTGGTGCTGTAAAGTCAGCTCCAGCTGCCGGTACTACGGCTACGCCTCCAACTACATTCGTTGCCACAGAGATACGGTATTTATTTGCTGTTCCAATACCACCGTTTCCATCTGTGGATTGAATGTTTTTCAACTCTTTA